>CACYYN010000022.1:0-7465 GCA_902778665.1 Oscillospiraceae bacterium | reverse complement strand
CCCGTCCGGAAAGAAGTCCGTGCGGCCTGTGATATGCTGGGGCTTGATCCGCTTTATTGCGCCAATGAGGGGAAGCTTCTCTGTGTTGCAGCCCCGGAAGATACGGGAAAAATCCTCAGTGCCATGCAGGAAATGCCGGAAGGAAAGAATGCAGCTGTCATCGGAACGGTGACAGACCGTTATCCCGGCCGCGTTGTAATGAAAACGGCCTTTGGCGGCAGCCGTGTGCTCCAGAAGCTCTCCGGTGCACAGCTGCCCAGAATCTGTTAAGAACGGACCTGTCCGTGATTAAATATTTAAAATGTAAAAAGTGGAAAACTAAGAGAGGTGAAGTTGATGCAGGAGTACAAAAGAATCGACATCAGCAAAGATGAGATCGTACCCATTGCAGAGCGGATGCGCAGGAAGGAAGTCATTCTTGTCATGATCCACGGCTTTCTTGACAAGGACGGAAATCCCGATATTTCCTATGAGTATGCGGTAGGACCTGTTCTGGAATCCTATCACGTTGTGGGAGAAACGGTGGTCCCGTCCATCAGTGAAATCTATGATGTGGCAGCTGAATGGCCGGAACGGGAGCTCAATGAGCTTTTCGGATGGACCTTTGAAGGTCTGGATGTCTCCAAACGTCTGTTCCTGCCTTATGACCTGCTGGAGGATGAAGGAAAAGGCCAGATTATGGTGAAGCCTCTTTCCGAACTCCGCAAGCTCAATGGTACAGAAAAGGAGGAGAGCAAATGAGCTATGTAGTCCCGATCGGTCCGTATCATCCTGCTCTGGAAGAGCCGATCCATGCCACGCTTTATACCGAGGGTGAGGTCATCAAGGACGCTGAGGTTTTTGTCGGCTATAACCATCGCGGCATTGAGAAGCTCTGCACCGAGCGTAATGCAATCCAGACACTGGTGCTGGTGGAACGTGTTTGCGGCATCTGCTCCCACTCCCACGCTTTGACCTATGCCATGTGCGTAGAGGCCATCAACAAGACGGAAGTGCCGAAGCGCGGTCAGTACATTCGCGTTATTACTGCGGAGCTGGAACGTCTCCACTCCCATATGCTGTGGATGGGCATTGCCTGCCACATCATCGGGCATGACTCCATGTTTATGCACATCTGGGATGAGCGTGAGCTTATCATGGATCTGCTGGAACGTCTCAGCGGTAACCGTGTGAACTACGCCATGGTTACCATCGGCGGATCCCGGAGAGACATTGACGATGATCTGCGTCGCGATATGCTCAAAGGGTGTGAAGCGATGAAGGAACCGCTGAAAAGGATTGTTGACATTGTTCTCAACGACAAGACCATCGCCATGCGCACCAAAAATGTGGGTGTGCTGAAGCATGAAGACGCTGTGCGTCTCGGTGCGATCGGCCCGCATGCAAGAGCATCCGGTGTGAAAACGGATGTCCGCAAGGATGCGCCCTATTCCTCTTATGAAGATTTTGAATTTGACATTCCCGTCTGCCAGAATGGCGACGTGTTCGACAGAGTTGTTGTGAGAGCGCTGGAGTGCTTTGAGAGCATCAAGATTATCGAGCAGGCGCTGGATAATCTGCCGGAAGGCCCCATCAACAACGGCAACAAGCTGCCGAAGATTCAGGAGGGCATTGCAGTCTGCCGTCACGAGGCACCTCGCGGTCAGCTGAGCCATATGGTGGTGGGTAACGGGAAGCTGGAAAACTTCCGTGTTTCCATTCATGTGCCCAGCTTCAAAAATACACCGACGATTCCTCATATGCTGCGAGGCAATACGGTGGCCGATGCAGGGCTCATCATCGCCAGCATTGACCCGTGCTTCTCCTGCCTTGACCGTTAAATGCACGAACTGGCAATTACCGAAGGCATCATTAAACTTGTTTCCGATGAAGCAGAGAAGCAGGGCTTCCGGAAGTGCCTGGGCATTACCCTTGCCGTAGGAGATTTTTCCGGGATTGTGCCGGCGTGTGTGACAGATTTCTTTCCGCTTGCAGCCAAGGGGACAATTGCCGAAGAGGCGAAGCTGGAATTCACCAAAAGCGAAGACCCGTTTCGCTGCTATGTGGAGTATCTCACGGTCGAGTGATTCTGCTTTAAAACATCATAACTATTCAATTAACTGATACATAAGGGGGGTTTTTCTTGCAAAAAACAAGATTATCTGCTGTGCTTGCCACATTTATCCTCTGTATGGTCGTATGGGTCCTGATTACGTGGAGCTTTACCGTTCAGGAACTGGCCGCAGGGGTCCTGGTGAGCATAGCGACCGCATTGTTTTCTTCAAGATTTTTCGTCCACGGAGATTCCTACCGCTTTTTCAACCCTGCTAAAATCTTCAGCCTGCTGGGATACAGCGTGACGTTCTTTGTCGAACTGGTCAAAGCAAACCTGGACATGGCGAAAAGAGTTTACGGCGGATGCAAGGCGGTAAATCCCGGCATTGTGAAGGTACCGACTGAAATGAAGAGTGACTACGGTCTTGCTCTTCTCTCTGATTCCATTACCCTGACGCCGGGCACCATCACCATGGACGTGGCGGAAGAGGACGGAAAGAATTTTCTTTACGTTCACTGGATCGATGTCACCGCAGAGAGCGGTGAACAGGCCGGAGAGGCCATCAAAGGTGCTCTGGAAAAAGGAACAAGGAGGGTGTTTGACTGATGATTGAGCTGCTGATCTGTGCTATATTCTTCGCGCTTATGGCTCTCAGCCTGGTGTTCAGAATCGCCAAGGGCCCTACTCCCGCAGACCGCATGGTGGCAGGCGATGCCTGCGATAATCTGCTGTGCTGTGCCATGATTCTTTTCTCCATGTACACCGGACGCGGTATTTACCTGAATATTGCTCTGGTTGGTGCATTCCTCGGCATTATAGATACCATGCTTGTCGGCAGATATCTGGAAGGGAGCCTGTGATATGATTGCTGTCAGAATTCTGATTGACGTTCTGGTTGTGATTGGGCTTTACTTTGCCCTGGCCGGAACGCTTGGCATCCTGAAGATGCCCGATACCATGTGCCGTATGCAGGCTTCCACCTGTATTCCTACGCTGGGAGTGCTGTGTGTTGCCATCGGCGGAATTCTCTATGCTGCCTGTTTTCTGCATTCCGCAGACAATGCCGTAAAAATTGCGGTGGTGGCACTGATGATTCTCTTTACCAATCCGATTGGTTCTCATGTCATCGCAAAGGGCGCCTACAAGGCTGACCGTCGCGGTGAGAAAAAAATCAGGCTGAATCCTGATGACTACGGGAGGGATTTCAATGAGTAATCTGGTCGTTATCCTGAACGTGGCTGTTGTGCTGGGTCTTGTGGTTTCCGCAATTCTCGCTGCTGAGCTGGACAATCTCCTCTCTGCGGTGATCGCCCTTGCGGTAACCGGCCTGTTTGCAGCTGCTGAATTTCTGATTCTCCATGCACCGGATGTCGCAATTTCCGAAGCTGCTGTCGGTGCTGCCCTCGCTCCGCTGATCATGATCGTTACCCTGCGGAAGATCGGAAAGGGAGGCGGCAAATGAAGAAGTTTCTTACCTGGTTTTCCCTCGGCGCCGTGCTTGTGTGCTGTGTGCTCGCCGGATTGAACATGGGAACGCTCCAGCCGACTTACGATCCTGCCCAGGTGACGGTTCCCGTCTACGAGCTGCAGCAGAATCCCGAAGCCTATGACGATTCTACGGCAGACGGCGCCGCAGCTGCCATTGTGCAGCAGAATCTTGCAAAGAGCCATTCCGTCAATGATGTCACTTCCATTGTGTTTGACTTCCGTGGATATGATACCATGGGCGAAGCATTTATTCTGATCACCGCTGTTGCAGGCTCTGCCGTTATTCTCTCCGGCGCAAAGAAGAAAGAAGAGAAGGAGGATGCCAAAGATGAATAATGAAAATCGGAAGATCAAACATGTGATTACCAGCTGCGGCTGCGATTTCCTGATTCCCCTTACTCTCGTCCTCCTGTTTGACATTATCCTGCATGGCCACCTCTCTCCGGGCGGCGGCTTTCAGGGCGGTGTACTGATGGTTGCTGTGTTTACCCTCATTTATCTCGGTTACGGGTATGACAGCATTAAAACCGTTAAAGGCGGCATCCTTCATGATACGGAAGGCATTGCATCTATCTTTTATGTGGTCTTCGCAATGCTCGGTATTGTCTACGGCGGCTATTTCTGTGAAAACATCCTCTTCCGGAGCGGAAATATCGGTGATCTGTGGTCCTCCGGCACCATCTTCCTGATGAATGCGGCAGTTGGAGCGAAGGTCCTTACAGGTGTTGGTATGCTTGCTCTATATATGCTGGCTATCCTCAGCCAGATCCGGAAAGATTCTTAAGGGAGGTGCGCAAAATGATAACATTTAACTATATCGCATCTTTCTTCCTCATTGCCCTCGGCTTCTATACCATTATCACCAAGTTTAACCTGGTAAAGGCTGTTATCGGGCTCTCCATTGCAGACTACGGTGTCAATCTCCTCATCATCTCCATCGGCTATGTGCCCGGCGGCACTGCTCCGATTTTCACGCAGGGAGAGATCACCCAGCTCAGTTATTTTGTGGATCCCATTCCGCAGGCACTCACGCTTACGTCCATCGTCATCGGCGCCTGTGTGACAGCAATGTCCATGTCTCTCGTGATGAAGCTTCATGAGAGCTACGGTACGCTGGACACCAGAGAGATCAGGAGGCTGCACGGATGAGTAATTTCATGAATTATATCCATTTCCCGATCTACTCGGTTATGGTTCTGTTCCTGGGTGCGTTTCTGATTGTTGTCCTGGGGAAGAATAAGACCCTTCGCAGCATCATTGCTGTTCTGTCCGTTTCCATCTCCCTTGCCTGCATGATCGCGCTCATTAAGCCCGTCATGGTGAATGGAGAGGTCATTGCCTACTGGATGGGAAACCGTGTGCCTGCAGGCGGCTACGCCATCGGCATCGCGATGGAAGTGGATGCCCTGTCCCTTTTCTTTGGGCTTCTCATTTCCACTGCCGTGTTTGTCTCCACGATCTATTCGATTCAGTACATGGCGCATGATGAAAATATCCCGCAGTACTATACGCTTCTCCTCATGCTGGCAGGCGGCGTTATGGGCCTTGTGCTCTCGGGCGATATCTTTAACATGTTCATCATGGTGGAGATTCTTACCTTTGCTGCCGTGGCCCTCACGGCATTCCGCAACCGGGTGTTCGGTGCACTGGAGGCGGCATTCAAGTACCTGGTGGTCGGGTGCATGGGTTCAACATGCATTCTCGCCGGAACTATTATGCTCTATGCAAATGCTCATACGCTGAACTTCGCTCAGCTCTCAGCGATTATTCCCGGCAATATGAACACCTCTACCAAGATTGCTTTTGCACTTCTGTTTGTCGGTTTCAGCACCAAGGCCTTTATTGTGCCGTTCCACCCGCTGGCTGCCGACGCTCACGGTGCAGCTCCCGCTTCCATCTCCGTCCTGATTTCCGGTGTTCTGACGAAGAGCGGTATCTACGGCATCATCCGTCTGACCTACTTCCTCTTCCAGACCATGGGGCTCAGCACCTTCCAGTTCCTGCTGGTGTTCATCGGCTGTGTGTCCATGTTCCTTTGCGTTACCATGGCCCTTGCCCAGCATGACTTCAAGCGTCTGCTTGCCTTCCACTCGATCTCCCAGATCGGATATGTGCTTACTGCTGTGGGTCTGTTCACGGCAGTCGGCTTCTCTTCCGGTATCTATCATGCTCTTAACCACACGCTCTTCAAAGGCCTTTTGTTCCTTGCAGCCGGTGCTGTGCTCCATGAAACGGGCACCACGAACCTGGATGAGCTGGGCGGCTTGAGCAAAAAGATGCCCCATACGACCGTGCTCTTCCTGATTGGTGCATTTTCCATCAGCGGCATTCCTCCCTTCAACGGCTTTGCATCCAAGTGGATGATCTACCAGGCCTGCTATCAGAAAGCTGTGGAGAGCGGCAATATCGGTTATGTGCTTGTCACGGTCATCTGCCTGGTCACCTCCGTGCTGACGCTGGCATCCTTTGTTAAGGTCAGCCAGAGCGTGTTCTTCGGCAGGCTCCCCGAGAAGTATGAGAATGTGAAAGAGGTTTCTTTCGGTATGCGCCTTGCTATGGGTATTTTTGCCCTCCTCTGCGTGCTTACCGGCCTTTTCCCGGATCTCGTTGGAAAGTATCTTACTCAGCCTGCTGCAACGGCAGCATTTAATGCCAGCTCTTACATTGATGCAATGCTCGGAGAAGGTTACGCAGCTTCTGCTATGGGCCCGTTCCTGCCGGCAGCTCAGAATGTCGTCTTCTATGAGGCAGGTGTCTGGAGCCCGATGTCCTGGCTGCTCATCATGTGCATTGTGCTTCTTGCTATCACGATAGTTGCAGTAACCAGTAAGTATGACAGAGTCAGTGCAGTTTCTTCCGGCGAGGCAGATGCAAAGCATGCACTCTTCTTCAGCGGTGAAGAAGCTGTTTACAGCCAGGTCGGCGGTTCCGATCTGTTCTGGGGCTTCAAGCATAACTGGAGGCACTACTTCAGCTTTATGCATGATCTCCACAGCGGAATCCTGAATGATTACGCATTGTGGGCAGTGGTTGACCTCGCGCTTGTGATGCTCTTCATGCTGATTGTGCTTTAAGGAGGGAGAAGGAAATGTCTGTTATTGTTAATGCTCTTGTGGATCTCGGCTATATCCTGATCTTCCCGGGCTTCCTGTTCTGCTTCCTCTGCGGTATGCTCCTCTGCGGTATCGAGCGCAAAATTGTGGCGAGAATGCAGAAGCGTGTCGGCCCGCCGATCCTTCAGCCGATGTATGACTTTTTCAAGCTCTGCGGCAAGGAGACCATCGTGCCGGCTGTTGCCAATAAGACGGTCTATCTTCTCGCACCCATTGTGGGCCTTGCGGCTCTGGTGGTAATCCAGCTCTTTATCCCGGTGTTCAACTTTACCGCTTTTTCCGGTAATGCTGACATTATAGTAATTCTTTACCTGCTCCTGATTCCGGCTCTTGCCGAAATCTTCGGTGCTGCTGCAACCGGTTCTCCTTTTGCAGGTGTAGGTCTCAGCCGTGAGATGGTCACCATCATCTCATGTGAGCTGCCTCTTGTGCTGGTGTTTCTTGCAGTGGGTAAGGCTGTCGGCAATGCGGTAGGATCCGGTGTGGTTTTCTCCATGCAGACCATTGCCTCCTATCAGGCTGAGCATGGTTGCCTGTTGCTGAAGCCGTCCATGATTCCTGCAGCAATTGCTTTCCTGCTCACCATACCCGGTGAAACCGGCACACACCCCTTTGATGCTGCGGAAGCCGAGACAGAAATCTGTGAAGGTATGCTTGCAGAGTATAGCGGCAAACCTCTTGCTGTTTACAAACTCTCTCATGCAGTCAAAATGCTCACCCTCACAAGCCTGTTCGTGGCACTTTTCCTTGGCGGACTCGGCACGGGCGTGATTCTTGTCGACGGTCTTATCAATTTCTTCTTCTGTGTGGTGATCACCATCTGTGTTGT
>CACYYN010000021.1 GCA_902778665.1 Oscillospiraceae bacterium | reverse complement strand
TCAGGGAAGGGTGAACTGGACTGTACCGTTCAGATCGGTACGATAGGTGAGAATGGAATACTTTTCCAGAGCTTCCAGCGTTTCGGGCGAGGGGTGGCCGAATGTGTTATAACCGCAGCTGATTACTGCAACAGGGTTATCAGCCTGCCGGAGGGTTTCCAGAAGATCAGTGCCGGTGGAGGTTTTTGACCCGTGATGACCTGCAACATAGAGATCGATTGCAGGCAGTGACTGATTTTGCAGCAGTTTTTTTTCAGACGCTTTGGAAGCGTCTCCCGTGACCAGCATATCATAATCGCCGATGCTGACGAGAGAGATTACGCATTGATCATTGGCATCTCCTTCGCTCAGCGGTGTAAGCATTCGAATTGAAATATCGCCTAGGAGGGCTTCGGCCTCCCTGCCTATGAGACTGAAGGATAGTCGAGAGCATCTCTTCTTCATCGGGGGCATAAGCAGAAATGGCGATTTCTTTTATCGGAAGATATTCCAGAAGAACCGGAATGCCGTTTACATGATCTTCGTGCAGATGGGTCAGCACAAGGAGATCCACGCTGCTCCTGCCGCAGGACAGGAGATAGCTGCCGGCAACATCACCGGCACTGTCGGCAGTCATAATACTGCCGCAGTCAATCATGAGCGTTTTATCTCCGGAAAAAACAGCGACCGACTCCCCCTGGCCGACATTGATAACGGAAAACACGCCAGCGTATCGATCATAGCGTATTTTTGTACCGGTCAGAAGAAGAGCGAGGGAAACAACGGAGAGTGTAAACGGATAGAAAAACTTTTTTCGTGTGCTGACGGGGAGGAAAAGAAACAGCAGGAAGAGAATATAGGTTCCTGCGACCCAATATACGGCAAAATCGCTGCATGTATAGAGAGAGGCGAAAGGAATCGCAGATACGGCTCGGGACGCCAGGATGATATACCGTACCAGAATTCTCACCGGAAGGGCCAGAAGCTTTCCCGCGGGGAGAAATATTGCCCCGAGCAGGAGAGCTGCTATCCCGCCGCTGAAACAGAGGGACACCGCCCACATTACAAGAATGTTGGTGACAGGCGAGAGAACCTGAACGCTGCCGAAGCGAATTGCGGTGGCAGGCACAGAGAGAATCATCACGCTGAGGGAACTTGCAAGAATTCCGGTCAGGCTGCGGACGGGCCGGGAGGAAGAAAACCTTCCGAAACAGCGCTGCAGAAAAGACTGGATTCTACCGGCAAACAGCTGTATTCCCGCTGCTGCACAGAAGGAGAGCTGCAGCCCGGCACTGCGGACAGAATAGGGGTTTGCAAACAGAAAAACTGCAAGAGCAGCCGAGAGCGAAGTGGGAGGGTCATTCTCCCGCCGCAGGATCGGGGCAAGGAGAAGAAAGCTCTGCATTACCCCCGCCCTGACTGCTGAAGATGGGGCACCGGTAATCAGCACAAAAAACCACACCAGCACGAGGCTCAGCAGGGAGCTAATGGCGGAGTGGCCGAACAGAAGCCAGAGAAAACCGACCAGAAAGCTGATGTGCATGCCGGATACCGCGACGATGTGCATGATCCCGGAGCGAGACATGGAAACCTCCAGTGACGGATCCTGATAGAACTCTGTTTTATCTCCCAGTAAGAGGGATTTCATAAAGGGGCTGATATCCGGAGAAAAGACACGATCGGCAACGGAAAGGATAAAGTGTTTTGCGTACACCGGGAGATAACGCGGAGAAAAAACCCTTTCCCCCAATGTAACAGCCCCTTTTCCGGAGCCTGTTAGATAGATCCCGGAGGCGAGATAGGCTTCATAAGGCTCACCATAGCGTGTGTCGGCACTTTTGAGACGGGCCGTGAGCGCGACATATTGACCAGGTACGGCGGAAGAAAGGGTGTAGGTGGTATCGTAGATTTTTATACCGAGGGACGGAAGACCTTCGGTAGCCAGGATTCCCCTTGCGGAAACGAAGCTGCTGCCGGTCTGGGGATAGTCGGACAGGACAATCGCGACAGGCAATGTCTGCCCGTCAAGTGCTTTGGCTTTTTCAACAGTCTGTGTGCTGTACAAGGCAGACCAGAGCAGGCCAAAGGCTGCAGCGAAGGCTGCGAGGCAAAGCTGTTTTCTTCGCGTCAGGGAGGGAAGAAAGAAACAGAGTATGCCGAAAAGAGAAAAGGCAACCGCGAATGCCCCCGCTGCTGCCGTGCCGGGCAGAAAGGCCGAACAAAACACAGCAGCAGAAAAAGAGACAGACGCAATTGCCAGCGTTCTCATAACGGAATCACTTAAAACCTGAAACGGGAATCAGAAAGATTCGCCCATTTTCTTTCCGCCAAGAAGATGGAAGTGGAGATGATAAACAGTCTGACCGCCGTCTTCTCCGCAGCAGTTGATGATGCGATATCCGTTGGTCAGGCCTTCTGCGGCGGCAATTTTAGGGATCGCTTCAAAAATCTTAGCAACGCAGACGGAATTTTCCGCAGTGATCTCATTGGCACAGGCGATATGCTCCTTCGGAACAACAAGAACATGCACCGGAGCCTGGGGATTAATGTCACGGAATGCGTAGACATATTCGTCTTCATAGACCTTTGCGGAAGGGATTTCCCCTGCTATGATCTTGCAAAACAGACAGTCATTCATGAGTGATTCTCCTTTTTATAGTTTGGAAGATACAAAAGCATCCAGAGCAGCAAGAGATTCATCCAGACGGGACAGGTCGGAACCGCCTCCCATTGCGGAATCCGGCTTACCGCCGCCTTTGCCGCCAGTGATGGCAGTGACATGACGGATAACATCACCGGCTTTGATGCCGGCTGCCACAGCCTCTGTTCCGCAGACGCACAGATAGGAAATCTTATCACCGTTGACGGAAGCGAGGAGGGCAACCACAGCCTTGTCCTTGTCACGAAGGACATCACCGAGAGCACGCAGTGCCGATGCATCGGTATCCTGAAGCTTTGCACTCGTTACATGGAGGGAACCGATGGTTTTTGCCTTTTCCAGGTAAGACCCGGCGTTGCCGGAGGATTCTTTGGCTTTGTACTGCTCAATGACTTTTTTCAGTTCCCGGATTTCAGCTGCCTGGGCGTTTATACGGTCAGGCAGATCAGCGGGAGCTGCCTTGAACATGGCGGAAACCGAGGAGAGAAGATCGGAAGCTTCCTGAAGCTGGGCAACACTCTTCATACCGGTGACGGCCTCAATTCTGCGGACACCGGAAGCGACGGACGCCTCAGAGAGAATATGGAAGGAACCTGCCTTTGCCGTGTTGGAAAGATGGGTTCCGCCGCAGAGCTCTGCACTGAAATCGCCCATTTTCACAACGCGGACAGTGCTGCCGTATTTTTCTCCGAAGAGAGCGGTGGCACCGGTCTTTCTGGCGTCCTCCAGAGACATGATGTCGGTTACAACGTCAGAGCCTGAGAGAATATACCGGTTTACAAGCGTCTCGATTTTGGCGAGGTCTTCTTTCGAAACGGCAGTCATGTTGGTGAAGTCAAAGCGGAGCACATCGTCCTGCACGAGAGATCCGGCCTGATGGACGTGATCGCCCAGCACTTCCCGCAGTGCACTCTGCAGCATATGGGTTGCACTGTGAGCACGCGCTATGCCGGCACGACGATCTTTGTCGTAAGAGGAGAGCACCGTGTCGCCCAATTTCAGTGTTCCGCCGGAAAGACGGCCGTAGTGCATGTATTTGCCGCCCTTGTTCCGAATGACGTTGGACACCGTAAACACGGCGTCGCCGCAGGAAATGGTTCCGTGGTCAGCCTCCTGGCCGCCCATTTCCGCATAGAGAACCGTCCGATCCAGGACAAGGATTCCGTCGTCACCGTCATAGAGGTCAGAAGCCTGCTCCCCTTCCGAAACGATGGCAAGGATTTTGCCTTCTGCACTTTCCGCATCATATCCGACAAACTCGGTATCGGGAATCTCTTTGCCGAATTCCATGCCGGCCCAGCCCAGGTCACCCAGAGCTTTCCTTGCTTCACGGGCACGAATACGCTGCTCTTCCATCAGAGTGTGGAAGCCGTCTTCATCCACTGTCATGCCTTCATCAGCACACATCTCAATGGTGAGATCCAGCGGGAAGCCGAATGTATCATAGAGACGGAAAGCGTCGGCACCGGAGAATACGTTCTCCCCTTTTGCCTTGTGCTCTTCCAGCAGATCTTTGAAGATTGCCATGCCGGCATCGATGGTCCGGTTGAAGTTCTCTTCCTCATGGCGGATGACAGAGATGATATAGTTCTCCTTCTCACGGAGTTCGGGATACTGGCACTCGTTCTCGTGCACAACGGTATCCACGATCTTCCAGAGAAATGCCTCGTTTACATTAAGCAGTTTGCCGTGACGTGCGGCTCTGCGCATCAGGCGACGCAGGACATAGCCGCGGCCCTCATTGGAGGGAAGAATACCGTCGCTGATCATAAAGACGGAAGAACGGATATGATCGGTAATGACACGGAGAGAAACGTCGGTCTTATGATCTTTTCCGTAGTAGGCACCCGTGATTTCACTGACCTTGTTGGTAATGTTCATCACGGTGTCAACATCGAAGAGAGAGCCCACATTCTGGCAGACGCAGGCAAGACGCTCAAGGCCCATGCCGGTGTCGATGTTCTTCTGCTTCAGCTCGGTGTAGTTGTTGTGGCCGTCATTGTCAAACTGGGAGAAGACGTTGTTCCAGACTTCGATGTAACGGTCGCAGTCGCAGCCGACGGTGCATGTGGGCTTGCCGCATCCAAATTCCTCACCGCGGTCATAGTAGATTTCAGAGCAGGGACCGCAGGGGCCTGCGCCGTGTTCCCAGAAATTATCTTCCTTGCCGAAACGGAAGATTCGTTCCGGAGCGATACCGATCTCTTTATTCCAGATATCAAAAGCCTCATCATCATCCTGATAGACGGAGGGATAGAGACGGTCCGGTTCCAGCCCGACCCATTCGGGAGAGGTCAGGAACTCCCAGCTCCAGGCTATTGCCTCATGCTTGAAATAATCCCCGAAGGAGAAGTTGCCCAGCATCTCAAAATAGGTGCCGTGGCGTGCCGTCTTGCCGACGTTTTCAATGTCGCCGGTGCGGATGCACTTCTGGCAGGTGCAGATTCTGTGGCAGGGCGGCTCTTCTTCGCCTCTGAAGTAAGGCTTCATGGGAGTCATGCCTGCGTTAATCAGAAGAACACTGGCATCATTCTGGGGAACAAGAGAGAAGCTGGGAAGGCGGAGATGCCCTTTGGTTTCAAAAAAGCTGAGAAACATCTCGCGCAGTTCGTTCAGACCGTGATAAGGATGCATAGTTGATTACCTCCGGAGATTAAAAATAACAAATAAAATGAAGGGATACTTGCTTTAGCGGGATTTGCGAATGATGGTGAATGGCGGTACGGGCATGGGAAGCTTCATGCGAAACGGCATCATGGCACGATGCGTATCCGGAATCTCCTGCCCGTCCTCATCGGTGAGGTGATCGGCCCGGAAAGAAACCGGAACGGTATCCGGGTTCATCAGCTCCAGAATATCACCTGCGAAGAAGCGATTACGCTGCGTCAGCAGCGCATTCCCCTCTTCATCACAGGATTCAACCACGGCCACAATATCTGCCGTCTGAGAATAGGAGGAGGAACCGTAATGCTGACCGGGATAGCCGAAAAAGAACCCCGTGCTGTAATTCCGGTGGCTCACTTTCTCCGTCTCTGCGATCCAGACGGGATCCAGCGGTTCACCCAGCAAAGCGGCATCAATGGCATGCCGATAAGCATTGGTGATGATAGCGGTATAATAAGCGCTCTTCATCCGCCCTTCTATCTTGAAGCTTGTAATGCCTGCATCAATCAGCTCGGGCAGATGCTCTATCATGCGCATATCATTGGAGTTGAGAATATAGGTGCCCTTATCTTCCGAAATTTCGAAATACTCTCCCGGGCGGGTCTCCTCCACAAGATGGTATTTCCACCGGCAGGGCTGGGCGCATTGCCCGCGATTGGCATCTCTGTCTGCAAGATAGTTGGAAAGCAGACACCTGCCGGAGAAGGAGACGCACATAGCGCCGTGCACAAATGCTTCCAGGCGAAGATTCTTCGGGGTGTTGACGCGTATCTGACGTATCTCGTCGAGGGACAGCTCCCTTGCAAGAACCACCGTGTCGGCCCCCTGCTCGTAAAGGAAGTTTGCCGTAGCACTGTTGACAACACCCAGCTGGGTGCTGACATGCTTTTTAACATGGGGGGCGTATTTTTGTGCCAGAGAAAGGACACCGAGATCTGCGATAATCAGGGCATCCACGCCTGCCGACTGCAGAAATGCCAGATATTCCGGGAGCCTTTGCAGCTCGTCTTCTCGCGGCAGTGTGTTGCATGTGACATAGACCCTTACGCCCGCCCGGTGTGCATATTCCACACCGCGGATAAGGGTATCGTTGTCAAAATTTGCAGCGGCAGCCCGCATGCCGAACTCTCTGCCTGCCAGATATACGGCGTCAGCACCGTATTGAACGGCCATGACAAGGCGTTCATAGTCTCCGGCGGGAGAAAGAAGTTCAAGTTCAGGATGTTGGATTGGGATGTGTGTTGGCATAATTCACGAACTCATCGTAGGATGTAAAGAAATTCAGTTTGCCGGTGTCGTAATCTGCATAGAAGTAATAGAAATTGCTCTCTGCAGGATTCAGAGCGGCGGTAATCGAGGCCATGCCGGGGTTGCAAATCGGTGTGGGAGGCAGGCCGGAATTGATGTGTGTGTTATAAGGGGAGTTATCTGCAAGCATCTCTGCCGTAGGCTCCCCTTCATGATCCTGGTAGAGGTAGAGAATGGTGGAATCCATACCGAGGCTCATGCCTGCCACCAGACGGTTATAGATAACGGAGGCAACATAGGCCCGGTCATCTTCCAGCTTGGCTTCCTTTTCGATGATGGAAGCCACGGTGATAACGTCCTTGATCGACAGACCCATTTTTTCGGTCTGCGAGATCATGTCGGCATTATATTTGTAATAGAAGTTGTTCAGCAGCTTGTTGATGGCGGAAGAGGGTTCCATGTTGACATAGAACTGATAGGTGTCGGGATAGAGATAACCTTCCAGCCGTGTTGCGCCGCCGTATCCGGAGCTGTCCAGGAAATCATACTTGAAGTTATAATCAGCAGCAGCGGACATAAAGGCATCAAAGGACGCGACTTTGTTTTCCTCCAGACGGCGGAAAATGTCCAGCATGGTGAAGCCTTCCGGTATGGTAACATCCACCGTGACCATGCCGCCTGCGCCTTCCCGCATGCTCTGCACGAGAGCACGGTAATCATAGGTTGACTTCAGCTGATATTCTCCGGGATCCAGCTTGGTATCCGCATTGGATATTTTACAGAAAAACTCAAACAGCCAGGGGTATTGCACGAGGCCGGCCTGATGCAGTGTATTGCTGACATAGCTCAGATCGGCATGCGTGACGGTTTTTTCCTCCAACGTGCCGTCTTCCTTTGTTTCCAGAACGGTTTCGGAAGTAAACGCCGAGGTGGGCAGCGTCACAATGGTCATGAAGTTCTGCTTGTTCAATGCCATAACGTCACTGGCTGCCATCCAGGCAAAGAATGCCAGCGCAACGGAAAGGCAGATAATAAACATAAAATACATGAACCCGCCGAGGCAGCCGGAGCGCTGTTCCCGCCTTCTCAGCTTGGAGGGGGCGGTGTAGGGAACTTCGCTCTGTTCCTTTTTGCTTTTGATCGGCACAGGGTCGCGACCTTTCCGGGGGCTCTTCACCTCCTCCTCCAGCGGAGAAAGGGGTTTGAATGCCCTGCCGGGTGCTGCGGTATTTCTTTTTTCCCTTTCGTCGGGCATAAAAACCTCCGTCAGATCACACTTCGGATCAGGCTGTAAATCTCCTCGCTCTTTTCTTCCAGAGGCCGTTCCTGCCCGGAAGCATCCAGACAGGAGATACGCTGCCAACCGAAATAATCGCATGCAAGCTCAGCCGTGTGGAGACATTTTGCAAGGTAGGAAACATCTTTTTCGTGAATATCTGCCTTTGTGCCGGTCTCCTGCTGACGATGTTTCATCCTTGAGAGAGAGAGATCAACCGTGGTGTCCAGATAGACCACGAGATCCGGTTTGGGAAGAAGCATCTTCTGAAATTCCAGATCACTGAGCCAGGCAAAAAAAGCGGGCAGCTCTTCATCGGGGAGTTTTGAACCCTGATGGACAACATTGGAAGTCGTATAACGGTCGGAAAGAATCAGACCGCCGTTGTGATAGGTCTCACCCCAGTCTTCCCGGTAGGAGGCAAACCGATCCACCGCATAAAAGGTGGATGCAGTATAGGCGTTTACGTCCTCCGGGCGGTTACCGAAGGCACCGCCCAAATAGAGCCTGACAAGGGCACTGCTCTCTTTATCATAGCGGGGAAAGACGATGTGGGAAAATGCAATGCCGTCCGACTGTAGCCTCTCACAGACAAGCCGGTACTGGGTGCTCTTTCCGCTGCCGTCAATTCCTTCCAGAACAATCAGTTTTCCCAATTGGTATCCCTCAATCCAAGATTTGATAAATCGGCATTATAGCACGATCTTTGCCCTTTCGCAACATCAATCACCGAAACGCGACGAGCCGGAAAGGACGAATACAGGCCTGCATCTGCCGGATGCTGCTTTAAACCTGCGAAAAAACCTCTCCGATTTTCTGATGAATAATCAGATCTGCATAGCTGTCAAACGGGGTGGCGCTGAGATTGATCAGAACCAGCTTATGGCCGCGATAATAGTTGATCAGGCCGGCAGCCGGGTAGACATTCAGACTTGTCCCGCCGATAATCAGCACGTCTGCGTGACGGATATAGCTGATGGCCTTTGACATGATTTCATTATCGAGGGGCTCTTCATACAGCACGATATCCGGCCGGATCACACCGCCGCAGTCACACTTCGGAATTCCGGTTCCGTGATTCATCCGTTCGGCGGGGTACGGCTTGCCGCAGCGGGAGCAGTAGGCACGGAGAATACTCCCGTGCAGTTCCAGCACGTTTTTGCTGCCGGCAGCCTGATGCAGCCCGTCAATATTCTGGGTGATGACGGCTTTCAGTTTTCCCTCAGCCTCCAGTGATGCCAGCCTTTTATGAGCAGTGTTGGGCTGCACGTTTTCAACAACCAGTTTGGCACGGTGAAAACGGTAGTATTCGTCGGGATGACGTTCAAAGAAGGTATGACTCAGTATGGTTTCCGGGGGATATTTCCATTCCTGGTTATAAAGCCCGTCCACACTTCTGAAATCGGGAATTCCGCTTTCCGTTGAAACACCCGCACCGCCGAAAAAGACGATATTGTCGCTCTCGGCAATCAGCTCTTTCAGTTTCTGAATATTTTCGTCCATCTGCCTTACCGCCTTTCAAAATTGAAATAATTGTCAGGAAAGTAAAGAATCAGTTCTCGGAAAACTCCCGAAGTTCAAGCCCTGTGTTTTTATCCAAAGCCCAGTTGACACACCAGGGTGAGGTGAAGAGGAGAAGGTTATTTCCTTTGAAATCCTGCACCCAGCGGGTGTCGCTGGTCAGATTGAGAGCGGAAATATCCAGATCCTCATTTTCTACCCATCGGATTGCTTCGAAGGGCAGATCTCTGCGGCGAATCTCCACGCCGTACTCTGTTTTCAGCCTGTATTCCAGAACTTCAAACTGGAGAACACCTACCACACCGACGATCACTTCTTCAAAGCCGGTGTTGGGTGCGTGGAAGATCTGAATGGCACCTTCCTGGGCGATCTGCTCGATCCCCTTTTCAAACTGCTTGCGCTTCATGGTGTCGATTCGCTCAACGGCGGCAAAATGCTCCGGAGCAAATGTGGGGATACCGGCAAAGGCAATGTCCATGCCTTTTTCGCAGATGGTATCTCCGATGGAGAAAATGCCCGGATCAAACACACCGATGATATCGCCCGCATAGGCCTCATCAATAATGGCACGGTCGGATGCCATCAGCTGCTGCGGCTGGGCAAGGCGGAGCGTCTTACCGCCCTGAACGTGATAGTATTCTCTGTCGCGTTCAAACTTGCCGGAACAGATGCGCATGAAGGCAATCCTGTCACGGTGGGCTTTGTTCATGTTGGCCTGGATTTTAAAAACAAAAGCGGAAAAACCGGGATCAAAAGGATCAACCGGAGTCTCCCCTGCCATGCGCGGAAGCGGAGAGAGGGTCATCTTCAGGAAATGCTCAAGGAACTCCTCCACACCGAAATTGTTCAGTGCAGATCCGAAAAACACCGGGCTCAGCTTACCTGCGTGAACCTGATCCAGATCAAAATCATATCCGGCTCCGTCGATCAGCTCAATGTCGTCGAAGAGCGTAGAGCGAAGCTTCTGCCCGATAAATGCATCCACTGTTTCCACATCATCAGCCTGGATTTCAGTGGCACGAATCCGGTTCTGTCCTCTGTGGGCATCGGTGAAGGCGAGAATCTTTCGGGTTTCCCGATCATAAACGCCTTTAAAATCCTGACCACAACCGATGGGCCAGTTGATGGGATAGGTGCCGATGCCGAATTCATTTTCCAGCTCCTCCATCAGCTCATACGGATCACGGGCTTCCCGGTCCATTTTGTTGATGAAGGTAAAAATCGGGATATTCCGCATGGCGCAGACCTTGAAAAGTTTTCTGGTCTGGGGCTCGATGCCTTTTGCGGCATCCAGCACCATGACGGCAGAGTCGGCAGCCATCAGAGTACGGTAAGTATCTTCAGAGAAATCCTGGTGTCCCGGGGTATCGAGAATATTGATGCAGTAACCCTCGTATTCAAACTGAAGAACAGAGCTGGTGATGGAAATACCTCTCTGTTTTTCCAGATCCATCCAGTCAGACACGGCATGGCGGCTGGTGGCTTTCCCTTTTACGGATCCGGCGGTCTGAATCGCCCCGCCGTAGAGAAGAAGCTTTTCCGTCAGCGTGGTTTTACCGGCGTCCGGATGAGAAATAATGGCGAATGTTCTTCTGCGTCTGATTTCTTCTTTCAGGTCTGGCATAAGGTTCTCCCTAAAACATGATCATAGTATCTTACCATGCAGAAATGCGGATGTCAATCTGCTGAAACCGGTGATTCGGCGGCCGGAGCTGCCGGAGCAGGAGCAACGGAACCGGCAGGCTCTTTGGAAGCTTTCGCAGCCGGCTTGCCTGAAGGCGTCAGGATGGGACGAATGATGTTATAAATCTCAAGCCCTTCTTTCTGGCCGAACAGCTTGATAATCTCCCGGTAGGCTGCCTGGCGGAAGTTTCTGGTGCCGTAGAGCTTCATGACAGCTCCCGTAGCCTTTCCGATTTTCTCCCCTTCCACTTTTCTGTCCCGCAGGGCGACGGTGATTTTGTTGTTGATCTGTGTTTTCTCCGTTGCCCCGCGAACAGGCGGATGAGAAACCGGAGTCTCCTGGGGATGAACAGGAGAAGCCTCCTCTGCAATAGCCGAGCTCTGCGGTGCCGTTTTGCCGGCAGGAACAGCTGCCGGAGCAGACTGGGAAGCCTGCTTAGCCGCCACGGGAGCCGGGGCAGGCTGAGAAGGTACAACAGAGGCGGCAGGCGCAGGAGCTGTTACCGCGGCCTGAACGGGTGCGGGAGACACCGGAGAAGAGTGCTGGTTCATCTGGATGGAACGGGCACGATAGGGTGACCGCCCGGAAGCAGTACGGCCGGATGTTGTCCGCACGGGAGCCTGAACAGGATGTGCTGCCTCCTCCGGCTTTGTGAAATTCATGGACTTCATCTGGGAAATTTTTGTGTCCTTCTCGCCCCAGAAAGCAAGGGTGTTGACAAAACCGGTATCATTGCTGACAATGATGTATTCCGGTTCCTTCCCGATGGTTCCGATCAGAAAGCCGAGATAACTGACAAGCTGCATGTCGAGAGACTGTTTGCCCACATTCACTTTGTGAAACTTCAGCTTTGCCTGAATTTCACTGAGAATATCCAGGCTGATTTTGCTTGCGTTTTTGGTATAAAACAGGTGGACGGTATCCTGGGGGCCCAGCTGGCCGATTCCTTCCAGACCTTTTTCATGTACGTTTTCAAAATCTATGAGAAATATTTTCTCCGTTACAGGCTTCGCCTGTATAGAAAGTTCCAATATGATGTCCTCCAAATTGACAAATTCAGAGCATTATAGCACGATTTGACCGCTTTCGCAATCTGATAATGTTAACAAATCCTCCGGCACGAAAACGCACCGGAGGATCGGAAGTTTTATTCGTAATCGACTACGTTTGCCCAGCGGAGGAGGAAATCACGCTCCTCCATATTCCCTTTTACAGACTGGGAGGCGGCTACAATCGGCATCCATTTCTGCACATAGCGCTTCTCGGTTCCGCTCTTTTCGCAGAAGAGATCCAGATACCGGTCTGCAGTCTCCGCATCACCGGAGAGATTAAATGTGAGGAAGGTACGTGCTGCATCTGCCGAGGCATTGCCCTGGGTGGCATGGGCCCAGTCAATGATATAGGGTTCACCGGCTTCCGTGATAATCACGTTGGATGGGCAGAAGTCACCGTGGCAGAGCTTGTCATGGGTGGGCAGGCCTTCCAGGCGGATGAGCAGTTCATAGCGGGTAACGGGCTCCAGATCGGCAGAGAGGATCTTACGGTTCATTTTATCCTTCAGCCGGTTCAGCAACGGGCAGCGGCGGGAGTGGATGAGCATCTGCGTTTCAACCAGTGTGTCCAGATACTGCTCTTTGTTTGCGGGATCGTCCCGCATCAGATGAGAGAGCGTTGTGCCTTCTATGAACTCCGAGACAATAGCCCACTGCCCCTCAATGGTTGTAACTTCCAGAATCTTCGGAACATTCAGGCCGACGTTTTCCACTCTGGCCTGGTTAAGGGCCTCGTTGAGAATATCTGCCTTGGAAAAGCTGTGGTTGAACACCTTGATGCATTTATCGCCGTCACGATAGATGGTTTTTGTTTTTCTCTCGGCAATAACATTGTTCAGATTCATTTTTTATCTCCTCTCCAGCTGTGTCTCGTCGGGCTTGGGGGTTTCTTTAAAACTTCTGCCATAGTAGGCATTGAGATACATCTGCTTGATTTCGCTCATCAGCGGATAACGGGGATTTGCACCCGTGCACTGGTCGTCAAAGGCCTGCTCAACCATTTCATCCAGCGTGCTGAGGAAGGCTTCCTCATCCGGAACGTAGTCGCGAATGGTGGGTTTGATGCCGATTTCAGCCTTCAGCTCATCAATCTTTTTGATCAGATTTTCTACCTTTTTCTCATCCGTGCGCCCGCCGCACCCGAGATAATCTGCCACCTCGGCATAGCGCGCCATGGTGTGCGGATGGTCATACTGCGGGAAGGTCCCCATTTTTGTGGGAGCCTCGGCAGAGTTGAAGCGAATGACTTCGTCCATCATCAGGGCATTGGCAAGGCCGTGGGCAATATGATGGAAAGCACCCAGCTTATGGGCCATGGAGTGCATCACGCCGAGGAAGGCATTGGCGAATGCCATACCTGCCATAGTAGCTGCGTTGGCAACCTTTTCGCGGGCTTCCACATCCGAGCCGTCCTGATAGGCACGCGGCAGATAGGCGAAGAGATTTTTCAGTGCGCGTAGGGCAATGCCGTCTGTATAGTCTGTGGCCATGACGGATGCATAAGCCTCCAGAGCGTGGGACACGGCGTCAATGCCGGAAGAAGCAGTCAGACCCTTCGGGGCAGTCATGTGATAATCCACATCGACAATCGCCATATTCGGCATCAGTTCATAGTCGGCCAGAGGATATTTGATGTTGGTGGATTCGTCGGTAATGACCGCAAAAGGCGTTGCCTCGCTGCCCGTACCGGCGGAGGTGGGAACCGCGATGAAGTAGGCCTTCTCGCCCATCTTCGGGAATTTATAGATACGTTTGCGAATGTCGGAGAAACGCATGGCCATGTCGGCAAAGTCAGCTTCAGGATGCTCATACATCACCCACATGATTTTTGCTGCATCCATGGGCGATCCTCCCCCCATAGCAATGATGGTGTCAGGCTTGAAGGATGTCATCTGGGCTGCACCCTGCTTGGCACAGGCAAGTGTCGGGTCGTTGGGGACATCAAAGAAGCAGGTATACTGGATGCCCAGCTCGGTGAGTTTGGCAAAAATCGGATCTGCTGCGCCGGTCTTGTAAAGATGAGGGCCGGTTACAACAAACGCACGCTTCTTCCCCATTTCTTTCAGCTCATTGAGAGCTACCGGGAGACAGCCCTTCTTGATGTAAATCTTCTCCGGAGCACGGAACCAAAGCATATTCTCCCTTCTTTCCACAACTGTTTTGATGTTGAGCAGATGTTTTACACCCACGTTTTCCGAAACGGAGTTTCCGCCCCAGGAGCCGCATCCCAGTGTGAGAGACGGGGTAAGGGCAAAGTTATAGAGATCGCCGAGACCGCCGTGAGATGACGGGGTGTTCACAACGATACGGCAGGTTTTCATCCGCTGCTGGAACTCCTCCAGCTTCGCCTGCTCGGTTGCAGTGTTGAGGTAAATGGAAGATGTATGCCCCAGTCCGCCGTCGTCAATCAGTTTCTCCGCCTTGGCAAATGCATCCTGGATATCCTTCGCACGGTACATGGCCAGAACGGGAGAGAGCTTTTCGTGCGCAAACTCTTCGGAGAGGTCCACAGATTCCACCTCGCCGATCAGAATCTTTGTGCCTTCGGGCACCTTAACATCAGCAAGAGAGGCAATTTTAGCAGCGCTCTGACCGACGATGCCGGCATTCAGAGCTCCGTTGATAATCATGGTCTTGCGAACTTTTTCCGTTTCCTCAGGGTTGAGGAAGTAGCAGCCTCTGGCGGCAAACTCATGGCGAACGGCATCATAAATCTTATCCAGCACAATAACCGACTGCTCGGATGCACAGATCATGCCGTTATCAAAGGTTTTGGAATGAATGATGGAGTTGACGGCAAGCAGAATGTCTGCCGTATCGTCTATGATTGCCGGCGTGTTGCCTGCGCCTACGCCGAGGGCGGGTGTGCCGGAAGAATATGCCGCGTTCACCATGCTGGGGCCGCCGGTGGCCAGAATGATATCAGCCTCTTTCATCAGAAGCCGCGTCATTTCACGGGACGGTGCATTGATCCACCCGATAATATCCTCGGGAGCGCCGGCTGCAACAGCAGCTTCCAGCACAACCTTTGCAGCAGCGACAGTGCTGTCTTTAGCACGGTGATGCGGGCTGATGATAATACCGTTGCGGGTCTTCAGGGCGAGAAGCGTCTTGAAAATAGCTGTGGAGGTGGGGTTTGTGGTCGGGATGATGGCACAGATGAGGCCGAGAGGCTCTGCTATCTTGCGGATGCCGTATGCCTTGTCCTCTTCAATAACGCCGCAGGTTCTGGTATTGCGATAGGCATTGTAAATATACTCAGCGGCAAAGTGGTTTTTAATCACCTTGTCTTCCACAATGCCCATGTGGGTTTCATCCACAGCAGCTCGGGCAAGCGGAATGCGTGCCTTGTTGGCGGCTGTGGCGGCTGCAAGGAAAATCTTGTCCACCTGCTCCTGTGTATAGCCTGAATAAATCTTCTGGGCGGCCTTTACACGAGCAATCTCCTCTTCCAATGCTTCGAGGGAATCAATCACGGGATATTCTTTGTTCATAGTCGTATCCTCCTTTGGAAACGTCGCTATTTTAACACAAATTTCAGGGCTTGTGAAGCCTGCAGATTTGTATAAAATAGCACTAAACGGGGATGCGATTTTGAAAAAAAATTGTGAGAATCTACAAAATATCGTTAAAAATAAAAGACAGGAGTTGCCTCCTGCCTTTTTGGTCATGATAAATTGAATGTGTGAATTGTTATGCGGATGCGGACGATCTGCTGACCAGATAGATCTTGCCGCCGAGAGGAATGGCATCCAGATCAAGATGAGGATTCAGGCTCACAAGAAGCTCCTCAACGGAAGCGTAATTCACGCCATACTTTTTGCAGAGCTTTCCGGCAGTATCGCCGGTAGCGATTTTGTGGGAATAAACCACATATTCCACATTTTCATATTTTGCGGACGGGAAGAGATAGCTCTTGCCTGCCTGCACGGTATTGAGATTTTCAATCCCGTTGACGGCCATGAAGATATCTTCCACCTGTACGGAATAGGTTGCTCCGAGAGCATCGCAGACACCGTTGACAGTCTCTCCCGGGCCCATGGTATGACGAACCAGGTAGTACTCCAGACGGTCTTCCTTGATGGGGCCTTCAACGCCGGTCCCGGCGGGAATAATCGGCAGATCCAGAGGCAGATAAACGATATGGCCGGCCATGATTTTGTCTGCGTCCTTCTCGCTCTCCCAGCCGTTCAGCTTCACAATTGTATCCAGGGAAGTATTGTAGTTCAGGTTCAGTGCCTGGCAGATTTTAAAGAGGGTCTCCCCTTTCTTAACCTTATATTCGATGGCTCCGACAGGGCAGGTCTGGTCATGAAGGGCAACAATCTTTTTGGCATCATCGTCAGACTTCGGGAGAATGATTGTCTGGCCGATTGCCACCTTT
The DNA here is from genome assembly GCA_902778665.1 of Oscillospiraceae bacterium. Classification (GTDB taxonomy): domain Bacteria; phylum Bacillota; class Clostridia; order Oscillospirales; family Oscillospiraceae; genus Limivicinus. The sequence continues at coordinate 24,198 of CACYYN010000021.1, read as the reverse complement.
TCAAGAGAAATCTCTTTCACGAAGCTGTTCAGAATCAGAATGGCAGTCAGGTCAGCGTCATAATCCAGGCCTCTGCTTTTGCACAGGGAAACAAAGGAATCGCCTTTTTTGGCGGTGATCTGTTCACTGTAGGGGGAATAATCGGTGTCTGCAAAAGCCTGAATGGTAAAGCAGGACAGGACTGTGCAGACCAGCAGCAGGATGCTAATCAATTTTTTCATGTTAGGTCTCTCCTTCGTACCGTTATTTTGAAATTAACATAATATATTATAATCACATTATATTTTTATGTCAACTTCTTTTTCCAATTTTTTCAGGAGAGGCTCCTGAAACAGAAAACCGCACCCGAACATGCATTCGGATGCGGCGGTGGGTTTCATATCTGGTTTTGAGGATTAAATCTTCTCGATTGTGACGACATCCAGAACGGTGATTTTCTCACCATCGGAATCATCCGAGCTGACAACGCCGGTGACTCTCACCATGGTTTCGTCCGCGATGTCCTTCATCATATACCGAAGCGGCAGGTAAAGCTCTTTGCCGCTTTCCAGCATGTGGCCGAGATAGATCTCTTCCCCGTCACTGTGGAGAATACCGTCAAGCTCGTAAAGCTGTCCGCTGTACTTGTCCACGTTGTTGATCATCTCGTAGAAGATGTCACCGGAATCGGGACTTTCAGCCGCAATTTCCCGAACAGGCTCAGCGGGTACATTTTTGTTTTCTTCCGCGAGCGGAGCAGGTTCTTCAGCGGTTGACGGAGAGAGGGCGACAGGCGCTGCTTCCTGTGTTGCAGCGGCCGGTACAGACCCCGGGTTCGTCACTGCAGCCAGGTTGTTGATATAGGAACTCATGCCGAAGGCAAATACAAATGCAAGAATGACACAGATTATTCTTTTCATTTTTCTCTCCCTGTGCTGCTTGTTTCTTCGCCGCAAAGAGTTGCGGCGGCTTTCTTTTTCACTTTCGGGATTGGAAAGGGGAGAATTTCTCTCCCCTTTCGTTCTTTTGTTTTACCGGTTTACCGGATCAGTGCATTCCCTTTTTCTTTTTGAACTGAGGTACTGCGATCACAACAATTGCCACTGCAGAGAGGGCCAGGATCACAAGCCAGAGGGTGATGTTGCTGTCATCACCCGTGGCCGGGTTGTTGGATGCCTGCGTTGCGGAGATCACGCGGAAGGTGGTGGTGGTGTAGTTATATCCGTTGCTGCCGTTGTAGACGTAAGCAGAGATATAGTACGTACCGAGTGCCAGCCTGTTGAGGAATGCGGAGTTGAGAGTGAAGCCGTTGGTACCGTTCCAGGTGTAAGCGGAAGGATCAAGCCTTGTCGGGTTGGAAGAACCGATCCACACGCCGCCGTCCTGGTTGATACGGTCGGATGCTGCGAAGCTTACCACACGGTTCTGGCCGTAGACGTGGTAGTCAATGCCGTTGGCCATCAGGCCCATGCCTGTGGTGATCGTAGCGCTTGCCTTGCCAAGGCCGGTGACAACTTCCAGCATGTGGTCCTTCGCGTCCATAGCTCCGAGGTAGGTGCCCTTCAGCGTCATTACGTGAGTGCTCGGATCATAGGTCCAGTATCCGCTGGGAACGAGCTCGCCGTCGATGTAAACTGCATCGCAGGTCGGACGGATGGTGAAGGTTACATCACCGTTGATCTTGCTCCACTTCACCGTGGTCGGGCTGATGGAGACATAGTCATTCTTGATGGTGAGCGGCAGATTCTTCAGAGCACCGTCCATGCCGTTCCAGTTCAGGAAGACCCAGTTCTGTCCGGCGGAGAGGTTGTTCAGATCTGCATAGGAGATGATGTAGAAGTAGTAGTCTTTGTACGGACCGGAAGGTACAACACCCCATGTGGTGCGATCTTCTGCAGCGTTACCGCTCAGACCATTGTAGATGTAGTTCTCAAGGAGAATCGAGTTGGTGTTGTCGGCTGCATTGCCGATGGTGACCTTGTCAGGAAGCTCACTGGTAACAACCGCTACGTTCCAACCGACAGCGCCAATCGGGTATGCCGTCTTGGTCTTGATGAGATCGAAGTTGTTGTTGAGATATTCAACAATGTTTCCGTTAAAGATCTCGACTGCAGGCGGGATTGTAGTATCTCCGGAAGCCATGCTCGGGCTAATATCCTTAGTATTAGGAACTGCAAAGAGTCCTGCATACTTCGGGAAGACATAGAGACGGAGTTTGTCCTGCATCACATAACCAGTTTTAACATCGTGGAATGTGAATCTAAGATCATAACGACCGGACGGGAGGTCTTCAAGAACTGCCCTGTCAGGAATCCGGATGGTTCCGGTTCTGCCTTTTTCAGCAGTAAAGATCGGGTATACAAAGCCGGTTTCTACAACTTTGCCATCTTTCGTGATAATGCCCACAGCATCAATCTGTACAAGTTTCGGAGCAACTTCTTTGAAGACAATCGGATCCGGATTGCTCTTATCATAGATGATGTACGGAATTACGGTACCATCAGGCTGCGGTTCATTACCGTAACGGGTAGTGATGGTTGTGTCAATTTCTACGTTGGGAGTATCATTGTACAGGACTTCGTAGTAACGATCTTTTTCGACATACTTCACGTATGCATAATCAGGATCAACATAGGTTGCAACTTTAGTCCTTGCTACATTAGGATGATCTTCATCCTGTTTGTATGCGAACCAACCACCATCTATTCTGAATGTACCTGCAAATGCGGGAGATGTTGATACGTCAACCGGAATACGAGAATCATTCTTGCACATGAATACGGTCATGTTGCTGTTGCCGGCTGCATAAATACCAGTAACATTGTGCGCTTCTATTTCGATGCCGTTAACAGTGACATTAGAATCATCTTTTGCACTGATGCCGTGTACATAATGTCCTACTATAACACTAGGTCCTACGTGTGCAGTTGCATTTCCAGATACTGCAACACCATCGCCATTATGATCGCCATCGAAGTAGACATTTTTAATTGTTACATCTCCTTCGACAATATCTACACCATCTTTATTAACAGTTCTGATCCGATGGCCATTACCATCAAAGACGATTGTAAGATCAGGTGTATCAAACAGAATAGAAATATCTGTCATGACGTCGTTAAGCATCTTGATATCTACTGTAGAGCCTGCTGCAACAGAAGGGATGAAAGTGTTTAAGGCGTCTATTGAACTAAATCCATAGGATTGAGTCCCGTTTACGGTTGCTACGAACAATGCCTGCGCATAATCGCTCTTTTCCCCATTCTTTTCCTGAATTGTAACATTAACGTCGTCCACAGCTATTCTTGTTACAAGACCTCTGTCAGCGGCACGGTCAGGTACCAATGTAATACCTGCATTTCTCTCCGAGCGAAGTGTACCGGAATTCACATAAACCAGAGGGCTATCGTTGCCGTCTTCAGCACTTGTGTCGCTTGTTCCTACTACTGCAATTGCGGCACCAGAATTCAGAGTATTTGTTGCTGGACCGTAACCAGTGATTGCACCTCCGTTAACAGTAAGCTGGGTAGTTTCGCCAGCTACCGCAATACCTGTAGGTCCATATACATATCCTGCATGCATCTTGATTGTAGCCCCATTGTGGCCATAAATTGCAGGTGCACTTGGATTGTTACTTCTTATTTCAGCTACACTGCTGGAGATTTCAAGGGTACTGGGGCCAGCTACTTCAATGGCATAGTTTTCAGGACGTGCATCACCAGTCCCATCTACACTGCCTGCAATGATAGTGCCACCTGTCATTTTGACAACACCACCATCTCTGATATAAACAACTGGCTCAGAACTATAATGCGTATATTTTGTACCATCGAGTTTATATGTCGTAGCTGTAGGATTTTCTACTCCGGGTATTCCACCAACAAGTGTGGTCCCCTGTCCGATTACAGCAGTACCACCAGCATCAACATAAACAGCGTTTTGGTCAGCATATACAGTAATGTCAACATAGTTACCATTGACAAGCCCGCCGAGATTCAGGACACCGCCGCTATATACATAGAAACCATCACCGACAATAGTACCGTTCGTGAAGGTAACTGTCCCACCATATCGACCGGCTCGGATGGTGAATGCAGCTTGACATGCTCTGGCATCTATCGTTGCCGAATGAAGATCAACGGTGATTCTGTAATCAGTGGAGTTGCAAATATCAAAGGAATTCCCGTTGAAGCGGAGTACATTGTTATAAGGAACACTTGCTACTGCTTCGGCAAGGCTCGAATATCCAGGACAAACCTGACTGAACTTGGAAACCATCTGTGCAGGAAGTACAGGTTGCGTGTTAGGGCCTGCAAGAAGAGTTGCACCTTCGCTCATAAACTGATCAATGCCATCGTTTTCAGCCTGGAGTTCATTGTACTGATCTACGAGTGCATTATACTGAGCGAGGAGAGCCTGATATTCTTCGCTATCCTGATAAGAGTCATCTTCATGGCTATCTTCTATTTCCTTCATCTGAGCGCTGAGCGCATCGATCTGAGGGGAAAGAGTATCCTGCTGAGAAGAAATTTCTTCTTTTCTTTCTTCAACAGCTTCCTCATCTATTTCTCCGGTTCCAGTACCGTAAACAGCTTTATCACCGAAAAGATCGAGTGCGGTCTGAAGTGTTGCTTCATCGATACTTTCAATGTTGTCGCGAACATACATCAGAAAGTCTTCGTTCTCCTGGACAAGAGTATACTCAGAATCTATGATTCCACTATAATCGCCGTCTGCCTTCTTCATATATTTTGCGGCAGCTTCCTGTGCATACATTTCAACACTTGCAGAATTAGAAGCCTTGACTTCGCTCATTGTCTGCTCATAATTTTTCGCCCGGGTTTCTTCATCTACATGAACACCCGTAAACGGAGAATCATCCTCCGGGCGCTGGTCGCCGCCGATGATCAGGCTGCCGCCGGAATTGACAGAAGCATTTCCGCCGCCGCCTAGAACGATTCCGCCGCCGTTGCCTGCGGGGGTATCACTAACGATTGCGGACGCGCTGACAGCCATCATGCTGAAGAGCATGCTGACCAACAGCACGAAACTTAAAAGCTTGACCGTTTTTTTCATAATTAAGGTCTCCTTTTCTTTTCCCTCCGGGAATTGATCATATAACAATAAATTATATGCGATGGATTGCACCGGATGATATGGCAAAACACAGCCATACGACGGCACATGCATAATGTAACACAGAAGCAACGGAATTGCAAGCGGATTTTTCCTGATTTTGAAAAATATTTTTACCAATTTGTAATTATTTGCATCCCTAAGCTTCTTTCTGAATAATATATAACATATCCAACTGGATTTCAAGCAATTCTTTTGTAAACTTTGTAATAGTCCGTAACCGGCTGAAATGAAAGCTGTTTTCACCCGGAAATGGAGTTGCGATTTACAAACCGACATCATCGGTGCTATAATCTGGCCTCGTATTGATGTTCTACAGGAAGGAAAGAGAAATGAATAAGAAAAAACAGATTCTGCTTGTGGTGGTTCTTGCCATTCTGGTGATAACCGTCGGAATTGTCTGGTGGATGAATCGCCCTGCGGCGACTGTCGGGGCAAAAACAGTTACGGTGGAGGTAATCCACGGGGACGGTGCAAAGAAGGTATTTACACTGCACACGGATGCCGAGACTTTGAGAAGTGCCTGCGATGAGGAAAAGCTCATTCAGGGTGAGGACGGAGAATACGGCCTCTATGTTCTTACCGTGGACGGTGAGACTGCGGATGACAGCCAGCAGCAGTGGTGGTGCATCACGAAAAACGGTGAAGAGCACTTTTACGGTGTGGATGACACGATGATTGAAAACGGGGACAAATATGAATTTACCCTCAAAACGGGTTGGTAAGCAGCTTTCGGTTCGAGAACTCTGTCTGCTGGCACTGATCGGTGCGCTGATATTTGCAACCAAGGCGGCGCTTGCTGCGATACCGAACGTCAACCTGAACACCACGATTATCATTCTAACCGTTGTGTTTTTCGGTTGGAAGGCCCTGTATGCGGTGGGCGTGTATATTATGCTGGAAGGGCTTGTTTTTGGCTTCGGGATATGGTGGTTCAGCTATCTGTATGTCTGGCCGGTGATCGTTGTGGTCGCTATGATCTTCCGAAGCAATGATTCTGCCGTTATCTGGGCGGTTATTGCGGGAATCTACGGGCTGTGCTTCGGGCCGCTGATGTACATTCTCTATTTTATCATCAACGGCTGGCATATGGTTTTTGCCATGTGGGTGTCGGGCATTCCGTATGATATCACGTTCTGCATCAGCAATTTTATCCTGACGCTGGTGCTGTACAGGCCGTTATATCGCGTGATGGAACGATATGTTGTCAGGGAAACCTGATCATGTTCAAAACAGAAAAACCTTCTTCCCTGCGATTTGTGCGGGAAGAAGGTTTTTCATGCTGTTTTTCAGCGAGTGCAGTAAAGTGCAGTTTTAGGTTTTATCCGAGTGCAGAGAGAGAAAAAGGAATAGCGCGGTGATCAGGCGAGGAATTCCGCAATCCGCTGCCTCTGCTCCTGATAGCTGAAGGTGGACATGGTGTATTCGGTAGAGCCGTTCTTTTCCGGGACCTGGAGCTGCTGGAGATCGGCACCCACAAATTTGACGGAGTTAAGCATGAGGCGGACAAGCGTCATCTTTGGCAGGTTGGTGTGAATCAGGGAAAGGATTTTATTGGCTGCCTGATTCATCTGGAACAGGGTGAGCTTTCGCACCTGCTTCAGCATGGCCTGCATCACCGTGCGCTGTCGCTGCTGTCGGCCGAAGTTATCGTCCACGGCGCGAAGCCGGGCATATTCCAGGGTGTCATGGCCGTTCAGATGATTCCTGCCGGGGGTGACGTAGGCCTGCGTCCAGACGCCGGCGTAGATATATCCCTCGTTATTCAGGGCAGTGACCTCCTCATCCGTCAGATCAATGTCCACCCCGCCGATGGCATCAACCACCTGCGGGAAAGTGTCAAAGTTGATCTGGACATATCCGTCAATGTCAACACCGAAGTTGGATTCAATTGCGTTGACCATTCCCGTTGCGCCTTCATGGGAATAGACGTGTGTCAGCAGGTCATAGCTCCAGATGGAAGGAATATAGATGCTGATGCCGCGCTCAAAGGAGATTGCCTTGATCTGCCCCGTGAGGAGGTTGAGAGAGAGGAGCGTTGTGCTGTCACAGCGGCCCAGGTCTCCCGTCCCGGGTAGAGGCAGGTCGGTGCCGAGAACGAGGATGTTGACAGTGCTTCTCCCCTTCCCGGCGAATTGCTGATCCGTTTCTGCGGGCGTGGAAGCAGGTTCCGCATGTTCCGTTTCCGGTGCGGGATCATACTGGATTCTTGCCAGTTTCAGAGCTATAAAGAGCGAGAGCAGCAGGATAAAGCAAAGAATGCATGCAAGAGCGGTGAGAATGCGTTTTTTCTTTTCTGAATATCCTGCCCACTTCTGTTTAAAAGAGTTCATATCAGAGACCTTTCGGAATTCAATTTACGGTTTTGTCATTTTAGCACTTTCATCCGGCAGATGCAACATCCGTTCCGGAGCGGCATGAAAGATGTATGAAGCTGCAGGTTTTGGTGACCTGTTTTCTCCGGCGGATTTGGCAATTTTTCATCCGCTTTCTCTTGACTACTGAATTAAAGTAGAATAAAATATGATGGAATTCAGAAACGGAGGGCACGGAGATGGGCAGCGGAAAAAAGAAAATTTCATTTCCCAAAGGGACGATTCCGGCGTTTATTGCCTGCTTTGCGCTGATGAGTGTTTTCATCCTCTCCCCTTTCACACTGGGCGGATTTCTTACCAACCTGGGCGTAAGCGCCGCAGTGGGTTATTTTTACGGGAAGCTGCGGAAGATCGGCAAAATCCGTTTCGGTTCCGAAAAGGCGGAAAAAACGGAAGAGAGATCCAATGTGGCGAACACCAAAAAGACCAGCGAGCGTGTGGGCAATGCAGCTGCCCCTGCCGGGAAGACTGCCGGAGAGCGCCTGAAAAAAAAGAGCTACGGGGAGAAAATAGACCCCATTCTGGAAGAGGGCGACAGGGCACTGGGCGAAATGCGCCGGCTGAAGACCACGATTACGGATCCCGCTGTTCAGGGTAAGATTGATGAGATTATGGACATCACGGAGAAAATCGCAAAGGATGCGATTGAAGACCCCTCCGATGTGCCGCAGATCAAAAAGTTCTTCCGTTATTATCTCCCCACCACGATCAAGCTTTTAAACGCCTATGACAGAATGTCTTCTCAGGGCATTGACGGCGAGAACATTGACAAGAGCCTGAACAATATCAACGAAATGCTGGATGTGGCCATAGCCGCTTATAAAAAGCGTCTGGACTCGCTGTTTGAGAATCAGGCACTGGACATTGAGACAGATATTGATGTAATGAACCAGATGCTGGAGCGCGAAGGCCTTTCCGGCAGAAACGAATTTGAAAAACTACAGGCTGCGGGAAGCGCAGCACAACAGAGCAGTGCCGCTGCGGCACAGCAGAAAGGATAAAAAACTATGGCAGAAAACACAACAATCCCTACCCTGACCCTCGATCCCAACGGCGCGCAGGCAGCCGCTCAGGCTGCAACCCTGGAGGAAGAAATTCAGCAGGCTGCAGAAGAAGTGAAAGAGCCGGCAGTGGAGAAGATTGAGCTGGAAAAGCTCTCTCCCGAAGAGCAGGCAGCTGTGAAGGAGTTTTCCTCTCAGATTGACGTGATGAACACCGAGCAGGTGATGAATTACGGCGCCGCTGCCCAGAAAAACATTTCCGAGTTCTCCGATGCTGCTCTCAGCACCGTGAAGACGAAGGATCTGGGAGAAGTCGGCAATATGCTCTCCGACCTTGTGGTTCAGCTGAAGGGCATGAAGTTTGAGGAGAAGGAAAAGGGCCTGAAGGCGCTCTTCAAGAGGGGCCAGAGCAACATGGAGTCTCTCAAAGCCCAGTACAACGTGGCAGAGGCGAATGTTGATAAAATCGTGGAAGCGCTGGAGAACCATGAGATCGTCCTGATGAAGGACATTTCCCTCATGGACAAGATGTACGACAAGAATCAGGAGTACATGAAGGAACTGACCATGTACATTCTTGCCGGCAAGCTGAAGATTGAAGAGCTGCGCAATGAGGTTCTGCCCGCCATGCAGAAGAAGGCACAGGAGTCCAATCTGCCGGAGGATGCGCAGGCTGCAAACGACTTTGCCAATATGATCGGCCGCTTTGAGAAGAAGATCCATGATCTGGAGCTCACCCGTATGATCTCCGTCCAGATGGGCCCGCAGATCCGTATGATTCAGAACAATGACTCTCTGATGACCGAGAAGATCCGCACCTCCATCAATAACACCATCCCCCTCTGGAAGAACCAGATGGTGCTGGCACTGACCATGTATCACTCCGATGAGGCAATGAAGGCTCAGCATGAGGTCAGCGAAGTGACCAACGAGCTGCTGATCAAGAATGCGGAGAAGCTGCATCAGGGCAGTGTCAATGTTGCGAAGGAAGCAGAGCGCGGTGTGGTGGACATTGAGACGCTGCAGAAGACAAATCTTGAGCTGATCTCTACGCTGGAAGAAGTCCGCCAGATTCAGGATGAAGGGCGGGCACGCCGTTCCGCTGCAGAGCAGGAGCTTGCCAAGATCGAAGGCGAGCTGAAGCAGAAGCTGCTTGAGATGAAGGGTTGATTTGACTTTCGCACAAAAGCAAAGCAGGTTGCGCGTGGGACGGGTACGCTCCACAATTTGAGTTTTCTGTCACGCGCCCAATCTGCCGGTATTACGGAAATAAACAATACGGAGAAACGGAACGTGTCAATAGAAAAAGGCAGAGCATATTTCAGGGCTCTGGGAATGGAAGATCGCGTCAGGGAATTTGACGTGTCTTCCGCAACGGTTGAGCTGGCTGCACAGGCGCTGGGGGTTGAGGGGGCCCGCATTGCAAAAACCCTTTCCTTCAAACTCCCCGAGGAGAAACCGATTCTGATTCTCGCTGCCGGCGATGCGAGAATTGATAACCACAAATATAAGGAAAAGTTCCATGCCAAGGCAAAGATGCTGACGCCGGAAGAAGTAATGGCGTTCATCGGCCATCCCATCGGTGGAGTGTGCCCCTTCGGAATCAATGACGGTGTGGATGTGTATCTGGATGAAAGCCTGAAGCGGTTTACCACCGTCTTCCCCGCTGTCGGCAGCGCATCAAGCGCTATCGAGCTGAATCTGGATGAACTGTACCGGTATTCCAATGCCCTGGAGTGGGTTGACGTCTGCAAGCTGCCGGAGTAATCCACCCGACAATCGAGAGGGCTTAGAGCAGACCTTGCTGATCACCGCTGTTGCCGCAGGCAACAAACAGACCTTGAATCTTCAAGATCCAAGGTCCTTTTCATATCCAAGGAGATCTTTTCAATGAAAGAGTATCTTTATGAGAATTTCCGCATTTTAGCGCAGACGCCAATAGGAAACACCGATGTGTCACGCTTTGATGAAGCGGCGGCAGAGAGAGCCTTACGCTTTCACCGAAGCCTTCCCGATTATCGCCGGACTGATCTTGAGAAGCTGGGGTGCGCTGCGGAGAGGTACGGTGTCGATTCGATTTTTGTCAAGGATGAATCGTCCCGATTCGGCCTGAAGGCGTTTAAAGGTTTGGGCGGGAGCTACTGCATGTTTCGCATTCTGTGCGAAAAACTGGGATTGGATGCGGATGCTGCAGATTATTCCTCCTTTTCAGATGACAGAATCAGGAAGGCGTGCAGCAGTATTACGTTTGCCACCGCGACCGACGGAAATCACGGCAAAGGTGTTTCCTGGGCAGCTAAGATCTTCGGCTGCCGGGCGCATGTCTTTATGCCAAAGGGTACTGTCGAGGCGAGAAGACGGGCTGTTGAAGCGGCGGGCTCGGCAACAGCAGAAATCACGGAGATGAATTATGACGAAACCGTCCGCTACGCTTCCCGTCTCGCCGAACAAAACGGATGGATTCTGATCCAGGACACAGCATGGGATGGGTATGAAAAGATTCCCGCATGGATTATAGAAGGATATCTTACGATGGCTGCGGAGGCTGAGGCGCAGATGGGCGCCAAAAAGCCCACTCACATTTTTCTGCAGGCCGGCGTGGGATCTATGGCCGGAGGGGTTGCAGCTTATTTTATTCACCGGGCAGCTGATCAAATGCCGCACGTCACGATCGTTGAGGCGGAAGGCTCTGACTGTATCTATCAGTCTGCGAAAAAGAACGACGGACAGATCCATACGGTATCGGATGAATGCCGCACAATAATGGCAGGCCTGAACTGCGGCACACCCTGCAAAACAGTCTGGCCTATTCTGAGAGACTGTTCCGGCTTCTACTGCGCCTGTAAAGACTGCATCACGGAGGCAGGTATGCGCGCTTATGCCTCTCCTTTTGCGGGGGAGATATCCACGGTGGTCTCGGGCGAATCCGGCGCTGTCACTTACGGGCTTCTTCTGGAAATCCTTCAGTCACAGGAGCTGCGGCAGTTGTTCCGGATCGACAACAATTCCGTGATTCTTCTTTTTAACACGGAGGGAGATACAGATCCGGAGGATTATGCACGGATTATCGCAAAATAGCCTGCAGCGGATATATAAGGAAAGAGGGAAAGACATGGAGCCTTTCCCTCTACCTATATTTTCCGTAAAGCTTATCTGGTTACGATTTCCACCGGGACGTTGAGAATCTTGGCGACCTTCAGAATGGTGTCGATATGACGACCGGTAGCTTCCGCGAAGTGGTGGGTCGGACCGGCCAGGCTCCAGCGGTTGACGAATTCCCGGGCACCGCATGTAAACTGAACACGGTTATTGGTATCTCCGATGGAGAGAACCTTTTTGTCGATGTTCTCGGCTTCTGCCACAATGAATTTAAAGTTACCGTCGCCGTCCTGCGTGATGGCAAGGTATGTGACGGGGCCGAGACGGGGATAGAACTGGGTGAGGTATCCGCCGCCGGTTTTGCCGTGGAACACCTTGACGATCTTCATGGTGGGCTTTTTGCCGGAGATTCTTGCATCGCCGGAGCCGCTGTGGCCGATGATGGCAGTGTCATCGTTGAAATCGATGGAGTACATCTCCGCCAGCTGGCCCTCACCTGCGATGGTGCTGAGAATGCTCATGCCCATGGCAACCTTCATGTCGCCTTCCACCGCGCAGGCAGTGCCCTGCTTGATGAGCATGGAGAATGCGGGAATCAGCATGGAGTCCAGCACGCCGGCCTTGCCCTGTGCAAACCCGTCATAGTGGGAGGCAATCAGGCCCAGCTTTTCATCCTTGACCCACTGTTCAAAAGCGACCACGTACTTGGCCATCTCCCAAACCTCTTCAATGCTGCCGCCGCCTTCGATATCGAAGGTGTCCAGAATTTCCTGAGCTTTGGAGCGGATGGCTGCATCGTCCGTGATGTTGTCGGCAATAGCCCACATCTTCTCCCAGTCAAACTGCTTGGTGTAGAGGAACATACGGCGATAGAGATTGGTTTCGTCGATGTACAGGTCCATCATGCCGGGATAGGGTCTGCCGATCTGGGCAATGTTGGTGTCGCGGAAGCGTCTGCGCACCTGAGCGGCTTTGCACCAGTCTTCAATTTCATGCTGAACGGTCGGGTCGCCGCCTTCCACCACGCCGGTGATCACATCAAAGCGCTTGCCGAAACGCTGCAGATCGGCTGCGCTCTCTCCCACGGCGCCGCACGCGTATCCTTCTCCCAGCCAGGAGGCGATATCTGTGTGGTCATAGTCAAGAGCTTTGAGCTTCTGCACGTTCACCAGAACCACCGGAACGTCCAGATCGCGGATGGCAGGGAGCATATTGTAGGATGTGGCATAGGTGAGCAGCTGCATGAAAACAAGGTCAACATCCGCAGCACGGAACTTGTCTCCTGCGGCCTGTGACTGCTCTTTCGTCGTGATCATGCCGCCGTCGATCACTTCGACGGTATCGGGGATGGTCTTTTTGAAAGCCTCATACTGTGCTTCAAACTCCGGCACCAGAGACGGGAACTGGGGCAGATAGGCACCCAGTGCGATGGAAAACACACCAACTCTTGCTTTGGTATTAACTAACATGTTGTACCTCCTGTTTGTTTTGATATAACCGCCGGGCGTGCGAAGAGCCCGGAAAGATACAGAAATCAGGTTGGGGGTCAGTCTGCGTTTTTCGTGACACGGAAGAAGTTCTTTTTGCCGCGCTTCACCAGGATGCCGGCCTTCAGCTCGTCATCGGTGAAGACCTTGTGAAAGTCCGTGACCTTCTCGTCATTGACGGTGACACCGCCCTGCTGGATATTCCGGCGGGCATCGCCGTTGGAGGAACAGAGACCGGTTTTGACAAGAATTGTAACGATGTCATTCTCATCTTCAGCCTTCAGCTCGAAAGAGGGCACATTCGCCATGTCTCCCGCCCCGCCGAAAAGGGCTTTCGCACCGGCTTCGGCTTTCTTTGCCTCTTCTTCTCCGTGGACGAGAGAGGTGAGCTCATAGGCGAGAATCTCCTTGGCGCGGTTGAGCTCGCTGCCTTCCCATTTATCCATCTCGTCAATCTGCTCCAGCGGCAGGAAGGTGAGCATACGGATGCATTTGAGCACATCGGCATCACCCACGTTTCTCCAGTACTGGTAGAAGTCATAGGGAGAGGTCTTGTTCGGGTCAAGCCAGACGGCGCCGGACTGGGTCTTGCCCATCTTCTTGCCTTCGGAATTGAGAAGAAGGGTGATGGTCATGGCCTGGGCCTTGGCATCCTGTTCCTCCAGGCCCAGCTTTTTGCGGATGAGCTCACGGCCGGCCAGCATGTTGGACCACTGATCGTCTCCGCCGAACTGCAGGTTGCAGCCGTACTTCTGGTAGAGAACATAAAAGTCATAGGCCTGCATGATCATGTAGTTGAACTCAAAGAAGCTGAGGCCCTTTTCCATGCGCTGCTTGTAGCACTCGGCACGCAGCATGTTGTTGACGGAGAAGTAGGCACCCACCTCCCGCAGGAGTTCCACATAGTTCAGGTCAAGGAGCCAGTCGGCATTGTTGACCATGATGGCCTTGTCATCGGAAAAGTCGATAAAACGGCTCATCTGAACCTTGAAGCAGTCAATGTTGTGCTGGATGATCTCTTTTGTCATCATGGGGCGCATATCCGTCCGCCCGGAGGGGTCACCCACCATGCCAGTTCCTCCACCCAGAAGAGCGATCGGCTTGTTGCCGGCCTGCTGCAGGCGCTTCATCAGGCACAGGGCCATAAAGTGGCCGACGTGGAGGCTGTCGGCGGTCGGGTCAAACCCGATGTAGAAGGTGGCCTGCCCGTTGTTGATCAGGTCTCTTACTTTTGCCTCATCGGTAATCTGGGCGATCAGGCCTCTGGCGCGGAGTTCTTCAAAAATTCCCATTGTGTTGATACCTCGTCATTTCTTTTGTTTTTGCAATTTATACTGTTTCGCAGCGGCAAGCTGTTCGGATGCCGCGGCAAGGGTGGTGGCAGTGATGTGGTCCCCGCCGAAAAGGCGGGCGATTTCTTTTTTTCTGCCCTCTTCATCGAGAGCTGTGACCCGGGTAAAGGTGCGGCCGGAGGACTCTGACTTGGCGACCAGATACTGGGTGTCCGCCATGGCGGCAATCTGGGGGAGGTGCGTCACACACATGACCTGCCGGTTTTCCGACACCGCATAGAGCTTCTCCGCTACCCGCTGGGCGGCGATGCCGGAGACGCCGGTGTCAATCTCATCAAAGATCATGGTCTGGACGATATCATGCTCGGCGAATACGTTCTTCAGAGCCAGCATGATGCGGCTCAGCTCACCGCCGGAGGCGATTTTGCTGATTCTGCCCGGATCCTCCCCGGCATTTGCCGACATCAGGAAGCGGACGCTGTCCGCCCCGGTCTGGTCAAAACCGACCTTGTTGTCCACCGGTGCAAACTCCACGACAAACCGGACGGAGGGCATATTCAGCTCCCGAAGCTCCGTGATAATCCGCTTTTCCAGCTCGGTTGCTGCCTTTCGGCGAACTGCCGTGAGCTTCTGCCCGGCCAGCGTGCACTGGTCCTTCTGAGCACTGAGCTCCCGCCTTAATTTGCGGATGCGGTCTTCGGAATATTCAATGTCGTCCAGCTTCTTTCTGGATTCATCCAGCAGAGCAAGAAGTCCGTCTTCGTCGCAGTTATACTTGCGGCTCAGCCTGTCCAGCTGGGAGACGCGGTTTTCCAGCTGATCATATTCCTCGGGAGAAAAATCAAGAGAATCCCGAAAGTCATTGAGCGTTTCGGCTGCGTCGGAAAGGAGGAAGGAAGCTTCCTTCACGCTGTTTGCAGCGCTCTCCAGCTCCGGGGCCAGACGGGACGCCCTCTCGGCATAATACTGGGCATTCTGGGCAAAGCTGACGGCGTTTTCATCCCCGTCGTATAAAATCCCCAGTGCGCTGTCCAGCGCCTCCCGCAGCTTTTCGGAGTTGCGGAGCATGTCCCTTCTGGCGGTGAGAGCATCATACTCCCCTGCTTTCAAATCGGCCCTTTCCAGCTCCTCGATACGAAAACGAAGAGAATCGCCCATCCGCTGCTTTTCCTCGTCATCCATGGAGAGGGCTTTCAGCTCCCTGCGGATGGAGAGAAACTTTTCAAACTCCTCCCGAAAGGCCCTGAACTCGTTTTCCGTTTCACCGAAGCTGTCCAGAAAGCCCAGGTGGCTCTTCTCATCGAGAAGCCGCAGGCCGTCATTCTGGCCGTGGATATCCACCAGCTGGGAGGCCAGCTCCCGCAGCTGCGCCGCCGCAACCGGAATGCCGCACACCCGGGAGGAGGACTTGCCCTCCGGTGTGATTTTGCGCTGAAGGATCAGCTCACCCTCATAGGGAATGTCATTCTCCTGCAGCCAGGGCAGCTCCCTGTCCGGCGTGAAAACGGCTGTGACCAGGCCGCTGGAGGCGCCCTTGCGCACCAGTTCCCGGCTGGTGCGGTTGCCCAGCACGGCGTTGATGGAATCGATAACGATGGATTTACCTGCACCCGTCTCACCGCCGAGGACATTCAGCCCCTTGTCAAAGACGATATCCGCCCGTTCGATCACGGCGATGTTTTCAATATGCAGTTCACTTAACAAAGCTTCTCACCGGCTTTCCGTTGCATAGCTGGGGTCAGAACACTTCAGCTCAGCTGCTCCCGGAGGTTTTCCAGCAGGAGCTGAGCCGATTCGTTATCCTTCATGGCGAGAAAAGCGGTGTCGTCTCCCGCCAGGGTGCCGACAAGGCCTTCAAAATGCATGCTGTCGATGGCGGAGCATGCACCGGAGGCAAGACCCGAAAGCGTCTTCATAATGAGCAGATTCTGGGCAACATCCAGAGAAAGCACACTCTCCTTGAGAATCTTGTGAAGGCGGGAGGTATTGGAGCGGTCGTCGGCTTCCGCAGGCTTTGCATAGCGCACCTTTCCGTCCGGTCCGGTTTCCTTGATCAGCCGCATATCTTTCATGTCGCGGGAGAGGGTTGCCTGGGTGCTTTTGATGCCGCGCTCGGCAAGTGCCTCCAGAAGCTGATTCTGGGTACCGATGTCCTGCTTGGAAATAATGTCAAGGATTACGCTCTGTCTTCCGGGTTTCAATTCTTTTTCCTCCAGATCTGTTCTTGTTGATATTTGTGGTCGGATTCCCTCTCGGAAGAAGGGATACCCGGTATGTTCAGGTTAATTTTTCATAGGTGTTCTCGTAGAAGCTCTTTGCACCGAGGTCGGCAAAAATCACCTTCCGGCGAGAACGTTTAACGGTGAGCACGTCGTCCTTGCGGATATCCGCCGAGACATAGCCGTCCACCGAGAGATAGGCACGCCGGTCATGCAGCCTTGTGGCCGTCACGGAAGCGACGCGCTCCGGGCCGAGGACAAAGGTCCTGGAAACCATGGTGTGTGCGCAGATGGGCGTGACGATGATATTGTCGGTCTCCGGTTCCACCACGGGGCCGCCGGCGGAGAGAGAATAGCCGGTAGAACCGGTGGGGGTGGAGAAGATAATGCCGTCACCGCTGAAGCTGGTGATGGTTTGACCGTCACACATGGCGTGGAGAATAATGGTGTCGCCGTAGCCGTGAATATAGGCGTCATTCAGGGCGCAGCCCTCAAAAATTACTTCATCACCGCGGTGCAGCGTGATATCAATCATCATGCGGCGGCTCTGGCGGTACTCCCCTTTCGCTGCCTTCAGAATGAGAGGCAGATCCTCCGGCTCCAGAGAGGTCATAAAGCCCATGGTGCCGAGGTTGATGCCGAGAATCGGCACGCTCCTGTCACCCAGCTCCCGGACGACGCTGAGCACCGTCCCGTCACCGCCGATGACAACGGCAAGGGTGAGCTCCGCCGCCACATCGGAAAGGCGGAAGGCCGGGAGGTCGGCAGGAAGGGATTCATCGCCGGGCTCGGCGAAAACCGGGCAGAGCGCCGTGCCGAAGCCGGCGTCTGAGAGAAGGGAAATGCATTTTCGAGTCAGTGCGAGATCAAGATCCCTGTAGGGATTCGGACAGACAGCAATCATTTCTTCAACTCCGTATGGGCGCTTTTGACAAGCGCAGCAATATCCACCTCTGCAGGATCCTGCAGGGTATTTTTCATATACAGCAGGAACTCTATATTCCCCTCCGGGCCGGTAATGGGAGAATAGTCCAGAGCGCAGACAGAAAACCCGATGTTGGGCATAAAATCAAGGATGCCGCGGATCACCTGCTCATGAACGGCACTGTCGCGGACAACGCCCTTCTTCCCAACAAGCTCGCGCCCTGCCTCGAACTGGGGCTTGATAAGGCACATGATTTCGGCCCCCGGCTTCAGAAGCTTTGCCACAGCCGGCATGACGAGACGCAGGGAAATAAAGGAGACATCGCAGACGGCCAGATCAAGCTTTTCCGGAATCTGCTCCTGCGTGACATAACGGAGGTTGGTGCGCTCGAGACAGATGACGCGGGGATCTTCCCGCAGCTTCCAGGCCAGCTGGCCGTAGCCCACATCCACCGCGTAGACCTTTGCGGCGCCGTGCTGAAGTAGCACATCCGTAAACCCGCCGGTGGAGGCGCCGCAGTCGATGCAGGTTTTGCCCGTAGGGTCAATGCCGAAAACGCGTATCGCCTTGTCCAGCTTATATCCGCCCCGGCTTACAAAGGGCAGTTCATGGCTGCGCACCTCGGGATCGGCATCCGGAGATACCTGCTGGCCCGGCTTGTCCGCCCGCTGACCGTCCAGAAAGACGCAGCCGCTCATAATCAGTGCCCGGGCTTTCTCCCGGCTGGGGGCGTAGCCCTTTTCAAAAACCAGCTGATCCAGCCTGATTTTACTCATGGGCCTGCCCGTCCTTTTCCATCAGGGCTACGGCTGACCGGCAGATGCCGGCACTGTCAAGCCCGCAGGCCTGCATCAGCTCCTTGACGGAGCCCTGGGGGAGAATCCCCTCTCCCAGGTTCAGCAGCGAACAACGCTGCAGAGCAATGCCCTTCTGCTGGCAAAGGGCGATCACATGCTCGCCCACACAGTTTGAACGGCACACGTCTTCCGCCATCAGGAAGCTCCGGGTTTTGCGGAGGGATGCGGTCAGCACCTCTCCATCCAGGGGAGAGGCAACCCCGATTTTTACAACATCACAGGTGATGCCGTCCTCCGCCAGCTTTTCTGCCGCAGCAAGGACAGGGTTGATCATGGTGCCGTAGGCAGCGATGGTGAGATCCCGCCCTTCCCGGAGCAGAACCTCCGGTGCGGGGTTCTCCTCCCGGTAATCACACTCCCCGCCCCGGGGATAACGAATTGCCACGGGTCCGTCACAGTCATAAATGGCGGTGCGGAGCATGGCCTTCAGCTCCCTGAAGGAGGAGGGGCAGAAGATTTTCATGCCGGGAACCGTGGACAGAAAGGCTATGTCAAAAACGCCGTTATGGGTTTCACCGTCGTTGCCGACGATGCCCGCCCTGTCCACGCAGAAAACGACGTGCAGCTTCTGCAGGGAAACGTCGTGCAGGAGCATGTCATAGGCCCGCTGCAGAAAGCTGGAGTAAACGGCGAACACCGGGATCAGCCCCTGCTTCGCCATGCCTGCCGCCATGGAGACAGCGTGCCCTTCGGCGATACCCACATCGAAAAACCGGGTGGGAAAATGCTGGGAAAAGGCGAATAGCCCCGTTCCGTCCGACATGGCGGCCGTGATGGCGGTGATGCGCTCATCCTGGGAGGCAAGAGCGCAGAGCTCTTTGCCCATCACATCACCGAAACCTTCCGTGACGGAGAGGGGTTTGCCGTTGACCTTGTTGAAGGGGCCGATGCCGTGATAGATATCCGGATGGGCCTCCGCATAGTGGCAGCCCTTCCCCTTCTGGGTGATCACATGCAGCAGAACCGGCATGCGAAGGGATTTCGCCAGGCGGATTGCACTCTCCAGCTCCTTCAGATCGTGGCCGTCGATGGGACCGAGATAGTTCAGCCCGAGGGCGGAGAACATATTGCCCGCAAAGAGCTTCTTTTTCAGCTCTTCCTTCACCCGGTGGCCGAAACGGTAAACGTCGGAATCAATCCCCACCAGGTCGCGGTATTTCTTTTTCAGGCCGGAATAGCCTTCACTCAGGCGCATCCTGCTGAGGACGCGCGTCATCCCGCCCACATTGCCGTTGATGGACATGGCATTATCGTTGAGGATGATAACGATGGGCTCAAGGCTGGCGGCCACGTTTTCAATGCCCTCGTAGGCAAGGCCGCCGGTCAGGGCGCCATCCCCGATTACGGCACAGACGTCATAGTTCTGATGCAGCAGAGACCGGGCCTTCGCCATCCCCAGTGCAACAGAGACCGAATCTGAAGCATGGCCGGCAATAAAGGCATCCGCATCGCTCTCATAGGGCTTCGGAAAGCCGGAGATACCGCCGAACTGCCGCAGCGTGCCGAAATTCTCCATGCGTCCGTTGAGAATTTTATGGGTATAGCACTGATGCCCCACATCGAAAAGAATCCGGTCTTTTGAGGCATCATATACCCGGTTGAGGGCGACGGAAAGCTCCACCGTGCCCAGATTGGAGGCCAGATGGCCGCCGGTTTTGGAAACGGTGTCAACCAGCAGGGTCCGGATTTCCCGGCAGAGCTGGTTCAGCTCGGTGTAATTCAGTTTTTTCAGATCATCCGGGGAATGTATAGCTTCAAGCATGCTAAAACTCAGTTAACCCTTTCTGCAAGAGATCTTGCCAGGTCGGATAGAAATGCAGTGTCCGTAAAGTTCTCCTCCAGAACAGCGACGGCGGATGCAGTGAGACGGCTGATCTCCCGGTTGCACCCTTCCATCCCCAGAAGAGCCATATAAGTGTTCTTGTGTTCCTGCACATCCGAGCCCACACTCTTTCCGAGCTCGGCGTCGGTCGATATGACATCCAGCACATCATCCCTGATCTGGAAGGCGAGCCCCAGAAGAGAGCCGAAGGTGCCGGCGGCTTCCAGCTGCTTCTCATCTGCTCCGGCTGCGGCCGCGCCCATGCGGCATGCCGCGGAGAGCAGCGCACCGGTTTTCAGGTTGTTGATATGCGTCAGTTCCTCAGCGGTGAGGCTCTTCCCCTCACCCTCCATATCCAGAAACTGACCCTGGCACATGCCGCGGTATCCGGCGGCCTCGGAGAGAATTTTCAGGCATCGCACGATGCGCCCACTCTCCAGAGGGGCGGAGGCAAGGGTTTCAAAGGCAAGGCTCTGCAGCGCATCCCCTGCCAGGGTGGCTGTGCATTCTCCGTAAACAACATGGTTGGTGGGCTTGCCCCGGCGGAGCACGTCGTCATCCATACAGGGCAGATCATCGTGGATCAGGCTGTAGGTGTGAATCATCTCCAGCGCGCAGGCGGCAGGGAGAGCTTTCTCGATGTCACCGCCCAGAGCATCACAGAAGGCCAGCGCCAGCACGGGTCTGATCCGCTTTCCGCCGGCCAGAAGGCTGTAGCGCATGGATTCGGCAAGACCGCCTTCCTCCCCCGCAGGCACGGTAATCGCCTGCTGCAGAAAAGCGTCTGCCATAGATTTATATGCAGCAAATGATTTCATTCAGGCTTCCTCTTCAAAGGGTTCTTCGGAAGGCGCACCGTCCTTCCCGATGCGGAGGATCGAAACCTTCTGCTCCGCCTCGTCCAGCATGGCGCTGCAGGAGGAGATGAGAGAAGTGCCCTCTTCGAAAAGGGAGAGGGATTCCTCCAGAGGGAGATCTCCGGATTCGAGATGTTTCACAATTTCATCCAGACGGCGGATGGAATCTTCAAATGTCATTTTTTTCTTGGCCATAGCTATTCGGTTTTCCTTTCAGGAAGTAACGATCCGACAGAGCGCTCAGCCTGCCCGGGCTTGACGGAGTCTACCGTGCAGACGGCACTTCCGTCGGCAAAAAGAAGGCGGAGATCCTGCCCGGCCTCGAGGACGGACACACTTTTCACCACATGGTTGTCACCGTCAAAGGCCGCGGTATAGCCGCGGCTGAGAACCTTGAGAGGGCTCAGGGCATCAAGGGATGCCGCCAGCGTGCCGAACCTGTGCCGCTTCCGGGAGAGGATATTCCGGCAAATGCCCAGGAGCCTTTCCCGCATGAGGTCAAGATCCATTCTCCGCAGATTCACAGCCTCCCCGGGCTCGGAGAGCACACGGCGGGATGTCAGGGCTTTCAGGCGCGCTTCGCAACGGTCCAGCGTTTTATCCATGGCACTGTCTGCGCGGACGCGGTATCCCTCCACCAGAGAGAAAAGCTCGGCCCGATCGGGCACGGCAATTTCGGCTGCGTTGGACGGGGTGGACGCTCTCGCGTCCGCCGCATAGTCGGCTATGGTGACGTCCGGCTCATGGCCTACAGCCGAGATGACGGGAATGGAAGAAGAAAAGATCGCCCGGGCGACCTGCTCCTCATTGAATGCCCAGAGATCTTCGATGGAGCCGCCGCCTCTGCCGGTGATAATCAGGTCGGCAAGGCGGTGGGTGTTGACATAGCGGATGGCGGCGGAGATTTCACCGGGGGCCTCTGTCCCCTGCACACGCACCGGAACCACCAGAACCTCCGAAGCAGGCCATCTCGCACCGAGAATCCGGATCATGTCACGGACAGCTGCCCCGGCAGGCGATGTGATAACCGCTATTTTCTTCGGGAAGGGAGGCAGCGGCTTCTTGTGTTCACGGGAAAAGAGCCCTTCGGCATCCAGCTTCGCCTTCAGCTGTTCAAACGCCGCCTGCAGGTCCCCCGCACCGGAGGGCATCAAGGCATTGACATAGAGCTGAACCTTCCCGTCTCTGGGATACACGGAAACGCGCCCCACGGCAAGCACCTGCATGCCGTTTTCCGGCCGGAAACGGAGAAGCCGTGCGCTGCCCTTGAAGAGGACACAGCTGACCGCACTCTCCGCGTCCTTCAGGGAGAAATAATGGTGCCCCGAGGGGTAGAGCTTGTAGTTGGAGATCTCACCCGTTACGCAGATATTGCTGAAAACCGGCTCCGCCTCAATGCAGGCTTTCAGCATGGCATTGAGCCGTGAGACGGTAAAGACTTCTTTTTCCATCTGCTTTGGGCAGAGATCAGGCGAGATTTTCGCCGCGGACAAATCCGCCGAGAACGCCGTTTACAAAGGAAACGGTGTCCGCATCATCGTATTTTTTGTCGATTTCCACAGCGCTGTTGATAGCGGTTGCAACGGACACATCGTGCCGGTAGAGAATTTCAGCCACCGCCACCCGCAGAACAGCCAGCGCCGTGCCGGAAATGCGTTTTACACTCCAGGATCTGGAATACTTCGCAATGCCTGCGTCAATTTCATCCTGGTTTGAAAACACACTCTCCACAACCGCGCGGATATATTCCGCAAAATCCCCTTCGGGACGCTCGGCGTAGAGATCATTCTCATCGGCGAGAGTGCTGAAATACTCCTCAGACAGGAAATGCTCAAGAAATTCGGAGGGTTCGCAGGCGCTGTGAGATGCGCCGAAAACAATCTGCACGGCGATTTCCCGTGCGGTATCTCTTGTCATATGATCCGATCCTCTCAGAATGCGACGCCCGCCACGTGAATGTTCACCGTGACATGGTCAAACCCGGCTGAAGACTGCAGGATGGAAAGGGCATTCTCCTGGGCCTTGCGGGCAACGTCCACAATGTTATTGCCGTAAGCCACGGTGATGGCCGCATCCGCAATAATCGCATCCTCCCGGAAGCGCACCTTCACATTCCGGATGCTGAGGCGGGCACCGCCGTCCTCCGTACCCAGACTCACAATATTGGAAAGCTCAGCCACACCCTCGGTTTCCGCAACTGCCGATTTCACCAGGGACGCCACAACCTCTTCAGAAATGTTGATGGTGCCCTTATCCATTTTACGGGAAATATAATTGTCTTTTTCTGCCATCTTAAACCTCCGGAAAATGACTGCGCACAGTCATGATCTGCTTGATAAAGAATCTATTAGTGAATATTCAGTCAATGCTGCCAAAAATATTCATAATATTGTAGCATGTTATGCAAAAAAAAGAAAGAGGGAGTTTTATGATTTTTGTCCGCCGGTTTTTCATCTGTGTGTCTTCCGCACTTGAAAGTGGGACGCAGATGTGGTAAGATACAGTCCGATTTCTGATTCGGAGGCATTTGTTTACCATGGGTATGAAAATAATGTGGGCGGCCATTCTCGCTTTCGGCGGCTGGCTCGGCTACTATCTCTTCGGCAGGCAGCTTGTCTATAATTTTGTGACGGCCTTTCCCCTCATCCGCCAGATGACGGAGACGCAGGAGGACCTGATTGCACCGGGGGCAAAACGGTATACCGTGATCTCTGCCATTGTGATGGGATTGCTTTGCGTCATCATCTGTGTAGCAGTTTTTCTCCTCTGCCCCCTTTACCTGAAAATCAGCTTCGCGGCGGGCGCCGTCGTCTGTGCGCTGATGCTGGTCGGGAAAATCTCCCCGGATAACCGTGACATGTTCGATTCTTTCTGCGCCACCTACTACAAGTTTGTGCCGGATGACGAGCTGCGCACGGCCATGTACAATAAAAAGCCCAGCAAGATGAAGCTCCGTCTTCACGATATGGGCCTCAGCACCGCATTCATCCCTGATTTTAAAAAGGACCGGAATGACTGACCCTCTCCCCCTGTTTCTCAAAACCGCCTGTTCTGATCAGCCCCTGTCAAGGTAGACAAGCAAAATAAATAAAAGAGATGCACGTCACTGCGGTGCCGTGGTACCCGCAGATTCTGTATTGCTGCTGAGG
>CACYYN010000020.1 GCA_902778665.1 Oscillospiraceae bacterium | reverse complement strand
AGCCTGTCGGTAAGGAGCAATCCGAATCCACGTATATCAGAGTGGCCAATGCCGGTGATCTGTTCCCCAGCTCTTTCATGATGCTTTCAGTTAGAAAAAATATATACGGTTTAAAGATTTTGTGGTGATTCTTGCCAAGTTTCCTCTTGACAACGGTCATTACATATCAGTTGATAGAGTATTATATCTTATAGAAAAGATTCAAGATTTAAAACTCAAAAGGTGTTTTTATATGAAGACTGATTATCCGGTGAAACTTTCTTCTGCACGGGCATGGAGGACATATGTAGGTGGTAGCCAGATTGATAAGATTCATGGTATTCCAGAAAGAGGGGATTCACAATTCCCCGAAGAGTGGATTATTTCTACTGTTATTGCGAGGAATTCTGGTAGAGAAGCTTTTTCAAATGAAGGTCTCAATTTTGTAGATGGTACAAATATCTCTTTGAAGAGCTTGATCGAATCTTATCCTTGTAAATTATTGGGAAATGAGCATTATAGAAAATATGGAGCGGTACCAGGGGTACTTATAAAGATAATAGATGCAGGGGAAAGATTGACTATACAAGCCCATCCGACAAAGCAAAAGGCAATGGAGTTATTTGGATCACCTTTTGGAAAAACAGAGTGTTGGCACATTCTCGGAGGACGGGATGTTCATGGAGAAAAGCCTTGTATATTTATGGGGTTTAAAGAAGGAATCAGCCGGGAAAAATGGCAGGATATTTTTAGGAGACAGGATATTCCCTCCATGCTAGATTGCCTTCACCGGTTTGACGTTCATCCTGGGGAAACTTACCTTATTCATGGAGGAGTTCCTCATGCTATTGGGGCAGGATGCCTCCTGATAGAAATTCAAGAACCTACTGACTATACAATCCGAACGGAACGTGTTACACCTGCCGGATTAAATATTGATGAATTCATGCTCCACCAGGGGCTTGGATTTGAAAAAATGTTCGATGTTTTTGATTATGCAGGGATTGAGGAGAAAATCGCAAAAGAAAGATGGTGCATTCCACCTGTAGTATTGCAGTCTGGTAGTGGTTATCATTTGTCGCAAGTAGTGGGTTATGATAATACATCATGTTTTCGCTTACTACGCTGTGATATAACAGAAACCTTCTCTTATTCTCCAGATGAACATTTCTGTGGACTGTATTTTTTAAAAGGGAAAGGTGAAGTCATATCAAAAAATGCTCACTTTAAATTCAGAGGTGGAGATCAGTTTTTCGTTCCGGCATATGCGGCTCCTTTCAATATAATAGCTGAGCCAGAGAATCCAGCCACAGTATTCTTTTGCTATGGGCCAGAAATATAAGAAAAATAGTTTGGTATCGAAAGTAATTATACTTGATGAAAATGAGGAGAAATAGCAATATGGATAAATAATGTCTAGTTGAAGAAGGGAAAACAGTAGAATCTATCCAATGGGGCAAACAAGATTGTTGATAGTGTAAAAGAGGTTATTACGAACGGAAAAGAAGGATATACCTCTATCTATACACATGTAAAAACAGGCCAGCGCAGTGAGGTAGACTATATTAGTGGGTATGTGGTGAAAAGAGCGAGAGTCCATGGTCGAGAGTCCATGGTATTGATGTTCCCTGTTGTGGTGGCGTTGGTCCATGCCCTGGAAGAGAAGAATAGGAATTTATTCGTTTAGCAGTCAGAATATGTAGCAAACCAATGACAGATATAAGGTGAAGCGGTTAATAGGATCTATTCATTTGTTCGGCTTTATAGAACTCTTATAATTGAGAAACTATCATTTTGCAGACTGGAAAAGATAAGGGAGCGATTGACTTCCATAGTTGCACATGCTATTATATTACCAAAGTACTGTTAAAGTTGACAGTACAAACAAAAAAATATAAAGGAGTACAGAAATGAAAAAGTATCTGGCAATGTTCCTTGCAGCAGTGTGCCTTTTCGCATGCTTCGGCGTAACAGCGTTTGCAGATGATCCGATTGTTATCGGCATCCTGCAGGATACCACAGGCGGCACGGCAACTCTCGGCAAATCGGTCCAGAAAGGTGTTGAGGATGCTATTGCAGATATCAATGCTGCTGGTGGAATCGGCGGTAAAGAAGTTCAGTTTATTGAATATGACACAGCTGCCAACGTTGACACGGCAATAGCTGCTTATATCAAAGCAGTCACAGTGGATGAAGTTGACTTCATCATTGCACCGCCTATTGCCAACATTGTCAACGGTCTTAAGGCGATGACAGCTTCCTTTGATGTCCCGATGATTACCCTGGCGGTAGATCCTGCCTGCTATAAGGATGAAAACGGCAACATCTACAGCTCTCTCTTCTGTGCCCAGCCTTCCACCACTGTTCAGGGCACAATTATGGCGGAGTTCGCACTTCAGAATGGCTTTAAAAACTTCGGAGTCTTCTATACGAAGGACAATTCCTACTCTGTTGCTCTTCTGAACCCGTTCATCGATACCGTTCGGGAAAAGGGCGGAGCACTGGAAGAGGCAAATATCATCGGTTATAACAGCACAGAGACTGATATCTCCACACTCATTAAACCCTTGATTGACGCAGGCGTGGATGCAATCTACTGCCCCAACTACACTGCACCTCTTGTGCTGATTAAAAAGACCTGTGATCAGCTTGGATACACCGGGGCCATTATTACCGGTCTTGACGGTGCACCTGCTTTCAACACCCAGGTCGGTGCAGATTGCTCCAATGTCTATTATATCAACAATATTGATGTTTATGAAGAAGCTACCGAGAAGATGATCGAAGAGCGCTGCGCAGAAGTCGGCGCACCGAATAAATACTTCCTGGGCTATGACTCCATGCAGATGGCAGCAAAGATTATGGAAGAAGTCGGAACAGATGCAGCCGCAATTACTGAAAAACTTTCGTCCTACTCCTATGAGGGTATGACGGGTGTTATCTCCATTGACCCGGAGACTCATATGCCTGTTGACGGCACACCGATGTTTATGTACAAATATGATAATACTACACCGGTCATGCTCCAGAAATATCCTGCTGAATAATCTGAACTGAAGGTATAATATGATCGGATCGTATCCTTTTAGTGATGCGATCCGATTTTCATCACGTTTTCTAAAGGAGGAATTCTGTTTTGTCACTCCAGATACTATTGAACGGGATTTCGACAGGTGCTGTGTACAGCCTGATTGCCATCGGCTTTGCACTGGTCTTTAATATTCTGAAGTTCTCCAATTTCTCGCACGGTGCCACGATGACGGCGTCTGCTTTTATAGCATATTTTCTTGTGGCTTCCAAAGGCTGGGGGCTTGCCCCTACGTTGCTGTGCTCAGCACTTTCCGGAGCAATCATCGGGCTCATCGGTGAGTTTATCGGCTTTCGAAGAATTCTTTTAAATCATTCTGCGCCTACTTATTTTTTCGTCTCCTCGATCACCCTGGGGACGCTCTATGAAGGCCTTGTTACGCTGAAAACAGGCACTAACTTCTATGTTTACCCCAACTTTTTTGATGTTGCAACCGTCAAGATTTTTGACGCAGTTGTTTCCAAAGAAAATATAATCATTCTGGCAATCTCTGCCGTCGCCCTCATTATTCTTGCCTTTATTATTCAGAAGACAAGTATCGGCCGGCAGATCCGGGCGGTTTCTTTTGATAGGGATACTGCAAAGTTAATGGGCATCAATTCCACTCTGATCATTCAGGTGGTTTTTGCCATTTCTGGTTTCTTCGGCGGCCTGGCGGGATGCTTCCTTGGTATTAAGTTTACCCTGACTTCAACTTTGGGTTCTCTGGTCGTAAAAGGTTTTATCGCCTCCGTGATCGGCGGTCTCGGCAGTCTGACCGGAGCGGTGATCGGTGCTATGCTGCTTGGCATTATGGAGGCCTTGTTCCTCAGCCTCTGGGGCTCGGGCTGGGCAACCATTGCCTCTTTTGCACTGATGCTTGTTTTCCTCCTTGTAAGACCGCAGGGAATTGCCGGCAGCAATGTGCAGGAAAAGGCGTGAGGAGGAGACGGTATGAAACTGTTTTTATATGTATTGACGCAGGTCTGTATTACGCTGGTTTCCGTCTGCGGTATCTACATTCTCACCGGTCTTACCGGGATGTTTTCCCTGGGATCCGCTGCCTTTATGGCAATAGGTGCGTATGTCTCCGGTTTGCTGGTTTTGAAGGCAGGGCTGAATATGTACGCGGCTTTTGCGGCGGCGATCATTTTTTCTGTTGGAATTGGGTACGTAATCGGCTTCCCGATTGTGCGTCTCAGGCGTGATTATATCTCGTTGGTTACACTAGGCTTTGGAGAATCTATCGCCCAGTTAATTCTGCTCCTGAGTCAGTTCACGGGTGGTGCATTCGGTCTTATCGGTGTTCCGAGAAGAGTGAATGTCTGGTTTACTCTGATTTCTGCTGTCATTGTGATAGCGATTACAGCTTTTTTTAAGACGAGCAAGTTTGGACGACAGTGCATTGCTGTGAAGAGTGATGAGCTGGCAGCACAGGCAATGGGAATCAATGCCTCAAGAGTAAAAATGACTGCTTTCCTGATGAGCTGTGCTTTAACTTCCTTTGCCGGATGTCTGTATGCATTCTATGTCGGTTATGTCGGACCTACTGATTTCGGATGGAAGAAATCTGCTGACTGGGTTATCATGGTCTTTTTTGGTGGTGTGAACAGTCTTACAGGTTCTATTTTCGGCGGGGCTTTCCTAACGTTCCTGCCGCAGTATATGCAGGCACTGAATAAATACCGTTATATTGTTTATGCTGTTCTTGTGCTGATTATCCTCAATTTCAAACCGAACGGGGTGTTCGGTGAGTGGGAACTCTCGCCTCGTAATTTGAAACGGCTTTTCTCTCCGAAGAAAAACAGACGGGAGGATGTATAATATGGCTTTGCTGGAAATCAGACATATCTATAAAAATTTCGGCGGCCTTAGGGCGATTGATGATTTTTCCCTGGAGGCAAATGCCGGTGAAATTCATGGAATCATCGGCCCGAACGGAGCTGGAAAGACTACCATCTTCAACACCATAACTGGAGTCTATCACCCGGATCAGGGGGAAGTCTGGCTCGACGGGAATAATATCACAAAGCTCCCGCAGTATAAGATCACCCATATGGGCATTGGCAGGACCTTCCAGAATATCCGTATTTTTAAAGGCCTTACGGTAGAAGAGAATGTCATGTGCGCATTTGATCCCCAGAGTAAATATTCTATCATTGGCGGGATCCTCCCAACTCCGAATCGTATTCGTGAAGAAAGACGCGGGAGGGAACTTACAAGACAGTATCTTGATGTTGTCGGCATGCTTGGCTATAAAGATGAGAAACCGGAAAACCTCTCCTACGGCAACCAGCGCAAGGTGGAGATCGCGAGGGCATTGATCTGTAAGCCTAAGGTCCTTCTGCTGGATGAGCCTGCCGCAGGTCTTACTCCGACGGAAGTTTCGGAACTCACAGATCTGATCCGAAAGATTTCTGCCGATTTCGGTTTTGCAATTCTGCTGATAGAGCATCGGCTTGACCTGGTTATGAGTATCTCCGACACCATTCATGTTCAGAATTTTGGAAAAACCATAGCTTCCGGTACGGCGAAGGAAGTCCAGAATGATCCTGCAGTGATTGAAGCGTATCTCGGTGCAGAAGAATAGGCTTGAAGATGGAGTATATAGTATGGAAGATAAGACCATGTTAAAGGTTGAAAACCTTTCTGTAAACTATGGGCATATTGAGGCACTGAAAAATGTATCGGTTGATGTCAAAAAGGGCCAGATCTGTTCAATTATCGGGGCAAACGGTGCAGGAAAATCCACTTTATTGAAAACAATCAGCGGCCTTGTAAAACCGGTGTCCGGAAGTATCTTTTTCGAGGGGAAACCTCTCCCTAAAAAGGCACATAAAATCGTGGCGGAAGGAATTGTCCACGTCCCGGAAGGCAGAAAGACTTTCTCTGGCTTGACAATAGAAGACAATCTCCTCGTCGGCGGTACACTTGCGGACAAAAGCCGCCTGTCAGCGAATCTTGAAAAACAGTATGCTTTATTTCCGATCCTGAAAGAGCGGAAACACCAGTTTGCCGGGACGCTTTCCGGAGGGGAGCAGCAGATGCTGGCTGTTGCGCGAGGGCTGATGTCTGAGCCGAAAATCATTCTACTGGATGAGCCCTCTATGGGTCTGGCTCCGCTGATTGTCAATCAGATCTATAAACTGATCGGGCAGATCCGGGATTCCGGGATTACTGTCCTTTTGATAGAACAAAATGCAAAGAAAGCCCTTTCAATTTGTGATTATGCCTATGTACTGGAAAACGGCAGAATAAAGCTGAGCGGTACAGGAAAGGAACTTCTGGAGTCGGATGAGGTCAGAAAAGCGTATCTTGGCGGCTGATAAAATAGGACGGAGGCAAAGCGATGCCATTTCAAATTGTACGGAATGATATAACAAAAATGCAGGTGGACGCCATTGTGAATGCGGCGAACACATCTCTCCTGGGTGGGGGAGGTGTTGATGGAGCTATTCACAGGGCTGCAGGGCCGGAGCTTCTGGAGGAGTGCCGTACGCTCGGTGGCTGCAAAACCGGTGATGCTAAAATCACATCGGCTTACCGTCTTCCCGCGAAGTATGTGATTCACACTGTCGGCCCACGCTGGAACGGCGGCAGCAGGGGAGAGGACAAGCTCCTTGCCTCCTGCTATTGCAGGTCTCTCACGCTCGCTGCAGAAGCAAACTGTGAGTCTGTTGCCTTCCCTCTGATTTCTGCCGGGGCTTACCGCTATCCGAAGGATCAGGCGCTGCATATAGCAGTCACTGAAATCGGAGCTTTCCTGGCTGACCATGACATGACGGTTTATCTCGTCATCTTTGGCAGGGAGATGGTGGAGCTTAGCCACAAGCTTTCCGCCGATCTTCGGGAATACATTGATGATCGATATGTGGATGCTTTTCATCAGAAATATCCGAGAAACCGGCGGGACCTGGATGAAGAAGCCATTTCTTTCTCCATTCCCTATGACCGTACGGAAGCGCTTTCGATGCCCATGGCACAGGAAGAGCCCAAAGCGAAAGCCTCATATAAACCGTTCTCCTCCATTTTTCATAAGCCTGCACCGGCCGAGGAAGCAGACCTGGAAAAAAGAGTCCGCCAGATTGATGAGAGCTTTCAGCAGATGCTTCTGAGAAAAATTGATGAGGCAGGTATGACAGACGCTCAATGCTATCGAAAGGCGAACATTGACCGAAAGCTCTTTTCCAAAATCCGGAGCGATATATATTATAAGCCCAGCAAACCGACAGCTATTGCATTTGCTATTGCCCTCGAGCTGGATCTTTTTGAGACAGAGAATATGCTGAAAAAGGCGGGCTACGCCCTGTCCGACAGCAACAAGTTCGATATCATCATCCGATATTTCATAGAAAAAGGCAATTACAATGTGTTTGAGATCAATGAAGCCCTGTTCTACTATGACCAGAATTTGCTTGGTGCCTGATTGCAGGAGGTGAAGAAAATGCTGCATGCTCCTGATATCCAGACCCCACGTATTCCTATCAATCCTCCGGTTTATTATGCCCCGAAAGCCATCGGGTCACTCGTTTTGGACGGAAATCTTGAGAAAGATTTTTGGAAAGACGTTCCCTTTACCTCTCCCTTCGTGGACATCTCCGGTCCCGATTTTCCCACACCGAGATTTCTCACACGGGCAAAGATCTGCTGGGATGAGGAGAACCTTTACATCGGTGCGCGTCTGGATGGAGATGAAATCTGGGCAAATATCACGAAACGTGACAGCGTGATGTACTATGATAATGACTTTGAAGTTTTTATCGATCCCAGTTCCTCTACTCACAATTATATGGAGCTGGAGATGAACGCTCTGAACACTCAGTGGGATCTCATGCTGACGCATCCTTATCGGGATGGCGGGAGATCTGTCACGGGCTGGGATATGAAAGGCCTACAGACGGCAGTATATGTCAGCGGAGAGGTCAACAATCCGTCAGCGGATAACCGGTTCTGGTCCGTGGAGATCAAAATTCCGTTCAGCAGCCTGATGGAAACCTACAGCAGAGAAGAAAACCCGCCCGATCTGGAGCGTTGCTATCCCTGCAGGCAGGCTCCGAAAACGGGCGAGTTCTGGCGAATGAACTTCTCACGCGTCCAGTGGACGGTTGAGAAGAAATCCGCATATAAAAAAGTCACGGATGAAAACGGGAAATGGCGGCCGGAGGATAACTGGGTCTGGGCACCTACCGGCCTTATTGATATTCACTGTCCGGAATTCTGGGGCTACGTCTTTTTCACGGAAAATGGAGAGAATTTTCCGATTCCGCAGGATGAAAAGCGAAAACTTGATCTGAGGTCAATCTATTATGCCCAGTATGTCTACAGGAGACGAACGGGCTCCTTCACTTCTGATCTCCGGGCACTGGGGTGCCCTCTGCCGGTCTATCCCGTCACCTGCGAGGCAACATCCAGAACCTTCTTACTCTCCTGTGATTCTGAGGAGAAAGGCTGTCGTGTCTATCTCCGCGACGATGGCTACACTTTCACGGAAGCTCTGTGATTCAGTTCGAGTAAGAGGAATCTGCTTTACTTTTTATATCCTGTGCTGAAATCGATGATGTTACGGTATTCATCCTTGCCCAGGACTGCACGGATATTCTGTGCGGCAATGGCGATGATTTTATCCTTTGTGTCCGGCAGATGAAATCCGCCTGCTGTGTGGGGCGTGATGACAAGGTTTTCAAGACTCCACAGCGGGCTGTCAGAAGGCAGGGGCTCCTGCTCAAAGACATCGCATGCCGCCGCTCGGATGATTTTCTTTTGCAGCACGTCATACAGAACTTCTGCTGATACCGCGTTCCCACGCCCACAGTTGATAAAAACAGCTGTGGGTTTCATCATGGCAAAGCGCTCGGCGGTATAGAGGTGACGGGTAGCCAGTGTGTTCGGCAGAACAGAGAATACCACATCGGCACGAGGCAGTATGTTATCCAGTTCATCCATGGTCACCAGTTCATCCAGAATTTCAGGTTTCTCGGATTTGCGGCGCTTGACGCCGATCACAGTTGCCCCAAGAGCCTTGACCATCTTCGCGTACAGAGAGCCGATTGACCCGTAGCCTACGATAACGACGGTGGAGTCAGCAATGGATGCAGCCATACCCATATCTTTCCAGATGTGCTGATTCTGCAGATCCCGATACAGATAAAAATTCTTCTGAAGCATCAGGGTAAGAGCAAGCCCGTGCTCGGCTACGGTTTTGTCGTAGGCACCGGTGGCATTCGTCAGAATCGTGTTTTCGGACAATACACCCGGAGCGGTATAGCCGTCTGTTCCGGCAGACTGGAGCTGAAGCAGTTTCAGCTTCGGTGAGGCATGGATATCACCGGTGGGCACATTCCCTATGATGATGTCTGCTTCAGGGATCAGTTCTTCTGTTTTGCTTGAGTCTGTTTCATACAGAAACCGGCAGTTTTCTCCGGCATTTTCCAGAACTGCTTTCTGCGTGCCGTTCACCGGCAGCGTTACAAGAATCGTGTTCATTCCTTAACCTCCAAATGTATATGAAAGTGGTTTCTGACAACAGGCATATCCTGTCGGATTTTTAGACCAAAAGCGGCAGTTAAATCGATGCAAAACAATTATGTGAGCGGGATTTCAACCTGCTCGGCAAGCTCTTTGAGCCTTTTCTCAATCTGGCTGGAGATATCCCGGCTCATATTTTCATTCAGAGCGGCCATCTCCGGGCTCTCGGGGTTGTCCAGCATCCGCTCATAATTCGCCATGACCCTGTTTCGGATGGCCTGCATTCTGTGCTCGGAGATCTGATTGCTCGCAGGCATGCGGATACGCGGCAGAAGATGGAAACTGTTGTTCTTTTCTTCTTCTGAAGATTTGCTGCCTGTGATGAGCTTGCCGAGTCTGGTGCTTTTCAGCGCATCTCCGATACCGGCTCTCGGCATTTCAATCCTGGGCAGAATATTCGACAGGGTCATTTTTCGGATGGGAATTGGCAGGTCTGCATTGATCAGCTTCTCATCAATAGCCTTTTTCCCCATGGTGTGGCTGACAATCAATACCAGAAATGACAGGATAAAACCGATCATCATTCCGATCGGCCCCTCGCTGATGAGGACAACGCCGCTCCCGCCGCAGAGCATTGCGATCAGAATGGAGATTACGGAATCAACAAACACAGTGGTCCATGTCAGTGAGTCGCCGGAGAGGATGTCTCTGGCGTCAATTTTTTCCAGCACATGGAGATCACTGGCACTCAATCCGGAGGATATGCCGAGAGAACGTTCCGGCACGTGATACCGTTTGCAGATTTCCGATGTATACTCTTCCAACTCATCAGAAATCAGGAACAGCCAGTCAGATACAGGCTGATAGAGGCATTTCATAGCATCCTCGGAATAGAGATAGACGCGTATTTTTTCCTGCAGAATCTCTTCCATATCCTTCAGCCGGCGGATTTTTCCGCTCTGCCAGTCCAGAAGTACAGGCTTCACCGTATTCTCCAGCAACGGGTCAAGCAGATTATCCAGCGCAGCTTTATAAAGATCCGGCAGATGCCGGGCTACAATGAACTCCACTTTGTTTGAGGCGATCAGTTCATCCACATCTGTACGGAAGTGACTGAGCTCATCATCAATTTTTCCGCACCAGGCAAGCCCTCTTGCGACGCTGAATTCCGGTTCCTGATCGAGATAGACCACGGCTTCCGGGAAGATTTCTCTGCACCAGTCACGGATACTGTCCATGCGTGAGACACCGCCGGTCAGAAACAGCAGCTCAGGCAGCTCTTCACCGATGCTTTCTCTTACCTGTTTCAGCCCTGCACAGAATACCTCCCGGAAGGATTTTCCCTCCAGCTCCGGGCATGGAAGATCTGTCAGCTGGCGTGACATCTCCTCGTCCATAGTGAGATCGAGAATCATCGGTTCTTCATACGTAACCAGAATGGTCTCACTGCATTCGTCCGGAATGCGTTTTTCCGGAGGGAGAGTATAGTACTTTTCCTTAAGCTTCCTGGCACGGAGCTCACACTCTACCATCCAGCTTTCGCTTTCGCGGAATATTCTCTTCAGATCTTCAGCATTCGGGGATCTTTCCACGCATGTCCGAAGAAGAATCTCGTCCATGATTCCGCCTCCGAGCGATACTTCACCCCCGGTGCGGATCTCCATTTCTCTACCTTTATTGATATATGCGAAATCCGTCGTGGAGGACCCGATATCTATAACCAGGACAGACCGGGTCCTGAGATCCACATAATCCTGCACGGAATTGGACTGAATGGCTCCCACCATAACCGCACGCGACTCGGAAACAACATGGGGCGATGGAAATCCCAGCGTTTCAAAAATCTTCCGGTATCGCTCCTTCGCTTCTTTGTCCCATCCTGCAGGGCACCCGATGTAGACTATATTACCCTTCTCGCCGCCTGTGAGAGCTCCGCTGCTTCTAAGACTCTCAAATACTCTTGCGGAAAAATCCCGTATCAGAGCGGCGCTGTCCGACTGGGTGTCCAGAAACCGTCGTTTGAAGCGTGCAGCACTGCGTACGGCTGTTGCTGCGCTTCTGGCAGCAGATTCACCGATGCGAACCTCTCCGCTTTTCATAACAGCCCAGACGGTGATTGTAACTCTCTTCCCGTCAACTTCTATGATTTCCGGAAATTCGCCCGACTCTGCGAAAGTGCGTGCAACTGCGCTCTCGCCGTCTCCGAGATCAAATCCCCAATATTGCATGATTATTCTCCGTTTCTCAAATCTGCTCCGGATGGAACCGTTCAATCGACATGTTCTGCTGCTCTGCCGGGAAGAAGCAGTTTATCTCCGCTGACCAGTGCAGGACGCAGAGTTGAAGCCTCCTTTTTTGTCGGCAGCAGTTCGAAAAGTTCTGCATTTTCCTTGTCATATTCTTTCCATTCAATTCCTTTATGCTGGAGATAGGGCCTGATCTTTTTCAGCTGCCGCAGGGCATATTCTCCGTTCTGGGAATAAAGTGCCTCCAGCAGGTCGCCGAGTAACAGAAGCTCCTCCTGGCTGACCGGAGCATTCTGACTATCTCCGGCAGCTGCCGCAGCCTCACGTTCCCAGCTTTTCTCCAGCTCACAGAGACCGTCTATTTTTCGGTCCATGGTGGAAGCGGTTTTTTTCAGTGTTTTCCATACAGCGTCCGGGTCAAGGCCCGCCTGTATGCGTACCTCACGTTCTCCGTACCAAAGCCTTCCCGCCGTAAAGCCCAGCACAAGTGCAAGAACAGCCAGAACAGCACCGGCTATAAAGGATCGATCTATCACCAGCATGGATCCCAGACAGCAGATAATGCTGATCAGCAGAGATACAATGGCTCCGGTTCGGACCGGACGCCTGGAGATCTCCTTTTCTGCAGTTCCGGCCAGAAGAAAGGCAAAGGTTTCCCGTACCGCAGCAGCCAGACTGTCTGCAATAGCCTGCCGAGGTCTGTCTCCTGTGCTGGCTGCGTTGTAACGCAGAAGTGCGTGGGATAGAGTGTCATTTAAACGGGAAACGGTTTTCGCACGATCCCGATCCACTTCCGTATCTGCCCGCAATTGACGGCGGATTGCATCCTCCTCAGATATCAGGAGTTTTTCTATACTGTTTGTATCCATTCGCTTATCCTGCCAATTCGTCTTTACTGATTCATGAAAATAATAATATCATATTCGGAAACTCTTTTCCACTGTCAGGTGAAAAGCTGAAATATTTTTTCGTTTTTTTGTAAAAAGTTCTTGACTTCAGAGTCTCAATTTGGTAGTATATACAAGCTTGTGCGGAACCGTGCAAGCTATGCGATGAAGCGGGAGATTGCTCGTGAAAACGAGGTAACTTTCGTGGAGTATGTCCGGTGTCCTGCTGGTCAGGGCATGTAATCGGGCGGCTGGGGTCTTTCATAGAATGCATGCGTATATCGCAGGGCAGAGGATGACCGGCCAAAAGCCGGTTTGTTTTTTAGAACTGGTCTGATACGCACGGATGTGTGTATGAAACTTGATCCCATCCGTACGCAGAACAAAACGTACGAAATATAAGGAGTAAAAAGAAAATGGCAAACACCACAGGTAAAAACATGATCCGCATTCGCCTCAAGGCTTATGATCATCAGCTGATTGACAAAGCTGCTGAGACTATCGTAGAAGCTGCGAAGCGCACCGATGCAAAAGTTTCCGGTCCGATTCCTCTCCCCACAAAGACAGAGATCGTCACCATCCTTCGTGCAGTGCACAAGTACAAAGACAGCCGTGAGCAGTTTGAGCGCCGCACTCACAAGCGCCTCATCGACATTATGAGCCCCACCCAGAAGACGGTTGAAGCTCTGATGAGCCTTGAAGTTCCCGCTGGTGTTGAGATCGAGATTAAGCTCTGATTTTCAACAGAAGTAATTTGTTATGACCCTTTTTCCGCAGCTTGCGTATGCGGAAGGGTTAAGTTGCCAGCCTCCGGCCGTTGCCCAATGACGAGCCATGCTAGGTAACCAATAACCGATAGGAGGAAATAGAATGAAGAAAGCCATAATTGGCAAAAAAGTCGGCATGACTCAGATTTTTGACGAAGCCGGCAAAGTCATTCCTGTCACTGTCATTGAAGCAGGCCCCTGCGTGGTTACTGCAAAGATGACGGAAGAGAAGGAAGGCTACAAAGCAGTCCAGCTCGGCTATGAAGAAGTAGCCGAAAAGAAGCTCTCCAAGCCTGAGCAGGGCCACCTGAAAAAGGCAGGCACCGGGATGCTCAAGCACCTCAAGGAGTTCCGCCTGGAAGAGACCGACAAGTTTGAAGTCGGCGATGTTGTAAAGGCAGATATTTTCGCTGAGGGCGAGAAAGTTGATGTTACCGGCACAAGCAAAGGTCACGGCTATGCAGGCGTTATCAAGCGCTTCGGCCAGGGCCGTACTCCTACCAGCCACGGCGGCGGTCCGGTTCACCGTCATGCAGGCTCCATGGGCTCCAGCACGGATCCTTCCCGTATTTTCCCGGGAAAGAAGCAGGCCGGCCACATGGGTGTTGACCAGGTCACAGTTCAGAATCTGGACATTGTGAAGGTCGATGCAGAGTTGAACCTGATTGCGATTCGCGGTGCAGTACCGGGCCCCAAGGGCAGCATCGTCTACATCAAGAATACCGTCAAGACTCAGCCTGTCAAGAAGGGCGAGGCCGCAGGTATCTCCCTCAACCCGCAGAAGGCTTCCGCACGTGTCAACCCGCAGAAGGCTTCCGCACGTACAAAGTAAGGAAAGGAGAGCAGCATAAATGCCTAAAGCAAAAGTATTTAACATGGCAGGAAAAGAGATCGGTGAGATCGAGCTCTCCGAAGCCATCTTCGGCATTGAGCCGAACACAAGTGTTCTTCACGATTCCGTCAAGAACCACCTGGCAAATTGCCGTCAGGGCACACAGAGTGCTCTTACCAAGGGCGAGGTTGACTTTACAACCAAGAAGCCCTGGCGCCAGAAGGGCACAGGCCGTGCACGTGCAGGCTATGCCGGTGCTCCCGAATGGACTCACGGCGGCGTAGCATTTGCTCCCAAGCCCCGTGACTACAGCTACACGCTCAACAAAAAAGTGAAGCGCCTCGCAATGAAATCTGCTCTGTCTGCAAAAGCAGCTGAGAATGAAATCCTTGTGGTTGACGGTCTGAAAGTCGATGAGATCAAGACCAAGGCCTTCAAAGAATTCCTGAACAACATAGGGATTAACGGCAAAGCTCTTGTAGTAACCGAGACGGTTGATGAAAAAGTCGTAAAGTCCGCCTGCAACATTGCCGGTGTGGCAACAACGATTGCAACAATCCTCAGCCCCTACATGATTCTCACAAACGGTGTCATGGTTATTGACAAGGCTGCACTTGCCAAGATTGAGGAGGTGTTCGCCTGATGAGGACAGCATACGATGTAGTTATTCGCCCGATCATTACCGAACAGTCCATGGAAGATCTTGATATCAAAAAGTATGCTTTTGAAGTTGCAAAAGATGCGAATAAAATTGAGATCAAAAAGGCTGTTGAAGAGATTTTCGGCGTTACAGTGATCAAAGTCACCACCGAGCATGTCAGAGGAAAAGAGAAGCGCCAGGGCGCATATCCCTCCGGCAAAACGGCTTCCTGGAAAAAGGCAATCGTGAAGCTCAGCGCTGACTCCAAGAGCATTGAACTGTTCGAAGGCATGGCATAAGGAGGAATGAAGAATGTCTATTAAAACTTACAGACCGACTACTCCTGCCAGAAGAGGAATGACTGTTTCCGGGTTTGACGGCATTGAAAAGCATGTAAAGCCTGAGAAGAGCCTTTTGGAAGTTCTGAAAAAGAACTCCGGCCGTAACAGCTATGGCCGCATCACCGTTCGCCATAAGGGCGGCGGAAACCGTCGGAAGTATCGTGTGATCGATTTCAAGCGTAACAAGCTGGATATGTCAGCAAAGGTTGTTCGCCTGGAGTATGACCCCAACCGCAGCGCATTCATCGCTCTTTGCGAGTATGAAGATGGCGAGCTTCGTTACATCCTTGCTCCTGTCGGTCTCGCAGCAGGTGACACGGTTGTTTCCGGTGCAGGCGCCGATATCAAGGCCGGTAATGCTCTGCCTCTGAACAACATCCCCGTTGGCACGGTTATTCACAACATCGAGCTTTATCCCGGCAAGGGTGCTCAGCTCGTCCGTTCTGCCGGTGTTGCTGCACAGCTCATGGCAAAAGAAAACGGTATGGCCACAGTTCGTCTTCCTTCCGGTGAGATGCGCAAGGTCCGTCTGGACTGCATGGCAACCATCGGACAGGTTGGTAATATTGATTACGCAAACATTCATCTCGGCAAAGCAGGCCGTAAACGTCATATGGGCATCCGCCCGACGGTTCGTGGCTCTGTTATGAACCCGGTTGACCACCCGCACGGCGGTGGTGAAGGCAAGTCTCCTGTCGGCCGTCCCGGCCCTGTAACTCCTTGGGGCAAGCCTGCACTCGGTTACAAGACCCGCAAGACTAAGAATCGTACCGATAAATTCATAGTCAAACGCCGCAATGCGAAGTAAGGAGGGAATTTAATGAGCAGAAGTATTAAAAAAGGCCCCTTCGCAGCTCCTGAGCTTCTGAAGAGAGTCGATGAAATGAACAAGACCGGCAATAAGCAGGTCGTGAAGACTTGGTCTCGTGCCTCTACCATTTTCCCGTCCTTTGTTGGGCACACAATCGCTGTTCATGACGGCCGTCGTCATGTTCCCGTGTATGTCACGGAAGATATGGTTGGCCATAAACTCGGCGAGTTTGCTCCGACACGTACATTCCGCGGCCACTCCGGTAGCAAGACCGCGAAATGAGGAGGATTCACATGGACGAAAAAAAGATTGCTTACGCAGAGCATAATTATGCCCGCATAGCTCCCCGCAAGGTTGAAATCATCTGCAACATGATTCGCGGCAAGAATGCTGACGTTGCACTTGCTATGATGGAAAACACCCCCAAAGCCGGATGTGAGCTGATGATCAAGGTTCTCAAGAGTGCTATGGCAAACGCAGAGAACAACTTTGAGATGGATCCGGAAAAGCTCTATGTCTGCACGACGTATGCCGGTGCAGGCCCGATCCTCAAAAGAGGCAGACCCCGTGCACAGGGCCGTATGTACCGCATCAATAAACGCACCAGCCACATCTATGTCGCTGTTGCTGAGAGAGAATAAGGAAAGGAGGCAGAATTAATGGGTCAGAAGGTTAACCCGCATGGGTTGCGCGTTGGCGTTATCAAAGACTGGGATTCCAGATGGTACGCAAGAGAAGATAAGGTCGGCGATCTTATTGTTGAAGATCACAAGATTCGTACTTATTTAAAGAAGGCTCTCTATTCCGCCGGTGTTCCTACCATTGAGATAGAGCGTGATTCCTCCAAGGTCAGGATTTATATCCACTGCTCCAGACCCGGTGTTGTAATCGGTAAGGGCGGCGAAGAGATCACCAAGCTCGAAGCTCAGGTCAGCAAAATGATCGGCAAGGATGTGAAGATTTCCATCGTGGAAGTCCGCACACCTGACATGAACGCTCAGCTGGTTGCCGAGAACATTGCTCAGCAGCTTGAGAAGCGTATCGGCTTCCGCCGTGCCATGAAGAATGCTATGGGTCGTGCCATGAGAATGGGCGCTCGCGGCATCAAGATTAAATGTGGCGGACGTCTCGGCGGTGCTGAAATCGCCCGCAGTGAGACATACCACGAAGGCACCATTCCTCTTCAGACAATCCGTGCAGACATTGACTACGGTTTTGCAGAGGCAGACACCACTTACGGCCGTATCGGTATCAAGGTTTGGATTTACAAAGGCGAAGTTCTTTCTCAGACACTCCGCACCACTCCGAGAACCATGGATCTGAGCAAGCCCCAGGGCGAGCGCCGCAGAAGAGACGACCGTCGCCAGGGCGACAGACGTCAGGGCGGTTACAACCGTGACAACCGTCAGGGTGGCTATAACCGTGACAACCGCGACAGTCGCGGTCAGGGCGGCTACGGCAACAGACCGGCATTCCAGAACAGTGAACGCCGTGCACCCCGTCCTGCAGCACCCGCAGAGGAAGGAGGCAAAAACTAATGTTAATGCCGAAAAGAGTCAAGTACCGCAGAGTACAGCGTGGCCGTATGAAGGGCAAAGCAACACGCGGTAATGTGGTAACTTACGGTGAGTTCGGTCTTCAGGCTTCCGAGCCGGGCTGGATCACCTCCAACCAGATTGAGGCAGCACGTATTGCCATGACCCGTTACACCAAGCGTGGCGGTCAGGTCTGGATCAAGATCTTCCCGGACAAGCCTGTTACTGCAAAGCCGGCCGAGACCCGTATGGGTTCCGGTAAAGGCTCCCCGGAGTACTGGGTATCCGTTGTAAAACCCGGCAGAGTGATGTTTGAGATCGCAGGTGTGCCTGAAGAGACAGCCCGTGAAGCTCTTCGTCTCGCCAGCCACAAGCTTCCGATCAAGACCAAGATCGTTGCGAAGGAAGCTGTAGAAGGAGAGGGTGAATAAGATGAAGGCAAACGAAATCCGCAACATGTCCGTTGCAGAGCTTGAAAGCAAGCTCGTCGACCTCAAGAAGGACCTGTTCATGCTTCGTATGCAGCATGCTACCAACCATCTTGACAACCCCACCAAGATTTCCGCTACCCGTCGTGATATCGCTCGCGTGAAGACCGTTCTGCGCGAGAAGCAGAACTGAGGAGGTAAGGTATAATGGAAGAAAATAGAACTACTTTCCGTAAGGTTCGCACGGGTAAAGTTGTCAGTGACAAGATGGACAAGACGGTTGTTGTGATTGTCGAAGACCATGTTGCACACAAGACATATAAAAAGATCATCGGAAGAACATATCGCCTGAAGGCTCATGATGAAAACAATGAGTGCGGGATCGGAGATATCGTTCGTGTGATGGAGACCCGCCCCCTTTCCAAGGATAAGAGATGGCGCGTGGTTGAAATCGTCGAGAAAGCAAAGTAAGGAGGCGCCGTAAATGATACAGGAAGAAACCTATCTGAAAGTTGCAGACAATACCGGCGCAAAAGAACTTAAGACCATCCGTGTGCTCGGCGGCTCCGGCCGTAAGTACGGCAGCATTGGTGACGTAGTGATCTGCTCTGTCCGCAAGGCTGCTCCGGGCGGTCAGGTAAAGAAGGGCGATGTTGTGCGTGCAGTTATCGTACGTACGGTTAAGCCCGTAAGACGTGCAGACGGCACCTACGTACGTTTTGATGAGAATGCTGCAGTGCTCATCAACAGCGGTGACAAGAATCCCCGCGGAACACGTATTTTCGGGCCGGTTGCCCGTGAGCTTCGCGACAAGGAATACATGAAGATCCTGTCCCTTGCTCCGGAAGTAATCTGAGGAGGTACCGGAATGAATATTAAAAAAGACGATAAAGTCGTGGTTCTGTCCGGTAAGGACAAGGGTAAGCAGGGCAAGGTCCTGATCGCTGAGCCGAAGGCAGGCAAAGTGGTGGTAG
This sequence comes from Oscillospiraceae bacterium, assembly GCA_902778665.1. Classification (GTDB taxonomy): domain Bacteria; phylum Bacillota; class Clostridia; order Oscillospirales; family Oscillospiraceae; genus Limivicinus. The sequence goes on along the minus strand of CACYYN010000020.1, from coordinate 21,806 downwards.
AAGGCGTTAACGTTGCTACCAAACACAGAAAGCCGACCAAGCAGGGCGAAGACGGCGGCATCATCAAAGTTGAAACCCCGATCTATGCCAGCAAAGTGCAGCTTGTATGCCCCAAGTGCGGCAAAGCTACTCGCGTAGGCCACAAGATTGCAGGCGACAAGAAAGTCCGTATCTGCAAAAAGTGCGGCGCAGAAGTTTGAGAAAGGAGATAACAGCCACAATGACTACAATGAAGAAAAAGTATGTTGAGGAAGTTGCTCCTGCTCTGATGAAGAAGTTCCAGTACAAGTCCGTCATGCAGATCCCCCGTATCGACAAGATCGTCGTGTCTGTCGGCTGCGGTGACTGCAAGGACAATGCAAAGGCACTGGAAGCTGTCATTAAAGACATCTCTGCTATTACCGGTCAGCATGCTGTTGCAACGGTTGCAAAGAAGTCTGTTGCAAACTTCAAACTTCGTGAAGGCATGAAGGTCGGAGTAAAGGTAACGCTCCGCAGCGATCGTATGTGGGAGTTCCTGGACCGTCTGTTCAACATCGCACTTCCCCGTGTACGTGACTTCCGCGGAATTTCCGCAGACGCTTTTGACGGACGCGGCAACTACAGCCTCGGTCTCAAAGAGCAGATCATCTTCCCGGAAATCGAGTATGACAAGATAGAAAAGCTTCGCGGCATGAACATTGCCATTACCACCACGGCACAGACTGATGAAGAAGCACGTGAGCTGCTCAAGCTCATGGGTGCTCCGTTTATGAGCTGAGGAAGGAGAGAATATCATGGCTAAGAAATCAATGATTCTGAAACAGCAGGCCCCTGCTAAATTCTCCACCCGCAAATACAACCGCTGCAAAATCTGCGGCCGTCCTCATGCTTATCTCCGCAACTACGGCATCTGCCGTATCTGCTTCCGCGAGCTCGCCTATAAGGGACAGATCCCCGGCGTGCGCAAGGCAAGCTTCTAAGGAATGACGAATGACGAATGGGAAGTGATGAACGCCGAAAATAATCGGCTATCATCACGGAACATTCGGAGTTCTTTATTCATATCCGCTGATGAAAGGCCGCGGTCAATCAAGCATTGACGCGGAACCTCATCACTGAAACTGCCTAAATGGGCAGTAACTCTAAATAAGGAGAAAGAAAGAATGCAAATCACAGATCCCATTGCCGACATGCTGACCAGAATCCGCAATGCCGGCAGCGCAAAGCACGAATCCGTTGATGTCCCCGCTTCAAAGATGAAGAAAGCGATTGCTGAAATCCTTCTCGAGGAAGGCTACATCAAGAACTATCAGATCATCGATGACGGCACACAGGGCATCATCCGCATCACCCTTAAGTATCTCCCCGGCAAAGAAAAGGCAATCCAGGGCCTCCGCCGTGTAAGTAAGCCCGGTCTGCGTGTTTATGCAGGTGCTGACGAGCTTCCCCGCGTTCTGAAAGGCCTCGGCATTGCAATTGTCTCCACCTCAAAGGGCGTCATGACCGACAAGAAGGCACGCAAGCTCAACGTCGGCGGTGAAGTCCTCGCATTCGTTTGGTAAGGAGGAAGAGACATGTCAAGAATTGGTCTGAAGGCTATTACGATCCCGGCAGGTGTCGAGGTCAGCATCCAGGAAGGCAATCACATTGTTGTCAAAGGGCCGAAGGGCACGCTTGAGCGTACTCTGATTCCCCAGATGAAGGTCGAGATCGATAACGGCGTTATCCATGTTTCCCGTCCTGATGACACGAAAGAGAACAAGTCTTATCACGGTCTCACCAGAACCCTGATTGACAATATGGTTATCGGTGTGACCCATGGCTTCGAGAAGAAGCTGGAGATCAACGGTGTCGGTTACCGTGCCTCCAAGGAAGATAAGAAGCTTGTGATGAATCTGGGTTACTCCCATCAGGTTATTGTTCCCGAGACGGACGATATTCAGATTGAAGTTCCCGATGCAAACCACATTGTGATCAAAGGAATCGACAAGCAGAAGGTTGGCCAGTTTGCAGCTGAAGTCCGTGGCAAGAGACCTCCCGAACCCTACAAGGGCAAAGGTATCAAGTATGACTACGAGACCATTCGCCGCAAAGAAGGCAAGACCGGTGCCAAGTAAACGGAGGATCGCCTGAATGATTAAAAGACCTGATACTAAAGGACAGCGCATGAAGCGCCACAACAGAGTTCGCGGAAAGATCTCCGGCACTCCGGAGAGACCCCGTCTCTGTGTTTTCCGCAGCGAAAATCACATCTATGCCCAGATCATCGATGATGTGGCAGGCAATACCCTGGTTTCCGCATCTACCGTTGAAAAAGGCTTTGAAGGCCTCGGAAGCAACTGCGACGCAGCAAAGAAAGTCGGTGCAACGGTTGCAGAGCGTGCTCTGAAAAAGGGCATTGAAGAAGTCGTGTTCGATCGCGGCGGTTATATTTACCACGGCCGTGTACAGGCTCTGGCAGAAGGCGCCCGTGAGGGCGGCCTGAAATTCTAAGGAAGGGGGATAACGAAATGGCATATAATAATGACAGAAGAGAACGCAGGAACAGAGAAGAAGCTCCTTCCGAGTTCATCGAGAAAGTAGTTTCCCTCAACCGTGTCAGCAAGACCGTTAAGGGCGGTCGTGTCGCAAAGTTCTCCGCACTCTGTGTTGTAGGTGACGGAAACGGCCGTGTCGGTTTCGGCATGGGCAAGGCGAATGAAGTTTCCGAAGCAATCCGCAAGGGCCTTGAAGATGCCAAGAAGAACATCTGCAGTGTCACCCTGAAGGGAACCAGCATTCCCCACGAGGTGATCGGCGAGTTCGGCGCAGGCCGTGTCCTTCTCAAGCCGGCACCTGAAGGCACCGGCGTTATCGCCGGCGGTGCAGTACGTGCAGTGGTGGAAGCTGCGGGAATCCGTGACATCCGTACCAAGTGCCTGCGCACCAACAACCCGGCCAACGTTGTTGCGGCAACGATGGAAGGCCTCAAGTCTCTGCGTGACGCAGCCCAGGTTGCAGCAGCCAGAGGCAAGACTCCTGAAGAAGTTCAGGGTTAAGGAGGACAGGACAAATGGCGAAACTGAAAATCAAGCTGGTCAAGAGCCTGAACGGCAGACTTGACAGCCACATCGCTACGGCTAAATCACTCGGTCTGCACAAGATCGGCAACGAGACTGTCCAGCCCGATAATCCCGCAACCAGAGGTAAGATAGCAAAAATCGGCTATCTCCTGAAGGTTACAGAAGAATAAGGAGGGAAAAGAGAATGTATATTAACGATCTTTCTCCCGTACCCGGCTCTACCCACGTTGACAAGCGCAAGGGCAGAGGCCATGCAACAGGAAACGGCAAGACAGCCGGCCGCGGACACAAAGGCCAGAAGGCTCGCAGCGGCGGCGGCACCCGCATCGGATTTGAAGGCGGCCAGATGCCTCTGGCACGTCGTATTCCGAAGAGAGGGTTCAACAACATTTTTGCAAAGCCCCTGGAAGCAGTGAATGTCTCTGCACTTGATAAATTTGAGGACGGCGCAACGGTTGATGCCCAGGCAATGATTATTGCCGGCGTACTCTCCAAGTGCGAAAACGGTGTGAAGATTCTTGGCAACGGTGAGATCACCAAGAAACTGACAGTAAAGGCTGCTGCTTTCTCCGAGACCGCGAAACAGAAGATTGAAGCGGCTGGCGGAAAGGCAGAGGTGGTCTAAGTGCTTCAGACTTTAAAGAACGCATGGCGTGTAGAGGAGATTCGCAAGAAGATCCTGTTCACACTGATTATTCTGCTTGTTTTCCGTATCGGTAATGCAATCCCTGTACCGTATGTCAACACGGCTGCTCTGCAGAGCTACTTCACTTCTCTGCAGAACACTGTTCTGGGTCTGCTGAACGTCATGTCCGGCGGTGCATTTTCTCAGGCAACGATTTTCGCCCTGAGCGTCCAGCCGTACATCAACGCATCCATCATCATCCAGCTGCTGTGCATTGCAATCCCCGCACTCGAGCGCATGAGTAAGGATGAGGGCGAGGAAGGCAAGAAAAAGATTGCCTCCATCACACGTTACTCCACGGTAGCCATCGGCCTTCTGCAGGGCTTTGCCTACTACATGCTCATCAAGAACAACGGCCTTCTCATTGCAGAGGCAAGAGACAGTGTCTGGGCGGCAATCGTCATTGTACTGACCTTTACCTCCGGTTCTGCACTGATTATGTGGCTCGGTGAGCAGATCACCGAATACGGCATCGGCAACGGTATCTCCATGATCCTGTTTGTAGGCATCATCTCCCGCTTCCCCACAAGCATTGTCAGCACGATCAGCAACGTGATCGGTGGCAACCTGAAGTGGTGGGTTGCAGTGCTGATGTACATCGGAGCACTGGCTATCATCGTTCTGATTGTTTTCGTGAACGATGCCGAGCGCAGAATCCCGGTGCAGTATGCCAAGAGAGTGGTCGGCCGCAAGATGTACGGCGGACAGAGCACACATCTGCCCATGAAGGTGAATATGTCCGGCGTTATGCCGATCATCTTCGCACAGTCCATTGCATCCCTGCCTGCCACCATCGCAGCCTTCACAGGCCACAGCAACAGCGGCTGGGCACAGACCAACACGGTTTGGTATGCAATTCTGTACTTTGCACTGATCATCTTCTTTGCCTACTTCTATTCCACCATTCAGTTCAACCCGATTGAAGTGGCAAACAACCTGAAGAAGAACGGCGGTTACATCCCCGGCTTCCGTCCGGGTAAACCCACCAGCGAATTCATTCAGAAGGTTCTGAACAAGATCACCCTGTTCGGAGCACTTTACCTTGGTATTCTCGCAACGGTGCCGATTCTGATTTCCGTATTCAGCAAGACGGCAAGCCTTACCGGCCTGTCTCTCGGCGGAACCTCCATCATCATCGTTGTCGGTGTTGCACTTGAGACCATCCGTGCTATTGAGGCACAGCTGCTCATGCGCAACTACAAGGGCTTCCTGGATTAATAAGGGTAACAGGCTATGAGGTTGATTCTTTTAGGCGCCCCGGGCGCAGGAAAGGGCACCCAGGCTGATATCCTGAGCGCAGAACTTCATATCCCGACAATTTCCACCGGCAATATCCTTCGCGCAGCAATGAGCGAAGGGACGCCCACCGGACTGAAGGCGAAGGAATTCGTAGAGTCCGGAAGGCTGGTTCCGGATGATGTCATTATCGGCATCATCCGGGAGCGCCTGGCGAAAGAGGATTGCGCCAATGGCTACATCCTCGACGGCGTTCCCAGAACCATTCCGCAGGCGGAGGCCATGGAAGAGATGGGGATCGTGATCGACAAGGCTCTGTCCATCGAGATTGAGGACGAGACGATTGTAGAGCGTATGTCCGGAAGAAGAACCTGCAAGAACTGCAGCAGAACCTTCCATATCATCAGCAATCCTCCCAAAACGGAGGGAAAATGTGACTTCTGCGGCGGAGAGCTGGGCATCCGCAAGGATGACACGGCAGAAACCGTACGGGCAAGGCTTGCAACGTACCATAAAGATACGGAGCCTCTCAAGGCCTTCTATGAGAAGGAAGGGAAACTTGTGAGGGTTGACAACCAGCCCACCATTGAAGCCACCACAGCAGAGATTAAAAAAGCCCTGGGGATTTGATCTATGTCAGATACTATCTACGTAAAATCCCCCAGAGAAATTGAGCTCATGCGTCAGGCCGGAAGGATTACAGCCGGTGCCCGCAGTATTGCGAGACAAGCGATCCGTGACGGAGTGACAACGAAACAGATAGACAAATATGTGCATGATTATATCGTGAAATGCGGTGCGAAACCCACATTTCTGGGTTACGGAGGATTTCCCGGCAGCGCCTGTGTTTCTGTGAACGAAGAGGTCATACACGGTATACCCGGAAAAAGAGTGATCCGGAACGGTGATATCGTCTCGATTGACGTTGGTGCCATGATCCACGGGTTTACGGGAGACTGTGCCGGGACCTACCCCTGCGGGGAAGTCAGTGAGGAAGCAAAAAAACTCATTGAGGTCACACGGCAGAGCTTCTTTGAAGGCATCAAATTTGCCAGAGAAGGATATCGCATTTCGGATATCGGAAGTGCGATTCAGGAATATGTGGAGGCACACGGTTTTTCCGTTGTGCGCGACTACGTCGGACACGGCGTAGGCCGGGAGCTGCATGAAGCCCCGGAAGTGCCGAACTTCAGAATCGACCGAAAGAACGGACATCGCGGGAACCCGAGACTGGTGAAGGGAATGACGATTGCCATAGAGCCTATGGTCATAGCAGGACCGAGCTGGGAAATCGAGGTTCTGGACAATGACTGGACGGTGGTCTCGGCAGACAGATCCCTGACATGCCACTATGAAAACACTGTCGCTATCACAGACGGCGAGCCGGAGATACTGACAATGGCAGACGACATATAAGCTTCTGAACTGATGGAGGAATAATATTTTGTCTAAAGACGATGTAATCGAGTTGGAAGGTACTGTGGTAGAGTCACTTCCCAATACCATGTTCCAGGTGGATATCGGCAACGGTCACATTATTTTGGCGCATATTTCCGGAAAACTCCGGATGAATTTCATTCGTATTCTGCCGGGCGATAAAGTTACGGTTCAGATGTCACCCTATGATATCTCCCGCGGCCGCATTGTCTGGAGAAGCAAGTAACAATAGGAGGTACCAGAAATGAAAGTAAGACCTTCCGTAAAACCCATGTGCGAAAAATGCAAGATCATCAAGCGGAAAGGCAAAGTGATGGTCATCTGCGAGAACCCCAAGCATAAACAGCGTCAGGGCTGAACATTTTAGCTCCTGTCCCACATTATTAAAAACCCCGTATGGATCCGTAGGGCTCCCTCCGGCGGGAATAAGCCCCGGAGACCGAAACGGGAAACATTATCGAAAGGAAGATAAGAAAGTATGGCACGTATAGCCGGCGTTGACCTGCCCAAGGACAAGAGAATTGAGATCGGTCTCACCTATGTCTACGGTATCGGCAGAACCAGCGCACTCAAAATCCTGGAGAAGACCGGGATTAACCCCGATACCAGAGTAAAAGATCTGACCGAAGAAGAAGAAAACAGGCTCCGTGAATGCATTGACCACGGTTACATCGTGGAAGGTGACCTGCGCCGCCAGACAGCACTTGACATCAAGCGCCTGACCGAAATCGGCTGCTATCGCGGAATGAGACATCGCCGCGGACTTCCCGTTCGCGGACAGAGAAGCAAGACGAACGCTCGTACCCGCAAGGGCCCGAAACGCACGATTGCAAACAAGAAGAAGTAAAGGAGGGATATGAAGTATGGCAGCAAATAACGCAAAGAAAAAAGTCAGAACACGCAGAAGAGAACGCAAGAACATTGAAAAGGGCCAGGTTCATATCAGCTCTTCCTTCAACAACACCATGGTTACAGTCACTGATACACAGGGTAATGCAATTTCCTGGGCGTCCGCAGGTGGCCTCGGCTTCCGCGGAAGCAAGAAATCCACTCCGTTCGCAGCATCTGAAGCTGCAGAAACTGCTGCACGTGCAGCAATGGAGCATGGCCTGAAGAGCGTTGAAGTGTTTGTGAAGGGACCGGGTTCCGGCCGTGAGGCTGCTATCCGTGCTCTGCAGACCGCAGGCCTCGAAGTGACGATGATCAAGGATTGCACACCCATTGCACACAATGGCTGCCGTCCTCCGAAAAGACGTCGCGTCTGATTTTGGCAAGGAGGATAATGATTTATGGCTAAGAATACACAGCCGGTTGCCAAGAGATGCAAAGCTCTGGGAATTTCCCCGGCAACAATGGGCTATTTTACCAAAGAGACCACGCGCAATCCCGGCGCACAGACCAGAAAAAAGAAATCCGAGTATGCCACACAGCTGAACGAGAAGCAGAAGGTCAAGTTTGTGTACGGCATTCTTGAAAAGCAGTTCCGCGGCTACTATGAGAAGGCCTCCAAGATGGCCGGCAAGACCGGTGAGAATCTGCTGATCCTCTGCGAAAGCCGCCTTGACAATGTTGTCTATCGCCTTGGCTACGCATCCACCCGTCGTGAAGCACGCCAGCTGGTGAACCACGGCCACATCACCGTGAACGGCCGCAAGGTCAACATCCCCAGCTACCAGGTAAAGCCCGGCATGGTGATTGCTCTCAAGGAGAGCAGCCGCAGCATTGAAAAAATCAAAGCGAACATTGAAGCAAATTCCTTCCGTACGGCACCGAAATGGCTTGAGTATGACAAGACCAACAACATTGCAAAGGTGATTGCTGCACCGCAGAGAGACGACGTCGACCTGCCGATCGAAGAGCACCTCATCGTCGAGTTGTACTCCAAGTAATCTTCACCCTCAAACCGGAAACATTGATCCACAGCACGCACAATCGGTGCGCAAAATTATAAGGAGGGTAAAATACAGTAATGGTCGAAACCAACAAAATCAGTTTCGATATGCCGCATGTCGAATGCTTTGATCCGCTGGCTGACAATTCGTACGGGAAGTTCGTTGTAGAGCCTCTGGAACGGGGTTACGGAACGACTCTCGGCAATTCTCTGCGCAGAGTGCTTCTCTCCTCACTGCCCGGCTATGCTGCTACGAGCATTAAGATAGCAGGGGTCCAGCACGAATTTTCAACGATTCCCGGTGTGAAGGAAGACGTTACAGAAATCGTTCTGAACGTAAAGAGCATCATCGCCAAGCTTTACTGCGAAGGACCGAAGACGCTCTATCTGGAAGCTTCCGGCGAAGGCGTGGTAACGGCAGGAGATATCAAGGCGGATGCGGAAGTTGAAATTATCAATCCGGATCAGCCGATTGCAACACTGGGTCCAGACGGTGCACTGAGCATGGAACTTGTGTTTGACCAGGGCAGAGGCTACGTCTCTGCGGACAGAAACAAGAATTCCGCCATGCCCATCGGGACAATCCCGGTAGACTCTATCTACACTCCTGTTCTGAAAGTAAACTATACGGTGGAAAACACCCGTGTAGGCAATCAGACAGACTTTGATAAACTCACTCTGGAAGTGTGGACGGACAAGACAATCTCAGCAAAAGAAGCCCTTTCCTACGGGGCAAGGATCCTTCGTGATCACTTCAAAATCTTCACCGATCTCTCCGAGACAGCGGAAACCGAGGTTTCCACCGTGGTGAAGAAGCAGGAAGAAGAACCGGACACGATGCTCAACATGACCATTGAAGAGCTCGATCTCTCCGTAAGAAGCTTCAACTGCCTCAAACGCGCAAATATCAATACCGTAGCAGACCTTGTCTCCAAGACAGAGGATGAGATGATCAAGGTCCGTAACCTCGGCCGCAAGTCCCTCGAAGAAGTGAAACTGAAGCTTCAGGCGATGAACTTGTCCCTGGCCAATGAGGAAAATCAGTAACAGGAGGAAATGCAATTATGCCCGGAACAAGAAAGCTCGGCAAGACAACCGCACAGCGGAAAGCGATGCTTCGCCAGCAGGTAACGGATTTCCTGGATAAAGGCAGAATGGAAACCACCGTGACCCGTGCAAAGGAAATCGCTCCTTTGGCCGAGAAAATGATAACCCTTGGCAAAGACAAGGGACTGGCTGCATATCGCCAGGCACTTGAGTTCATTACCCGTGAAGACGTTGCAAAGAAAGTCTTTGACGAGCTGGCACCCAAGTATGCAGAGCGTAACGGCGGCTACACCCGCATCACCCGTGTCGGCGCTCGCCGTGGGGATGCTGCTGAAGTCGCAGTGATCGAACTGGTATAATCAGTTTAAAGAAAAACCACCGAAGCCGAGTAAAAAGCGGCTTCGGTGGTTTTTAATATGCTAAAACCTTCGGCACGAAGGCAGTGGCTAAGGCCCAGACTAAAGCTGAGAGAGATCCCAAAAGAGGCGTTCAAGTATTGTGAAAGCCTTAAAGCTGTCACTATCCCGGAAGGAGTGAAGCGCATTGGTTTTTGTGCGTTTGAGGGCTGCAAGAGCCTGTCGAAAGTCTCCCTTCCTTATGGGCTGGAAGAAATCGATGAATATGCTTTTAACGATTGCCGTAGCCTATCAGAGCTGACGATCCCGGAAACCGTTACGAGTATAGGGATGTATGGAGCCTTTGAAAGGTGCACGTCGCTGGAAAGAATTTTATTCCCTCCCAATGTGAATAATATCGGAGCATATTATATTTTCAGCATTTCATATTTACATGGGGCTGAAAAAGGTAAACCATATCACAAGAATACGATTGGTTTCGGCTCCTTTGATAATTGCAATAAGCTGACAGAATTCACGGTCCCAGACGGCGTTGAAACGATAGATTTGGCTTTCCATGGCTGCATCAATCTGGAGCATCTTTACCTCCCGGCAAGCGTAAGGAGAATGAATGATCGCTTTGAGGACTCTCCCAAACTCACCATCCACGCTCCAGCCGGGTCCTACGCCGAGCAATTCGCAAAGGAGAACAAGATCCCCTTCGCGAAGGAGGAATAAAACGAGGCAACATATTCGGACACCTTTTGGTGCAAATACTCTTCTCTGGACACCGTTTGGTGCAACACAGACAACTGTGAGATCTCCCCGGGTACTCACACATTCTTTCACTCTTATACCCGCCATGTCTACCGCAAACGATTCCGTGCGACTTTGGGGCTTTGGCTTGCTATGCAGTCTTATCCTCGCTTGCGGCCTGACATGATTTCTGTTCGTCGGGCAAGAGCTTTGCCGCCGCCTTCCTTCAGATTCCGCCTTACGACAGACACCCTTGGCTTTGGCTATGACCTTCCCGCTGCCGGGCGGTCTCGGTACTTTCACCCTTTAGAACGTACGCTCGTTTGGCGCACATACACCGGATTTTCTCGACTCTCGGGAAAATTCGGCTTGTTTTTCGCCAGATCTGTGATATACTACAGGCATCAAAAACGAATTTACGAGATAGTCGAGAAAATTCGGAGGGAAATGATATGCCAGAAATCAAACGCGAACTGTATGTCGACCGCCTACTGTCCAAACGCGGGAACGGCAAGGTCAAGATCATCACGGGCATCCGCCGCTGTGGGAAGAGCTATCTGCTCAGCCATCTGTTCAAAGATCGTCTGCTGGCTGAGGGCGTACCCGCAAATCACATTCTGGAGATCGCGCTGGATCGCAGGGAGTACGCCGATCTGCGCGACCCGAACTGCCTTTACGCCTGGGTGCTGGAGCGTCTGACAGATGAAGCGCCAACTTATCTCTTTATCGATGAGATCCAACTATCCTATAAGGTACGGCGTGAGGGCGTGGTCGAGAGCAGGATCGCGCCGGAGGATCGCGAGCTCGCCTATATCAGCTTCTACGACGTTCTCAACGACCTGATGATGCGACCCAACCTGGATATCTATGTGACCGGCTCCAATTCGCGAATGCTGTCCAAAGACATTGCCACCAATTTCCGGGATCGCGGCACGGAGCTGCGAATGTTTCCGCTGAGCTTTGCGGAGTATTACGCTATGTCTGGGCTGGAAAAAGCCGACGCCTGGGCGGAGTATGTGATCTGGGGCGGAATGCCGCTGGCGGTACTGGAAAAGGACGAAGCCGAGCGTGCGCGGTATATGTCCGGCCTGTTTGAAAAGGTTTATGTGGCTGACGTGGTGGAGCGCTACGGAGTGGAGGACGGCTATCTGGAAAGTCTGATCGACGTGGTAGCCTCGGCGGTCGGCTCCCTGACCAATCCCTCAAAGCTAGCCAACACGCTCAACTCGGTCAACCACGCCGGAACAACGGACAAGACCGTGAAAAAGTATCTGGACGCACTGGAGGACGCTTTCATCTTCGAGAAGGCACGCCGCTACGACGTCAAAGGCAAGGCCTATCTGGATTCTCCCGTCAAGTACTATGCTACGGATGTCGGCCTGCGCAATGCGCGGCTGGGCTTTCGTCAGATCGAGGAGACACACCTGATGGAAAACATCCTCTATAATGAGTTGATCCGCCGCGGTTATGCCGTGGATGTGGGCACGGTGCGATATGCCGAGACTAAGGACGGGAAGAAAACCGAAAAGCAGCATGAGATCGACTTTGTGGTGAACTTAGGCACGAAGAAGGTGTATATCCAGTCCGCCTTCCAGATCAACGACAAAGAAAAACGCCGCCAAGAGATCCTGCCGCTATTAAAGAGCGGGGATTTCTTCAAAAAAATCGTCGTCACCTCCGGCAGCGCAAAGCCGCACATGGATGACAACGGTATCCAGTATGTGGGCATCATCCCGTTCCTGTTGGATGAAAACAGCATCGAATGAGAAGCTTGAACAGTATTACAGGAGAATTAACAAGTAAAGGCTACGAGGAGTATCTTCTTTCTGGTGATAATGAAATGAGTTTTCATGATAAGCAAGGTCAGTATAAGAATTTAGATCAGGAGAATACAATTTGATTAAAGCAATAATCAAAACAAGAGATATCGGAGAAATCGGGATCAGACTTTATCCGGAATATGCACCGGACTCTGTTGCAAGCTTTTGCGAAAGTATAAAAGAGGGATTTTATGACGGTCTGCTCTGGTTTCGCTGCCAGGCCGGGTATGTGATTCAGACCGGAAGCCCGGATAATAACATCTATACAGACAGCGATTTTCACCTCAGAGGAGAATTCCGGGAGAACGGGGTTGAGAATCCTCTGAACAATATCCGCGGTGCTGTCGGGTTTGGAAGAGACGATGATCCGAACACAGCGGGGACGCAATTTTATATCTGTCATCAGGACCTGCCGCACCTTGACGGACGATACTGCGTTTTCGGCATGATGCTGTACGGATTTGATGTTCTGGATCAGATTGCCTGCAGGGAAAACGGCGGGAAGGAAAGCTGGTACTATCCGGTGGATCCGCCCGTGATTGAAACGATTACTCTCAAAATGGATGAGGGTGACAGGATCCCTGCTCTCCATCGGTTGCCTTGAGAATAGATGAGAGCATAATAAGACAGAGGGGGAGAACTGCTATGCTGTTATATCATACCGGACCGGTGGAGATCCGGCGGCCGGATATCCGTTACGGAAGAAAGAATGCCGACTTCGGACAGGGCTTTTATATGACGCCCAACATAGAGTTTGCCGAGAAGTGGGTGAAGACCGGAAGCGCCTGCCTGAACACCTATGAGTTAAACACAGAAGGACTGCGTGTACATCGCTTTGAGCGGGATGAGGAATGGTTCCGCTATCTCTCGGCAAATCGTGCCGGAAAACCGGACTCCATGCCGGATGCAGATGTGATCATCGGGCCCATTGCCAACGACACATTGTTTGACACTCTTGGCATCTTGACAAGCGGGTATCTGAGCGCAGAGGAAGCGATGCCTCTGCTGATGATCGGCCCGAAATATGAACAGGTGGTCATCAAGACGGACCTTGCTGCGGAGCACCTGACGTGGCTTGCCTCCCGTATTCTGACGGAAGAGGAGATCGCCAGGTCACGGGAGACCACCGGAAGGGAAGAGGAGGCATACCAGAGAGAATTCGGCGAGACGATGGAGAGAATACTGGGAGGAGAAGAGAATGCTTAGCGTAAACGACCTGTCTATGCAGTTCGGCACTTCAGTGCTGTTTTCAAAGGTGGATCTGCAGTTCACAGCAGGAAATTGTTACGGAATTATAGGTGCCAACGGAGCGGGGAAGTCAACCTTTGTGAAGATCCTCTCCGGAGAGCTGGAGCCCACTTCCGGCAGCGTGACCATTGACCCGAAATGTCGCATGTCAGTGCTGAAGCAGAACCAGAACCTGTATGACGACTGCCGGGTTATCGACACGGTGATTATGGGCAATGAAAGACTATGGCAATGCGGCATCGAGAAGGACGCCATTTATGAAAAGCCGGACTTCAGTGATGAAGACGGGGTACGGGCAGCTGAGCTGGAAGAGGAATACGCCGAGCTTGGAGGCTGGGAGGCTGAGAGTGACGCAGCACGCATCCTCAAAGGCTTGGGCGTGGATGTGGAATTGCATGAAATGCTGATGTCTGAGATTGATCCCAGACTGAAGGTGAAGGTTCTGCTGGCCCAGGCCCTGTTCGGCCATCCGGACATTATCCTGCTGGACGAGCCCACCAACAACCTGGATCTGAACAGTGTGGTGTGGCTGGAGAACTTCCTCATGGACTATGAGGGCACCGTGCTGGTGGTGAGCCATGACCGGTACTTCCTCAACAATATCTGCACCCACATCGTAGACATCGACTACGGAAAAATCAAGCTCTATGTGGGAAACTACGACTTCTGGTACGAATCCAGCCAGCTGATCCAGAAGCTGGTGAAGGATCAGAACAAGAAGGCTGAGCAGAAGATTGCCGAGCTGCAGACCTTTATCGCCCGCTTTTCTGCCAACCGCTCCAAATCCAGGCAGGCCACCTCCCGCAGGAAGCTGCTGGACAAGATCACCGTGGAGGAGCTGCCTGCCTCAAGCAGGCGCTATCCGTGGGTGGGCTTCAAGGCAGACCGGGAGCCCGGCAAGGACAGGCTATTCGTCACAGATGTCTCGAAGACAGTGGACGGCGTAAAGCTGCTCAGCGGTGTCAGCTTTATCGTGGGCAAGGAGGACAAGATCGCTATTGTCGGAAAGAATGAGCTGGCAGTCACCATGCTTTTTAAAATACTTATGGGGGAAGAGGAACCGGACACCGGCACGGTGAAATGGGGTGCTTCCATTGAAAATTCTTACTTTCCGAAGGATAACAGTGCCTTCTTTGACGGCAGTGAATATGACCTGATTGACTGGATGAGGCAGTTTTCCGCCGACAAGAGGGAGAGTTATCTGCGCACCTTCCTCGGCAGGATGCTCTTTTCCGGAGATGATGTGTACAAGCCTGTCAGAGTTCTTTCCGGCGGGGAGAGAGTACGGTGCATGATCAGCCGCATGATGCTCTCGGGGGCCAACTTCCTGGTGTTCGACCAGCCCACCAACCATCTGGACCTGGAAAGCATTGCCGCACTGAATAACGGTATGGAGGCCTTTAAACACAACATCATCTTTGCCTGCCATGACCACCAGTTGACCCAGACCGTAGCCAACCGCATCATTGAAATCACCGATGACGGCATCATTGACAAGCGATGCACCTACGATGAGTATATGCACATTGCGGATGAAACCTCTGACGGAAGCGAAAAGTGATAAAGCGGAAAAAGCATACCGTTATTTCCGGAGAACAGTGAAAAACACTGTCCCGGAGAAGACTAACAGCCGGAGCAATCCGGCTGTTATTTTACACAGCACCATGTATGGATTGTATATTATGAACAAAAACAAGTAAATGAATTTGTTGAAAAAGCACAAATAACTTTGCGTTATTGACAAGAACGACAAATTGCATTATTATTTAAATCAGAATAATATCCAACGTCGGATATGCATGACAGAGATACAATCAGGGAGTGATGCAAATGGCGGAATACCTGCTGGAGATGAACCATATTACAAAGATCTTCCCGGGTGTGAAGGCACTGGACGATGTGAGCTTCAACCTGAAAAAGGGCGAAATTCATGCAATCGTCGGGGAAAACGGAGCGGGAAAATCCACTTTTATTAAGACACTGACAGGAGTTCACCAGCCGGATGGCGGTGAGATTATCCTGGACGGGGAAAGAATCATCATGTCGGATCCTCTGGTGGCCCAGAAGCACGGCATTGCGGCAATTTATCAGCATGCGGCATCCTATCCGGACCTCTCAGCTGCAGAGAACATTTTCATCGGGCATGAGTTTATGGTAGGACCTTTTGTCAGCTGGACCAAAGCCAACCGCGAGGCCCAGAAGCTGCTGGACAGTGTGGGAGCCAACTTTCCGGCGACGGCATCTGTCGGGTCGCTGTCGGTTGCCCAGCAGCAGCTGGTGGAGATTGCCAAGGCACTCTCACAGAATGCCCGCATCCTGATTATGGATGAACCTACCGCCGCTCTCTCCAAGCGTGAAAGCGAGGAGCTTTACAGTATTGCCAGAAAGCTGCGAGATGAGGGAGTTGCTATCATCCTGATTTCTCACCGGTTTGAGGACATTTTCGGACTGGCAGACCGGGCGACGGTCTTCCGGGACGCGCATTATATCGGCACATGGAATATTGATGAATGCGATGAGAAGATGCTGGTGAAGCACATGGTCGGCCACGAGATCGGAGATTTCTTCCCCAAAAAGAAAACGCAGATCGGCGAGGAGCTGCTGCGGGTGGAAAATCTCTCCCGCACGGGCTACTTCCGCGATGTGAGCTTTAATCTGCATGCCGGAGAAATCGTGGGCCTGACGGGCCTGGTCGGTGCCGGCCGTACGGAAGTGGTGGAGGCTGTTTTCGGCATCACCAAAGCAGATTCCGGCGAAGTATATGTTAACGGGAAGCAGGTACCGCACAAACGCTCTCCCCGTATGATGATGGATATGAACTTTGGCCTTCTGCCGGAAGACAGGCAGAAGCAGGGGCTGCATCTGCGCTGGTCTATCAACCACAACACATCCCTCCCGGTGATTGATGAATGCACCAACGGCATCTTCCTCTCCGGCAAGAAGGAATATGACCTGTCCAACAAAATGAAGGAGCTGCTGGCCATCAAGGCTCCCAGTGTGGAGACGCATTCAGGTGCTCTCTCCGGCGGTAACCAGCAGAAAGTGGTGGTAGGTAAGCAGCTGGCTGCCAACACCAGAATAATCGTTTTGGATGAACCTACCAAGGGTGTGGATGTGGGCTCCAAAGCTCAGATCTATCAGCTGATGAGTGATCTTGCATCCCAGGGGATGGGCATTCTGATGATCTCATCAGAGATGCCGGAGGTCATGAACATGTCTGACCGCATCTATGTCATGAGCGAAGGACATATCACAAAAGAATTCAAGGCAGAGGGGCTGACACAGGAGGAAATCCTGACGGCTGCCATGCCCGCTGAAAGGGAGGGCTGAAAGAAATGAATGAAAAGAAAAAATTCTCTCTCGGCTCATTCCTGATGGAGCACCGGGAGGTAGCGCTGATTGCAGTTCTGATTCTGCTGATCATCGGCGTCAACCTGAAAATCCCCGGCTATTTCGGCTCCAACTACATGAACATTCTGAAAAACTGCACACTGAACCTGGTGATGGCTGCCGGAATGCTCTGTGTGCTGCTGATCGGCTCCATCGATATCTCGGTTGCAGCCGTGCTGGAGCTCTCCGCTGCCATTGCAGGAGTGCTGATGCGTGACGGATATATTTCT
Organism: Oscillospiraceae bacterium; assembly: GCA_902778665.1. Classification (GTDB taxonomy): domain Bacteria; phylum Bacillota; class Clostridia; order Oscillospirales; family Oscillospiraceae; genus Limivicinus. The sequence goes on along the minus strand of CACYYN010000020.1, from coordinate 4,687 downwards.
TCCACCGTAATGATGTTTGTTGTCGGCGTGGCAGTGGGTGCTGCCATCGGACTGATTAACGGTGTGCTGATGAGTTACGGCAGAGTTCTCCCGATTATTGTGACGCTGGGTATGACCTACATGGCCAGAGCCCTTATCCCCATGGATTTCATCCTGGGCATGAACAAAATTGCCCGTATCAACCTCACCGACCATTTTAAAGATTTTATTCTGGAGCGTTACCTTGGTATTCCCCTCATTGTGTATATCACGGCAGGGGTTGTGCTGGTTATCGGACTCTTTCTAAAATACACCAGAACAGGACGATCCATCTATGCGGTGGGCTCCAATGCGGAAGCTGCCGAGATGCGTGGTGTACACGTCAAGGGTGTGAAGGTGCTTGCTCATGTGATCTGCGGTGCAACGGCAGGCATGTCCGGCATTATGAGACTGGCGGAGTACAACGCCATTGAAAAGGGAGCTGCCACCGGTGGCGAGATGTATGTTATTGCTGCGTGTGTGCTGGGTGGTGTGTCTGTTATGGGCGGCTACGGCAAGATGACGGGTGTTGTCATCGGTGCTCTGCTGATTGCCACGATTGACAGCGCTATCCCGCAGCTTTTCATGGGTGCCACCATGATGAAGGAATTTTTCAAGGGTATCCTGATTCTTGCGGCTATCCTGCTCAATGTGTTGCTACAGCGCTCCGCTGAAAAGCGCAATCTGAAGGGGAGGAATATCTGATGAAGAAAAAACTTTCCAAGCTTCTCCGCTGGGAGACGATGCTGGTTGTCCTCCTGATTGTGCTTTGGGTAGTGTTTGAAGCCCGTGATAACAGTCTGGATGCTGCTCTTCTGGCGAAGGGACGCAAAGCGAAGGACGTGTTCAACTTCACGAAAATGCTCAACGGAATGGGCGTATATATGCTCTACAGCTTCATGGCGCTGGGCATGGCGTTGATTCTCGGTATGGGAGACATCGACATCTCAGTCGGTGCTTCCGCAACTCTGTCAGCCTCCGTCATGGGCATCAGTTATCGCGCCCTGATCAACGGCGGAACGGCTAACGGCACCGCATTTGCCATTGCAATTCTGGCGTGTCTGCTCACGGGTTGCCTTTGCGGGCTGCTCAACGGTCTGCTGGTAACCAGATTCCGTGAGCTCTTCCCGATGATCATCACATTGGGTACACAGCTGTTTTTCCGTGGCTTCTGCTATCTCTTCCTGGGCGGTGAAACCCTGAAGTTTGACGGCGACGCCACCTGGGGACAGCTGAAGACCCTCTACAACGGTGCATTCACCGTTGGAGGTGTCAAGGTTCCCACGATAATCTTCTGGTTTCTGGGCTTTGCACTTGTGTTTTTCGTCTTTCTGCACCTGACCACCGGAGGCCGAAAACTCTTCGCTATCGGCGAAAACCGTACAGCCGCCCTGTACAGCGGTGTTCGGGTTGACCGGTTTGAACTGCTGATGTTTGTCATTTGCGGTATGATGGCGGCGGTATCCTCGCTGTTCTATGTGGGCAGCGCATCTGCTACCGTACGTGCCGACGCCATGACCGGATATGAGATGTATGCCATTGCCGTGGTGGTGCTGGGAGGCTTCTCGACTGACGGCGGCAAGGGCAACATCATCGGTGTCATCCTTTCGGTTATTATCTTCGGCGTGATGAAAAAGGGCCTGGGTACGCTCTTCGGCTTTGCCGACAGCACCGTCAACCTGGCCGTCGGCCTGGTGCTGATTGTGGCGTCTCTGCTCCCGAATATTATGGAGGATATCTCCAACCGAATCCGTATTAAACGCCAGCATGTAACCATCAAGGCTTCGGACTGAAAACAGAATTTTAAACAGGAGAACCTGTTTGAAATAAATTTTTGAAGGAGGCAAATCCCAATGAAAAAGTTCCTAGCAATCACCCTCGCACTTGCCATGGTTTTGGCACTGAGCGTCGTTGCATTTGCAGATGACGCAAAACCCGGTGAAGGCATCACCATCGGTGTTGTCTACAAACAGAGCGGCAACGCATACTTCCAGGCCGGTGTTGAAGGCTTCCAGAAAGCTGCCGATGAGCTCGGCTTCGAGTTCATGCATGACGGTCCGGAAGACAGCTCCAACGACGGCCAGGAGCGTATCATCCGCAACTACATTGACCAGGGCGTTGATGTGCTTGCCATCTCCGCAAACGATGCAGCCGGTCTTGTAGACGTCTGCAAGGAAGCCAAGGAAAAGGGCATAGTGGTTCTCTCCTGGGACGCAAAAGTTGATCCCGAGGGACGTGACCTCGACATTGAGCCCGCATCCGCAAAGGTTATCGGCATCACCCAGCTGGAGAGCCTTGCAGAGTCCTGCGGCTATGAAGGCAAAATCGGCATTGTTTCCGCCGGTGCTACCGCTCCGAACCAGAACCTCTGGATCTCCTTTATCCAGGAAGAGTTTGCAAACAACGAGAAGTATGCCAATATGACACTTCTCGACCCGGTCTACGGCGATGACGACTACACCAAGTCCTATGATGTCACAAAGGCTCTGCTCGATGCCAACCCGGATCTCAAGGGCCTGATCGTTCCTACTACTGTCGGCGGCCCGGCTGTTTCCAAGTGCATCAAGGATGAAGGTCTCACCGGTCAGGTTAAGGTTACCGGCCTTACCCTCGCAACGGATATGGCAGAGTACATCCACGAAGGCATTGCAGATGCAACCTTCCTCTGGAACCCCATCGAGCTCGGCTACGTCTCCAGCTATGTCGGTGTTGCAATGGTCAACGGCGAGTTTGAAGCTGCAGAGGGCGCAACCATCGAGGTTCCGGGCTTTGAAGGCCTGCAGGTCACGGTTTCCGATGACGGCGGTCTGATCCTCTTCCTCAACAAGCTCAACGAGTTCAACGACGAGACTGTTGACGGCTGGATCGGCATTCTGTAATACTCTCAAAAAGCATAAAGCAGGGCGTGGTTTTCCACGCCCTGTTTTTCATTACGATATCGGTTCTTCTGCAGCAACAAACCTGAACTTGATTTTTCTGCCGGATTGCGGTACGATCCTGATAGAATCACCCGGAAAAGGTTTCCACCGGAGGACTGCTGTATGCTCACAGTGATCAATCTCTATACTACAGATGCAGCCTTCAATCTGGCTGCCGAGCAGCACGTGTTTGAAAATCTGCCTCGCGACAGGGATTACCTGATGCTCTGGCAGAATGCCAACGCCGTCATCATCGGCAAATACCAGAATACTTTGGCAGAGATTAACACTACATATATCGAGGAACACCACATTCAGGTGATCAGACGTCTCTCCGGCGGGGGAGCCGTTTATCACGACCTGGGCAACCTCAACTATACATTTATTACCGACGCACGCGAGAACGAAGGGGTGAATTTGCGGTCTTTCTGTGAGCCTGTTGTGCAAGCGCTGCGATCTCTGGGAGTGCCGGCGGAGATTAACGGCAGAAATGACATCACCGTGGAGGAAAAAAAGATCTCCGGAAACGCCCAATATCTTCGAAACGGACGGGTAATGCATCACGGAACGCTCCTTTTCGACTCTGACTTGTCTGTTGTAGGAGAAGCACTTCGGGTGGATCCACAGAAAATCAGCGCAAAGGGGATCCATTCCGTTCGAAGCCGCGTCACCAATATTCGGCCATATCTGAGAGAGGATATCCCGATATCAGCTTTTTGGGAGCGGTTGAAGAGTGAAATGTGTGCCGACAGGGAGAGCTGTGCCTATCTCCTGACAGAGGAAGATCAGCGGGCGATTCGGGCCATTCAGAAAGAACGCTACGATACCTGGGAATGGAACTACGGCAGATCCCCTGTGTGTACCCTTTCCCGAAGCGGACGGATTGAAGGCTGTGGAAAAATCGAGGCATATATCACGCTTGAGTACGGAGTGATCATCGGTATTGCTTTCCGGGGAGATTATTTTTCCGCCCATGATCCGGAGGAACTGGTCCCTTGCTTTATTGGCAAAAGACCTGATGTCGAAGGCTTCCGCGATGCTCTGCAGGGCATAAATGCAGGAGATTACTTTACCGGCCTTACGACCGAAAGCCTGCTCACACTGTTGGCAGAGTAAAGAAACAGAACAATTTAGCAGGGAGTAAGAGAAAAAGTATGTGGTATTTGTTTTATCTGGTTCGGTCGCTGGATATTGCTTACTATCTGACGGCGATGATGATGGGCATAGGAAGCTATCTGGTGCTGACACAGCTGCAGGTCGGCAGAAAGAAGAGTGCTGCAGCGGGGCTGTTGGTGGCGTATGTATTTCTGGTGATGTCGGTGACGGTATTGTCCAGAGGACACGTGAAGGAGGAAACAGTTTATCTGGTACCTTTCTGGTCTTATATAGAGATTTTGCGGGGAAGCCCGGAAACATATTCGCTGGCGACGGAAATTGTACTGAATATCCTGATGCTGGTGCCGGTAGGGTTCCTGCTGCCGGTACTTGTAAAGAGGCATGCAGTGCTGTACGGGATTCTGGTTAGCGTGTGCATTGAGGTATTTCAGCTCATCACGGGGAGAGGCTACTTTGAAGTGAATGACCTGATCCACAACTCTCTGGGGATCGTGCTCGGTTACGGGATATACAGGCTGGCGAGACGGATAGTTGGCAGTTATTAGATAATATGTAATGACCTCCGATTTGCAGCAACGTGGATTTACCTGTATACTGTAGATTGGAAAAATCAAAGGTAACAGGGATTACCGCAT
>CACYYN010000019.1 GCA_902778665.1 Oscillospiraceae bacterium | reverse complement strand
TCTCAGTTCCAGGCAGAATTCCTTCCAGCAGAACGGGCATGACATCACCACCATCATCACCTATGACGCTACCGGTGAAAACCCCGTTGAGATGACCACTGACTATTCCCTAGCCGACGGCTCCATCGGAACAACAACGCAGATTTACGGAGAGGGAGCAGAAACGGTTTCTGCACCTTCTGACAGCAACACTGCGCAGACAATCACTTCCTTGGCTGCTCCTGATGAACAGACAGCAGTTGCTGCAATTGGGGATGTAGATGCAGCAACCGAAACAGAAGCAGCAAAACCGGTAGAAGAAAGTGCTGTAAACGGCTGAGTTTGCCATAGAATTACCCTTTTGAATTCATCAAAGAACGGTGCCGATTTCTTTTCAGATAGGAAATCGGCATAGTTTTTTACATATTCGTAACATTGGAAGATGTATTTTGCCTGTTTCATGAGAAATAACAGACTTTTTTTGATGAAAACAAAGAATAATCATTGATTTTGCAATCGGAATCTGCTATGATACTGAAACGGCATTCGGAATCTGCTATGATACTGAAACGGCATTTTAAGTATTAATAGGAGGAATCTGAGATGATTCTTAAGAACCAGGAAAAGAAAGAGAACAACAGGCTTGCGTTTACGGTGGAGTCCGACAATGCGGAGTTTGAACAGGCCATCAAAAAGGCCTATCAGAAGAATAAAGGTCAGATCAGCATCCCGGGTTTTCGCAGAGGCAAGGCACCTCTGGCGATTATCGAGGGGATGTACGGCCGTGAGGTTTTCTACCAGGATGCTCTGGATGAGCTTGCACAGCCTGCTTTTGATAAAGGTGTAGAAGAAGGAAAAATCAATTTCATCGGCATGCCTTCCATCCTTTCCGCTGATGTGAGTGCTGAGCGCACCGCAGTTTTTGCCTTTGATGTGGAGCTTTACCCCGAAGTCGAGCTCGGCCAGTACAAGGGCCTTGAAGTGGAGAAGGTTCCGGTGGTAGTCACCGATGAGGAAGTTGACAGAGAGATTGAAGCTGTCCGCAAGCGCAACGCCCGCAAGATCAGTGTGGAGGATCGCCCGGCTCAGAAGGGTGACACCGCCAATATTGACTATGAGGGCTTCCTGGATGCGGAAAAGACCAATCCGTTTGACGGCGGCAAGGGTGAGAATCACGACCTGGAGCTGGGCTCCGGTTCCTTTGTACCCGGGTTTGAAGATCAGGTCATCGGTATGAGCATCGGCGAGGAGAAGGACATCAACATCACCTTCCCCGAGAATTACGCTGAGGATCTCGCCGGTAAGGACGTTGTTTTCCATGTGAAGGTAAACGGCATCACCTATCCCGAGCTTCCGGAACTGGACGATGATTTTGCCCAGGATGTCTCCGAGTTTGACACCTTTGATGAGTACAAAGCCAGCATCCGCAAGAATGCCGAAGAGCGCCGCGCCGAGCAGGCAAAGGCTGCCTTCCGCAACGCAGCTGTGGAGAAGGCCTGTGAAAATCTCAAGGCAGACCTGCCCGAGACCATGGTTCGTGCCCATGTGGAATCTATCATCCGCAACTTCGCCAGAAACTACGGCATGGATGATCCCAAAATGCAGATTGAGACCCTCGCTTCCAAGATGGGTATTGATGAAGAGGCAATGAAGACGGCGATCCGCCCCAATGCAGAGCGTGAGACGAAGGTGGAGCTGCTGGTCAACGCCATTATCGATGCCGAGAAGATTGAAGGCACTGAGGATGAGATCAACGCCTATATCGAGAAGATCTCCGGCCAGGTGGGCGCATCTGCAGATGAGATTAAAAAGTACTTCGGCATGGATTACATCACCGATGAATTCCGCAAGGAGAAGGCTATCGACATTATTGCCGATTCCGCAGTAGCGGTTGAACCCGCACCTGCTGCAGAAGCTCCTGCCGAGAGCGCCGAAGAGAAAGCGGAAGAGGCTGAGAAATGAGTCTGGTTCCGTATGTAATTGAGCAGACCAGCCGGGGAGAGCGTTCCTATGATATTTTCTCCCGCCTCCTCAATGACCGTATCATTATCCTCTCCGAAGAGGTGAATGACGTTACGGCCAGCCTGATTGTGGCACAGCTGCTCTATCTGGAAGCGGAAGATCCTGATAAGGACATTCAGTTCTATATCAACAGCCCCGGCGGCAGTGTGACGTCCGGTCTTGCAATTTACGACACCATGCAGTATATCAAGCCCGATGTGTCCACCATCTGTGTTGGCATGGCGGCCTCCATGGGAGCGTTTCTCCTTTCCTCCGGTGCGAAAGGAAAGCGTATAGCACTGCCCAATGCGGAGATCATGATTCATCAGCCCTCCGGCGGCAGCCAGGGCCAGGCTACAGATATCCAGATTCAGGCGGAGCACATCCTGAAAATCAAGCACAAGCTCAACGGCATTCTTGCCGCGAACACCGGCAAGAGCATTGAAACCATCGCCGCAGATTGCGAGCGGGATCATTTCATGTCTGCTGAAGAGGCCCAGGCATACGGCCTGATCGATAAGGTAATTTACAAAAGATGATTTTCAAGGGGGACAGTTGTTCCCCTTGAATTTTAGGAGAAACTTTATGGCAAGAAACGATACAAAGACGATCAGATGTTCCTTCTGCGGCCGGCCGCAGAACCTTGCCGGTCGTCTGATTGCAGGCAACGGCGCCTATATCTGTGATGAGTGCGTGCGAACCTGCATGGACATTGTGGCTCAGGCCGATCCCAGGACGTCCAATCAGTCTTCCGGGCCCGTGGATCTCAGCCTCGAGAAGCTTCCGAAGCCCGCCGAGATCAAAGAGAAGCTGGACCAGTATGTCATCGGGCAGGATAAGGCGAAGCGGATTCTCTCCGTAGCGGTGTATAACCATTATAAGCGCATCCTGAACGGTGCCTCCGGCAGTGATGTGGAGCTGCAGAAGAGCAACGTGCTGCTTCTGGGTGCAACGGGCTCGGGAAAGACGCTCATGGCCCAGACCCTCGCCAGAATGCTGGATGTGCCCTTCGCCATCGCCGATGCCACAACCCTGACAGAGGCCGGCTATGTGGGCGAGGATGTGGAGAATATTCTTCTCAGGCTGATTCAGGCGGCTGATTTTGACGTGGAGAGAGCCGAGCACGGCATTATCTACGTGGATGAAATCGACAAGATTTCCCGCAAGAGCGAAAACACCTCCATTACCCGGGATGTTTCCGGGGAAGGGGTGCAGCAGGCTCTGCTGAAAATTATCGAGGGCACGGTTTCCAACGTCCCGCCCAACGGAGGACGCAAGCACCCCAATCAGGAGTTTATCCAGATTGACACCAGCAATATTCTCTTTATCTGCGGCGGCGCCTTTGACGGTCTTGAAAAGATCATCGCCAAGCGCACCAGCAAAAAGGCCATCGGGTTTGAAGCGGATATTGAGGCTGATTCCAAGCGTGACATCGGGGAGCTTCTCTCACAGGTGCGTCAGGATGATCTGCTGAAGTTCGGCATTATCCCGGAGCTCATCGGCCGTCTGCCGGTGATCGCATCCCTCCAGTCCCTCACAAGGGAGGATCTGGTGCGGATTCTGACCGAACCGAAAAACTCCATGGTTCGCCAGTATAAAAAGCTGATGGAATATGACGGCATTGACCTGGAGTTCGAGCCTGAGGCGCTGGAGCTGATCGCCGATCAGGCCATCGATTTAAAGATCGGCGCGAGAGGCCTTCGCAGTGTGGTGGAGAACATCATGAACGATATCATGTTTGAAGTTCCCTCTGACAAGACGATCCAGAAGATTGTTGTCACTGCCGAGGGGATTCGCAACCAGACAGGTCCCCGGATTATACGGACGGGTGAAGCGTCATGAGAAAGACAGCCCACGAAGAACGCCCTGTACCGGAAATCAAACAGAGCAGGCTGACCATGCCCATGATTGTTCTGCGCGGGGTGGGTGTTTTCCCCAAAATGCTGGTAACCTTCGACGTGGACCGCAAGGCTTCCGTCTCTGCTTTGAACAACGCCAACCGGCATGACCGGATGGTGTTTCTGGCCTGCCTTCGGGACCCGATGACGGATATCCCCGAGGAGAAAGACATTCACCGGATCGGCGTTGTCTGCCGGATCCGTCAGCTGCTGCAGCAGCCCGGATCCTCTGTCTGCCGCGTCATGCTCGAGGGGCTTTTCCGAGCCTCTGCCGACGAAATGCATCTGGATCCGAAGGGTTATTCGGTTACAGTCACCATTCAGGAGGACCTGCCCGAGCGAGTCAGCGATGCCCGCCGGGAAGCCCTGATGCGAAGCAGCGTCTCGCTCTATGAGGAGTATCTGCAGCTGAACGGTGATTTTAACCCGGAGCAGTTCATCTCCCTCTTCGGCAATTCATCCCCCTCCTACGTGTCTGATTTTCTGGCGCAGAACATCATGTTTTCCCCCTTCCAGAAGCAGCATCTCCTGGAGGAACTGCACCCCTGCAGGCGTCTGACGGATATCAACCGCTTCCTGAGCCATGAGCTGGATATTATGAATATCGAGAAGGAGCTCAACGACGCTGCGATGGAATCCATGAATCGCGGCCAGCGGGAATACTACCTGCGTGAGGAACTGAAGGCCATTCAGAGCGAGCTGGGGGAGGACGGGCCTGACGATCTGGAGGAATACCGCAAGAAAGTGGAGGCTCTTCCGGTCTCTGACGAGATCAAAGATAAGCTTCGCAAGGAAGTCTCCCATCTCAGTAAGCAGCCCTTTGGCTCTTCCGAGGGCGCCCTGATCCGTTCCTATCTGGATACCTGCCTGGAACTGCCCTGGGGCAAGTTCACTAAGGAGACGGTGGATATCCAGAAAGCCCGCCGGATTCTGGACCGTGACCATTACGGTCTGGAGAAGGTCAAGGAACGCATTCTGGAGTATCTGGCCGTGAAGCATCTGGCGCCGGAAATCAAAGGCGGATTAATCTGCCTGGCCGGGGCTCCCGGCACGGGTAAAACCAGCATTGCCATGAGTGTGGCAAAGGCCACAAACCGGAAGCTGGTCCGTATCTCTCTGGGTGGCGTGCATGACGAGGCGGATATCCGGGGACATCGCAAAACATATATCGGCTCCATGCCCGGGCGCATTATCAACGCCATGGTGCAGGCGGGGTCATCCAACCCGCTGATTGTTCTCGATGAGATCGACAAGCTGGGATCCGACTATCGCGGTGATCCTGCGGCAGCCCTGCTGGAGGTGCTGGATCCCGAACAGAATTCCACCTTCCGCGACCACTTCCTGGAGATACCCTTTGATCTTTCCAACGTGTTTTTCATCACCACGGCAAACAACACCGCCACCATTCCGCCCGCCCTTCTGGACAGGATGGAAGTGATCGAGCTGCCCAGCTATACCGATGAGGAGAAGCTGCAGATCGCAAAGCGCCACCTGCTCCCTAAACAGCGTAAAAAGCACGGTTTGACGTCTGCACAGCTGAAGCTGCAGGATAATGCGGTTCGCGCCATCATCACCTCCTACACGAGGGAATCCGGCGTCCGTGTTCTGGAACGGGAAATTGCCCGCGTCTGCAGAAAAACGGCCGGCGGCATTGCGGAAGAGAAGTTCTCCTCCGTCACCGTGAAGAGCGAGAATCTGGCAGATTTCCTGGGCTCGGTGAAGTTCAAACCGGACGAGAAGCGGCTGGAGGATACTGTGGGGCTGGTGCGGGGCCTTGCCTGGACGTCTGTCGGCGGCGAAATTCTTGATGTGGAAGTCGCTGTGGTGGAGGGAACCGGCAAGCTGGAGCTCACCGGCAATCTGGGTGATGTGATGAAGGAATCTGCCCATGCGGCCGTCACTTGCATCCGCAGCCGTGTGAAGGAGCTTGGCATTGACCCGGACTTCTACAAGACGAAGGATATCCATATTCATTTTCCGGAAGGCGCTATCCCGAAGGACGGCCCGTCTGCCGGCATCACCATGACGGTTGCCATGATTTCCGCCCTTACTGGCTCTCCGGTACGGCATGATATCGCCATGACCGGTGAGATCACGCTGCGTGGCCGTGTGATGGCCATCGGCGGGTTGCGGGAGAAGACCATGGCTGCCCTCAGAAACGGGGTGAAGACGGTGATTCTGCCTGCTGACAACGAGTCTGACCTGGAGGAGATCGACCCTCTGGTCCGTGCAAAGCTGTCCTTTATCCCGGTGTCCACCGTTGACGAGGTGATTCCTGCAGCGCTTGTGCACTTCCATGAATCTGGAGACGGAGAGAAAGAACATGGCACCGCAGAAACCGATTAATCTGAATAACGCTGTGTTTGTGCGCTCTGCAGCAGCGCCAGGGCAGTTTATCCGTTCCTCTGTACCGGCGGTGGTGTTTGCGGGGAAGTCCAACGTGGGTAAATCCTCCGTCATAAACCGGCTGCTCAACCGCAAAAACTTTGCCCGTGTGGGCAATACGCCCGGTAAAACCGTTCACATCAACTACTTCAGCATTGACGGCAGGCTCATGCTGATCGATCTGCCGGGTTACGGCTTTGCCAATGTCTCGCGCAGTGAGAAGCTTCGCTGGAGCGAGCTGATGGAGCAGTTTTTCGCCGGTGAGGGGCTTTTCAACCTGGGCATTCTGATTGTGGATGCCCGTCACAGCCCCACAAAGGACGACACGGGCATGGCAGAGTGGTTTCGCACATCCGGCCTGCCCTGGGCGGTGCTGGCCAACAAGACGGACAAGGTGAAAAAGAGCGAGCTGGAAACAAATCTTCAGCAGATCCGGCAGGCGCTCGCACTGGATGAGGAAGTACCACTGATTCCCTTTTCCGCCGAGACAGGGCAGGGGAGAGATGTGCTGCTGAGCACGATTACTTCTTTGGTTTAATTCTCGCAATCAAAGCACTGCATGTTGCGCGGGAGATGACATTTCCCACGATTTCAGTACTGATTTATAATTTTTGAGCAGAACGCAATTCTAAGGCGCTCTGCTCTTGTTTTTTGCATCTTTTTTTGGTAAAATAAACCATTAAAGAAAGATGAGAGGAGTGAGCGTCATCAGCATTGTGCGGGATATCTGGGAAGGCTTTGATTTCACCTATATTCTCAGCATTCTTCTCTCGGTGGTGCCTTCTCTCGTCTGCATAACGCTGCATGAGCTGGGCCACGGCTACGTCGCCTGGCGTCTGGGGGATGACACGGCGAAGCGTGCCGGCAGGCTCACCCTGAACCCGCTGAAGCATATCGACACCATGGGCCTTCTCATGATGGTGTGCTTTCATTTCGGCTGGGCGAAGCCTGTTCCTGTCAATATGTACCGCTTCCGCAACCCCAAAAAGGGCATGGCTGTCACGGCTCTTGCCGGCCCTGTCACCAATCTCCTTCTGGCTTTGGTGTTCATGGTGCTCTACGGTGTGCTGGCACTTCCGCTCTATCGCTCTGCAGCCGGGAAGTATCTATTGCAGATGCTCTCTCTCGGTGCCTACATCAGCACGGGTCTTGCTATTTTTAACCTGCTCCCGGTTCCGCCGTTGGACGGGTCTAAAATTCTTCTGTCGGTCCTGAGCGATGAGAGCTATGCTAAGCTGATGCGCTATGAGCGATACGGCATGATTGCTCTGATGGTCCTCGTGGCCACGGGGGTGCTGGGCAGGCCGCTCTCCGCTGCAGTCTCGGCAGTTTACGGCAATGTGTTTGTGCCGGTTGCCATGCATATTCAGAAGCTGATGCTTCCTCTTTTCTACAGGTGACTTGCATATATGGAAGATCCTAATTTTTATCTGGAAGGCGTCCTGCATGAAAAGGACGAGCTGAAAGATTTTGAAGGACCCCTCAGCCTGATTCTGATGCTCCTTCAGAAAAACAAAATAGAAATACGGGATATCCGGATTTCCGAGATTCTGGACCAGTATCTGGAATATCTCAATAAAATGCAGGAGATGGATCTGGAAATTGCCAGTGAGTTCGTGCGCATGGCTTCCTATCTCCTCTATATCAAAACGAAGACGCTTCTGTCGGGCGACGAGGAGGTCTCCGAGCTGGAAGCTCTCATCGAGTCTCTGGAAACATTGAAGTGCAAAGATGCCCTCACCGCTGTGCGTGAAGTTGCCCCCATGCTGGGCAATGCCTATCGGCAGGGAGCACTGATCTATTCCAGAAGCCCGGAGCCGGCACCCGCCGTATCAAAGGAGTATACCTACACCCATGAGCCGGTGGAGCTGCTGAAGGCTCTGCTGAATATCTTCCGCTCCACAGATGAGAAGCCGCCGGAGATGACAGGCATCTCCCAGGCTATTCCGCAGCGTATTGTCTACAGCATCCGCAGCAAGAGCCGCCAGATTCTCGACAGGCTCCGGCTGCGCAACATCAGCCTGAACGAACTCTATCGGGAATGCCGTTCCCGTTCCGAGCTGGTGGCAACCTTTATTTCCGTGCTGGAACTGTGCAGCATGGGCAGCCTTGTGGTTTCGGTATCCCGGCGGGGAGACGGCTATGATCTCTCCTTTGCCGGCGGTGATATCGACGAAATTCTTGAACAGATTGAAGAGTAATGATGACGTATACATGTTCCGCCCTGGAGGCGATTCTGTTTGCAGCCGGTGAGCCGGTGCCTGTCAGCAGGCTGTCCCTTATTCTGGGAATATCTGAGGATGAGGTTCTTGAGACGGCGGATGAGCTCTCCGAAATTCTGAAAAAAGAACAGCACAGCATTGTGCTTGCCCGCCTAGCCGACAAGCTTCAGCTCTGCTCCTCTCCCGAGTTTGCCAATGTGATTGTCAAAATTCTAGAGCAGAGGAGGCCGCCGGCCCTTTCGCCCGCTGCGCTGGAAACTCTCGCTGTTGTAGCCTATTACCAGCCCGCAACCGCTGCCTATATCAGCCGTGTCCGTGGGGTGGACAGTGCCTACTCTGTCAGTTCACTGGTGGAAAAGGGGCTCATTGAAGGCAAGGGCCGGCTGGAAGCACCCGGCCGCCCCGTGCTCTATGGCACAACAGATCTGTTTTTGCGCACTATGCAAATCCGCGACCTCTCCGAGCTGCCGCCTCTGCCTGAAATTGCCTCCACCGAAGGCATTGAGAAGCTGCAGCAGGCCATCGATGCTCTGCAGCAAAACGGTCAGAGCGGGGGAGAAAACCCCGATGTGCAGAATAAAACAGAGGGCATACCCATGCCGTGAGAAAATGAGGTGGTATTGTTGCTCGCCCTCAAAATCATAGGGATTATCGTCCTGATCATCTTCCTCATCTGTCAGATCCGGGTGGGGGCGGATATCGATTATACCGGCGGTAATCTCAGAATCAGCGCCAAATTCTGCGGCCTTCTTCTGCAGATCTATCCGCGTAAAGCCTCAAAGCCGAAAGAAGAAAAAAAGGCTGAGCCCGAAAAGGAGCAGAAGCCTCCGAAGGAGAAAAAACCGAAACGGGATAAGAAAAAGAAGAAGAAGGAGAAATCCGGCCCCGGTCTCATGATCAGCGGGGATGAGATCCTGGAGCTGCTGAAGAAGGTTCTGGAGGGGCTCGGAAAATTTTCCAGAGGTTTCCACGTGGACCGGTTCAAGCTCCACTGGATTATTGCCCTGCGGGACCCCAGCGACACCGCACGCCTGTTCGGCTTTGTCAACGCCTCGCTCTGCTCTCTGGCCCCGGTTTGTGCCGAACGCTTTCCCTGCAGTGATGTGGACGTATGGACGGATGTTGACTTTACCTCCGCTCAGATGAAGCTGGACTTCGGCATCGCCGTGGTGCTTCGTATCGGCGCCGTGTTTTCCATGCTCTTCACCATCCTCTTCGGCGCTCTCGGTATTCTGATCCGGAATAAAATCTACTGGTGGAAGCTGAAGCGGACCGATCCGGAGGAATACCGATTCCAGGTTGAGAATCCCGGCCTCGTGACAAAACTGCTTCGTGCGGTGATGGATAAGAGTTCGGAAGAGAAGCCTTCTCAGGATGCTCCTTCTCAGGATACTCCTCCAAAGGATAATCCTCCACAGGATGCTCCTCCTCAGGATAATCTTCCTGAGAAATCAGCTGAGGGACCGGCGGAAGAGAGAAATGCAGCGCCACAAACACAGGAGACGGCTGCACCGCAGAATACGGAAGAACAGACAACTGCCCCGCAGGCTCAGATACCTGCCGAGCTTCAAGTGACACAACCAAATACTCAAACGGAACAGGAAAGGAATCAGACAGATGGAGAATGAAAAAATAAACCCGATCGGGGATCTGATGCAGACGACAATGGAGAATGTCAAAAACATTCTCAAGGTTAACACGGTAGTCGGCGATCCTATTGTCACGCCGGACGGAATTACCCTCGTCCCCATTTCCAGAATCAGTGTCGGTTTCGGCGGCGGCGGGGTCGAGTTCGGAGCAAAGCGCAAGGACGGTGAGCGTCCCTACGGCGGCGGCAACGCCACCGGTGTAAAGATTGACCCCTACGGATTCCTCGTGATCAAAGACGGAGTGGTGCGTATGATCAACGTTACGCCTCCCGCCAACAACACCGTTGACAGGATTATTGACCTGGTACCCGAGGTTATTGACCGTGTTGACGCCTTTATCTCCAAACAGAAGGAAGAATCCTGATTTTTTCACCTGTCCGGTTTTTAACCGGCATGTATAACGCTCCGGCCTGCATACGATCAGCCGGAGCTATCTTATGGTTCAAGAGGGTACTATGCAGGAACGTCTACAGAAAATCATTGCAGCCTCAGGGCTCATGTCCCGCCGGGCGGCCGAGCAGCTGATTGCTGCCGGCAAAGTGAAGGTGAACGGCATCACAGCGGTTCCCGGCACAAAGGCAGACCCGGCGGAGGATAATATTCTGGTGAATGGCAGGCCGGTTTTTCAGCGGGAGAAATTTGTCACCGTCATGCTCAACAAGCCTGCCGGTGTGGTTACAACCCTCCATGACGAGCAGGGACGGCCGACGGTTGCCTCTCTTGTCTCCGGCATCCGGGAGCGGATCTATCCCGTGGGCAGGCTCGATATGTACTCTGAGGGTCTGCTGCTGCTCACCAATGACGGGGAGCTGGCCAATGCCATGATGCATCCCGCCATGGAAATTCCGAAAACATACACGCTTGTTATAAAGGGGGAGGGGCTTGATGCGGCCATCGGCTCCCTGTCCCGTCCCATTGAGATTGACGGACGCCTCACCACCCCGGCGGAGGTGAAAATTGTGCGCCTTGATGATCAGGGGGCTGAGCTTGCAGTCACCATCCATGAGGGGCGCAACCGTCAGATCCGTCGTCTCTGTGAGCGGGCAGGTGTGGGGGTTGTCACCCTGCGAAGAATCAAAGAGGGCCCCCTCGCACTCGGCAGCCTGAAGAAAGGCTGCTGGAGAGAGCTCACCGATGAAGAAATGCGGCAGCTTCGGCATGCCCTGCATTTGGGAGGAACAGCATGAAAACATTGGCACACTGCGACCTCGTGGTCATCGGCGGGGGGCCCGCCGGGATGATGTGCGCTTATCAGGCAGCCGCAGGCGGGCACAGTGTCATTGTGCTGGACGGCAACCGGCAGCTGGGCAGGAAGCTTCGCATCACCGGCAAGGGTAGGTGCAACCTCACCAACAACTGCACGGTGCGGGATTTTATGCAGAACATACCCGGTGACGGGCGATTTCTCTACAGTGCCCTCAACCGGTTTTCTCCTGCCGACGTGATGGCCTTTTTTGAAGATCACGGCGTCCCTCTGAAGACCGAGCGGGGGGCAAGGGTATTCCCGTGCTCCGACCGGGCGGATGATATAGCGGACTGTATGGTGCATCTTTGCGAAAGCGTCGGGGTCAACACCGTGCGGACCCGGGCTGACAGCGTCCTCCTCACCGACGGCGCCGTCTCCGCTGTCCACACGCCGGAAGGCACCATTTCCTGCCGGGCAGCCGCCCTTTGCACCGGCGGCCTTTCCTACCCTCTCACCGGGTCTGACGGTGCAGGCTATCGTATGGCGTGCGCCCTCGGACACACCCTCACGCCCACACGCCCTTCCTTGGTTCCGCTGGAGAGCGATGATGCTTTCTGTCGTGATCTGCAGGGTTTCAGCCTGAAAAATGTCACCCTGCGGGTATATGAGGATGATAAACTGATCTTCCGGGAGCTGGGAGAGATACTCTTTACCCATTTCGGGGTGTCGGGTCCGCTGGTGCTCTCCGCCAGTGCCCACATGAGGTATTTTTCCTCATGCACCTATCGGCTGGAGATTGATCTCAAGCCCGGGCTGGACGAGGAGAAGCTGGATGCAAGAATTCTGCGCGATTTTGCCGCGCAGCCAAACAAAACCCTTGCCAATCTGATGCCCGGCCTTACAGGTAGATCTATGGCGCCGGTGGTACTTTCCCTGGCTGGAGTTGATGGGTCTATCCCGGTCAACACGGTTACCCACGCCCAGCGTGCCGCTATCAGACAGGTTCTCAAGGCGTTCCCGGTTTCTGTCTCCGGAACCAGAAGTGTGGACGAGGCCATTGTCACCGCGGGCGGCATCAGCACAAAGGAAGTGAACCCGCGCACCATGGAATCCAAAATCGTGCCGGGGCTTTATTTTGCCGGGGAGATTCTGGACGTGGATGCCTATACCGGCGGATTCAATCTTCAGATTGCCTGGGCCACCGGCTACACCGCCGGTACGGCCGTTTGCGATAACCTTTAAATTATGGAAAGGAAGAATCATGAATCAGAAGTTTTATTCCATCGCCATTGACGGGCCGTCGGGAGCCGGAAAGAGCTCGCTGGCGAAAAAAATCAGCGCAGCATACCATTTTCTCTATCTGGATACCGGCGCAATCTATCGCACAGTGGGGCTTGCAGCCTATCGTGCCGGCATTGACCGGCAAAGTGAGGAGGAGCTTTCTTCCATCCTGCCGGGGTTGAAGATTGAGATCCGTTATGATGACACGGGTTTACAGCGTATGTTCCTCAATGGGGAGGATGTAAGCGAAGCCATCCGCATGCCTGAGATTTCCCTCTGTGCCTCCGATGTCTCGGCTCTCCCGGTCTGCCGGGCCTATCTGCTGGAGATGCAGCGTCGATTCGCGAGAGAATACAACGTCATCGTGGACGGGCGGGATATCGGCACTGTTGTTCTGCCTGACGCTGATCTGAAAATTTACCTCACTGCCAGCAGTGAGGAACGGGCGAAACGCCGCCTGCTGGAGCTGGAACAGAAGGGGATAAAAACCACCTTTGACGAGGTGCTCAAAGACATTGAGCAGCGTGATTATCAGGATACACACCGGGATATCGCACCGCTTCGCAAGGCGGAGGACGCTGTGGAGGTGGACACCAGCCATCTTGACCGTGAGCAGAGCTTTGAAGCCCTCTGCAACCTGATAGAGTCCCGGCTTCCGGTGAAGCGCGAGGAAACGGCATGAGGGAGATTCTGCAGGCGGAGAGCGCGGGCTTCTGTTTCGGTGTTCGCCGCTCGGTGGAAATGGCGGAGAAGCTGCTGGAGAGCGAAGGCGCCTGCCTCAGCTACGGCGAGCTGATCCATAACGATGATGTGGTGTCCTCTCTGGAGAAAAAGGGCATGCGTACCATCCACACGCCGGAAGAGGCCTCAAGAGGAGATCGTGTAATTATTCGCGCCCACGGCATCTCCAGGGCGGAGAATGACGCTCTTGTAGAGCGCGGCGCTGTGATAACCGATGCCACCTGCCCCAAGGTCAAGCATATCCATGAAATCGTCCGCAAAGCCTCGGAAGAGGGGAGGCAGGTTCTCATCATCGGCATGCACGATCACCCGGAGGTTCGGGCCATTGCAGGCTGGGGCGTGGACTGCACCGTGCTGGCCAATGAGGCCGAAGCGGAAAATTGGATGAATAATCATCCAAACCTGTTAGAAAAACCTCTTACAGTGGTCTCTCAGACCACGCAAACGCAAATTAATTTCAAGAATTCTGTAAATTCTTTAAAAAAAAGATGTACAAACGTCCAAATATTTGATACAATATGTCTTGCTACGTTTACGAGGCAAAATGAAGCGGCGGAACTTGCAAAGCGCTGCGACGCTATGGTCGTCATTGGCGGGAAGCACAGTGCAAACAGTCTGCATCTTGCCCAGATCTGTCAGGAAGTCTGCTCCGAGGTTCAGTTTATTGAGCGTGCGGAGGAGCTTGATCTTCCCGGTCTGGCAAACTGCAATACCGTTGGAATAACTGCCGGTGCATCTACGCCATCGTGGATAATTAAGGAGGTAAGAAAAGCAATGGATGATGAAATCAAGGTTGAAGAGACCAAAGTTGAAGAGGCAGTGAACGAGGCAGCGGAAGCTGCTGCAGAAGCTGCAGCACCTGTGGCGGAGGAGCCGGCCAGTGTAGCTCCCGCAGCAGAGGAAGATTCCTTTGATGCAATGCTGGAGGACTCTATCAAATCTATATATAACGGAGAGAAGGTCACAGGCATCGTAACAGGCATCAGCGGCACGGAAGTTACCGTTGATCTGGGCATGAAGTACACAGGCTTCATCCCCACCACCGATTTCACGGATGCCGGCGAGAAGCTGGAAGACGCCGTGAAGCTCGGCGACGAGATCGAGGCTCTTGTCGTCCGCGTCAATGATGTGGAAGGCACAGCCATGCTCTCCAAAAAGCGTCTTGACAATATCAGATTCTGGGATGACGTGGAAGCTGCAGCCGAGAGCGGCAATGTGGTGGAAGGCGTTGTCACGGAAGAGAATAAAGGCGGCGTTGTTGTCAACGTTCGCGGCGTGCGCGTGTTCGTGCCCGCTTCCCAGACGGATCTTCCCCGTGAGGCAGAGCTTGCTCAGCTTCTTAAGAAGACGGTTCGTCTTAAAATCACCGAGGTCAACAAGGCCCGCAAGCGTGTTGTTGGCTCCATCCGCCGTGCAGCTGCCGCTGAGCGCCACGCCATGAGAGAAGAGCTTTGGAACACCATTGAAATCGGCAAGCGCTACAAGGGTGTTGTCAAGTCCCTCACCAGCTACGGCGCATTTGTTGACATCGGCGGTGTTGACGGCATGGTTCATGTCTCTGAGCTTACCTGGGGCAGAATTCACAACCCTGCAGAGGTCGTTAAAGTCGGCGACGAGCTGGAAGTCTACGTCATCAACTTCGACAAGGATGCACACCGCATCTCCCTCGGCTACAAGGATCCCGAAGCCAACCCCTGGAAGCTCTTTACCGACCGTTACAGCGTCGGCGATGTGGCAACCGTCAAGGTTGTGAAGATTATGCAGTTCGGCGCATTTGCAGAGGTTCTGCCCGGTGTTGACGGCCTGATTCACATTTCCCAGGTTGCTGACCATCGCATTGCCAAAGTTGACGATGTTCTCCATGTAGGCGATGTTGTGGATGTGAAGATCACCGCTATCGACTATGACAACCAGAAGATCTCCCTCTCCATCCGTGCTCTTCTCGAGCCCGAAGCTCCCGCAGAGAAAGCAGACGAGGAAGCTGCAGAAGAAGAGTAATCTTCAAAACTGTCTGACGGAATGCGCTTTGCTTCTGCATCTCCGAAGACATTACTAAGCTTTTTGAAAAACCACCGGTCTCCGGTGGTTTTTTCTTGCTTTTTTTCGGGAAATGATATATACTCAATAGCACTGACGCCGGTGTGATGGAATGGTAGACGTGACGGACTCAAAATCCGTTGGTGGCGACACCGTGTGGGTTCGAGTCCCACCACCGGCATTTTTGCGCAGAACCGGAGCATTCAGATGCCCCGGTTCTTTCATAGAATCCTGGCAAATCAGATTCAGATGAAGAAGGGAAGAATGGGTATGCTCGGCGTATTTGTGAATACCGTTGCTGTTATCATCGGCAGCACTTTCGGCCTGCTCTGTAAAAAGGGGATCTCGGAGAAATTTTCCTCCGCCATTATGACAGGTATTGCTCTCTGCACGGTCTATATCGGTATCAGCGGTGCACTGAAAGGGGAGAACACCATCGTGCTGATTCTCTCCATGGTTTTCGGCGCCGTGGTGGGCACCGCGCTGGATCTTGACGGAGCCCTCAACCGTCTGGGCGGTTTTGTGGAGAAGAAGTTTCAACGGCCGGGGGAGAAATCCGGTATTGCCCAGGCCTTCGTTACGGCCAGCCTGCTTTTTTGCGTGGGTGCCATGACCATTGTGGGATCTCTCACCGCAGGTCTCACCGGGGACAATGAGATGCTCTTCACCAAGTCTGTGCTGGACCTTATTTCCTCCAGCATGCTCTCGGTGAGCCTGGGTATCGGCGTTCTGTTCTCCTCCCTGTTCGTCCTGGTTTTTCAGGGGGCAATTGTGTTGTGCGCAGGATTGCTGGAGCCCTTTCTCGACGCCGCTGCAATAAACGAGATTATCTGCTCCGGCTCTCTGCTGATCATCGGTCTGGGGCTCAACATGCTGGGGATCACAAAAATCAAAATTGCCAACTATCTCCCGGCTTTCTTCTTTGCACCTGTCCTTCTGAAGCTCGTGAGTCTGATCCCGGGAATTTGAATTAGCACTCAAAATGAAAGAGTGCTAATTGTTCATAGTTCGTTCATAACATCTGCTATATTTGTTCAAAACTGTATGGTACTTTATATACACGCTGAAACAAAAAATGTGTAAATCAAATCATTCAGCCGTGTTATTATCGTAAAAAATTTTGGAGGTATAGATATTATGTTTGAACTGATTCCTTTTGATCGCAGAATGCACCGTCTTTCCAATTATGATCCCTTCCATGAAATGGATGAGTTTTTCAACAGCACCACGCGTGCCGTCAACACCGCTTTTCATACTGACGTGATTGATAACGGCGATTCCTTTGAGCTGGATGCAGAGCTGCCCGGCTTCAAAAAGGAAGACATCCACCTCAGCATTGAAAACGATTGCCTGACCATCTCTGCAGAGCGCAAGCTCAATAAAGATGAAAAGCTGCCCAATTTCGTCAAGAGAGAGCGCTTCTACGGTTCCTGCAGCCGCAGCTTTGATCTTACCGGCATTGATGTGGACAAGATCTCCGCAGCCTATGTAGACGGCGTTTTGAAGCTCACTCTGCCGAAGGAGTCCGAAGAGGTTCCGGTGAGCCGCAGTATTCAGATCAGCTGATTATTCAGTTTTCTCCCTCCCCGTGTGATTTTCACACGGGGATTTCTTTTGCTTGCAGTCGCTGCTTTCTTATTGTATAATTCCTTACTGCAGTTTTGTTTGCTTTTCAGGCGTTTTTCAGACCGCACAATCCGGAAAAATGGTTGGCTTCGTTCAAACCAATTTAGCATGCGCCTGTTCGCATAATCAGGATCGAAGTCGGTTTTTATTCAAAAAAATAAGCGCGTGACAGGACACTGAAATCGTGGCACTATAAGTCTCACGCGCAATTTGCTATGCTGTTTTAGGGAGAAATTTATCATGTTTTTTGAAACACATGCCCATTACGACGATTCCACCTTCGATTCTGACCGTGAGCAGGTCATTTCTGCCCTCAGGGACGGCGGAGTGGAGTTTGTCATCAATCCCGGCTGTGATATTGCCAGTTCCATGAAAGCCCGTGAAATTGCCCTTTTACACGATTTTGTTTGGTTTGCAGCCGGCATACACCCGGAAGAGATTGCTGACCTTCCGGATGACTGGTGTGAGCGAATTGCGGAGATTTCCGATTCTTCCAGGTGTGTTGCCATCGGTGAGATCGGGCTGGACTATTACTGGGATACCTCCATGAAGGAGCTGCAGAAAGAGGTGTTTGAAGCACAGCTTGTTCTGGCGGAAAAAAAGAATCTCCCCGTCATTATCCATGACAGGGAGGCTCACGGTGACTGTTTTGAAATTGTTTCTCGCCATCCGGACCTGAGAGGCGTTTTTCACTGCTATTCCGGCAGCTCCGAGATGGCTTCCGAGCTTCTGAAGCGTGGTTGGTATCTGGGCTTTGACGGGCCCGTCACCTACAAAAATGCCCGCAAGACGCTGGAGGTGCTTGCCGTCACACCTCCGGAGCGGATCCTGATTGAGACGGATTCCCCCTACATGGCTCCGGTTCCGGTGCGTGGCAAGCGCAATGATTCCCGCAATCTGCAGTATATCGCGGCGAAGATAGCCGAGGTAAAGGGGATGACACCGGAAGATCTGGCTGCCCGCACGGCCTGCAATGCGAAGACCCTTTTTAACCTTTCCTGAACGCCCATACTCCGGGCGTTTTTTTGCTATATTCTATGCCATGAAAAAACCACCTGCGACAGGTGTGTCTCAGGTGGTTTGCATTTTGTGGCTTCAGCTCCAGCTGGCGTAGTAATCCGAATAATCGGCGCCCTGGGATTTTGCCTGATAGGTACCCATCAGCTTGCTCATGGCTCTATCAAATCCCTCAGAGCCTTCCTCATAGGGGGTGGGGCAATAGTTGTTGTAGTTGGCGTAGACATTGTAGTCGGTGTTGTTTGCCTTGGCATTGCCGCCTTCGATATTGCTGCTGACGCAGCAGGGGATGCAGGTAAAACTGTCATAGCTGACGGTGCCGTCCACATCCCGCTTGATAATCGCCTGGATGATTGCAGTGTCGGGGTCGGAGGGTTGTGTGTTGCCGCCGAACACCCAGTTGCCGAGGGAGTACATGATAATCTTGCCGTTATAGATCTCCACCGGCTGGAGGCAGTGAGGGTGAGTACCGTAAACAATATCGGCTCCGGCATCCACACAGGCGTGGGCAAGCGTGATCTGATTGTCGTTTGGGGAGTAGTAAAGCTCCTGACCCCAGTGGAACATACAGATGACAATCTCAGCTCCCTGGTTGCGCAGTTCCTGTATGCCGTTTACAGCCTTGTCCTTGTTGGGCAGCAGGTCGTTGCCGGATGTCCAGATACCGAGCTTCAGGCCGTGAGGCGTGGTAACGATCTGACCCTGATTTTCATACCCGTAGGGGAGACCTGCCTCATTGAGCACGGACTGTGTGCTCTCCACACCGGCCTGATAAAAGTCAAGCGCGTGGTTGTTGCACATGGTTACAAAGTCTACCCCGCCGTCAAGGAGAATGTTGACGTAGGAGGCTTTTGCAAGGAAGGGGAAGGTGGTGGCTGTGTAGTCATATCCCAGCTTCTTGTCGGAGAAGGAACACTCCAGATTTGCCAGCGTGTATTCATCTTCCGAGAAGTATTTCACCGTGTTTTTATAGGGGTAGGATGTATCGTCTCCCACGGTGAGAGGCAGACCGACAGGGTTGTTTTCAAAGTTGGAGGTAGCCCAGAGGGTATTGTCTCCGACGAATGAAAGCTTGAAATATTCAGGCTGCGGCTCCGGCGTGGGGGTTGGGGTGGGCTCCGGCGTAGGCTCAGGAGTAGGCTGTGGGGTGATCACCGGGGACAACACGACCTCTGCCTCATTCGGGTCATAGACCACGTTTTCCGTTTCTACCGTCTTTGTAGGTTTAACGGATTGCTCTACGAAGGCACTGGTGGCAGCCGCCTGCTGCCCTCTCAGCCGCACCACCATCAGCAGCAGAAATGCCACCAGCAACAGCATCAGAGCTTCCAGAATGGCGATGAGCACCATTCCAAGGGTATCGCCCCGTTTTTTACCGTTTTTTTTCGACTTCTTCATGCGTCAGGCTTCGTCGCTCAGTGGATGGGTACCATCTTGCCGTGAACGACAAAGCGGGCATCGTCATACTCATAGGTGCAGGTAGAAAGGGTGAGCACCTGGTCACCGGGCTTTACCGACACGTTGGACTGGAAAGCGGACTGAGCCACAATCGTGTCAATCCACTGTTGGTTCTCCTCAGCGGAGGAGAAGGAGATCTTGTAGGTGTCGGTGTTGTTCATGTCCGTCACATAGGCGGAGAAGAGTTCCACGCGGTAGTTTCCGTCAGGCGTGTTGAGATAGAAAATCGGATGCTGGTTGTAGTATTCCTGCTTGGAATAATCCACCAGCTTTGCCAGCATCTTGCCGTCATTCATGTGGTGACCGTAGATGATGTTGTTAACGTCTTTAAAGCCCTTCTGATTCATGCACTCTACAAACAGGGTGCCGTAGGAGCTGTAGTTGCCGTCAATATCCTTGTGCAGGTAGAACATGTTGTCCTCTGTCTGCACAACCACATAGTTGATCACAGTGTCCGGGCAATAGAGCCAGCCGGCCACGTCGCCGTTGCGCTCCTTCAGAGAGGCAAAATCCACATTAATGGGGGATACCTCGTCATCCAGCATTTTCTGCGATTCGGCAGGAGCTGCGGTTTCAGCAGGGGCATCCGTCGGGGTGACAGGCACTGCGGTGGCCTCCGCAGGCTTCACATAGGTGTTCTGCACTTCCTGGGCGTTTTTGTTGGACTGGTAATAGCCACCCGGGGCAAACACGGTATCGTAAATCTTATAACCGCTGTAAAGAAATACGCCGATAAATACGACACAGAGGACGATAAAAAGAATTCTGACAGGTTTTTTCATTCCAAAACCTCCCTTAAAAGAATCAATTCATTATACTATGGTTCCTGCCAAAAGGAAAGATAAATTTGTAAACGAAATGAAAACAAATCTTTCCTTTCATAAGAAAAAAGATTCTGTTTGCTCGAAACAGAATCTTTTATTAAGAGGTGCCACCCGGATTTGAACCGGGGAATCGTGGATTTGCAGTCCACTGCCTTACCACTTGGCTATGGCACCGGCTTATGCAGAATATGTCTGCATAAAAAATTGGAGCGGCTTACGAGGCTCGAACTCGCTACCTCCACCTTGGCAAGGTGGCGCTCTACCAGATGAGCTAAAGCCGCAAATGGTGCCTCAGGCCAGAGTTGAACTGGCGACACGCGGATTTTCAGTCCGCTGCTCTACCTACTGAGCTACCGAGGCGAATTATAAACTGTGGTGGGAACAACTGGACTCGAACCAGTGACCCCCTGCTTGTAAGGCAGGTGCTCTAACCAGCTGAGCTATGCTCCCGCGCGACAGCTTTGTTATAATACTAAAAAAAACTCTGCTTGTCAATAGTTAATTGCAAAAAATTTTTTCTTCTTTTCATCGAGTGTCTGCCGCGGGGAAAAAATCATGCCCTTTCGGCGTAATCTGTCGTTCCGTTCCGTCTGATTTCCCAGAAGTAGCGTCTTGTACTCTCGGGGAAGTCTTCCATCACACCGTGCTCCGGATCATAGAATACTCCGTAGCTGTACAGGGACCAGTGCCAGCATCGGGGCGTCTCCAGACTCAGGATGCATTCCTGCGGCAGCTCCTTCCTGCACTGAACCGGTTTTCTCTCGTCCGATATCCATACGCCGTGTCTTTGAAGAAATCTCTTCATTTCCTTCAGATTGGTCTCACGACGGTTATTCAGCTCCTCCGCTACCGCCTCAACCTCCAGCCCGGTGGCCATGGCAAGCACGGCTTGGCCGCACTGCAGATCGGTAGGTTCGTGAACGTAAGTGATGGGTGTTGATTTTTTCATGTCATTCCTCCTTGCAAAATGTGTTCTTTTGCGCTAAAATGAATAAAAAACCACAATTGATGTTGGCCGGTGCCGGATCGGGAGGGTACCTATGCTGGAGGGGCTTGTGTTTATTGCCCTGTCCTTCACCCATGTGCGGGAGGCTATTGTCACCTGCATTCCGGAGAGTCTGAAAAAGGCTATCGGCGTGGGCATCGGGTTTTTCATTGCGTCCATCGGCTTAAAGAATGCCGGGCTCATCATTGCCTCGGAGGGAACGATCATTGCACTCAATCCCGAGTGGCATAACGGCGCGGGAGGCCTTGCGCTGTTGGGTGTGCTGATCACCGGCCTGCTTCTGGCCAAAAGAGTAAAGGGCGCCCTTCTCATCGGCATGGTGGTCACCGCCATTCTGGGGGTGCCGTTGGGCATCACCACCTACAGGGGAGGCAGCTATCTGCCCACTGCCCCTTATTTCTGTGAGTTTGCCTTTTCCGAAATATTCGCAAGCCGCAAATCCCTCACCGATTTCATCGTCATCGTATTTACATTTTTGTATTTTGATATGTTCGACACGGTGGGCTGCCTCATTGCCTGCGCTGGGAAATCCAACATTATTCAGCCGGACGGATCTGTGCCAAATTCAAACAGGGCGCTGTTCTCGGATGCTGTGGGCACCGTCGTGGGTTCGGTTTTCGGCTCTTCCACCGTCACCACCTATATTGAAAGCTCTGTTGGCGTGGCTGACGGCGGGCGCTCCGGCCTCACCGCGGTCACTGTCGGGGTGCTGTTTCTCATCTCGCTGTTTCTGGGGCCGCTTTTCGGCTCCATCCCATCCGCAGCCACAGCTCCCGCCCTGATCCTCGTGGGCGTTATGATGGTAGGCCCTGTAAAGAACATCGATTTTGATGATTATACCGAGGCCATACCGGCCTTTCTGACCATTATTTTTATGGTCTGCGCTTCCAGCGTCTCTGACGGTATTATGTTCGGCGTGATGACCTATGTGTTGCTCAAAGCCCTGTCCGGCCGCAGGAAGGAGATTCGCGGCATGACGTGGATTGTCTTTGGAATCTTCACCCTCAAGGTGGTGCTGGATTATTTCGGCCTCTTTGTAGAGTGAAACCGGAAGGGGCCTGTCATCCAGTGCACTGATGGGCATTGTTCGTAGTTCGGCTTGCATTCATCTGTGCGAAAGCCTATAATGGCCACAGATATCAATCACATTACCAAATAGAAAGGAACAGCAGTATGGCTACCAAAACAGGTTCAACCTCTCCAAAGACTACTTCCGCAAAATCCTCTACTGCAAAGACGTCTTCCAAGACCACTTCTTCTGTGAAAACGTCTTCCAAGACTTCCTCGGCAAAAACCGCCGCCAAAACAGGCGGCAAGACATCTTCTGCAAAAACCTCTTCAGCTGGGAAGACCTCTTCTGCCAAAAAGCCAGCGTCCTCTTCCGGAAAGACTTCTTCCGCCGCTTCCGCTTCTTCCACGCTGAAGCTCACTGTGGCGGAAAAGGAACTGATCAAAGCCTACCGGGCTGCGGACGAGAAAACAAAAGAAACAGTGATGGAGTTGCTTTCACCAAAGCAGGAGGAACAGGGTAACGCCCTGCTGAATATCCTCAGCGCGGTCGCGGCTGCCCAGCAGCAGGGGCAGCAGAGTGGGCCCGCTGCAGAGAATAACGGCGGCGGCCTTCTGGGTGCGCTACTCTCCAATGCAGCAAACGGCAGCAGCAACGCCGCACCTGCAGGCGGCAGCTTGCTTGGGTCTCTGCTTTCCGGCCTCGGCGGAGGGGAAGAGCAGAATGAAAGCGAAAACAACGGCGGCAATGCCGGAGGGATCGCGTCACTCCTCATGGGCCTGCTGAAGTAAGCGGCAATAACAATTCCGTTCTTTACCTGAAATCACACAGGGGCAGCGATACGCTGCTCCTGTACTTCTTTTTTGAAGTTATTTTTGCGGAGCAAAGTCATGCTCGAAGGCGTATGCCACCTGCTCCTCAAAACGAGCTATGGCCTCCCGCACAATCTTTTTAGCGGGGAAGAACAGATCATAGGCGTGAAACCAGTTGGGATATACGTCTACAGCTGCGCGAACACCTGCCTCCTGCAGATGGCGCACATAGTCAACCGTCTCGCAGTAGAAGGGCTCAATATCTCCCACAAAGGTGTAGCAGGGCGGAAGGCCGTGATAATCCTCACACCTGGCGGGGGCGGCGTAGACAGAGACCAGATCGGTCCCGTAGGAATAGCGCAGGTAGCGCTTCCAGGCCTTTCGGTTGCGTTTGCTGTTCCAGTTGGGAGCGTGGTTATCCGCCGAGGAGGGGGTGTCCCGGTCATCCAGCATGGGATAGAGAGGCATCTGAAAGGCAATGTTCACCTCACCCCGGTCCCTGGCAAGCATGCATAGCGCGGCTGCCATGCCGCCGCCGGCGCTCTCACCGCCCACCATCAGCTGGTCGGAGCGGACGCCCAGTTCTTCGGCATGTTCTTTGAGATACAGCAGTGCAGCCCAGCAGTCATGCAGGGCTGCGGGATAAGGATGCCTTTTGGAAAGCCGGTAATCCGGTGCAACCAGCACAGCCCCGAATCTGACTACCAGGGAAAGGGCCCGAGTAACAAAGATGTCTTTTGCCGAGCCGGACTGATAGCCACCGCCGTGTATCCAAAGCACCCCGGGCACGAGATGCTCCCGTTTCTCCAGCGGGCGGAGAATCAGCAGGCTGATACTGTGGTCTCCCACAGGTATTTTTCTCTTTTCGGTCAGAAACAGATGATTTTTCATGGCATAACCTCAGAAGAAAAACTTCTTCCGCATCCTCTGACGAAGGGAGGGAATCATGCCCGCAATCAGCAGAAACAGACCCACGGAGCCGAAGCCTGCCAGAGAGTAGAGACTCCAGCGAAACATCCGAAAGCCAAAGCTGAGATGCTCAAAGAACTCCACCAGCACCGTGAAACCGCCCAGGGCAAGCAGAAAACCGCCCAGAATAAAAGGCCTGCCGCCTCGCACGTATTTGAGCAGGCAGATCATGGCCGTGGAGATGATGCAGCTGCTGATAATTACCGGCAGTGCAAAGCTCACATACCAGTGTCCACCGGTCTTCAGGCAGATATAAAGCACGTACAGGGCCACCGCCACGTGGTCCACAGGTACAAAGATTTCACACTTCGGCTCTCGAAACCAGCGGGGAAGGGCCGCAATCACGTAAAACAGCAGCAGCCCCAGAATCACATAGCCGCCCCACTGCAGTTTGCCGTAAAGTTTCAGGCAGACCGTCAGTGTGACGATGCTGGCGACTGCGCAGATCACCGTCAGCGCCACAGCACCGGGAATATCAGCTTCCAGATGCTGCTGCGGCAGCGTGTCGGGATAGCTGCGGCGCTCTTCCTTCTGTTCGGGGTTCCATACCGGTGTAAGGCACAGAGGGCATTGCTCCACCCCCTCCTGCAGCTTCACACCGCATTTGACACAGTACATATTTTATCTCCTGTTGCTCTCAATTTCCACCGCGATCCCCAGCTCCACCAGCCGGGAGAAGAAGCGGCGCTCCAGCTCTGACTGACGGATATTTCGGATCATGTTGATATAGGTATAGCCGCCGAAGCTCAGCACCGAGCAGTTGTTGGGGTAGGAGCGCTGGGGGCCGATGATGAATTCCATGCGCGAGATATACTGCAGCATCACCTCGGGCAGCGGCAGGGCGGTGATATTTGATATGTTGAGGCTCCCGCCGCTTTCACCGCTTCTGCGATACACCGCATCCATCACCGCATTTTTGATGGAAACAGGCGTCAGGCGCAGTGGAATGAGCTTCTGGGGCTGAACATTGGCAGCAATCATGCCTGCCATGTTCTGGCGTGTGGCAGATGCGCAGAGCTGGTGGTAGATATTTTTGCACAGCTCCTCCAGCGTATAGTCACCGTAGCGCGGGTCCACCCCGATGTTGAGCACCAGAGAGAAGTTGCGCAGGGTTTCACTGCCGTAAAGACGGCGCAGATCCACCGGGATGGTGATTTTTACCGGGCGTTGACGACGGCGCGGTTTCTCCGCATTCTGCATGGCAATGATGCTCTCTGCCATCACACCGGCCAGCAGTGCCGTCACCGTGACGCCGTAGCGGTGAGCAGCGTCCAGCAGAGCCCGGGTTTCAACAATGCCGGTGGTCAGGGTTTTGAAGCCGCGGTCCTCCCGTGTGCCGTGCAGGCGGTAGGAGGGCTCCTCCTTTCGCCCGGAAGCCACTTCGGCCGCATTTTTCAGAAAACTGTCCTCAAGCTCCTCCGGGGATGGCGTCTCACTGAGGTCTCTGATCAGTCCCTCACAGGGAATTGTGATGCCCTCTTTCAGCTCCAGATACCGGGCAATCAGATTGCAGAGATAAATGCTGCCGCCCCGCCCGTCTGTCAGCGAGTGAAAGAACTCTGCCGCGATGCGGTTTTTATACACCAGAATGCGCATGCAGTTGTGCTTCAGTTCCCGGCTGCTCATAAAGGTCAGGGGATAGGCGTAATCGCGCCGCACACGCACCTGCTCACTGCTCTCTTCCAGATAGTACCAGAACAGTCCCCTGCGAAGCGTCACATAATAGGAAGGGAAGCGATGCCGCAGTCCATCCACGGCCTGCTGCAGAATCTCCGTGTCCACATCCTCTTTCAGGCAGGCGGACACACGAAAGGCATTGGCCCAGTTCCTCCGCCTCGTGGCGGGGAATATCAGCGCTGCGGTGTCTAGCCGATACCAGTATTTTTGCATAGGTTTCCTCCCGGGCAAAGGTATGAGAAGACATAGTCTCTGCCACAGGGAGAAGTATAGCACATTCAGCCGGATCTCTCAACAATGATGGGTTTTTGTCAGCAAAGGCAAAAAACCACCGGCCTGTTCTGCCGGTGGCTTTTCATGGAATGAATAAAAAGTTCAGTTTTCTTTTCTCCTGCAGCGGATAAAGATTCTGCCCAGTTCCCCCTGGGGGCCCTGCCTGTCAGCCCGGATGTCGGTAAAGCCCGCTGCGGAGAGAAGGCTTGTCAGCTCCTCCACGCTGTAGGCATACTCTGTGTGGGCCTCGCTTTGCCGATCCCACAGCCTGCCCCTGCGGGAGAAGAGATCCATCCCATAGACGATAGAACGCTTCTTCGCATCATAATCCGCCCGCCAGAGGCAGAGCAGATCGTCCTTTTCATCCACAAAGGTGCTGCCGTCCAGACTCTGCAGCCATTCTTCCGAGCGGATGTCAAAAATCAGCAGCCCGCCCGGGCGGATGAAGAGATACAGGCGGTGGAGTACCTCAGGCAAGGATTCGGGCGGGAGGTAATTAAAGCTGTCCAGAGAGCTGATTGTTGCATCAACCGTGCCGTAGAGATCCAGCTCCTCAGCGCTCTGGCAGAGAAAAAGAGGGGTCAAGCCCGCTTCACCGGCCTTGCCCGCCGCAACTGCCAGCATATCCGGCGAGGCGTCGGCCCCGATCATGTCATAGCCTGCTTTTGAAAGAAGCACAGTCAGCGTGCCGGTGCCGCAGCAAAGATCCAGCAGAAGATGAAATTCGCCTCCGTCCTCTGCAAAGGCCTTTTTATAATAGGCTTCAAAGGCATCATAGGGCACATCGTCCGTCAGCGGGTCATAAAAGCGGGCGAGAGAGACATAGGAGCTCACTTGTTCCCGTCCGTAATCCCCAGGCGTTCAAATGCCAGGTCGTATCCACCGCTGCCGTACTGCAGAGAGCGGTTGACACGGCTGATGGTGGCGCTGGAGGCACCGGTCTCACTGAGAATATCGTTATAAATCATGCCTTTGGAAAGGCACACCGCCACCTGGAAGCGCTGCTCCATCGCCACAATCTCTGTTACGGTGCAGAGATCATCAAAAAACTTCATAACCTCGTCCACATTTTTCAGAGAAAGGAGGGCTTCATACATCTCTCGGTTGCGTTCTTTTTTGGGTGCTTTGTTCATGGCATCCTCCTGCTTATGCTACAATAGTTTTGTATATTTTAACACTTTAGTTTAGGAAAGTAAAGCAAAAAATCGTATTTTTTCCGGCGATTTCTTGTCAATTTTGCCCGTTGTTTTCTCTCTGCAGTTATGGTATCATTCAACTATCTATCACAAGTAAGATGTAAGGTAGTAAGGAGGCTTTAACATGAACAGAGCAGCGGAATTTCTCGAAGAGCATTCGCTGTTGCCAGGTACGATTGACCTACGGCAGTGCAGCCTGAAAATGGCAGAACATATGCGCGCCGGCCTTGAGGGCAGAATGATCGACATGCCTATGATCCCCACATATCTGAAGGGGATCGGCAGCGTGACCCCGGGGAAAAATGCCATTGTGATTGACGCCGGCGGCACCAACTATCGCACGGCGCTGGCCGCGTTCAGCCCGGAGGGCTGCCACATCACCGGCATGAAGGTCTGCAAGATGCCCGGCACGGATAAACCTGTCACCTGGGATGAGTTTATTGCTTTTGTGGCGGACAGCATCATGCCCTTTACCGGTTATGCAGACGTGATCGGCTTCTGCTTTTCCTATAACGCAGATATCACACCGGATATGGATGGTATTGTCCACCGCATTGATAAAGAGGTTGTGATTACCGGCTGTGAGGAGCAGCGCATTGGCCGCTCCCTGATTGCTGAGCTGGAGAAGCGCGGCGTTGCTGGCAAGAAGGTTGTTATTTTAAATGACACGGTTGCGGCTCTGCTGGGCGGCGCCGTGAACCTGGACAAGGATCAGTACAGCGATTTTATCGGTATGATCTGCGGCACGGGGCTGAACACCTGCGCCTCTGTTGCCACAGATAAGATCATCAAACTGGAAGGAGACTATTCCGGCAGCATGCTGATCAATCTGGAGTCAGGCACCTATTCCGGCATGCCTTCCACTGACGTGGATGACACTGTGGATGAACACAGCAACAACCCGGGGGAGAAGCGTATGGAAAAGATGTGCTCCGGCGCCTATATCGGCGAGGTCTGCCACACTGCCTTCCGGTTTGCTGCGGCGGAGGACTATGTCTCGGTGGACACCCTCACAAAGATGGATGCCATCCCTCATTTTGACGGCGCAGTGGTGGACAGCCTTGCCTGCGGGCACGATCCCTTTCAGCTCTTTGACACGGAAGAGGAGATGCAGTTTTCCAAGGATGTGGCACTTGCCCTCTTTGAGCGCTCGGCCAGATGCGCCGCCGCCAATATCCTCGCCATTCTCGAGCTCAACGGCACCGGCAGAGAGGCTGACAAGCCGGCCTGCGTCTGTGCGGAGGGTTCGCTCATTGCCAAGAGCAAATACTTCCTGCCCTTTATGGAGAAAGCGCTTGCCGAGGCGGCTGCCGGCCCGGATCCCCGATATGTAAAGGTGGTTCTGGGGCATGACACCACCTTGCCCGGCTCCGCCGTCGCCGCACTGCTGAACGCCTGAGAACTTTTTTTCATACACTTACATTTGCCGGAGAAGACCTCTCTTAGGGAATGATTAAACTCCCCGCTGCTTTTCGCAGCGGGGAGTTCCATTTTCTCAAGGTGTGGAGAATCAGTTGATCTTCAGCGTCTCCCAGAGAGTGTTGATGTAGTCGAGCATGTCATTGCTCATGTTGCGGTAGGCATAGGTGTTGTACTTCTCTTTGAACTCCTCAATGCCCGGATAGAGAATGGCAATGGTCTCCTCACCCAGATCCTCCTGGTAGCCGGCGTTTTCGTAGACAATGGAGTTGGGAGAAGCGTAGTAGGTATACTCCGCGTTGGCAATTGCGGGTTCCTCGGAGAGCATGAAATTGATGAAAATTTCGGCCAGCTCCTTGTTCTGGCAGCAGGAGGGGATGCACATGGCGTCTACAAAGTAGTTGGTGGGTTCCGGGTAATAGAAGCGGAGATCAACATTTTCAGCCTGTGCGTCCAGCATGGTAAAGTAGTCACCCGCATAGTAAACGCCGATGGCTGCCTCGCCTGATTCCATCATGTTGTAGATCTCATCCATGACGTAGCTCTTCACCAGAGGAGCCTGCTTCTTCAGCTCGGCCAGGGCTTCATCCCAGGTGGACTTGTCCTCGGAGTTTACGTCCAGACCCAGCTTGTACTGGGCGGTGGCGAATGCGTCACGGCTATTGTTGAACTGCAGGATATTGCCGGCGTATTTCTCATTCCAGATCAGGTCCCAGCCGCCGGCGTCGGCTTCATCTACTACGTTTGCATTGTAGATAATGCCCACCATGTTGTAAGTGTAGGGAACGGAGTATTTGTTGTCCGGGTCATAGTACAGCCCGCGGAAGCTGTCGTTGATGTACTGGTAGTTGGGGATGTTATTAAAATCGAGAGGGAGAAGCATATTCTCCGATGCCATACGGGCAATCATATAGTCACTGGGGACGATCACATCGTAGCTCACAGCACCGCTGGAGAGCTTGGCATACATGTCCTCGTTGCTGGCAAAGGTGGAGTAATTCACCTTCACTTTTTTCTTGTAGGTCTCTTCGTACCACTGCTCGAATGCCTTGATGGTGTCCAGCGAGTCTTCAGAGCCGTCGGAGATATATTCGCCCCAGTTGTAGACATTCAGCGTCTGGGTTTCTGTCTTTCCGCAGCCGGCCAGCATGGCCAGGGCCAGAACCATCGCGAGAATCAGGACAAGGGAAATGCATTTTTTCATTGTTGTGCCTCCTCAGTTTTGTTTGGTTTTTCTTATTTTCCGCTGCCTTTTTTGTCTGAGTCTGTGTCAATGGTGTTGGAAATAAGAAGCAGGGTCAGTATCACAAAGAAGATGATAGTCGCGAGGGCATACATCTTCGGGGTGACGGTTTTCTTCGTCATGTTGTAGATGCGGATCGGCAGCGTCTGAAAGCCGTTGCCGGCGGTGAAGTAGCTGATGACGAAGTCGTCCAGGGAGAGGGTGAAGGCCATCAGCAGCCCCGTGACAATGCCGGGCATAATCTCCGGCAACGTGGCCTTGAAAAAGGCCCGCAGGGGCGTGCAGCCCAGGTCCATAGCCGCCTCAGGGAGGGAGCGGTCCATCTGCCGCAGCTTCGGCAGCACCTGCAGAATCACATAGGGCAGGCAGAAAGTGATGTGAGCGATGAGCATGGTGCCGAAGTTAAGGCTGGTGGCAGCGCCGAAAAGCCTGCCCACAAACACAAACATCAGCATCAGGGAGATGCCCGTGATAATATCCGGGTTGATCATGGGGATGTTGGTTACGGTTTCCAGTGTGGCGTGGAAGGCGCGGTTTCTCAGCTTGTCCATACCCACGGCGGCTGCCGTGCCAAGAATGGTGGAGATCACCGATGCGCTCAGAGCCAGAATCAGGGTATTTCGCACGCTGCGCAGCGTCTCCGTGTCTTTAAACAGCTCCTTATACCAGTTGAGGGAAAAGCCGGAGAACACCGACAGGCTCTTGCTGGCATTGAAGGAGAACACCAGCAGAATGGCAATGGGTGCAAAGAGGAAGATCATGATGAGAGCGGTGTAGATTTTCGATGCGGTTTTCATACAGTCTCCACTCCTTCCTCAGACGGCAGAACGGCTGTTCGCCAGACGCTGCAGCAGGGCCATGCATACCAGCAGAATCACCATCAGAATCAGGGCGATGGCCGCTGCAAAGTGCAGATTGTTGGCCACATACTGGCCTTCAATGGCATCGCCGATAAGATAGAACTTGCCGTTGCCCAGCTTTTGGGAGATATAGAAGGTGCTGATGGAAGGCACCAGCACCATATTGATGCCGGAGATCACGCCCGGCAAGCTCAGCGGGAAGATCACCCGCCGCAGCACGCCGAAGCCGTTGCAGCCCAGGTCCCGGGCGGCCTCTAAGAGGCGATTGTCCAGCTTGGCCATCACCGAGTAAATGGGCAGAATCATGTAGGGGAAGTAGTCATACACCATGCCGATGATTACGGCTCCCTCTGTGCCGATGATGTGCACGGGGCCCAGATGCAGCTTTGCGAGAAGGCCGTTGAGAATACCGGTGTCCTGCAGGATGGTCATCCAGGCGTATGTGCGGATCAGAAAGTTCATCCACATGGGGATCATAATGAGCGTGATGAGGATGGACTGGGTTTTTGCCGGAGCGCGGGCAATGATATAGGCAATGGGATAGCCCATCAGAAAGCAGATAATGGTGGAGATGACCGCCAGACGCAGGGAGCGGAAAAAGATGACCAGATAGGTGCGTACTTCCGTGTCGCCCACGGAAGAGGTGGCGGTGAAGAAGCGGGTCAGGTTGGCGGTGGTGAAGTGATAATTGTTGTCCGTCAGGGCATAATAGGCCACAAACAGCAGCGGCACCACGATGAAAAGAGTCGCCCACAGGGAATAAGGGGTCAGGCAGAAAAACTGGGCAAGGCTTCTGCGACCTTTCACTGCAGTCTTATTCATTCCGCACTCTCATCTTCCTTCCAATCCTCCGGCGGGAGTTCCAGCTCGTCAAATTCATTGGAGAAGGAGGAATAGTCACCGTAAAGCCCGGAGTACTCAGACTTCTTCATCACGTGGATGGCGTCCGGCTCCAGATAGATTCCGATGTGCTCGTCCACATCCACAAAGTCTGTGGTCTGGATCATCCACTTGAAGCCGTCGATGTCCACGATAATCTCATAATGCACACCCAGGAAGGTCACCGAGGTGACAACTCCCTTCAGCATGCCCTTGTCCTCGGGTACAATGTCCACATCCTCGGGGCGGATGACCACGTCCACCGGCTCCCGCTTGTCAAAACCGCTGTCAAGGCAGGGGAACTTCTGCCCGGAGAAGGCCACCAGCCTGTCTGCCAGCATGAGCCCGTCAAGGATGTTGCTCTCACCGATAAAGTCCGCCACAAAGGCATTCTGCGGCTCGTTATAAATGTCCACCGGTGTGCCAATCTGCTGGATGCGTCCTTCGGACATGACAACCACTGTGTCCGACATGGAGAGGGCTTCCTCCTGGTCATGGGTGACGAAGATAAAGGTGATGCCCGTGGCTTTCTGCAGGTTTTTCAGCTCCTGCTGCATGTCCTTGCGCAGCTTCAGGTCGAGAGCGGCCAGCGGCTCATCCAGCAGCAGCACCTTCGGCCGGTTAATGATGGCCCTTGCAATGGCCACGCGCTGCTGCTGGCCGCCGGAAAGGCTGGTGACGCTGCGCTTTTCAAATCCTTTCAGTGCCACCAGGTCCAGCACCTCGCGGACCTTCTGGTCAATCACATCCCGCTTTTCCTTCTTTTCCCGCAGGGGAAAGGCGATATTTTCATAAACATTGAGATGAGGGAAGAGGGCATAGCGCTGAAACACCGTGTTGACGTTGCGCTTGTGGGCAGGCAGGTCATTGATCCGGTCTCCCATGAAAAACACATCACCCGTGTCAGGGGTCTCAAACCCGCCGATAATCCGCAACGTTGTGGTTTTGCCGCATCCGCTAGGCCCCAAAAGCGTGATAAACTCATTGTCATAGATATCAAGACAGATATTGTCTAACACCTTTTCTCCGTCGAATGATTTGCTGATGTTCTTCAGCTCGATGATTTTTTTCATGGTCGTGCCCTCCCGAGATAAAATCAAAAACAGACAGTGCACGCATGCACTGTCTGCTTCAAGGCTGGTATACGCCCAGGTCGGGCGCGGGCCTCATTTGGTTTCAGAGTCTATATAGCAAAGATTACTTTTACTACTCTTATTGACCATTTCACAAGTTTGCATGCTGTAAAGCACTTGGTTTATAGTTACCAACTTATAAAACTTGAGCTTAAACTTGAGCTTTTAACTCAATCAATAAGGCAACAGAAGTTGCCGCCGCATAGGTATGCGGGTATTTATCTTGCTTCGGATAAACTCTTGATTCCTATCCAATTGAGACGACTTATTTTAACAGGTGTGATTAGTGTTGTCAATCTTTTTATACACACGATTCGTACAAAAATTGACGGATTATTCTGCCTGTGAATGGCAAATTTGCGTGATTTTGTCTATTTCAGGGTCTGGAGAATCAAATCCGCTGTCTCCTGCTGCTGCGTATCGGCAGAGATCCTGGCCTTTCCGTCACCCTTTTGCTCATCATCATTAGAAGATCAATGTCTTCAGAGGTGCGTCAGGCGGAGGGGCCTCCTCACAACTTTTCATTTCCGCTTGAAGAGCGCAGAATTCTCTGGTAGAATAATCAGTAGCAAATCACGATATCTCTGCAGGGAGGAACAGGCTATGAACTGGATCAGAGAAGCAAATTATAAAGAGGATATGGAAGCCGTGGTGGAGCCCTACGTTGCCGCCAGAACGGAAGCGGGAACCTTTGAGCGTATAAAGGGCCAGAAAATCTATTATGAGGCATACATAGCAGACAAAGCAAAGGGTGCAATCGTTCTGAGCCACGGCTTTACGGAATCGGTGCGCAAATTCACGGAATCCGTCTATTACATGCTGCAGGCCGGCTATAACGTCTACGCCGTAGACCACCGGGGCCACGGGCGCTCCTATCGCCCCAATGACAACCCCTACGTGGTTCATGCGGAGAAGTTTGAGGACTATGTGCTGGATCTGGAGTACTTTACGAGAGAGATTGTGAAACGGGAGAAAAAAGAAACGGGTCCGCTCTATCTCTACGGCCACTCCATGGGTGGGTGCATCGGCGCCTGGACCATAGAGACCTATCCCGATCTTTTCAAAAAAGCTGTGCTGACCTCTCCGATGCTGGCGCTGAAGTTCCCGGTGCCCACACCGATTATGGTTGCCGGTGCCAGCATCATCGGCATGGGAAAGGGCGGCAGGCGCAAAAAGGAACCCCTCAGCCCGGTGAACGCATTCACCGAGACGCCGGATTTTGAAAACTCCTGCGACTCCTCAAAGTGCCGTTATCTCTATTATTTCGACAAGCGGTTAAAGGACTCTGCCCTCCAGACCACCTCGCCCTCCGTGGGCTGGGGTCTTGAGGCAGTAAAGGCCTGCAAGCGCGCCATCTCAAAGGCGGAGACGGTGAAGATCCGCATCCCTGTGCTGCTGATGCAGGCGGGCAACGACACCATGGTAGACAATGCCGGCCAGAATCTTTTCGCCTCCCGGGTGCCCGGCTGCACCCTTGCGCAGGTGCCCGGCATGAAGCACGAGCTGTATATGACTGACTCTGACGTGCTGATCCCTTACTGGGAGAAGATCTTTGCCTTTCTGGGCTGAGAATAGCTGAACAAAAATGCGGCCCTTCTGTCTTGCTGACAGAGGGGCCGTTTTCTGATGGTACAGCTGAAAAGTTTATTTGATCATATGCAGGGTGTAGCTTCTGGTGCCGAGGCCGATCTTTTCACCGTGCTCCAGGGTTTCCTTCCACTTCACGTTGGGGTTGCTGTCAGAGAAGTGGTCGTGGTGATGGTGCCAGTCTGCCTTTGCCAGGTTGTCGCCCAGCTGGCTGTTGCGCACCGGCGTTGCCTGCTGGCAGAGATCGACGCAGGCCTGGTCCAGTGCCACGGGGTCAAAGGAGGCCAGCATGCCGATGTTGGGCAGAATGGGTGCGTCATTTTCATCATGGCAGTCACAGTTGGGGGACACGTCCATAATCAGGCTGATGTGGAAGGTGGGTCTGCCGGCGCAGAGGGCGTTGGTATACTCGGCGATTTTGCAGCAGAGCAGATCCAGGGCGTTTTCATTCACGGTGTCGATGGCGTGGAATGCGCAAGCGCCGATGCATCTGCCGCAGCCCTTGCACTTGTCGTAGTCGATCACGGCCTTCTTATCCTCGCCGTAGGAGATGGCATCGCTGCCGCACTCCTTGGAGCAGCGTCTGCAGCCGCGGCAGAGGTCCTTGTCTACAGTGGGCTTGCCCTCACGGTGCTGCTGCATCTTGCCGGCTCTGCTTCCGCCGCCCATGCCGATGTTCTTCAGCGCGCCGCCGAAGCCGGTCATCTCATGGCCCTTGAAGTGAGACAGGGAGATCAGAATGTCTGCGTCCATTAACGCTCTGCCCACGAGGGCGGTTTCGCAGAATTCCCCGTTGGGCACGGGAACTTCAATATCGTCGGTGCCGCGCAGGCCGTCAGCAATGATGACGTGGCAGCCGGTGGTGACGGAGTTGAAGCCGTTGAGCTCCGCATTGGTCAGGTGGTCAATGGCGTTGGTGCGGGAACCGGTGTAGAGGGTGTTGCAGTCCGTCAGGAAGGGCATGCCGCCCAGCTCCTTCACCACGTCGGCAACCGCCTTCACATAGTTGGGGCGGAGATAGGCACAGTTGCCCAGCTCACCGAAGTGCATTTTGATGGCGACAAACTTGTGGTCAAAATCAATCTTTTCAATGCCCGCTGCGCGGATGAGCTTCTGCAACTTGGTGCACTGGCTAACCCCGATCTGGGTCCGAAAATCGGTAAAGAATACATCAGATTTTTCCATAGATAGGCTCCTTCTCTCTCCTAAATATTAAAATAACATACACTATATCATTTCATTAATCTCTTGTCAATAAAGATTCCAAGCGACCTATTACACGCTCAAGGGTGCGCTTTTCTCGACAGCTTCTATTCCAGCAGCTGCTTCAGCACGGCTTCTCTGTGCTCCAGAAAAAGCTTTGTGACAGCGTAGCTTTCCGTCTCCTCCCAGGTGATCTGGTGGATCCGGCCGCCGTCAAAGCTGTGAATCCAGGCATCTGGAGTGCCAAGAAGAATGGGAGAGTGGCTCACAATGATAAACTGCGCGCCCTTTTTTGCCAGCCGGGCAATGTGCAGCAGCAGCGTCAGCTGCCGCTGGGGCGAGAGGGCGGCCTCCGGCTCGTCCATCAGATAGAGCCCCGCGCCCTCAAAGGTCTGAAAAAAGCTGAGAAAGCTCTCACCGTGAGACTGCTCGTGCAGGCTCCTGTCGCCGAAGCTGGGGCCCCGGGGGTTTAATCGGTCATATTCATCGGCCTTGGTGGCCAGGTTGAAAAAGCTCTCCGCACGGAAAAAGTATCCGGTCAGCGCCCGGTTGTAGCCTTTGACCAACCGGACGGCATTGTGCAGTTCCGACACGTCATCATAAGTGGAAAAGCGGTAATTCATGGTTCCGCCCTCCGGGTTAAAGCCGTAAGCTGCCGCAATCGCCTCCAGCAGTGAGCTTTTGCCCGTGGTGTTCTCCCCGACGAAGAAGGTGATGTTTTTCTCAAAATCCATTCTTCTGAGCGAGGCTATGGCAGGGATGCTTCTCAGATAGGAATCTGCCGGGACCCTGTCCCAGCAGATCTCCAGGGAACGGATAAATCTGTTTTCAATCATGATTCTTTCCCAAATGATGTCAAAAGTGTGTTTTTAAAACCAGTATTCCTTCATGGTAAGCAGCAGAGAGTCCTCCAGAAGATAATCATCACTCTCCGGAATCACAGCATCCACATTGCAGTAGGGGCAGAGTGCGGTTTCATCATTCAGCCAGTCGGTAATATTTCCCGGATCATATATCTTCAGGCAGAAGAAGCACCCACACTGCCTGGAGTCCAGCAATGCGCCCCTGTTGTTGGAACATCTGGCATGCAGCATCCTCTGGTAATCAGCAGCGTTCATGTTATCCTCCCAAAGTGCAGTGTAAAGACTCTGCCTTATGCCTCCGGCAGGGGAGCTTCCTTCGCAATTCTGATCCCCTTGCGGACGGATCTGACGCAGTAGATCATGCCGAGGATCACCATGGCAAGGAGAAGTACGATGCCGAGTATGGTCAGGACGGTTTCCTCTCTTCCAATAAGCCAGGTGCCGATATCCAGCCCGCTGTCCCAGCAGCCGTGGAAGAAGAAGGGGAACAGCACAGCCAGCCGCCATTCCTTCCGGGCGGCGTCGGTGTTGCCGGCAGCCTTCTGCTGTTCATATTCCCAGTAGTGCCTGCCCTGGTTCAGCTGCCAGATGATGTGCATGGGGATGGCAAGGCCGATGACCACGCCCCCGGTGTTGCCGAGCACCGCCTTCTCCACCACGCCGTAAACCAGGCCCACGAGGGCAGCCGTCAGCATATAATCGATTTTGCGCCTGAGCCCCAACTTCTTTTTGGCAAGCATGAAGCCCCAGAATTTAAAGAACTCCTCCAGCAGGGCCGCCCGGAAAAAATCCGCAACAATATCCTGCGGCAGACCGGAAAGGCCGGTCCTTTTGACGATGGCGTCCCATGTGATCTCCGTGACGATGATCAGCAGCGTGGTGAAGCAAAAGCCGTATACCAGCGCGATGCGGGCATAGTCCTTCCCCTGCAGTAGGGCGCGGTCTCCCTGTGCCTTCACCACGGGATAGTACCAGGCAAATGAGATGACAACGGCCAGAACAAGTCCAATCAGAGCAATCATTTTCTGTCCTCCTTCCCATTTATCAAAAATCTTCTTATCGGCATTCTTTTCACTCTGCAGACAGTATACCATATCCCGGAAGAGTGTCAAGCTGCCTCTCTTCCTGACTCCTGCATCCTTACAGACAACCATAATCTGTTAATATTTAATAGGATCGTCCCTCAGACACTGATTGCGAAAAAGACCAATATTTTCAGATAGATGATTATAGATTTTTATTATGATTCGTGATAGAGTTATACATATATCATGTTTTCACAAAGATAATGAATGGTTGGATGGCAAGGAGAAATGCGCCGATGAAGCTGAACAAGAATTTAATGCAGAGTAGTAATAATATAGCTTCAAAAAATCCGGATCGTATTAATGAATTGGAATTTAGATTGGGATTATTATCAGAGCATGTAACACCAGAACAATTAGCGTTTCTTGAACCGACAGCGAAGAGATTAAAGCAGACGTTGAAAACTAAGCAAAGCTATGATCTGGTAAAGCATGTTTGCTCAAATGATGGATTAGCTCTGGCTTACGTTGCAAAAAGACTGATAACAGAAGAATTATGCGAAATAGCAGTTACCCAGAACGGGCTGGCATTGATGTATGTCCCTCCAGTTTTTATTAATGATCATTTATGCGAGATTGCAGTTTTAAACAACGGACTTGCCTTAGAATATGTCCCTGAGAACATGCGTACATTTTCAATGGCCGAAAATGCTGTAAGCTATTATCTTAGTGACGATCGTTATATGCCGATGACTAAAAAGATAGAAATTGCCAGAGAACGTGGTGCAGAACTAAAAAATAGAAGTTATCCTATTGCATTTGTACCATCTCCAATGATTACAAAAGATTTGATCTTAAAGGCTGTAAGTTATTCCGGCTTTTGTCTGAAGAATATAAAAAAGAATTGTGTTTCAGGTAAAATAGTTAAAGAGGCTATTTCAAACAACGGATTTGCAATTAAATATGTTCCGCAGAGGTTTATCACAAAAGACGTGATAGAACAAGCAATTATGGAACAGCCATTAGCAATAGAATATATTCCATCAGAGTATATTACGCAAGACCTCTGCAAAAGAGCTTTTAATGGTAATCATATAGCATTTTCTTATATCCCGGACGAGTTTATTACGGAAGAAATGTGTATTTCTATAATACAAAATAAGGAAGTCTATATTGATAAAGAAGTTGCCTGGTTCGATACCCATGAAGAAGGTATTCCGTTTAGCGATATTCCGGAGAGTATGCGAAATGACAGAAAAATATTGAACCTTATAATAGAAAACATAGATAATGCTATAGATGATTTGCTACAATGGAATCGTCATATTATCTTAGAGATAAAGGATCCT
This sequence comes from Oscillospiraceae bacterium, assembly GCA_902778665.1. Taxonomy (GTDB): domain Bacteria; phylum Bacillota; class Clostridia; order Oscillospirales; family Oscillospiraceae; genus Limivicinus. The sequence goes on along the minus strand of CACYYN010000019.1, from coordinate 37,662 downwards.
GATTGTTTAAATCCTGAGAATAATAGAGGAAATGAGATAAAACCATTAAATAGATCTACTGTGGATTATCTAAAAAATTGTTGTGATACACAGGATAAAGTTGAATTTGATTCATCCCCGCTTGGAAATAGAATTAAAAAGTATCTTGAGTATAGTGATTCGTACGATGATGATTCAAAGTATGTATCAGGCGTTGAAGGTGAATATATAACCATAAAAAAGAACCCAGATGGTATTAACATATATGATTTTTCAGATGGGGATAATACGACGAATGTATATTATTATATCTCGGATATTCACATAGAACACCAGGTTCTTTCAAAGTATAAGGATAGTCTTATAAAAGTCCATTCTGAAAAAGATAGAGAACGCCTATTTTCTGAAAAATTAGAAATGAAAATAGATGAGATGCTTAGAGGCAAAGATATGCGGAAAGCTATCTTATTAATCGGGGGTGATGTAGCCAGTAGTCAAGAGATATCTGCAGAGTTCTATAGAATACTCAGAGCAAAGTGCGAAGGATTAATCATTTCTGTACTTGGAAATCATGAATTATGGGATGGAACAAGTATTAGAGAATGGTCAAATCCAGATTATCAGGCAAGATCTTGCGAAATAATAGTAGAAGATTATAAAGAAGCAATTGAATACACGGAAGAGTATACTTATGCTGATTCTCAGGAATTTAGAAGTATATTACTTGAAAACGAAGTATACGTTTTATATAAGAATTGTACATCATGCGTAATCTCGGAAAAAGAAATAATTGAATCAAATGATTCGGATTTATCAGATGTTTTTTCAAAGAGCTCTGTAATTGTTCTCGGAGGAATAGGTTATTCTGGTTTAAATCCGCTGCACAATGCTGAGACTGGTATCTATAGGAAAACTGTCCAATCAATGCAGGATGATTATTACAGGTCAAAAAGATTCAAGGTAATTTATGATAAAGTGAATAAGTGTGCCCACAACAGAAAAGTTATAGTATTAACGCATAACCCAATTCATGATTGGACGAACGATCCTTGTAATCCAAACTGGATCTATATTAATGGACATACACATAAGAACACTATTAGACATGAAGAAGATGGTACAACAGTTTTAGCAGATAATCAGATTGGATATCGTCCTAGAAAATGGTCTCTGAATAGCTTTAAAATTGATAACTGGTATGATCCGTTTGAAAAATATGAAGATGGGATCTATGAAATAAAACCTGAAGAGTATAGAGATTTTAATTTTGGGAGAGGTATTTTAACAACAGGATGTAATTATCAAGGCACAATCTATGCATTAAAATGCGCAGGGAAATATATGTTTCTGCTCAAAACAGAAAAGCAGTTATATTTGTTAATTGGGGGAGTTAGAAAGAAGATAACTAAAACGATTCAGTACTATTATGATAATATGGGTTTATATGTACAAGGTATAAATAGAATTTTCACTCCACATCGACGTGTTTTAAAACAACTATCAGAGGAAGTAAAGAAAAGTGGAGGAACCGGTATAATTCATGGCAGCATAGTGGATGTAAGTTTCCTTAGCCATATTTATTTAAACCCACACGATGGGACTATTACTCCATATTGGGCGATGGATATCAGTTCTCGAATTCCATACAAATCATACGAAAGACTTCTTTTTGAAAAAGAGCCTCAATTGTATGATAATTATCTTCTTGCATGTAAGAAAAATACGATTTCTTTACTCGTCAACAGGATGGAATCTGGAAACCAAGGTGTAGAGCCAGTGACTATACCTGATTGGGTATATGGCACAGAAATGTATCAACCTTCAATGGTAATGAGATCTGCTCAATACATTTGGGAGAAAAATGTAATCAGAATTTGGAATGATAAAGTCCTTGAAGTGGTAACACCAGTAAACGATGAGAATTTGAAGGAAGGTCTAATTGCCCGTAAGGAAAAATGATTATTAGTGTCAAGATTATTGTCAAGAGGATGATCCTTTTGACAACTAATGTTTTCCTATATAACACCGCGGTTGATCCCAGCGAGCAATTTAATCTGTGGATGGAAAAACAGCGTTCCTGAAGCAGATTAAGAGTAGTATCTCTATGCCCACGGGTAAACTCTAGATCAGCATTACACTGGTAATAAGCAACGTATTCTGGGTGAGTTTTTGATTCCTACTCGGAAAGACAGTTCCTGAAGGATATATCCAGATATTCAACCTCTTTATTGCCTGTGCCGGATTCCAGGAAACCGGTTATAATCCCGATTATATCTAGAATGACAGAAATGGAAACAAGATCGGAATTTCTGGTGTATTCACCCATCTACTTAGGAATAGATCTGTCGGAATGAGATCACGTTATCTTTTACTTGGTACTATTCTAATCTAATCGTAAGTATACTTCACACCCTAAAATTGTTAAGACCCTTGCCTTGAGGCATCCAAGTTTTGGAAAAGGCGACACCCCACCAATTGCGGATTCTGTGGCGAACGAGAAAACCCCTCCCGGAATCCCGGGAGGGGTAAGTGCGTATAAGGACATTATGCCAGATCTGCGTAGAGGAAGTCAATGAGGCCCTGCTCGATGACAGGGGTCCACCACTCGGTATAGCCGATGCGGTAGGGATGCACCTCATCATACATGTAGGTGTTGTAGAGGTCTGTGCCGTAAACCGCGGTCATCTCCTCGTTATTGAACATGTCGATGACACCGATGCCCCACTTCTCCTGAATCTTCAGGAGGAGATCAACCATCTCGGCGTAATGCTCCTTGACGCAGTAGGTGCCGGAATAGAACACCACCGGGCAGTGGAAGGTGTCCTGCACGTAGGCGATTATGGTTTCAATGGCTCCGGCGATGGTGGTGTCGTCAAAAGCGGCGGGATCTTTGCCCTCGGCAATCTCACCGAAGGGCTTGCCGGTGGTGGCGTCGTTGGTAGACAGCTGCACCACCACAAGATCGGGGGTCCTGTCCTTCGGGATGCGTTTGAGGCGGGCCACATAGGAGCTCTCGTCACTGTTCACCAGGGTGGTGGCGCTGATGGCGTACTTCTCGCAGACAGTGCCGGGGTGACGGTCGGCGATGGCATCCACCATGGAGTAGTGGCCGCCCGCCTGGGCGCCGTAGGTAACCGAGGAGCCGACCCAGATGATGTTGAGGCCGGAGAGGGGATCGGTGGGATCCTGCTCCTGAAGCTCCTTCAGGGTGAAGTCATAGCCCGTTGTCACGGCTGAGCCGGCAGGCGCCAGCGTCAGCGCACCGACGGCAGGGAAGACCATGCCCTTCAGGTTGGGGGCCTTTGCGCCGTATGTGGCGAGGACCGTGACCGTGTCGCCGGATTTCAGCGTGACATTTTTCAGAATCGGGAAGCGGCCCGGATCGGAAAAGGCGCCGGTATTGTATTCCTCACCGTCTTTTGTATAGGCGGCGGGAGAGTCGGCATAGACCTGGCAGTCCATCGGGACGGAGAAAAGCTCACCGCCGTTGATGCGGAAGGAGAATGGCTGGGAGGTGAACTGGGCCATGATCTTGGAGACGGTGAGATAGAGGTCATAGGTGCCGTCCGCACCCTCGGGGATGGTGAAGGTGATCTCCCCGTCCTTGGCGAGGTTGACGATCATGCCGATGGCATCGTCGTAGGCGGTGGCTTCCTTTTTGTTTTCGAAGGAGACACCCTTGCCCTCGGTGAAGGAGGCGTCAGAAGCAGGGATCTCGATCAGTGCGACGGCATCCTCTGCAAAAGCGGCCACCTCGGAGGTAGAATGGGTCTCCAGCTCCTCAATATCCGTGATGGTGACGTTGCCCTGCAGATCGCGGTAGACATAGATGTTGGCGAAGTGGGGGTCATCCTCATGGTTGACGGCGGCGGTCTCAGCAAGGAAGCAATAGTTCATGCCGGCGACAAGCTGCGTGCCCACCAGTGCAACAGGGATGTAGGCGCGGCCGGAGAGGGTGTCCATAGCCTGATGGAAGATCTCCTGAAGCTCCGGCGTGATTTCCGGGGAGTCGGGCGTCTGCCAACCGCCCACCAGGCTTTCCGCCGAGGCTGCGCAGGCAAATGTGCCGGTGAGAAGGGTGCATGCGAGGAGAAGGGCGAAGAGTTTTTTCATATTGGTACCTCCAGAATGTTTTTTCAGGTCGCTCCGGGTGCACAGCAATTTACGCGGGAGAGGACTCTGTACCACGATTGCTGTGCTCTGTCCCGTGTTAGTAACGGGAGGAAATGGAATAGCTCGTACGATACATTATACACTCCAGCCGTGAATCTTTGCAACGATTTTGTAAAAAAAGCTCCCGGCTTTGTACCGGGAGCAAAAATTGATTATGCAGTGATGTGCAGAGAGGATGATCAGCCCTGAACCTCCAGGAGCAGGTCATTCCAATGCTCGAGAATCTCTGCCTTGTGCTCGGTGAGGTAAGGCACATCGCGGTGGACCCACTTGATATCCTCAGTAGCGGGCAGGAGGCTCTCGCCGTAAACGGTGTCCTTGTTGGTCATACGCAGGGTCTTGAGATACTGGGCGATGTAGGAGCAGCCCTCTGCGGAGCAGACCCAGTTGACTAGAGCCTTTGCAGCTGCGGGGTGTTTGCAGTTCTTGATGACTGCCATGCCGAATGCGGAAGCGGAAGCGCCGTCAGCGGGATAGCGCATATCGAAGTGGTCGCCGGCACCCTGCTGAATGAGCTTGATGGCGCCGTCTTCATAGGTCAGGCCCACCACATACTCGCCCTGCTCCACCAGCTTGAAGCAGTTGGAGGAGGAGTCGGAGATGACGAGGTTCTTCATCAGCTTGCCAATGTAGTCCCAGGCTTCCTCGCTGTCAGTGCCGAAAACGGACATGATGTTGCAGAGGTTGTTCCAGGCGGCAGAGGAGCTGTTGGGGTTGGAGAAGATGATTTTGCCTTCGAGTTTCGGGTCGAGCAGGTCAGCGTAGGAGCGGATATCAAGGCCCAGCTCCTTCTCAAGTTCGGTGTTGACGGCGAAGACGATGGTGGAGAGGTGGTCCATGGAGTAGATGCCGTTGGGGGTGGAGTAGCCTTCAATGGCGTTGGCAGATTCCTCGGAAACCCACTCTTCAAACAGGTCGGCATACTGCATGCCGTCGGAGTCAGCCAGGCCGCCCCAGGTCACGTCGCCCTGCGGGTTGTCGGCTTCGGCAGCAATACGGGAAGTGGTCTCGCCGATGGTGCCGGAGACAACCTCAATCTCGCAGTCGGGATAGACCTCAGCAAAGCCGTCAATCAGGGCTTCCAGATCTTTTTCCGTCATGGTGGAGTAGAGGACAAGGGTATCGCCGATGTCTTCTTCCGCATGGGCAACGGCTGCAATGGCAAACACCATGCAAAGTGCCAGCACGAGCGCGATGATTTTCTTCATGATTTTTTCTCCTTCTTACATAGATTTTTTTATTCCCAAGCGCATGAAGAACGCTGTCAGGACTGAAAGGGGGATTCAGGTGTCAGAGCCGGATGTCATCCTCATTGCCGCTGACCTTGATGTAGACCAGCAGGGAAAGAATGGTGACCACTGTCAGAATGGCGGCGAAGGCGCAGGCCGTGCCGTAGTTGCCGCGGTTGATTTGCACATAGGTGCTCATGGTGAGGGTGATGGTCTTGTTGTTGTAGAGAATGATGGAGCCGGAGAGTTCTGTCACAATGGCAACCCAGCTGAGGATGGCGCCGGAGACAATGCCGCTGGACATCATTGGCACCGTGATTTTAAAGAAGGTTTTCAGCTTGGAGGCGCCCAGGCTGATGGCTGCCTCTTCAATGCTCGGTGAGATCTGCATCAACGTGGCAGAGGCCGAGCGGATGGTATAGGGCATACGCCGCACCACCAGGTTGAGGATCATGATGGTCATGGTGCCGGTGAGAGCGAAGGGCTTGGAGCCAAAAGCCATCACCAGCGCGATACCGACGACAGCGCCAGGCATGATGTAGGGCAGCATCGCCATGGTGTCAATGGCGTGATTGATGGGGCTGGAGCGCCGCACCACGAGATAGGCCACAATCACGGCAAAGACAATGATGATGACCAGCGCGCCGATGCCCAGAGTGAGAGTGTTGTTGATGGAGCGCACCAGCAGCTTTTTGGCAGCCAGCCGGTAGTTGTTAACGGAAAAGCCGGTTTTGAAAACTGCACCGTCACTGTTGACAAAGGACAGGTAGACGATATAGAGGTTTGGGGCAAACCCGATGATAATCAGCAGATAGGCGTAGAGATGCATGAGAAAGCCCTGAATGCCCTTGGGTTCCTTCTTCTCCACAGGGTGCAGGGCATTGATGGAGAAGCGGAACTTGCCCGTGGCCCACTGCTGCACAAAGAACACCACCGCCGTGATGAGAATGGCGATGACGGAGATGGCAGCTGCGAAACCATAGTCTCTTCCGTTTTCGCCCAGATACTGGGAGTAGATCTCCACCGGGAAGGTTCGGTAACCCTCCCCGATGATCATGGGGGTGCCGAAGTCGGCAAAGGCCTGCATGAACACCATGAGGGAGGCGGCCAGCACCGTTGGCATGGAGAGCTGGAGAATAATTTTGAAAAACCGCTTTACACCGGTGCAGCCCATGTTGGCCGAGGCCTCAATGAGGGTGTTGTCGATATTGCGGAAGGCGCCGTTCATATAGATAAAGACCAGGGGGAAATACTTCAGTGCCTGCACCAGTAGAATTCCGCGAAAGCCGTAGATACTGCCCAGCTTGATGTGGAACACATTGAGGAAGAACTTCGTCACAATGCCGTTTCTGCCCAGCAGCATAATCCAGGACAGAGCGCCGAGAAACGGGGCTGACATGCAGCAGAGGATGCTGACGACAAAGATGATTTTTGCACCCTTCAGCCGGTAGAAGCTGTAGAAGTAGGAGAGAGGGATACCGATCAGCAGCGACACAATCGTGACTGTGATGGTTACCTTGAAGCTGTTGAGAATGGTGTTGGTATAATACTTCTTGGAAAAGAATTTGGTAAAGTTGGCAACCGTCAGCGCACCCTCCTTGTCATAGAGGGACTGTTTGAGAATGCCGAACATGGGGTAGACCAGAATCAGCAGAAAGAGAAGGAAGAACACAATGGACAGAACCGTCCAGACTTCAAATTTCCTCTTATTGTTCATGGCCGCGCCCTCAAGATTCCAGGTCGTTGCGGACCCCTGTGAGGATATTCTTCGAGCCGTCAGCGAGGAAGAGATTCACCTTGTCGGTGTTGACCGTGAGGGAAATCCTTGCGCCCTTGCCCAGCGTTTCCTCAATGGAGGATTCCTGAATGATTTCCACATCCTCGCCGGAATCAAGCTTCACGAAGTAGTGGGTGTTGAGCCCGAGGAAGACCGCATCCTGCACGGTGCCTTTCATACCGTAGGAGGAGTGGTCACGGTTTAAGAGAAGTTCCTCCGGCCGGACACTGATCTGCACCTCCTGGTCGTGCAGATATTCCGGGGCAACGGTATTCATCTCCGCACGGTAATCGTCAATGCAGAGGATGGTCTTTCCGTTCTCCAGCTTCAGTGCGCCCTTGAGCATGTTGGTTCTGCCAATGAAGGTGGCCACAAACACGTTGGCCGGCCGCTGGTAGATGCTCTTGGGGTTGCCGATGTGCTGGATGACACCCGCATTCATAACCGCAATCCGGTCGGAGACAGCCATTGCCTCCTCCTGATCGTGGGTGACGTAGACGCATGTGATGCCCACATCGTGCTGGATGTTTTTGATGACGGTGCGCATCTCCACACGCAGCTTGGCGTCCAGGTTGGAGAGAGGTTCGTCCATTAAAAGCACATCCGGGCTGATGCACAAAGCTCTCGCCAGGGCAACGCGCTGTTGCTGTCCGCCGGAGAGACGATCAGGCAGGCGGTCCGCCAGGGCGTCGATCTGCATGAGCTTGAGGAACTTGTCGGTGCTCATTTTAATCTCGTCCTTGGGCAGGTGCCGGTTTTTCAGGCCGAATTCCACATTCTTCCGCACCGTATAGTGGGGGAAGATAGCGTAGTTCTGAAACACCATGCCGATGTTGCGCTTGGAGGGATCGAGATCGTTGATGCGCTTGTCCCCAAAGTAAAAGTCACCGCCCTCGATGCTGTTGAAGCCGGCGATCATACGAAGCAGTGTGGTCTTTCCACAACCGCTGGGGCCGAGAAGGGTGAAGAACTCGCCTGGCCGGATATCAACACTCAGGTCCGGGATAATGACGTTGTCACCGTATTTTTTCAGCGCGTGGCTGATTCTAATATCTACACTCATCCGCATTCACTCCTTTTGGTAATACTGTTTATGTTTCAGCAATGTAGATATTTTACCCCAAAATCAGATGAACGTCAATCGTGAGGGATAAATTCCTTGAGCAAAATTGCTAAATTCCTGTAATCGTCCACGCAGAGAAAAGGAATGTCGGAGCGGTAGACCGCTTCATCATTCCCGCCGGGGCCGTAATCATCGCCGCAATAGAGCACTTCACTGTGGTCGAGATGGAATGCTTTGCAGTAACGGACGAGGGAATAGTATTTGTTGAAGGGATAGGGGGCGAAGTCAAAGGAGGAGCTGCCTCCGATGAATACGGTGAAATCGGGGAAGGCGGCTTTCACATCCTCATAGATGGCGCGGCGCCGGGAACGGTCCGGGTCAAAGGCCAGCTTGTCCGCGAGGGCGGCGTCTGTGCCCAGCAGCGGATAGGTGACGCAGCCCGAGGCATGAAACTCCACACTCTTCCCGGCATAATCAGTGAAGCCGTGTTTTTGCCGCAGGGCGTCAATACGCTCGGTAACACTCTTCCTGTCGCAGGGGATGACCTCGTCATGGACCATTTTCAGGCTGCCGGAATCTTTGCTGTAGCGGCAGAACTGCATGCCGTAATTGCCGATGATATCAATGGGATATTCGTTCATCTGGTGGAAGATGCGGCTGCTCTGTCCGGCACCCACCATCAGCAGGCGGTAATTTTTGCTCAGGGCATCGAGCACCGCCCGGTTTTGCGCATCCAGAGGAGTTTTGTGCTGGGTGAGGGTTCCGTCCAGATCAAAGGCGATGAGGCGGATCTTTTTCGGGTCAATTGTCACAGACTGAACCTCCTTTTCGGTTTAAAAAAGAGCGTGGTGTCAACTATTATGACGGTTCCGATTTCGGAACGGTGGGAACAGCCCCGCTCTGTGCAGAGCGGGGCTGTTTTTAATATTTTTCAGCGCAAAAAATTTGCGTTGACATATCCGGTGACACCGGATTTGGGGGAGTAGACTCTCACATAGACTTTGCCGTCGCTGCCCATGACAGGGGTGTCAAGGACCTGCACAGCGTCACCGTTGTAGAGCTCATAGCCTCTCATCTCATTGCCGTAGTCATAAGTGGGGGCGGTGCGGATGGCCAGATAGCCCTTCTGAAGGCCTGCAACGGTCTTCCAGTTCCCGGGAAAAGCTGCGCCGCCGGCGGCATTTTCCAGTTCTTCGTTGGTTGCATTGATCATTTCAGACATGTTGTATTCCTCCTGTTGTTTTATTCTTTTGTGGTTTGTGCAACGCATGTTGCGCGTGAGAATTCGAGTGCTGTCACCCCTTCCTGTATGATTAGTATACAAAAAGGTTTGTCACAGTACAGTCACAAAGATTCTATTCACTGCGTAGGGCGGCAACCGGATCCTGACGCGCAGCCTTGCGGGAGGGGATGAACCCGCCGATAAAGGTGAGCAGGATGCAGAGAATGATCAGGGTGATCCCGGCGCCGGGCGGCAGAAAGGCACGGATGCCGTCCTGCTCGGCAAGGGCGCGGATAATCTGGTTGATGGGGATCTGCAGCAGAAGTGTCAGGGCAATGCCGAAGGCGCCAGCAAGCAGACCGATGATAAAGGTTTCGGCGTTAAAGACCTCCGTGATATTCCGCTTGGAGGCACCCATTGCCCGGAGAATGCCGATTTCCTTTCGACGCTCGAGCACGGAGATGTAGGTGATAATGCCGATCATGATGGAGGACACCACCAGTGAAACCGCAACAAACGCGATGAGCACATAGGTGATCACGTCGATAATTGTGGTGACGGAGCTCATAAGCGCACCTACATAGTCGGTGTATTCAATCACCTTTTCCTCATGCCCTTCGGCCTTTACGGCAGCATTATAGGCGTCCAACAGACGGAGTACCTCATTTTTACTGTCAAAGTCGGTGGGATAGATGGTGACGAGCATTGGCTCGGAAGCGTCCGCATAGCCGAAGCGGGTCAGGTTGCCGGTGAGGGAGGCGGAAAGAGAGGCTGAGCGGGCGGCAAACATCTCCTGCATGTGCTCTTCATCCATGGCAAAGGAGATCAGCTCGCCGATCTTGTCCTCATCAATTTCAATGAGGTTCATCAGCAAGGGGAGGCCTGCGGAGATCATTTCCTTCAGTGTGTCGGAGGATCCTGTTCTGGACAGCTCCCGCAAAATGCGCACCAGGCGCCGGTTAGTGAGGCGGGTTTCATCGGTTTCCAGCGTGTCCAGATCCTCCCAGTGAATAGTCACTGCCTCCGGCAGAATCTCCGGGTGGAAGGACACCATATCTTTCAGAGAAAAGGCACTCTCTTCCGGAACCTCACCGAAACGGATGCCGGAGAGCACGTCCGTGTCAGGTGTGCTCTGCTGGGCTTTTACAATATCGCTTTCCTCCGCCTGCCGCATCAGCCGTTTCAGCAGAGAGGGGGGATACTCGATGCCAAGCTGCAGAATTCCGAAGGAGACGCCCTCCGCAGGCTGCACCACACCGGTGATGCGCATCTCTTCCGCATTATGCAGCAGAGAGAGCATGGCTTTGCTGTCACCCGAACGGTCAATCCATACACCCAGATTCTCATCATAGGTGTAGGTCTCGTAAGCCGGGAGAAGCCGGAAGGAGATGCCGAGAAAGTCCTTCGCGTCAAAGACCCGGTTGGCCTGCAGCTTCATGGTGCTGCCGCTGCCGGCAACCACGTTTTCAATGTTACTGTCCAACTCGTCAGAGTCTTTCAGGCCCATGGTGTAGAGCAGCATATCGGGGATGCCACCGGAGCCGGTGAGCACCAGAACACAGTCTGTGTCCCGCTCCGGCCAGGATCCTGCCAGAAGCACATAGTCGTTCCTATATAGTTCTTCCTTCGCAGGCAGGGGGCGGAACATCTCATTCATCCCGTAGCCGGACATGGCTCCGGTCAGCCCGTCGCTGGTGGTGATGCCGAAGGCTGCCATGGTCTGATCCGGGTTCACCTGACGGTAGCCGTCATCACGCAGCTGGTAGATCTGGGGGCTGATGCCGTAGCGGTAGTCAATGCCTCGGGTAAAGTCCTCCATGCCGGAGTAGCCACTGTCAAGCCAGCGTTTCAGAGCGGCCAGGTCGTTGAGCCGGGCAGAGGAGAGCATGCCGCCCATCATCTGCTGCTCCGTAATTTTTTCTCCCGTGGGCTGTTCTGCCGCCTGACTCTGCATGGCGGCAAACTGCATCATGGTTTCCTCCATGGAAAAGGCAGAGCTCAAAATTTCGATGGGATACTGACTCAGCGAGTCCCGCTCCATCTGGCGGATATAGGCATTGGCACCGTTGGAAAGAGAGAGAATCAGCCCGATGCCCACAATGCCGATAGAGGCGGCAAAAGCTACCAGGGTGGTTCGGGCCTTTTTCGACAGCAGGTTGGAAACCGACAGTGACAGCGCCGTGAGGAATGACATGGATGGCTTACGCTCTGTGGTTTTTGGCCGGTTCTTACGCCAGGGCGTGTCATTATCAGGGGGGAGATCTGTTGAATCGGGGGTATAGGGGTTTGAGTCCTCTGTGATCTTACCGTCTCTCAGGCGAACAATGCGGCTGGCATAGCGGTCAGCCAGGTCGGGATTGTGGGTCACCATGATGACAAGGTGATCCTTCGCTACCTCTTTGAGAAGCTGCATTACCTGTTCACCCGTGTCACTGTCGAGTGCGCCGGTGGGTTCATCCGCAAGCAGAACGGAAGGGTTGTTCACCAATGCCCGGGCAATGGCAACTCGCTGCATCTGCCCTCCGGAGAGCTGCATGGGCTTTTTCTGGGCCTGTTCCAGCAGACCAACACGGTCCAGGGCGTCCAGTGCCCGCTGTCTCCGCTCCTGACGGCCTACACCGGAGAGCGTCATGGCCAGCTCCACGTTGGAGAGAATGGTCTGGTGCGGGATCAGGTTGTAGCTCTGAAAGATAAAACCGATGGTATGGTTGCGATAGGTATCCCAGTCCCGATCACGGTAGCTGCTGGTGGGCACGCCGCGAAAGGTCATCTCGCCGCTGTCATAACGGTCCAGCCCGCCAATGATATTCAGCAGTGTGGTCTTGCCCGAGCCACTGGGGCCCAGAATGGCCACAAACTCACATTCCCGGAATGACAAGGAGACCCCGTCCAATGCTTTCTGGACGAGGTTTCCGGTGCGATATTCTTTATGGATGTCGTGAACGGTCAGCATGGATTGCTCAGGTGAGATGTGGTGACGATCACGCGTTTGGGGTTGCTGCAGGGGCGGGCGTTGCAACAGGAGCCGGAGTAAAAACAGGAACAGGGGTTAAAACGGGAGCCGGAGTGGGAGAAACTGCAGGTGCCTCAGCTGCTGCTGGCACTTCTTCCACGGGTGCTTCCTCTGCGGTGGCTGCAGTTTCGTCCTCGGTGCCGAAGTGAGCTTTGATATCATCCGCCGTGTTCTGGGCGATTTCCTTCACGTTGTCCACAAACTCTTCCGCTTTCTGGACTTTTTCATTCTTGCGCACTTCATCATTCACTTCATCGAGAATCGCTGCGGCTTCGTCTACAATCACGTCCATGTGATCCTGCACCTTCTGCTGCAGCTCGGAATCGGTCTCTTTCTCAGGGGCGTTCACGCTGGTGCCGAGGGAGAAAGCGAGAATAAACGTCATAAGCCAGGATAGTAACTTCATAAGCATAATCAATCTCCTTTGATGATGGATCATCTCCCGCCATAGCGGAAATCCACCCTATTTAATAAAACAATCTTACGTCGCTGCCTGTGAAATGTCAAGGGTTATTCTGTTAAGGTTTTCGGAACAGATTGAACTTTTTCAGCCGTTCGGCGAGGCCTGGACAGGCGCACCGCAGTGGGGGCATTGCAGGTGAAGACCGTGCACATAGATGCCGCCGCAATAGGCACAGGTGTCCTCCTTCACGCTGCCCTCGTCGGTGGGGCAGCGCACGGCGCCGGCCTTGCCCTGCATCGCTCTGACGTTTTTGAACTCAGAGACAATATTGAGAGCCGGGCCGATTACCAGCACAAACAGGAAGGCAAGCACGGAGAAGGCGTCATCGGAATTGGGCTGGAAGCTGGGCTTCATCGCTTCAGGCATCAGCTCCTGAAGGCCCTGGCTGAAGGCCTCTCCCACGGTGTAGCGGTTTCTGGCGTAGAGATACTTCTGCACGTTTTCATTAAAGGCATCGGTCTGCTTCTCAGTCAGCACATGGTCGGTGTCATTGCCCTGCATGCCTTCCCACTGCCAGTCGTCAAATTCAGAGGAGGCGTCGCCGGAGTAGCAGAAGAGCCAGTGGCTCTCGTCTGTAAAGAGATTCACGTAGGACTCATAGGCAAATCTGGAGAAATCGTTGTAGTGGCTCTGCCAGTCATCCGGCATCACCGAGAGGAGAGCAGGTGTGATGCCCGTTTCAGCCTGAAACTCGGTAAAAGTATTCTGCAGCAGGGCCTCGTCGGCATCGGAGAGGACATCCGCCTGGTCGAGAATCCGGATCTCGGTGTCATAGTTCAGGGGGAGCTTCTGCGGGCTGTGAAACCAGCTACCCGCGAAGATGACGAGGAGAATGATCCCAACGAGAATCATCGCGCCCCGCATAATCAAACCGCCTTTATTCAGCCGGGTGTCCCTCTCGGTGATATCTCTGCTGCTGTAGAAGTACATGGGCATGTTGTTATGGTAATATACGTAGCGATGGTACCCCGGCCTGTATTCGTTGGAAATCCGAGGTCCTCTGGAAACACTGTTTCCACTGCTTCCCGAAGAGCCGAAGCTGCTGGAACTGCCGGAGAATGAGCCTCCGCTTCTGGAACCGCCGCCTGATGAATGAGGCATTACTTATCCCTCCTAAAGTACATTTTTCTTTTACTTTACCACATTCCATGCTGCACGGCAAGGTTTTTCAATTTATACAGATAAAATAAAACCCTCCGGGTTTTGCCCGGAGGGTAAGAGAGAATTCACGCGGCAGATTCGTCTGCCGAAGGTTTTTGATGCTCAGACGTAATATTCCATCGGATAGGTGAGGTATTCGTTGGGCTCCAGCTGGTCAGCCGTGACGTATCCTGCAGGTGCACGCAGCAGGGAAGGAATGCGGTTGACAATGGTGGCACAGGTGTGTTCAACCGTTGCAGGCTTCACCACATGGAACTCGGTGTTGGGCTCGCCGGTGATCCACCAGTCGCACATGTCGCCGTCGTCCGGGCCGTAGACCTTGCCGATGGTCTCCTCTTCCACTTCAATGCCCTGCATGGTCTCAATGGTGACAACAGCGGACATACCGATGCAGTTGCCTGCCTTGATCTCTTTGCCGAGGGTGGAGGAGTAGATGTCCTTGTCGATGACATAGGGCACATGCTTCTGGGAGATGCTCTTGATAGTGAGACCCAGCTTGTTGCAGATGGCTTCAGCGGCATTCCAAGCGTAAGAAGGCTCAAACTCTGTGGGGTGGGCAATCTTCTCTTCAAACTCTGCCGGGGTCAGGTCGCAGCCGTGTGCCTCTGCAAGAGCGATGCCGTATTCATCCACGTTGTAGCTGTATGCGCCTTTGATCTTGGTGATCTTGTGGCAGCCGCCTGCTACAAGGCCTACCATGTTGATCCAGAAGATATCCTGCATGCCGCTGCCGGCAACCGTGCAGTTGGTCTCCTTGGCAAGAGCGTCAATCTTGTTGGTCAGCTCTGCGGAGGTGGTCCAGGGGAAGATGGCCTCTTCGCAGGTGGTGATCACGCTGATGCCGCGGCTGACGCACTTTTCAATGCACTCATAGATATCGCCGACGAAGCTTCTGGTGGTGATGATGGCAACTTCTGCATCGCACTCGTCAAGAACTTTGTCTGCATTATCGGAGATGATGATGCCGGTCTTTACACCGAGATCTGCCCAGTCACCCACGTCCTGGCCGACTGCCGGGGCATGGCCGATGGCACCGACGATCTGTGCGCCCTTCTCATAGAGATAACGCAGGGTGTATTTGCTCATTTTGCCGCAGCCGTACTGCACTACTCTGACTTTTTCCATTTGGATGATTCCTCCTGTTAATTAAGATACAAGTATCTTACAACCTGCAGCAGGTGGAGAGTCAAGCGTTTTTTCGGAAAGTCACCGGCACCTGCAGCCGGAGGAACATATTCCTCTGCCGGTTATCAAAAACATTCAGCTCCGTCAGCTCCTCACAGATATAGTCTCCGCTGATCTGGTAACCCTGCTCACTGCAGTGCTCCAGCAGCTTGTGCGCATATGGGATCTCGTCATCAAAGTTATCCAGATAGATGCAGCAGTACATGCCGCTGTCCAGCACGAGAATACTGCTGCTGTAGTCCTCCAGATTTTTGTCACCAAAGATGAATACCCTGTCCGGGACAAAGCGCCCTGCCGTAAAATCCTCCTGCTTCACCGAAGTGCCGAGACTGTAGGATAGTAGCTGCGGCAGCTCCTTATCCATCAGGTGGGTTCGCAGATCCTGGATGGTTTTTTCATAGGCCACAATGCCCTGCGCATAAAAATTGTCGGTGCAGGGCATGTAGAGCAGATAACGCCGGTCAATGAACTCCAGTGAAATGGTGCCGCTGGCAGGGGATTTACGGTAGCGTTCAATGGATTGTATTGTTCTGTCCACGGCTTCGTGCATGGCTTTGAGTTCACGCAGCTGCTGATGGATCTGGTTGTTCTTTTCTATCAGCTTCTCCTCGATCAGCGTGATGTCCTCCTGCTGAAGGATATCGTGGATGTCGGAAAGGCTCAGATCCAGGTCCCGCATATAGCGGATGATATCCAGCCTTGATGTCTGGCGGATATCATAATACCGGTATCCGGTCTCAGGATCGATGTACGCAGGCTTGAGCAGCTCCAGCTGATCGTATAGGCGAAGTGTTGCAATGGAAATCCGGTTTGCCTTTGCCATTTTCCCGATCGGAAGCAGGGTATTTCTATAATCTTTCATTTAGTCTCCGTTTCCAAAACTCTGCTGTAGCTTGAGAGTTTTGACTGTCTCAGCATAGCACAAATCCGGGGCATGAGCAAGCCTTTCAACAAAAAGGGCACCCCTTCGCGTAAAGTTCTTGACAATTTTTGCCATTTCGACTAAGATGATGCCAAAATATACGCTAATCCATAGATAAAGGAGATGTTCACTATGTTAGCCGGTTATCTGAACAGCCAGTTTTCGCTGCTTCAGAACCTTGATTTTGTCATTCGCATTCTTGTATCCTGTGCTTGCGGCTTTGCTCTGGGCATTGAGCGCAGCCGTCGCTTCAAGGAAGCCGGTGTCCGCACGCACATGATTGTTTGCTGTGCGGCGTGCCTCATCATGATTGTTTCCAAATACGGCTTTGCGGATTTGCTCTCCGTCACAAAGCAGCACTTCAATGGCACCAGAGGGGCTGACCCTGCCAGACTTGCAGCCCAGGTTGTCAGCGGCGTCAGCTTTCTCGGTGCGGGGATGATCTTCAAAAACGGCGGCAGCGTCACCGGGCTTACCACTGCTGCAGGCATCTGGGCCACTGCTGGCATCGGCCTTGCCATCGGCTCCGGCATGTATGTGGTGGGGATCCTTGTTACCATTGCCATCAGTCTCATCCAGATGCTTATGCACATTGTCACAGTGGGAGCAGATTCCTACCGGTGCTCCAACATTGATATTCTCGTTGCAGATAAAACGGACTTTCAGTCAAAATTTAATGAGCTGATGAAGCGGTATAATGCCAACGTGATTGAGTTTCGCATCACCAAGGAGGGGGAGGGCTACCGTTACAACGCCACGGTTAAAAGCAAGGTGGCTATCAATGCAGACGAGCTCAACGCCATTCTCACAGAAAATGAGGAGATCAAAGAAATCTCCATTCTCAATGTATAAGGGAATATATCATTATGTTTTATTTTCTCTTGTCATCTTTAGTAAGCTATAACGGCATTCTGATTGTTGCAGCGGTTGTGCCCGCGATTTTCCTCATGGTAAAGGTCTATCAGTCTGACCATCTGGAAAGGGAGAGCACCGAGCACCTTTGGCGCCTTGTCCGGGCAGGAATCTTCTCCGCCCTGATCGCTCTTGTGCTGGAGCGTGTTTTCAGCACGCTGCTGGAGCTGATGGTACCGCAGAACCACCCCTATTATCAGGTGCTGCTTTACTTCGTGGTTGTGGCTTTTTCTGAGGAAGGGGCGAAATACTTCATGCTGCGCCGCACTTCCTGGAATTCACCGGAGTTCAACTGCCAGTATGACGGTGTTGTGTATGCGGTGTTTGTAGCACTGGGCTTTGCCCTCTGGGAGAATATCAGCTATGTGCTGCACTACGGGTTTTCCACGGCCATCATCCGTGCCGTCACAGCCATCCCCGGCCACACCTGCTTCGGTGTTTTTATGGGGGTGTTCTACGGCCTTGCCCGCCGATCCGAGAACGGAAATGATCATGACAGGTCCCTCGCCTTCCGGATTGCGGCTGTAGTGATCCCTGCACTGCTGCACGGAGCCTATGACTATATTGCCAGCACCGACACAACGGTGTGGTATTTTGTGGGATTTATCGTGATTCTCTTTGCTGTTTCCTACCGGCTCATAGTTAAAATGAGTAGAAACGACAGATATATTTAATGCTCGCTATCTTTTTTCTGATCTCCCTGTGACAGTTCTGTGATGCTGCCAGTGATATGCTGGTGGTATCAAATGAAAAACAAAGGAGATTACAGAAAATGATGACAATGAATCAGAAAGTCCGCAGCGTTGCTGCCATGATACTGCTTACCCTTCTCGTAGTCGGAGCGATCTTCACAGTTGCAGCAATCCCTGCCCATGCAGAAAACTGCTATGAAGGTGCATGGGTGATGGTTATGGATGACGGCAGCCAGATCCGGATGGACATTTTCAATGACGGTACCGTTCAGATCGTTTATCCGGATGATCCCAGCACGGGATATCTCCATGAATATGTGTTCTGGGATGACGGGGAGCTTGTTGTGCTGGACGACGGAAGTGCTATTCTCTTAGCTGTAGCGTTGTATGACTGGAACACCATGGCTGACACCGACGGAGATTTCTGGTACAGAGTAGGATAACAACATTTTTTACAGCAGCACCCCTGACCGGGCGGTCAGTGGTGCTTTTCCTTCTATACCGTTTGATATTATCTTTCACAGATATCGGCCGGTGATGCTGTTCGGGTTTGCTTTCACCTCATCCGGTGTTCCGGTGGCCACAATCATGCCGCCGTCCTTTCCTCCGCCGGGCCCCATATCCACAATGTAATCGGCCGAGCGGATTACGTCAAGGTCGTGCTCAATCACGATTACCGTTGCTCCCTGATCCAGCAGATGCTGGAACACCGCCAAAAGTGTCTTCACATCCAGCGGGTGCAGGCCGATGGTGGGCTCATCGAACACAAAAACGGAGTCAGACTGTCCTTTGCCCATCTCGCTGGCCAGCTTCAGCCGTTGGGCCTCACCGCCGGAGAGACCCGGCGTTTCCTCACCCAGCGTCAGATAACCCAGACCCAGGTCATGCAGCACCTGCAGCCGGGAGCTTACGGTTTTCAGATCGCCGCATTCAGATAGTGCTTCATCCACACTCATGGCCATCAGCTCCGGCAGAGAAACACCCTGACCGTCTTTTATTATGCGCCTGATCTGCCAGGCATGCTTGCCGTAGCGTGATCCGGAGCAGTCAGGGCATGGGATGTCCACATCGGGCAGAAACTGCACATCCAGGCTGATCATCCCCGTGCCGTCACAGGTGGGGCAGCGGAGAGAACCTGTGTTATAGGAAAAGTCACTGGCTTTCAAGGCGTTCGCTTTCGCATCAGCCGTCTTTGAAAAGACTTTGCGCAGCTCGTCATGCACGTTGGCATAGGTCGCCACTGTGGATCGCACGTTAATGCCGATGGGCGTTGCGTCTATCAGCTTCACTTGGTCGATTCCATCCGCCTCCACGGAGAGCACGTGTTCAGGCAGTTTGCCTCCGGCGATCTTAGCCTCCAACGCCGGGATCAGGCTTTCCAGAATCATGGTGGTCTTGCCTGAACCGGAAACACCCGTCACCACGGAAAGCCGACCCTTTGGAAATACTACAGTGAGAGGCTTTACCGTATGGATGGAGGAGGTTTCCATTCGGATGGTGCCGAGGGAGAAAAGTCTCTCCTGATGTGCCCTGTTGCGGAGGAAGCCTTTGTATTCCGGGGAGAGAAAAGGACCGATCATGGATGTTGCGTTGTTTGCCAGTTCCTCCGGGGTTCCCTCGGCAAGAATCTTCCCGCCTCCTGCCCCTGCTTCCGGGCCCAGCTCGATCAGCCAGTCGGCATGGGAGAGAACCTGGGTGTCATGATCCACCAGCACCACAGAGTTGCCGTCTGCCACCAGATCGTCCATCACACCGGCAAGTCCCTCCAGATTGGAGGGATGAAGCCCGATTGACGGCTCATCCAGCACATACAATACACCCGTTGTCCGGTTCCGTACGGCTCTGGCCAGCTGCGTCCGCTGTCGCTCGCCGGTAGACAGAGTAGATGCTGCCCGGTCAAGAGACAGATAGGAGAGCCCCAGATCCACAAGCCTCCTTGCTGTATGTTGAAAAGACTCACAAATGCTCTTTGCCATTGGCCGCATTTCCGGCGGCAGAGAATCAGGAACTTCGTTCACCCATGCAATCAGCTCAGAGAGGGGAAGGGTGCACACATAGTCCAGTGAAACGCCCCGCAAGCGGAGAGACCGGGCACGATCGGAGAGTCTTGTGCCTTCGCAGCACGGGCAGGGCCCCTGCTTCAGAAACTTCTCCACCCGCTTCATGCCCTTTTCGTCTTTCACCTTGTCAAGGGCGTTCTCCACCGTATAAATGGCATTGTAGTAGGTCATGTCAAACTCGGATGCCTGATTGGTCTTCTCGCTGGTGAAGAGCATATGCATCTTCTTCGCGGGTCCGTGAAACACGATATCCCGCTCCTCAGCTGTCAGCTGAGAAAAGGGGACATCAGTGCGCACACCCATCCGCCTGGCAATATCCTTCATCAGTGACCACATCAGGCTCTGCCATGGCGCGACCGCCCCTTCGTCAATGGTCAGTGATTCATCCGGCACCAGGGTGGATTCGTCCACCGTCCGGACAATACCGGTGCCTTCGCAGTTGGGGCAGGCCCCGCCGCTGTTGAAGGCAAGATCCTCAGCGCCGATCACCTGAACCGTCTCACCGCAGAACGGGCAATGCACCTCCTTCTCTGCAGCATAGTCCAGCGTGGGGGGCACATCGTGCCCGTTTGGGCATTTATATACAGAGAGACGGGAGAACATGAGCCGCAGGCTGTTCAGAAGCTCCGTCATGGTGCCGAATGTGCTGCGGATGCCCGGCACACCCGGCCTTTGATGCAGTGCCAGTGCTGCCGGAACATAGCGCACATCATCTACCTGCGCATTCGCTGCCTGCGTCATGCGGCGCCGTGTGTAGGTGGAGAGGGATTCCAGATAACGCCTGGACCCCTCAGCATATAAAACACCCAGGGCCAGGGAGGACTTTCCCGAGCCTGATACGCCCGCTATGCCGACAATCCGGTGCAGAGGGATGTTTACATCCACATTTTTCAGGTTGTGTACCCTCGCACCGCGAATTTCAATCTGTTCCGGTAAATGGTTTTGCTTTGTCATCTGCGCCGTTTCTCCAATTATTCTCTAAGGTTTTTCTTTCTTTGCTGTGCAGCATTCTCTGTTAGTTGAGCACACTGCTGCATGAGTATATCCCAATCTCATCATTCCTGCAACAAAAACATCCGGCTTCGTCACACTGACGTAAGCCGGATGTTTTAAAACAAGGTGTTATGGTGCAAGGCAATTATCCTGCACCGTGGCAATAGCTGTAGTACCAGCATTCATAAGGCTCTGTGCATTGCTCGCCGGGTTCGACGGTCAGTTCATCCTGTGATTTCTGCAGCCGGTTCAGATCCCATATATGCTCATTGATCCATTTGTAAAGCCCTTTTACTTCTTTCGTCACCTCAACGGGAGAAAAAGGATATTCAGGGTCTTTTCCATGCAGAACAATAAACACTTTCTCGATCTTCAAGGCGCATCGGGATATAATGTAATACTGAAATGCCGCATCCCGGATAAACTGGTCGTGCAGTTCTTCCGTGTTTTTAACTTCATAGATGTCATAGCCGGTTTCTGTTTTTCGGAGAATATCCACCGCACAGTAATTGTTGTAGTTCATGAAAGCTGCTTCACAGATAACCGCAGTTCCGGCATCCAGATGCTCTGCCGTCCTCTGCACCATGGCCTTTTTGTCAGGAATATGGGTGCCCGGTCGGTATACGGTCATCTCTTCATAAGGGCCGAACATGCCCATGGCCAGATCACCAAATTCATTTCCGGCGTCAAGTTTCTCCTGCACTTCAGGCGGTATTACTTTCAGCTTCGGCTTGTGCTTGTCCAGCCAGAGCATCTTGGGACATTGCATCCCTCTCATAAAGTCAGTTTTTGTTATACCCATATACTCCGGTTAATCATTCACTGCGTTTCAGGCAGAATACTCTCAGGGCCAGTTAGAAAGCGTTCCGTTTGCCCAACCGGTCAGAAAGGTGTCCAGGGTCTCTCCGTCATACCGCAGCATCTCCTGGTACCAGGAGGCGGGGATGTTCTGATAAAACTGTACACCCATGTCACCTCTGGAGATGCTTACCAGCAGGTTCTGACTCTCCGAATAGCCGATTGCCTCAAAGAATCTGGAGTCCTTCGTCTGTGAAAACTGCATGTCATTGAGATATTCCATGTCGCCCCGCACCACCAGCGGGAAGATGTAGGAGGATTGCTCCTCCTCGGCTTTTTTCTGTGCGTTCCAGCCGGACAGCAGAATGCCGACCGCCAGCAGGATGATCACGCCGATTTTGAATACACAGGCGGTGGTTCCGAAACGAGCTGCCTCTTTTTCCAGACAGTCGTTTTTCATGCATGCAATTACTTCCAGGCATAATATCAGAAGTGCGGCGATCACCAGCTCAGCCGCCAGATAAACATAGAATAACATCCCGGCCTCCTGTAAGAGGTGATTTAGGCGTTATAGCCCATGGGGTTTTTAGACTGCCAGTTCCAGGTGTCGCGGCACATGTCCTCAAGGTTATATTTTGCTTTCCAGCCAAGCAGCTGTGCACTCTTGTCAGGGCTGGAATACACGGTGGCCAGATCGCCGGGACGGCGGGGTGCAATCTCGTAGGGGATCTTCTGCCCGGTGACACGCTCAAAAGCCTTTACCATATCCAGCACGCTGTAGCCGGTGCCGGTGCCCAGATTGAACACATTTTCACCCTTGTGGCCCATCATGTATTCAATAGCAGCCACATGACCTGCAGCCAGATCGCAGACGTGGATGTAGTCACGCACGCCGGTTCCGTCCGGGGTGTCGTAGTCATCACCGAAGACGCTCAGATGATCGCGACGTCCCACGGCAACCTGTGCAATATAGGGCATCAGATTGTTCGGGATGCCTCTGGGGTCCTCACCGATGAGCCCACTGGGATGGGCACCGATCGGGTTGAAGTAGCGAAGCAGGGCAATGGACCAGTCCGGGTTTGCTTTTGCCGTATCCCGCAGGATCTGCTCTGACATATATTTGGTCCAGCCATAGGGATTGGTGCACATACCGGTGCGGGAGGTTTCACGAAGAGGTACTTCATTGTCACCGGAGTATACCGTAGCGGATGAGGAGAAAACAATGTTGTTGACATGGTGATCCCGCATGGCTTCACAGAGGGTGACGGTGGAGAAGAGGTTGTTGTCGTAATACTCCAGCGGCATTGCAACCGATTCACCCACAGCCTTGAGACCGGCAAAGTGGATGACGCAGCCGATGTCATACTTTTCAAAGATAGCGTCAAGAGCGGCACGATCGCGTACGTCGTTTTCATAGAAGACCAGGTCTTTGCCTGCAATCTGCTGCACCCGCTCCAGTGACTTTTCACAGGAATTGACCAGGTTATCGATTACAACAACGCCGTATCCTTTGTTCAGCAGCTCCACACAGGTGTGGCTTCCGATAAATCCGGCTCCTCCGGTGACAAGAACGTTCATTTTGTTTCTCCTCTCAGTCTAATAATGTTTCGGGGTATGTACCATCGGCACGCATAGCGGCAATGGCGTCTTTCACGGTCTGCATATCTTCTTTATAGGTCATACCGAACCATGTCTCGTGGCAGTTGAGCAGCCTGACGGCAGCTTTGCCTTCCTTCAGCAGGTCATTGACCACCAGAGGGATAAAATACTCGCATTTCAGCGGATTGACGGGCAGATTTGCATCCAGCCAGGCCGGGAAGCGGTTTACCAGCTCCTGCAGGAAGGATTTGCCGAATGCCCAGCAGTTCATGGAAACCAGCGTGTCACCCGGCAGGTGCACCCAGGTCTCCCCATCCTCGGTGAAGGCAGCGTCATCGCCCCGTTTTTCAATGCGGGTGCGCTCCACCACATCGGTGAGGTAGCCGTCCTTCTCCGAGCAGACGCCTCTTGCGACCGAGCCGCTCTCCGTCACGGTGTTTTTCACAAGGTAGGCAACCATGGCGTGCTCGTTTTCCGGGCGGTCGGCAGAGAGAAAGTCATAGAGAGCGGAGTAGGCGGTTCTGCCGTAAAAGTCGTCGGAATTGATGACGGCGAAGGGCCCGTCCACTACGCCCTGACAGCAGGCGACAGCATGTCCCGTGCCCCAGGGTTTGATGCGACCTTCCGGAACGCTGTAGCCTTCAGGAAGACGGTCCAGCTGCTGATAGATATACTGTACGTCGAAGTACTTCTCCATCCTTCTGCCGATGGAGGCCTTGAAGTCCTCTTCAATCTCATGCTTGATGATGAAGGCCACCTTGCGGAAGCGAGCCCGGTGGGCATCATACAGGGAGAAGTCAATAATGGAATGGCCGAATGGGTCCACCGGCATGATCTGCTTCAGGCCGCCGAAACGGCTTCCCATGCCGGCGGCAAGAATAACTAGGGTTGGTTCTTTCATAGTTACACGTGAAAGGCTCCTTTATTTTTTATATATTGGGCTTTGTACCTCAGAGTGAAATAACACGAGGTACAAGATGAATACATAATTGAAATGCGCTGTCTGTTACTTCTGCATGGCGGCACGGCAGTAATAGTTGAAGTTTCGCTCACGGATGAGAGAGGAGCAGTCCATATGCCCGGGATACACTTCGTAATCGCCCTCCAGGGCACAGATCTTCTTGAGAGACTGCAGCATATCATCCATGTTTCCGCCGTCCAGGTCCGTTCTTCCACAGCTGCCGCGAAAGAGTGTGTCGCCGGTAAAGAGGGCGTCCTCCACCCGGATGACAACACTGCCGGGAGTATGACCCGGGGTCGCGAGAATATGGAATGTTAGGCCTGCTGCCTCAACCACATCTCCGTCATCATAGTTCTTTCCGTTTTCCGGCAGGGAAAAGGGAAAGTGAAAGGAGTGCATATTTTTTGCATCGTCCTTTGCGTTCATATAGACCGGTGCTCCGGTTTCCTCCTGCAGAGCAGAAACCGCACCTACATGGTCATAGTGGCCGTGGGTCAGAAAAATGGCTTTGCAGGTGAGATGGTTATCCTCCAGATAGTCCAGAATGGTGTTGCTCTCGTCGCCCGGATCAATCACCACGCTCTCAAGCGTTTGCTCATTGGTGACGATGTAGCAGTTGGTTTCCAGATCTCCGACGGGAAGAGTTTTAATCAGCATATCTTACAGCTCCTTTGTATCCAGCAGAATCGTGATGGGACCGTCATTCTGGGAATCCACCATCATTTCGGCAGCGAATACGCCGGTTTCCACATGAAAGCCGGCTTCCCGGCACCTGGCGATCACCAGCTCATAGAGCGGGATTGCTTTTTCGGGCCGTGCGGCTTTGGAGAATCCCGGCCGGCGGGAACGGCAGTCGGCAAAAAGGGTGAACTGGCTGATAATCAGCATTTCAGCACCGGCATCATGGGGATTGACGTTCATTTTTCCGTTTTCGTCTTCAAAAATCCGGAGGCCGCAGATCTTGTCCGCAATCTTCAGGGCTTCCGCCTCGGTGTCATCCTCGTGGACACCCAGCAGAATCAGAAAGCCTTTTCCGATCTTCCCATGCACTTCACCTGCAATGGTGACGGAAGCGTGGTTGACTCTTGTTAAAACTGCCCGCATGTTTTCCTCCTAAGCCTGACCGTTGCGTTTGACGCTCTGCACACTGGGGACGGAGAGCAGCCGGCTCATAATATATCGCAGATCCTGAATGCTGCGCACTTCCAGTGTCACGGTGGTGAGTGCCGTGCCGTAGCCCACATCCCTGGCTGTGAGAGAACGGACCTTGGCGTTGATGGAGTTGAGAATGGTGGCGATATCCAGCACCAGCCCGCTGCGGTCCTTTGCAGCAATGACAATGGTGGTGAGATAGGTGTCGGTGATGTTGTCCGCCCAGGATACGTGAATCCAGCGGCCCTGTTCTTCGGTGTCCAGGCTCTTCTGATAATTGATGCAGTCGCGCCTGTGAATGGAGACACCCTGCCCACGGGTGATAAACCCCACAATATCGTCCCCGGGCACCGGGGTGCAGCACCGGGAGAACTTGACCAGGCAGTTGTCCAGCCCCTCCACCAGAATACCGTGGATGGCCTTGGCATTGCGCTGGGCCTGCTGTTCTCTTCTCTCTGCTGCCTGTGACATTTTGTCGTAGGCGGTTTTCTTTTCTTTTTCCGAGGCGGCTTTCTGCAGCTCGTCCCGGACCCGGTTGACAATGCGGGAAACCGTGATACCGCCGTAGCCGATGGCAGCACAGAGATCGTCAACGGAATTATAGGAGTGGCGCTTCATCACCGGGGTGATGATTTCCTCGGCCAGAGCATCATCCACGCTGATGCCGCTGTGTCTCAGTTCATCCTCCAGCATGCTGCGGCCGCGAATGATGTTTTCCTCCCGCCGCTCTTTCTTGAACCACTGTTTGATCTTGGTTCGGGCAGAGCCGCTCTTGGCGATGTTCAGCCAGTCACGGCTGGGGCCGGGGGCAGATTTGGAGGTGCGGATCTCCACAATGTCGCCGTTCTGCAGCACGTGGTCGTAGGGCACAATGCTGCCGTTGACCTTTGCCCCGATCATGGAGTTGCCCACGTGGCTGTGGATGGTATAGGCAAAGTCAATGGGGGTGGCGCCGGCGGGGAGGTTCACCACATCACCCTTGGGGGAGAAGACGAAGACCTCATCGCCGAACATATCAATTTTCAGGTTATGGAAGAAGTCGGACGCGTCCGACTCCTGCTGGCTCTCCAGCAGCCTGCGCACCCAGGCAAATTTATCTTCATCGCCCTGATGCACGGTGGAGGCACCGTCACCTAGCTTATACTTCCAGTGGGCGGCAATGCCGTATTCCGCTGTGGCGTGCATGTCCCAGGTGCGAATCTGCACCTCGAAGGGGATGCCCTCCGAGCCGATGACTGTGGTGTGGACGCTCTGGTACATGTTGGGTTTCGGGGTGGAGATATAGTCTTTAAAGCGGCCGGGCACGGGCTTGAACATATCGTGGATGATACCGAGGACATTGTAGCAGTCCGGGATCGAATCCACAATGATGCGAAAGGCGCACAGGTCGAAAATGCTGCTCATGTCAATCTTCTGGGCATACATTTTGCGGTAAATGCTGTAAACATGCTTGATGCGCCCGTAGATGGTGGCCTGGATGCCCTCTTCCTTCAGCCGGTCAGACATTTTCTTCTCCATGGAGGACATGAAGTTTTCCAGCTGGGGCATCTTGCTCTGGAGATTGTTTACAATCTCATGGTACCCTTCCGGATCCAGATACTGGAGAGAAAGGTCTTCCAGCTCCCACTTTGCCCGCTGCATACCAAGGCGGTGAGCGATGGGTGCATAGATCTCCATGGTCTCCAGTGACTTGGAGCGCTGCTTGTCGGGAGACTGATAGTCCATGGTTCGCATGTTGTGCATGCGGTCGGCAATTTTTATCAGAATGACACGGATGTCCTTGGACATGGCCATGAGCATCTTACGCAGATTTTCCATCTGCTCGTCTTCCTTGCTGGTGTACTGCACCCGTGTCAGCTTGGTGACGCCCTCCACAATGTCAGCCACCTGGGGACCGAATTTCTTCGCGATATCTGCGTGGGTGAGGGGGGTGTCTTCAATCACATCGTGCAGAAGCGCAGCCACAATTGAGTCTTCATCCAGGCCGGTGTCGCAGCAGATGTCAGCTGCTGCAATGCAGTGGGTGACATAGGGGGACCCGTCCTTGCGTTTCTGGCCACTGTGGGCCTCCTTCGCCATCTCATAGGCCGCACGAATCCTTACCAGATCCATCTTATGCGGCCCGTTGCGGATTTTGTCCAACAGGGCCTCAAACTGAAGATCCGGATCGATGGGTGGGATTGTCTGTTTGGTTAGGATTTGGTCAGCCATATTTTCACCTGTTTTGGAAGTAGGATAGACGTGTGTGGATTCCTGCAGAGCGAGTGAGAGGAGAGCAGCCTTATCGGCAGCTCAGGTTGCGGAGAGAACGAAGAAGCGGTGTGGCCTCCAGATCGGCCTTGCCCGAACGTTTTTCACGGGTTGCTCCGTAAATGCCGCGATTGTCACAATGCAGCAGCCCGGCCTCCCGAAAAACGGAGAGGCAGATGCAATACTGCTCCGGGGCCATCCCATCAGGGCAGGAGGAGAGAACCGATTCCAGATTGTGGCCGAGGCGGAAGTTATCCCCGAGATTTTTCCATGCACGGACGAAATCATTTCGCTCCGGTGTATAGGGGCAGGCGGCACGCATGCAGTGTGAGGTGTGATCCAGTATCTGATCACACAGCCCGCACGGGTCATGAGGCCGCAGAGCACACAGTACCAGCTGAACAGAGGTTGTGCCCCGAAATTCGTTAATCTGGGGGGCAAAGGCAATATCGGCGAGATCACCTGTGTGCAGGTGAAATTCCTCTGCACGGTGGCTAAAATAAATGGCTGAGAAGCTGTAGTCACCGGCAGTGAGCTTCAGCTTCAGGTGCTTTCCGCCGCCGACATTGGTGAGGTTGTCAATTCTGACGCCCATCATACAGAGCACAGGCTTCTCATTGCTGTTTCCGTAAGGCTCCAGCAGGTCAAGGTCACGTACATTTTCCACAGAAAGAATGGAAGGGTCGGCGATCAGCAGGTCACAGATCACCTCCGGCTGGGGCTCGGGCTGATGGGTGAGATAATACTCTCCCAGTGCCCGGCGAAAAGCGTCAATCTGATCCTTCCGGATACTGAGCCCGGCTGCCAGTGTGTGACCGCCGAACCCGATAAGATATTCCGAACAGGCTGAAAGAGCATCGTACAGATTAAAGCCGCTGCAGCTCCTGCAGGAGCCCTTGCCCACATCGCCGTTCAGGGTGATCATCACGGTGGGCATCGAGAACTGCTCGGTAAGCCGTGAGGCTGCAATGCCGATTACACCCTGATGCCAGTTTTCATCTGCCAGCACAACGGGGGTATTGACGGCTGAGCCTGCCAGACGTTCCTTTGCCTCCGTCCAGATCTCATTTTCAATAGACTGCCGTTCCCGGTTGAGGCGGCAGAGCATGGAGGCAAGGGACGCCGCCTCCCTCGCATCTGTGGAGAGCAGCAGATCGGCACCCATCACCGCCTGGCCAAGCCTGCCGGCAGCATTCAAACGTGGTGCTATGGTGAAGCCGATGGAGGAGGCGGAGAGAATGCCGGGTTCTATGCCGGCCTCCCGAAGCATCGCTGCAAGGCCTGGCCGGGGAGAACGGCGGATCTGTTCAATGCCTTCTCGCACAAGGAAGCGGTTTTCGTCAGTCAGAGGCATCACGTCTGCCACGGTTCCGATTGCCACAAGATCCGCATACCGGGCGAGAATCGCATCCGCATCGCCCTCAATGGCGCAGGCCAGCTTGAAGGCTACACCCACACCTGCCAGACAGGAGTAGGGATAGGGGTCACCGGGCTGCTTGCAGTCCACCACAGCGCAGGCACGGGGCAGACATGCATCCTTGCATTCATGGTGGTCTGTGATGACGGTGTCAATGCCGAGGGAGGAGGCATAATCCGTCTCCTCTGTGGCTGTGATGCCGCAGTCCACCGTGATAATCAGGGTGACGCCCTCCTCATGAAGCCTGCTGACTGCAGCGCAGTTGAGGCCGTAGCCCTCATCATTGCGATCCGGAATATACCGCACACAGGGGACGCCTTTGGAGGACAGATAGTCCGTCAGCAGGCAGGTGGAGGTGATTCCGTCCACATCATAGTCGCCGTAAACGGCGGTTTTTTCTCTGTTTGCTATGGCCTGCTTCACACGTTCCACTGCCTGCTTCATCCCAAGCATCCCCATGGGATCGTGCAGCAGTTCGCCCTCCCCCTCAATCAGGGCACGGGCACCAGCGGCTGTTGTAATGCCGCGAACGGCAAGCACAGAGGAAAGCAGGGGGGAGTAGCCTGCGGAGAGCAGATCTTTCGGAATTTCCGGAATCTGATATTCTATTTTCCATTCGTGAGATTTCATGTCAGCTGTTTTCCGTTGATATTTTTGCAGGGGACGCGTGGAAAATATTAGGGGATAAAAATCAGTAATAAGTCATGTCGGTGACGAGGAGACGGTCGCCCTCTTCCTCCATCACCAGACGAACATTGCGAGAGTCCTTTACGGCTTCTGCACTGCCCACGGTTTCTGTGGTGTAGGAATAGTCCACAAAATAGACGCCCCGAGAAAAGCTCATGCAGATATTCACGCGATCTTCAATGATCTTGCAGGAGCGTGTGGTGGTGTAGCCGAAGCTGCCGAGAGACTGGGCCATACGGTCCAGCAGGGGGCTGCCCGGCCTGATCATCTGCTGAAGCTGGGAGTAGTAAACATAGTGGCTTCCGCCCACGTCGGCGGTGAACTGCACATAGTCTGAAACAAACTCTCTGGCAAAATCAGAGAGGCGGCTGCGGGTGCCGCTGTCGGCAGTGTCAAGAAAATGCATCTCCGTCCGGTCCTCGGGGGAGACCGGGCTGCCGCTGCCGTCAGTCATGCTTACATCCGCATTGCCGAGAATCCCGACGGAATAGGTGACCATTGTGGGCAGGGAACGGTATTCATCATAATAGTCGGAGAGTGTCTGATAACGGATGTCCTGCTCAGTGATATACCCGCCGCCCAGTGGATGACCGTTTACAAAAACCGTATAGTCTTCCGGTACAGAGAAGGAGAGCGGCTCCAGATATGCCGAAAAATCATAGTCCTCTTCGGTGGAAATCCATGCACGAAGGTTAAACTTCTTCTCACCCTTCGCCTCAAAATATACCGTGCCGAGGACGTTTCCGCCTGCCCGTACCTGATAGGCCTGCCTGTCGCCGGTGCTCTGGGCGGAGGACTTGATGAGGGTTGCTTCTCTCAAAATGGCATCGGCGGAGGCTTTGATCTCTGCATCACTCTGCACCTCGTGATCCACTGCCCTGAGACGAGCAACGGTTTCAGCGCCGAGCCCGGCGGAGCGAAGCTGAGCTTCGTAGGCTTCCACCGCGTAGATCGGGCGTGTCGCCTCATAGGCTGCCAGCCAGTCGTAGAAGAAAATCAGCCCTGCAGCAGATAGAATGAGAAATATCAGCACATAGATGACGAGGCCCGTGCCAAAGCGGGAGGAGCGGTTTGTTGTGTTCTCAGCCACGCTTTGCACCTTCTTTCAGCACCATGAAGCTGGTGGGAATCGGCCGGATGCCGATCACCGAGGCATTGTTGTTGATATATTCCCCCTCAAACCACATGAGGGAGGAGGATCCTCCGTCCAGATTCATGGCGTTCACTGCTCCGAATCGCAGCATAATATCAGCTTCATCCTGATAGGTTGCGCCGATGCTGTTGGGCTGCCGGCCGTCGATCACGAGAAGGAGAATTGCTCCGTCCTTTCGTTGTCCGATGGCCGTTCTCGGGTTCAGGCCGCTGACAAGCATTTCAGCATCCATAGCCTTCCCGTTGGAGACCAGGATGGGTCCGTAACCGCAGCCGTCCCGAATCTTTCTTGTGGTCAGCTCTTCGAGACTGGTGAAGCCCACATGAAGAATATTGTTCTCATCAATTCCCACAAACCCGGGGCCGATGCCCTTGCCCGCACAGTAGATCTGTCCGTCATATACAATGGCTGAGTCCGGCATACCGCCGTTGCCTTTGCCGTTGGGGTCGTCAAACCCGCCGCCGTTGATGCCGGCAACGGCATCAAACATATTCACATATTCTGCAACCGTGTATCCACGCCCGCCAATGGTGGCAGGGTTGCATCCCAGCACCACCCGTGAGGGGTCCAGCACAATCATCATATAACCCGTGTAAGTGGGCCCCGGGACATTCACGAGGATAATCCCGTCATCGTCATCGTCGGTATAGCCCCACTCATCGGTGTAATGCCCTTCCGCCGGGCGGGCTTCCGTCTTGACGCTGACGAGGGAGGTGTCGGTCTCCTCCACGGTGATTTCTTTTATTTTTTCGATCTCGGCAATCTCCTCATCCGTCAGATAGAGGTTTGCCAGAAATCCCACTGCACTGGTTTCCTTTACGGAGCGCACAAACATATCCCGCATGGTAGGGGAGGGCCCCTTGATCATAAGAAACATAACAGAGTAGAGCACCACTGCCACGAGAAGCACCGTCACCAGCAGCACGATCAGAGTGCGCAGCAGAATCTGCCCGATGGAAATACGCGGCTTTCCGGAAGCCGCATCTGAAAAAGTCATAAGCAGTTTCACCATTCGTTTTTTCTTAAATTCAACTTTACTATATTATATTTGGTTGGCAAAAAAGTCAATAAATTCTTGCAGATTATCCTGTCACCACTGGAAGAATTCTTCCCGATGTGTTACAATGCCTGCATCAAACGGAGCGGGAGTGGTCATATGAGCAATTCAATTCTGTGGGCATCGGCAATCTTTATGTGCATCAGCGGCGTGGGCGTTTTGTTTCTGAGTATAGCCGGCTTGTTCGCACTGGCATTTCTGATGACCTGCTTTCTGGCCATTTTTTTTGCGGTTTTCGTGGTTTCCGTCCGGAAGAGAGAGAAGGGCTGGACTGTCGTGAAACAGCCGAAACGCCGAATTATGACGGATGAACGCTATATGCGTTACTGTGCTGCCTGCGGCTTTACCGGATCCCAGAAGCCGGGAGAAGCGGTGCCGACCTGCCCGATCTGCGGCCATCAGCTGCTTGCAACCGACACGTCACTCTCACGCTTCTCCGCCATGAAGGAGGAAGAGCGGGATGCCCTGAAGAGAACGTGGGGATTTCTCGGCTGATCAGATCATCTTTTTCTTGTCAAAGAAGGTCATCTGCCGATGACAGAAACGATCAGCTGTTCGGTGGTGAAAAGAGACCACTTGGAGGAAGGCAGGGGCAGTGCAGCCTACCGCAAAGCGGTCTGCCTTAATCTGGTGCGTACCTTTCTGGAAAAGTTCGGGATCTGATTAAAATCTATTGTTGTTTTATAAGTTAAAGTATGTTAAAATAGTATTTGTAGGAAGTATTCCCCAATAACAGCAACCGCAGGCTGCTGAATATCAGAAAACGGAGGTAGATTATGAACAAAACCCACAAGCTTCTGGCACTTGTCCTTTCCCTGGTGATGGTCTTTGCAATCGCAATCCCGGCATCGGCTGACTATGACTATGCTGCCAATGCCAACATTGTCTACAGCAGTTTTGAAGGCAAAACGGTTATTCTTCACTCCAATGACGTGCATGGTGCACTGGCGGGATATGCCCTGATGCCTGCGCTGAAGGCACAGTACGAGGCTGCCGGTGCTGAGGTCTATATGGTAGACGCCGGTGACTTCAGCCAGGGCACTGTCTATGTCAGCTCCTCCCTGGGAGCAAGTGCCGTCGCCATGATGAACGCCGCAGGCTATGATATTGTCACCCTCGGCAACCATGAGTTTGACTTTGGCTATCAGCAGCTGAAACACAATCTGAACTCGGCAAAGTTCTCCGTCATCTGTGCAAACGTCTATCTGGATGAGACCGGTGAGACCATTTACGAGCCCACAAAGATGATTGAGACCAAGAGCGGCCTGAAGCTCGGCTTCTTCGGCATGGAGACGCCTGAAACCGCCACCAAGGTCAATCCGGCTCTGATCACCGAAATCTCCTTCTCTACCTTCGATGATCTGTACGCCAGCGCTCAGCTCGCAGTTGACTCGCTGAAGGAGCAGGAAGCTGACCTCATCATCGGCCTGTGCCACCTGGGTGTTGATGCCGAGTCTGCAGCCAACGGCTATCGCTCCATCGACCTCTATGAAAAGGTCCCCGGCATCGACTTTATCATAGACGGCCACTCCCACACGGTTATGACCTCCGGTGAAAATGGCGAGCCCATCCAGTCCACCGGCACGAAGTTTGCAAACATCGGTGTTGTTGTCATTGATAACGAGACCAAACAGATTGAGAATCACTACCTGATGGATACCAAGGGCCTGGCGGAGGATCCTACTGTCGCAGCTGTGGCAAAGGGCATTATCGACACCGTCGATGCCGCTTATAACACACCGTTCGCCACCAGCGAGGTGTTCCTCAACGGCGAGAGAGATCCCGGCAACCGCACCGAAGAGACCAACCTTGGTGACCTGATCACCGATGCCATGGTCTGGAAGGTCAGATCCACGGGTGGTATTGAAGAGTATTATGATGCGCCTCTCGTGGGCGTCACCAACGGCGGCGGTATCCGAGCATCCATTGAGGCAGGCGATGTCACCAAGAAGGACGTCAACACCGTTCTGCCCTTCGGCAACACGGTTGCTGTGATCTATGTCTCCGGCGCTGAGCTCCTTGAGGCTCTCGAGGCATCCTCCTTCAGCACGCCCGAAGCCATCGGCGGCTTCCCGCAGACCAGCGGTATTGAATGGGTTCTCGACACCACCGTTCCCTTTGACCAGGGTGAGGTCTACACGCTCAACGGCAAAGAGGGAAGCTATTATGCTCCTGCATCCATCAAGCGTGTCACCATCAAGTCCATCAACGGTGAGCCCTTTGATGAAAATGCCATTTATGGTGTTGTCACCAACAACTTCTGTGCAGCCGGCGGCGATACCTATAACGTGTTCAACCGTGCCTTCTCCCAGGGCTTCGGCTTTGACACGGGTATTCCTATGGACGAGGCAGTCATGGAATATGTGACGGAGGTTCTCGGCGGCGTGATTGGCCAGGAGTATGCTGAGCCCTCCGGCCTTGCAACCCAGATCCGTTAATTCCCATCGTACCAGCAGCATAAAAAAGCAGAGGCGGCATTCAACCGTCTCTGTTTTTTCATAACAAACACATAATTAATAGATTTAAGCGCGTGACAGAGCATTGAAATCGTGTGTCAGTGTTGTCTCACGCGCAACATTCAGCATCTGACTGCGAGGTCCTTCAAAAAATAACATTAATATCACAGCTGCCGTTAATGCCGGGCAGCCTGCCCCTGTCGGTAAACTGCCAGATATCGTACCGGTGCCCGGCAGTGGGCAAGGCATTGTTTTCGGTGTAGTTTGCAATCCAGATCTGATAATCAGATAGGGCGTCAAAATTCAGCTCATCATGCAGGAAGCTCTCACTGGCGTAGATCCCCGCCTCATATCCGGCCCTTTCCACCGCCTTGCAGAAGACCTTTGCAATCTCCGTCCGCACTGCCATATGCAGTGGGTCTGACCGGCCGTTGGGATAGTTGCCGGAATACTCCGCATCGAAAAACAGGGGCAGATCAAGCTTAAAACCGTGCAGACGATTCAGGGCCAGGTTTGCCTCCTCCTTTGCTTCTATCAGGTTTGTGGCAGCCGAGTAGAAGTAGGCTCCCACGCTCAGCCCGGCGGCTTTCGCTCCGTTCAGGTAGTTGAAAAAGCACCAGTCATCATACAGTGTGCCGCCCTGGCCCCAGCCCCGGCCGCCGATACGGAGAATAGCGAAATCAATTCCGGCTTTTTTCAGGGCTCTCCAGTTGACGGTGCCGTTGTAGAAGCTCACATCCACGCCGACGCTCTCGGCGCAAAATCCGTTCTCATCAAAATAATAGATTTTATTGTTGATATATTTCAGCCCCCGGAGAAGTGTCGCATCCTCACGGAGATAGGTTCTGCGGCCGTCTTCATCCGTCTTCCAGCCGTAAGGGGAGAGGGGCTCCTCAATCACTTCTTCCGGTACGGCCTCCACAGGTGCTGTCTCCTGATTTGTTTTCACCTCATCAATGATCTCCCGTGCATCCACCACAACGGTCTCCTCCGGCAGTGCCTCTACAGTCGGAGCAGGAGGGGCAGCATGCATGGAGGCAATCTGCAGAATCTGGGGGATCAGAATCACGCTTGCAAGGGCGAGCGCCATAAACGGCAGCCAGAGAAGAAAGATCTTTTCATGGCGCGATAAAAAGTGCAGCAGTTTTTTCATCATAAAGGTCAGCTGGGCTCCCTGCAGTTTTTTGCTCTATAGTAAATCCAAACGATTTTCATGTCAAGTCTTCATGCTGCGGAAGAGAAAAGGGGCTGTAGCAAAGAAGCCAAGGTTGCCCAAAAGGGTCGCCTTGGCTTCTCGTTTGTGGTAAAATAGTTGTGTGAAAAATAAATTACCGCAAAGAGATTATGGCACATGCAAGCGGAATGTGCAACTGTTAATTGATGAAAATTTTGCAGAAAAGGTAATCCCGGCAGATGACAGCGTACGGCTCTTAGATCAAATCGTGGAGGAGATGGATTTAAGTCAGTTGGAGAGAGCGTATAACGTACGAGGTCGGAAGCCTGCAACAGAACCGTCAACGATGCTGAAGATATTGCTGTATGCGAAAGCTTAGTCTACGTAAAACTGAATAGATCGTCAACATTGAGCAGGCCTGGTGTAGGTGTGCTCAGGTTAAGGTCGCGGCAGTTCTTATCTATGTAGTGAGTTCTGCTGCTTTTTCTTTAAAAACGGGAGTAAAAAAGGAGCTGCGGCAAAAATCCATTTTGCTACAGCTCCTTTACGTTTAAATGATTAAATTGTAGCCTCTGCTGGGATTAAAAAAACTCAGTTCACTGCCTTGAAGGATACGACTATACTTGCCGTCACGGCAATTTTTGCTGCCTGGATGACGGTACCTGCGGCGGCATCCTCTTTGGTGGAAAGTGCCCGGTTAAAGTTGCCGGCACCGCTGTCGTAGGTGTAGGTGTCGCTCTCACGGATTTCATCAATCCCTAAAAGTGTCATGCCGCTGGCTTCCGCGAGTATGGCGGCCTTTGTCTGGGCATCTTCCATGGCGGAGCGAAGGGCTTCCTCTTTGGCGCTTGCAGTGTCCGTCGCAGAGAAGCTGATGCCGTTTAGGGTGTTTGCTCCGGCACTGAAGGCGAGGTCAATCAGCTTGCCGACAGCGTCCATGTCCGTCACCTTGATGGCGAGGGTGGAACTGGCATTGTAGGCCGTCAGCTCCTCCTGCCCTTCGGGGTAATCATACATGGCGTAGATGTTGATGTAGTCGGTGTTGATGTCCTGCTTTTCAACACCGGCTTCCGTCAGAGCGGTGCGGATGGCTGCGATGGCTTCATTCACTTTGGCCTGCGCCTTCAGAACGTCTCTGTCCCTTGCGCTGACACCCAGAGAGATCACTGCAACATCGGCAGAAACCAGGGCTTCTCCGTTGCCGTTTACGGTGATTTCAGGGTCAGCCAGAGCGGCGGACGAAAACGTCAGCAGGAGCAGTGCTGCCAGGATAACGGATAGGATTCTGTGCATGTTGTTGACCTCCTTAAAAGTAAAATGGAAAAATGTTATGTTACATCGCCTTATATGCGTGAGAATGGAATTCTGCCGGAAAATCAGGCCTGGAATGTCTCCACTTCATCTTCCGGTTTCTCAGCAGGCTGAGCCTCTTCAGCCTTTTCTTCACCGGGCTCTTCAAATTCGACGACCTCGCCGTCAATGGGGGTTTCATCCAGAGAGTCGACAAAATCCTTTGCCTTGCCGATCAGTTCCTCGGCTTTTGCGGTTGCCTCCGGAGCCTTTTCCTTTGCAAACTCGTAGGCATCGTTTGCCTTCTCCTTCACTGTGTCGATGACACCGGGAGCAGCCTGAGCAGCCTTGTTGTAAAGATCCTCAGCCATGGATGTTGCACCGGGAGCCTTTTCCTTTGCATAGTCATAGGCTTCGTTTGCCTTTCCCTTTACTGCGTCAATGACGCCGGGAGCCTTTTCCTTCACAACAGCAGAGGTCTCCTGATAGAACTCGCCGGCTGCCTGCATGAAAGCATCCATCGTCTTGTTCGGATCGCCTTCCGGATTTTTCTCTTTGTATTTTTCGCCGATTTTTACGGCAGCGTATGCAGTGCCTGCAGCGATGCCAACTTTAAAAAGTCTGCCAAGTAAACCCATGATCAATACCTCCAAATTTTATTTGAGCTTATTATACCCCGATCCCTCACCCATGTGTTAAGAAGAAATGAATTTTGTAGACAGATTCTGTGAATTCTGTTAATCTGTATCCATGTAAATTTCTCGGAAGGAACCGTATTGTTATGAAAATTCTGCTGACTGCGTTTGAGCCCTTCGCCGGCGAAA
>CACYYN010000018.1 GCA_902778665.1 Oscillospiraceae bacterium | reverse complement strand
CTGCATCCATTCAGGTGTGTGCCTGCGTCTGTTCATAAAAATCCTCCTGATGTAGACTTTGGTTATTTTCCTTGTCTACTTCAGGAGGATCATATCAGAAGATACGGCTGAGTTTTTTGATGATCAAAGGAGATAAGAAGTGTTTATTTTACGCCCTTCTGCAGCATAATGCAGCCGTAGGGCTGTGTTTCGCTGGTGCAGATGGTGACGGAGGCGTTTCCGGCCTTTTCATAGAATTTCATGCGTTCCAGTGTGCCGATGCAGGCAGGATCATACCCATGTTTGGCTACGGTCTGCTTTACATCATCCCATACCGGATTGCTTTCCACGACCACGCCAGATTCCTGATCCGGAACGATGTACCAGATGGGCTGCTTTTCATACTCTACGTCCAGCGGTACCAGCTGCAGCACTGCATCCAGCATTTCCGCAGAGCCTGTGCCCTTTGCCTGAATGCTCACCGCATGGGGCGATTTGGAATAGGGTGGGTAAAAATGGTCGGCTATTACGATCAGATCGCCATGGCCTGTGTCAGCCAGAGCCTTGAGAAGATCAGAGCCGATAATATCAGGGATGCCGATTAACATACAATGTTCCTCCTTAATTTAGTTTTGGATGGGTTCTGCACACTATCATACCAAGGAAGAAACAGAATAGCAACAAATAAGTTTGATCGGATTGACGGATTGCTGGGAATAGCCTATAATACAGATAAGAAGTGAACCGGAGTCAGTTCCTGCATACAGGTTCTGTCTGCCGTGATTACTTCATTTATTATCTGTGGGAGAAACAAAATGTTATTGACTTTGCCGGAAGTATTTGATCTGATCGGAACGATCGCTTTTGCC
This sequence comes from Oscillospiraceae bacterium, assembly GCA_902778665.1. GTDB lineage: Bacteria > Bacillota > Clostridia > Oscillospirales > Oscillospiraceae > Limivicinus. The sequence continues at coordinate 86,382 of CACYYN010000018.1, read as the reverse complement.
CTTTCCGGATCTTTTGTGGCTGTTTCGAAAAAAATGGATATTTTCGGTGTGAATATGCTTGCGGTGGCAACGGCCTGCGGAGGCGGGCTGGTCCGGGATCTTATCATCGGGAATACCCCACCCGTGGTTTTTCGAGATCCGTTTTATGCGATCATCGCAATAGCAGTGGCCAACACGGTTTTTATTCTGATCAAGCAGCAGCGGCATCTCCCAAAGAAGATGGCACATCTGTATGACCGCACGGTCTTCTGGTTTGATACCATCGGGCTCGCCGCGTTTACGGTAGACGGGTTGATGGTGGGCGTCAATGCAGGTTATCAGGAGAATGTTTTCCTGATTGTATTTCTTGGCTTTACCACAGGCGTAGGAGGAGGGGTGCTCCGGGATGTTTTTGCTGACCAGATCCCCGATATTTTCCGGAAGCATATCTATGCCCTTGCCTCCATTGCGGGGGGTGTTGTCATGGCAATCATCCTGAAGCTGACAGATCGGCAGCTGCCTGCAATGCTGCTCGGCTTCTCGCTGATTATACTCCTTCGTGTGCTGGCAGAGCATTTTCGATGGAACCTGCCGAGAATAACCTGATGCTTTCCGTATAAAACATTCCTTTTATTGAACCGTGATAATGGCAGGTTCCGTAACGTCAAAATTGCCGTCTCCAATGCCGTCAAATCTGGCCTGAATACCCCAGCCGTCAAAAGAGAGGGGAATGTTGCCTACGGCAATGGTGTCATCTTCCAGCACTTCAAGTGTAAGGCCGGGATGCTGTGCAAGCGCATCCTCCAGCGAAACAGAAAAACCGTCTTTGTCCACACAGCGCCAGGTTAGGGAGACTGCGTTATCAGCATGGGCGATAAACCATGTCTTTCCTCCGGCAGGAACAGTTTCGCTTCTTGGATTTTTTGTGATGACAACCTCCGGCCCCACTTCTCCATCCCATTCTGAGGGTTCTTCCTTCGGAGTGGGATTTTCTACCATGGTCCAATTCAGAGAAATTGTGGATGTCTCTTTTCCGGCAGAGAAGTTTTGCACAGCAGAGTCAAAAAACTGCTTGGTGGATTCCTTCCCATCGCCGTCATAATAGATGATGGCAGTCGGTTTTTCGCTGTTGTCATAGCATTCATAACGAGCAGCCAGCGGGATCAGATCAACTTTTCCGTCATGCAGGCAGATAGCGTTGATTGAGGTATAATACTCCGAAAAGCCACCGCGTACCATGTCCTCAAAAATGTAGTAATAAAGTCCTGTTGAAGGATCAAAACAGCACGGTGCAGAGTCAACAATAATATCAGGATAGGAAGCGCCTTCCTCATCAACGGTTATTTCGCAGGGGCGAATATCAGAATAATCCGGAGTAACTTCCCAGTAGCCGGCATGGGTGTAAATACCGGTGCCCTGCACAGTGGCAGCGGTTACTTCCAGCCTGCCGTTATGATCCAGATCGGTAAAAGTGTAGAACCAGGGAGATTCCCATGGCTCTTTGTATGACCATTCTTCATAACGGTCCAGAATCAGCTGTTTCTGCTGGTCCTCCGGCATAGAGGGCAAAGTAGAAGGAATTGGAGAAGCCGATGCTTCCGCTGTGACGGGGCTCACGGTTTCTGCAGGGGTTATGGTAGATTGCTCTGAAGATTGGGTGGAATTGCCGCATCCTGTCAGGGAAAGAATAAGGAGAACAGACAAAATGGTGGAAATCAGTTTCATGATTAGGTAATCTCCAAAAATGATATAATTCTTATAAGGCAAAAGCAGTATATAACCTCTGTTGCCGGAATGCAACATCAGGGATGTGAATTCAAGGAAATGTGAGAAATTTAATGTTTACTCCTAAACAAAAATAAGGTATGATATTTGCAGCGCTTTTCTTTGATTTTTAAGAAACGGAGAGAGAATGGTTTTATGACTTTGGACGAACTTTCACGTATAGCCAACCGCTTACGGCTTGATGGTTATCTCCTATTTCTTCGCCAAAAAAGAAGGCGTTGAGAAAGAAAACGGAAGGTTCACATGGAAAGAACTGTGGAGGACATTCAAAGGTAGCTGGGTGTTCTGGTTACGGTTGTCATCGGTATCGGGCTTGTTACACCGCCTGTCGGCATGTGCCTTTATGTGGCATGTGATCTGATGAAAATTCAGGTGAGCTCAACATTTAAATATCTGGTCTGGTATATTCTGGGAACCGTGGTTGTAATTGCTCTTTGCATCCTCTTCCCGCAGCTGATCACATTTGCCGGATCATTTATGTGATGTGACAACAAAAGATGAAGCCTTTGCCCTCCTTGATGAGAGCAAAGGCTTTTGCTTTTGTGTTTGGAATAATTATTACTCGTCTTCTGCGCCGATTGCTTCGAGGCCCTTCGCGTTGGCGACTTTGCTCGCCCGGATATTCTTGACCAGCAGCGTGAAGACTGCAAAGCTGCAGGCTGTGAGGATGGCGGAATAAATGGAAAGAACCCGCCATTTGCGCGTCATGTTGAAGACAAGACCGAGAAGAATCGGGGTGACCGTCTGTGCAGACATGCTGGCTGCATAGTAGAATCCGGTAAATTTTCCGATGGTCTTGGAGGAAGAGAGCTCCACCACCATGGGGAAGGAGCAATTATGCACGAGGGCCATGCCGAAGCCTTTGATGGCCCAGACCGCAAAGAGAAGTTTGGGGAAGGAGAACTCCCCGTTCGCCCCAGTGACGTTATGGGTCGGGGCAACAAAGCACATGATAATCAGAGCAAGGAAGGTGATGGCAAGCCCGCAGGAAATCGTCCACTTCCTGCCGATTTTGTCGGCAATGGAACCTGCAGTTGCAAAACCGATGACACTGGCAAGCCCGCCGATGATGGTGAGAATCATGGTGGCGCTGGAAACAGACTGGAGATAATAGATAACGTAATTGCCGATATAGGTTCCGATGGCATTATCTGACATGAACCAGAGGAATTCAGCTGCCAGAATAGCCAGCAGCATTTTTTTGTTCGCAGGGGACATGGGTTTGTCATCTTCCACCGGGTTTTCGATCGCGGCAAAGCGTTCTCCCTCTGCCATCTCGTCTTTGATTTCCGCCGCGATCTTGTTTTCCTTTATGGTGAAGAAAAGCACCAGCGCGGAAATAACCATCAGTATGGAGGCTATGATAAACGGCAGCTCAATAATCCAGACTTTTCTGGCTTCATCCGCAGCATTGATATAATCACTCAGCTTCAGAAAGATGCCGAGAACGGTGGCAAATGCACCGCCCAGATATCCCATGATATTAATAATGCCGTTTGCTTTCGCACGGAGGGGCTTGGGGGTGATATCGGGCATCAGGGCAACTGCCGGGTTGCGGTACATCATCATGAAAATCAGCACAATGACCATCATGGCAACCATACCTGCAATATTGTTGGCGTGGAAGAATAGCGGAATGAATGGAAATGCAATGGCAGCAACAAAGGTACCTGTCAGAATGTAGGGCATACGTTTTCCGATAGGAGTGGCTGTCCGGTCAGAGAGATTGCCGAAAATTGGCAAAAGGATCAGGGCAGCGAGGTTGTCACAGGCCATGATAATGCCGACAAGCCACTGGACATTGAGAATTTTCTCCGGATCACCCGCTTTTAGCTCGGCAGAGGAGATCCCATACATTCTTCTTGCAAAAATATCTGTCAGAAAGGTCGGACACCAGGAATCGTATACCTGCCACAGCAGCAAAATGCCGAAAAAGGCAAACCCGATCAGAAATGTCCGTTTATAGTTGAGCTTCAGGTTCATCTCTTCTGACTTCCTTTCTTATGATAGATCTTGATGTCGTCTTCCTGGGCACCGGGGCTGGACAGGCGTTTCGCATGGGTACGGGGATAAATCTTCAGGACATAAACCACAATCGAGAATACCATCACGAAGGCCACAATCAGGCATATGATCTTCACGTTTCTTGTCTTACCGATCATGAGATAGGCAAAAATACCCAGAAGAATGGAGATCCCGTAAATAACAGTGACGGCCTGTTTCTGCGTGAGCCCCATGGCAAGAAGCCGATGATGGAAATGGCCTTTATCGGCATGGAAAGGACTTTGCCCATGCAGAATCCTTCGGATAAAGGCGAAAGCCGTGTCTGCAAGAGGTACCGCCATAGCCAGGAAAGGAACGAGCATGGTTACCAGGGCATGCATTTTAAACAGACCCATCACGGAGATGGAGGACAGCAGGAAGCCCAGCATCTGGGACCCTACATCTCCCATAAATATTTTTGCAGGATTCTTATTGTAGGGCCAGAAGCCTATGCAGGAACCGATCACGCACAGAAGAAGGATGGAGACGTTGATGTGGATGTCTTCCACAATAAAGGATATGATAAACAGCGTTGTGGCACTGATGGTGGACATACCTACCGCCAGCCCATCCAGCCCGTCGATCAGGTTAATGGCATTGGTGCAGCCCACAATCCAGATAATAGTAACCAGAATGGAGATAGGCTGGTTGAGATAGACCATTTCCTCATCTGCCATGAAATTCGTGATACCATCAACAACCACACCGCAGGCAACACAAACAATCGCCGCAGCAACCTGGATGCTGAGTTTAACCCAGGGGCTGAGATTATAAATATCGTCAAACCCGCCCATAACGGCGATGATGACACTGCCGATCAGAATCCCCTTTACCTGGTCTGTCAAATCCACAAACAGAATGGCGGAAACCATAAAACCGCAGAATATTGCAATTCCGCCCATTCGTGGGATTGGAACCTTGTTGATGCGCCTGGCATTGGGCATGTCAATGGCACCGACGCTCTCAGCAAACCGCTTGACCGACGGAACCATAAAATATGAAACTGCAAACGCTGAGAGCAGGGTCAGGGCAATTCTCAGCGGAAGTGCAAGCTCAGAAAACATAACTTCCTCCGGGGGAAAAGTCAGAACGGCTTCTCGACAAATCCAATTCTTTTAGCAACTTTGCGGAGTGTCTTCCGGGCGGTATACTGAGCTCTGGATGCACCCTCTGTATAGATCTCTTTCAGATAGGCCTTGTCGGCGAGAAGACGCTCGGTCTCCTCACGAATCGGGCGCAGTGCTTCAATAACGGCGTCACCTACAGCCGGCTTGAATGCACCGTAGCCTTTGCCCTCAAATTCCTTCTCGATCTCTTCATAGGTTTTACCGGTGACAGAGGAATAGATATTCATCAGGTTGGCAACACCGGGCTTCTCTTCCGGCGCGTAGCGCACACAGCGTTCGGTGTCAGAGTCTGTAACGGCGCGCTTAAACTTTCGGGCAATCTCATCAGGAGAATCCATAATGAACACACAGCCCTGGGGCTCACTCTTGCTCATCTTGGAGGTCGGCGTGGAGAGGGCCATGATTCTTGCCCCTACTTTCGGAATATAGGGCTCCGGAACAACAAAAGTATCGCCGTAAATGTTATTGAAGCGGGTAGCGATATCTCTTGTAAGCTCCACGTGCTGTTTCTGGTCTGCACCGACGGGCACATAGTGGGCATTATAAAGCAGAATATCTGCTGCCATCAGTGTGGGATAGGTGAAGAGACCGCCGTTGATGTTCTCTGCATTTTTGGCACTCTTGTCTTTAAACTGCGTCATGCGGCTCAGTTCACCGAACATGGTGTAGCAGTTCAGAATCCAGCCCAGCTCGGCATGCTCATGCACATGGCTCTGAATGAACAGCGTATTCTTTTTCGGGTCAAGGCCGCAGGCAATATACTGTGCCAGCTGCAGAACGGAACGGCGGCGCAGCTCTGCAGGGTTCTGGCGAACCGTGATGCTGTGCTCGTCCACAATGCAGTAGTAGCAGTCATACTGGTCGGAAAGCTCCACCCAGTTTTTCATGGCGCCGAGATAACTGCCGAGATGAAGGTCTCCGGACGGCTGAATACCGGAGAACATTACTTTTTTGTTTTCAGTCTGGTTTTCCATAAAAGGTACCTTCTTTGTGAAAAATTCCTAAAGCGATAATAAACCATCGTATTTCTGTATTTTATCAGAATAACTTCGACTTGACAACTGCTAAATTAATTCTTATTATATATTAGTTATGTTTATTTAGAATGGAGTATAAGTATTATGAAGGACATGACATGGTTTGAGGCCAATGAAAAAAAGATTCCGGTGGGTGAGGTCCGCACAAGATTTGCACCTTCTCCCACAGGCTATATGCATGTAGGTAACCTCCGTACAGCTCTGTACACTTATCTGATCGCCCGCCATGCGGGGGGCAAGTTCATCCTCCGCATTGAAGATACAGACCGCGGCCGCCTGATCGAAGGCGCGACGGACGTGATTTACCGCACCATGGAAGAATGCCATCTGGAGCATGATGAAGGCCCGGATGTAGGTGGCCCGGTAGCACCCTATATTCAGAGCGAGCGCATGGCTATGTATAAAGAGTATGCCGATCTCCTGGTGGAGAAGGGCTGCGCCTATCGCTGCTTCTGCGAGAAGGCGGAGAGCGAGGAAGATTCCGGAGAATTCAACCGGGCAGACGATCCCTGCCGTTCTCTCAGCAAAGAAGAATCGGATGTGAGAGCAGCAGCCGGGGAGCCCTATGTTATCCGGCAGAGAATCCCTCACGAGGGGACCACAACCTTCCACGATGAGATCTTTGGCGATATCACGGTTGAGAACAAAACCCTGGACGACCAGGTGCTTATCAAGCGTGACGGTATGCCGACCTACAACTTTGCCAACGTGGTGGATGATCATCTGATGGGAATCACCCATGTTGTCCGCGGCAGTGAATACCTGTCCTCTGCACCGAAATATAATCTGCTTTATGAAGGCTTCGGCTGGAATATCCCCAAATACGTCCACTGCTCTCCCGTAATGCGGGATGCACACAACAAGATGTCCAAACGGCATGGGGATCCTTCCTATGAAGATCTGATTGCGCAGGGATATCTGACCAATGCTGTCATCAACTATGTGGCACTTCTGGGATGGAGTCCCGGAGGAGAGCGTGAGATCTATTCTCTCGACGAGCTGAAAGAGATTTTTGATCTGAAGGGTATTTCCAAATCCCCTGCCATTTTTGACATTGAAAAACTGAAGTATTTCAACGCGGAGTATATCCGCGCAATGTCTGCGGAAGACTTTGCGAAGGTTGCAGAGCCGTTCATTCGTCAGGCCGTAAAGAACCCGGCGATTGATCCTTCTGCTATTGCAGCCCTTCTGCAGCAGCGCACAGAGGTGCTGACGGACATTGCACCCAAACTTGATTTCTTTGATGAGCTGCCGGAGTATGATGCAGAGCTTTTCGTGCATCAGAAGAGCAAGAGCACACTGGAGAGTGCAAAAACCGTGCTGGAGCAGATCATCCCGATGTTTGCAGAAATCACCGAGTGGAAGGATGAGGAGATCCTGTCCGCCATGACGAAGCTGACGGAAACCATGGGAGTGAAAAAATCTGTAGTGATGTGGCCGGTGAGAATCGGTGCTGCCGGCAAGGCTGTGACTCCCGGCGGAGCAGTTGAAATCTGCCGGATTCTCGGTAAAGATGAAACCCTGCGCAGACTGGGAGTAGCCCTGAAAAAGCTTGCCTGAGATGCAGAACATCTGCTTTGACCATGCAGGCCAGATCAGGCATGCCTACATTGTCTCGTCACCGGTGGCGGAAGATGCTTTTGCTCAGGCACAGCGGATAGCACAGGCTGCGGTTTGCCAGGGCAGACCGCCTCTTCCCTGTGGAGTGTGCAGCGCCTGCAAAAAAGTATCAGCCGGTGTTCACCCGGATGTCTTTGTGATTGAACGTCTGGAAAATGATGCGGGTAAGAAAAAACGCGAAGTTGTGGTAGACCAGGTGCGGGAAGCTGCAGCGGATGCCGTAGTGCTACCGAATGAGGCGGCGAGAAAGGTCTATCTCTTCAAAGACGCCGAGTTTATGAACCCAGAGGCGCAGAATGCCGCACTGAAGTTTCTGGAGGAACCCCCCAACGGAGCCGTGATCGTGCTGTGCGTGTCTAATCCCGGGCGGCTACTGTCCACAGTCCGCTCACGCTGTGTTGAGATAAATGTGACAGCGGAATCGGCACCCGAACAGGACGGAACAGAGCAGCTGGCGGGAGAATATCTGAAAAAAGTTGCAAAGCGGGAAAGATTCCCGCTGTGGCAGTTTTGTGAAGACAATGCCGGCCTTTCCTTTCAGGAAATGACGGAGTTCTGTCTATGCGTGGAGCAGAGAGTAACGGATATGCTCTGCGGCCGGGCGGACAGCATGGGCATGGACCGGAAACAGCTGGATCTGCTGGTAAAGCTGATGGAAAAATGCATCGATTATCTGAAGGTGAATGTCAATGTGAAGCAGGTGTTCGGGCTGCTGGAAACAAGCTCGATCGCAGGGATGAAACAGAGAGGAACTTAAATTGACAGAAATAGTTGAAATTAAATTCAAAACAAGCGGCAAGAACTACTATTTCTCTCCGGAAGGCCTGCAGTTGAAGGAGGGAGACAAGGTTATTGTCGAGACGGCTAAGGGGCTTGAAATTGCAGAGTGTGCACAGGCTAACCGCATGGTTGATGACGCTGTGATTGTGAAGCCGCTTCGGCCGGTTGTGCGCATTGCCACAGAGCAGGACAAACGCACGGATGAACAGAACAGAATCCGGGAAAAGGAAGCACTTGTCATCTGCCAGAAGAAGATTGAAGAGCACGGGCTCGACATGAAGCTCGTTGATGTGGAGTGCTGCTTTGACGGCAGCAAAACACTTTTCTTCTTCACGGCTGACGGGCGTGTGGATTTCCGTGAACTGGTGAAGGATCTTGCCAGTATTTTCCACAACAGGATTGAGCTGCGTCAGATCGGGGTGCGTGATGAAGCAAAAATGCTGGGCGGAATCGGAATTTGCGGCAGACCCTACTGCTGCCACACATTCCTGGGCGATTTTGCACCCGTATCCACGAAAATGGCAAAGATCCAGAATCTCTCCCTGAACCCGGCTAAAATTTCCGGAAGCTGCGGCAGGCTGATGTGCTGCCTGCGCTATGAGGAAGAGGCTTATGAAGATCTGGTGAAGAAGGTGCCGAAACAGGGAGCTTTTGTTGAGACTACGGAAGGCTACGGCAACGTGGTTTCTGTGGATCTCCTTCGGCAGACGGTAAAAGTTCATCTGGAGGGCGAGTCGGACGATGCGATCCATCAGTTCAAAGCGGCAGAGGTAGCAACGGTTCCCGGCGGGCACCCCAAAGAGGGCGAGCCTTACCCGAAGGTGCTGAACTATGTTCCCACAGAAGAGGAACCCGTAGAGGAGGAAGATCCGTGGGCTCTGCCTCTCCTGTTTGCAGAAGAACAGAAGGAGGAGCCTGCTGCCCCACAGGAGGAACAGCAGAGCGACAGTGCACCGGCAGACCACCAGGCAAGACGGCATCGGCAGAATCGGAGACCGAACGGCAGAAAGAACGGAAAAAAGCCTGCAGCTCAGCCGGAAAGACAGACCGAGACAAAGGCTGAGACCGGTAAGAAATCTGCAGAAGAAAATCATGTGCATTCTGCATCCGGGAATCATAAAAAGAACAGAAAGCCGAATCACAACACTTCCGGAAGCAGAAATAATGAGCATTCTTCCCCCAAAGCGGAAAACAGAGAGGGAAAAGACGCTGTATCTGCAGGCGGGAAAAAAGAAAAACAGGGGAAGCCCGCATCTCAGACGGCTGACGGAGCACATCAGGCTGCATCTTCTCCTGAAAAGAAAAAGAATAATCACAGAAGATACTATCACAGAGGGAAAAAACCGTTGGGAGGCAGCAGCAACCCGCCGGCCTGAAAGACAGATAAACCGAAAGGCGGAATTGAATGGGGAGAAAATTGATCGGGGACAGGGAGTTTTACAAAAAACTCTTTGCGGTTATGATTCCTGTCCTGATACAGAATGTAATCACAAATTTTGTCTCCCTGCTTGACAATATTATGGTCGGCCGGGTCGGGACGGAACCGATGTCCGGCGTGGCAATCGTCAATCAGATTCTGTTTATATTCAACCTCTGCGTTTTCGGCAGCCTTGCCGGAGCGGGGATCTATACAGCCCAGTATTACGGAAAAGGCGACCAGGAAGGCATCAAAAACAGCATGCGCTTCAAGTTCTGGGTGGTTCTTGGCGTGCTGACAGTGGCGGTTATGCTTCTGCTTTCCTTCGGGGAGGAGCTGATCTCCCTTTTTATCCATGAAGGGGAAGATAACCTTGACCTGGCTGCTACGCTGCAGTTCGGCAGGCAGTACATGGACGTCATGCTCCTTCAGATGCCGCTTTTCGCCTTGCTGAATGTCTATTCCAGCACGCTGAGAGAAACCGGAGAAACGAAAATCCCCATGCGTGCCGGGATCCTGGCCGTTTTCATCAACCTGTTTTTTAATTATCTGCTGATATTCGGTAAATTCGGTGCACCGAAGCTCGGTGTGGTGGGGGCTGCTATTGCAACCGTGATCGCAAGAGTTGTGGAGTGCGCGGTTATCATTGTCTACACCCACACGCATACCGGAAAACACCCCTTTGCCAGGGGCCTCTACCGGAGCATGAAAGTTCCGTCCGGACTTGTCAGGCAGGTTGCAGCCACGGGCATGCCGCTTCTTATCAATGAGCTTCTCTGGTCCGGCGGCATGACGACCCTGAATCAGATTATGTCAAGAAGAGGGCTGGAGGTTGTGTCGGCGGAGAATATTGCTTCGACGGTGTCAAACCTGTTCTTTTGCGCTTTCTTTGCCATGGGAACCTCGATTTCCATTATTATCGGGCAGCTGCTCGGCGCAGGAAAGCTGGAGCAGGCTGTTGACGAAAACCGGAAGCTGATCGCTTTCTCTGTCGCGCTGAGCACTGCGGTGGGAATTGTGATGGCAGCTCTCTCTCCGTTGATTCCTAACATCTATAACACAACGGATATGGTGAAGCATCTTGCCACCGGTATGCTGCTGATCAATGCGGTGATGATGCCTGCCAACGCCTTTACCAATTCCTGCTTCTTTACTCTTCGCTCCGGAGGAAAGGCGCTTCTCACGTTTTTGTATGACAGTGTCTATATCTGGGTGCTTTCCATTCCTCTGACGCTGTTTCTCGTCAAGGTGACGGATCTGCCCATCATCCCCATTTATGCCATTTCCTACGGCGTTGACATCATCAAGTGCATCATAGGCTATATCTTCGTCAAAAAACGTGTCTGGGTGAATAACCTTGTCGCGGATTAATAGATTTTTGGAGGCGATTTTTTGGAACTTACTGCTGCGGCCAGCTGGCTGAATACCGCATTCGCGGGATATGACAGGCTGATTCTATCGGCTCTTCATGCGGTCTCAAACAGTCTTTTTACTTTTCTGTTTAAACTGATCACCCTTCTCGGGGAGAAGGGAATCCTGTTTTTCCTCGCGGCAATCATTTTCATGCTGTTCCCGAAGACCAGAAAGCTTGGCGTCTGTATTTTCGGTGCAGTCTGCTGCGGGGCACTCATCACCAACATTATTCTGAAAGATTTGGTAGCGAGGCCGAGACCTCTGACCGTCGCTCCGTATTCCCAGTGGTGGGCAGAAATCGGCGCGCCCATGGAGGACGACTGGTCATTCCCCTCCGGCCATGTTACGGCTGCGGCGGCAGGCATGGTTGCGATCCGCCTGATGAAGGGGAAAAAATGGACCGTTCCGGCTGTCGTTTGGATTCTGCTGATGATGATTTCCCGCAACTATCTCATGGCACACTATCCCAGCGATGTGCTGGCAGCAGCTATCATCGGTACAGCATCCGCCTTTATCGCCTATTTCATTACACGCTTTATTTTCCAATTCCTTTATATCAACAGAAGAAAGAACTGGTGCGGGCTTGTGCTGAACTGGTCAGCGCCTGACTATAAGGGCATTCCTTCCAGACTCGGCCTGACCGGAGAACCTGAGAATGACTACTTCACGAAGATTTTCGGAGAAGGAGCAGCGGAGTCGGAGCCTTCAGACAGGAAGAGCACACCCGTTGCGTTCGGAACTGCTGTAAAATCTGCCGGAACGAAGGTGAAAGAATTTGCTTCAACCGTCCTGAAGAAGACGCCCGCATCATCCGATGCTGCCGCTGAAAACAGTTCGGCCGAAGAGACGGTGGACACATCGGCTGCGGAAGCTGTCCCTGCTGAATCTGTTCAGCAGGAACATCAGCCGGTTGAAAGCGCTGCAGTCTCTGCAACAGACGGAGAAGCTGCAACAGAAAAAATGCCGGAGACAGAAAACAGAGACGCTGCTGCTCCGGAATCGGTGCCGGAGCCATCCCGTATGGAAGGGTCTCATGCAGCCGCAGCACAGAAGAAAAGCGGTTTTTCTCTGAACCGTCTGGGCGGCAGGTCTTCTTCCCGTTCCGGGTATCAGGGGAAACATGTAAAATAATTCTTTCGGCATCATATTAAAACAAAGAATAAAAAAATCAGCAGCCATGCACCGTTTCGTGCATGGCTGCTGTGCTGTTATTTGGTTATGCATATTATTCCAGACCGCTGACAAAAGTCATGAGAATTTCGGACAGCTGACCTCTGGTAAGCACGGCGTCGGGCTCGGCGGGGGCCTCTCCCGGATACTGCATGCCGATAGCTTCGCAGAAGCCGGTGATGATCTGATGGACAGATTCGGAAGTCAGCACTTCATCAGCACTGCTCTCGGGCGGAACCATTCCGTTCTCAATCAGAAAGGCACATGCATCTTCTTTGGCAGCACAGTCTCCTCCGAAGAGTGCATAGAGAGCGCCGGCCAGATCCCCGAATACGGCATCTTCATCCACACCGAAGCGGGTTTCATCGGCACCCGTCATCAGGAGGCTTTCGAATACATACCGCACGGCATCATAATGTTCGCCGCCCTCCGTCACATCCGAAAACTCCACCTGGGAGGTATCCACAGTGCCGAATGGGTTGAGAATCATGTCATACAGATCACTGGTGGCCTGCACGGCTGCAGCTCCGCCGGCGGTAAGACGGTAGCCGTTTTGCATCATGGCGGCATACGGCTCAGCAAAGGCACGTACACGATCCGGCGTCAGAGCCTTCAGCTCTTTCATATACTGAAGCCTCAGATTTTCGGGCTCTTTGGTGAGAACCGAGGTGATTTCAGAGATCGCACCGGAGAGCTCACCCTGCGGCATAGCATAAGAGGAGTAACTGGAGAGAATATAGCCGTCCAGTGTTTCCTGGTCCAGAGAGAGCTGTTCCAGAAATTCAGGCAGCGCCTCATAGACTTCAAAGGTCTCTGTAATGTTGGGGTCGCGGTATGAGATGAAGTAGGGGCCCGCATCATCCACAAAGCCGTGCATCGGTGTGTAAACGCCGTACTGCTCACGCAGCATGGGCATGAGATAAACGTCGGAAATCAGAGCGGAGACAGCATCCATATCGGCAGTGTATTCGGAAAGGCCAACCGCAGCATAGTCGCAGACAATGCAGTTATACTGTACGGAGCTGTCCACAATGAGGGCTTCTCTCGCAGCAGGCTTTTCAAAGCTGTATTCCACGGGCTCAACCGGGCGGTTGTCCAGCTTCTGCAGAAATTCATTTGCAAGGGCCTCATTCACGGGCGTTCCGTCTGCACTGCCGGCATACACAGTCATTGCTCCGGCACGGTTATGGAAGGTCTGTTGAATCTCTTCCAGCTTTGCGATAACGGCCTCCGGATTCTCCTGAACGAGGCGTTCAGCTTCCTCCAGAAATGCATAGTAGGGGAGGTAGTTGAAATTGTCATAATAGGCGTAGAGGGGGGATGTTGCACCGTAGGCACGGTAAAGCTGTGCAGAATAGGGACTGTTGGTGATGCCGCTCTTCAGAGAGGCTTTGCTCTGTGAAATCAGGCCGGACAGAGTTTCCGTATCAGTGAACTGCGTGTCAAAGAGAATCTCATAGACCAGATCATACCCGGCCTTCAGGTCATCCGTTTCTGCAATCCATCCGGCACGGAGATAGGGGTGGAACTCGTTGGTGCCGTAGGCATGCACCAGGGAAAGGCGGATGCTGCCGCTGTAGAGGTAGCGGGTTATGAGGGCTGCCAGCTCCTCATGCGTGTGGGCGGATGTATCCATCTGGCCGATCAGAGCGGTATAGAGGGCAAACCAATGCAGATCCTCCTGGGGTATGCCGGCTGCATCAAGAAACAGGATAGACTGTCCTACACCGTCAACTGCGGCTTCTGCGCTCAGGCGGCGAATTCCGTCATCACCGGTGATGTCAATCACTTCATAATCACGGATTTCCTCCGGCAGGGAGGCAACGTCCACAGCCTGAAGCTGTGCCACAAGTGCAGAGGCATCCTCTTCCGGCTTTTCGGCATTCGTCTGCTCCACCAGAGAGCGAAGCTCTTCTTCGGTCATGGAGGCCTTCACATCGGCAAGACGCTGCGCCTCGGCAGCATCCAGTTCCTCACGCATGCCCGGCTGGGGGTATGTGCTGACCAGTGCGGTGGTGTTGCTTCCGAGAAGCCAGTCGGAAACGGCATGCTTGTAATGTCCGCTCTGGTTCCAGTTATCCATCTGTTCCAGGGCGTCCACATAGGAGAGGTAGTTAAAGGGATCGCCCGTTGCGGCATACAGCGAGTTGAGAGAACCCGCTGCCACCAGAGACAGCCCTGCGCTGGTGTCTTCGCGGCTGAGCTTCATGGATAGTGACAGGGAAGACATGATGCCGTCCACAAGATCCTGCGGGAAGCCGTTGGCGGCAATCTCTTCCAGGGCGGAATCGACAGTCTCACGGAAAATGGGAGCGTCCTCAGCATTGATGTTGGAGGCCACAAAGATAATAGCGTCTTCCGGAGCATCTATTTCTATGTAAGAACCGAAAGTGCCGGCAGGCAGTGCCTTTTTCAGCCGTTGCATCAGAACGGAAGCCTCGGCATTCATCAGATCAGTCAGGGTGTTGAGAACCAGCTCCTCCTGCTTTTCATCCTTCAGACCCGGGCAGACAAATGCATAGTAGACCGAAGAACGGTTTTCGGTGTCTGATCCGGCTTCCACCGGGTAGGGGAGTGACTGTTCTACAGGCTCGGTAATGGGGGTGTAGAGAGGGTCTTCGAAGGAAAATTCTCTCTTCTCATAAGGAGCAAATGCCTGATCCAACAGGGCGAGAAACGCCTCGTAATGGTCAAACTGACCATAGAGATAGGCAATGCAGTTGGAAGGATGGTAATAGGTTTCGTGATACTCCTTCAGGGCATCCCAGGTCATATCCGGGATATAGGCGGGGTCTCCGCCGGACACATTGCCGATTGTGGAGCCGGGAAATGCAGCCCGGAGCAGATTGGTATACGCCTTGCTCTCCAGATTTGCTGCGGCGAGCATTTCGGAATAGACGGTGCCTTCTATGGTCAGCGGTTCATCCATATCTGCCAGACGGTAACGCCAGGCCTCTTCCCGGTAGATGCTCTCCTTTTCGAGAATCATCGGGTGCAGGCAGCTGTCCGTATAGAAATCGGCATATTTCAGAAGCTGCTCTTCCGACAGGCTGGCCACCGGATAAGTGGTGAGAAGCGGAGCGGTGAGCGCATTCATGTAGGTGTTATAGGTCTGATACATCAGGTTGAAAAACAGTGCCGACGAGGGATACTTTTCAGACCCGTTCAGTGTGGCATGCTCAAACACATGGGGGAGCCCGGTGTTATCAATGGCACGGGTGAAGAAGGTGAGGTCAAACACACGGTTGGTGTCATTGTTTGCGATGTACATGAGCTCGGCACCTGTCCGGTCATGCTCAAAAAGGATGAGCTCGGCACCCAGCAGCGGAAAATCACGCACTTCCTTCACAGTGAAGCCTTCCACCGTTTCACCGACGGAGGGCAGGGCGGGTGCACTCTCATCTTCCGCAAAGGCGAAAGCCGCCAAAGATAGCAGCAAAGAGAGAGTCAGCAGAAGGGATAAGAAACGTTTCATTGATAAACTCCTTTGATTTGGCAAAATTATTCAATCGCAAGCAGCTTCGGCTGCTCAACCCCCGGTGTGGAGGCCAGCGCAGAGAGAAGGCTGTCAATGGTTCCGGGCATGCCGCTGATGTCCAGAGAAATGGTAACGCCTGCACGATCGTGAATCGGAAGGCTCTGTGTGATGGTGAGAACGCTGCATCCGGCATCCGAGACCTTGGCCAGCAGAGCGCTGAGCACGCCGGTCTCATGCACAAGCATAACGGAGAGCACCGCCTTTCGCCCTTCGCTCATGGCGGAGGGTTCCAGGATAAAGTCCTTATATTTGTAGAAGGTGCTCCGGGATATCCCTGCCATTTTTACTGCGGAAGAGACATCCGGGGCTTTCCCGCTCTCAATCATACGCCGCGCCTCAACCACCTTTTCAAAGTAGTCCGGCAGGACACTTTTGTGTACAATCAGATAATTATCCAGCATGATTCTATGCTCCTTTCAGCCTTCCGAAATACCAGCCGCTTGTGCCGTTGTGTTTGGCCAGAACGCCTCGGGAGGTTTTTTCCACAATTGAGATCCGGTCTCCCGGCTCCAGGGGGAGAATATAATCGGTGCAGTCATTGCAGCCGGTGACAGGGCTGTCCTGAAAAAGATATTTTGTCAGAATATCCATTTCATAGCCGGTGCGGACGTGTCGGCAACGGGAGAATTCCGTACCCCGTTGGAGAACCTGTACATCGCTGTCTCCCCAGCGAATATAATAGGAATGCGCACTTTCGTCCTGGTGCTCCAGGACCTCCGCTTCCGGGAAGGGATCATAAGACATAAAGGAAAAGGAAGAGGCGTCCGTGCAGCGTATGTCCGGCAGAATAAATGCGTTGAGCTGCCCGTCGTCTTTCAGAACGCAGCCTCCGTCGAGACAGATGATGCGGTGTTCCCGGTCGATAATCGGGTTGGCACAGACAATATTCTCGCCATACAGCACAACCGGCCAGTGGCCGGTCACAACCCATTTTTGAAAGGTCTGTCCCTCTCGCAAAAAGGCGTCGCGGGCAGTAAGCTCGTCCGAAGTGTTCTCCTCCAGCGGCTTTGAACCGTCCATTCCGGCATGTACAAAAACAAAATCATCCGTTTCTATAGCATGGGGCAGACTGCGCAGAAAATCCCATTCGGCGGAGTATGTCCTGTCCAGAAGAGGGAGATGATCGGAGAGATTTTCTACAGTGAGGGGGTTGATCCCGAGCTGCTGAAGCATCTCAAAAATCAGGCCGTACCGCCGTTTGCGGAGATAATGCATCATGTGTTTGTCTCCGTCTTTACCCCAACGAAAGACGAGCTGCCACTCATCACAGTTGCCAAGAATCGGATAGACATTCCCTTCCCGGGAGAGCTCCATGATATAGTGCAGGGTGCCGATGCTGTCAGGCCCCTTTTCCAGAAAATCCCCATCCAGAATCAGAATGTCATCACGGCAGAATCCGGTCTTCTCCAGAAGGCCTTTCAGATAGGGGAGGTTGCCGTGAATGTCTGAAATGACAAGAACCCTTTTCCCCGCCGGGAAATCGGGCCGGGAGATACGGGGCGCTTCACCGAACATCTTTTTGCCCCTCCAACCGCTTTTCCATGAGATACAGCTGACCGACTGTTCCGGGCTCGGTGGCCAGAATGGAGAATCCGAGCTTCTCATAAAACCGTACAGCCTGTTCATTGGTGGCTGCTGCGTGAAGCCGGATGGCTCTTCTGCCCAGATTACGGTATAGGACCAGTGCCCGGGCGAAGGCCTGAATGCCATATCCCTTCCCACGGTAATCCTCCGTCAGATAGAGGAGGCTGATCCAGCCGTAATTGGCATGTGCACCGCGTTCAGTGTCGCAGTCTACCAGACCGACGCAGGTTTCTCCGTCAAACAGCTTTTGCACTGCACCGGGATGCTTTTTATGGTGCCTTACGGCAGCTTCATAATAAACGTTGGCATCAAACCGTTCCAGACTGCCATGATGGGAGACCTTCCATGCGTCCGCATAGCACGCTTTGTAGAAAGAAGGATCATCCTCCGGATTAAAGGGCTCATCCCGAAGCGCCCCGATGGATATCCAGTCCGGCAGGATGATGCTATCCAGATGGGAGGCATCTCCCATATATTCCACCGTAAAGTTCCCGCGGTCATAAAGAAGTTTGGTCACTGCGGTGTTCTGGAATATTGGCAGAAGTTCGTCCGGAGCAAAACTACGGTTAAGAATTCTGGTCAGGAGACAGCGGATGGTGACCCCGTGGCTTACTATCGCAAGGCTCTGGTCGGGGTGTCGGTCCAGAATTTCCAGCAAGGCGGGATAGGCGCGATCAATCACGTCATAAGCGGTTTCGGCGCCTGCAATCTTCCAGCTTCCGGGATCGTGCATGAAAACCTCAGACTCCTCCGGAAAGTTATGCCGGATATTACCGAAAAACTGTGACTCCCACGGACCCAGATCGAGTTCCCGCAGGCGGGGATCCTTCAGGACGGGCAGGCCCTTTCTGTCGGCAATCCCTTTCGCCGTTAAAACTGCTCTGGTCAGGTCGCTGGCATAGACGGCATCGATGGGGATATTCTCAAATCGCCGGGAGAGAGCCTCAATCTGCTCTTTTCCGAGAGAGGTGATATCGCCGTCCCAATGCCCCTGCATCATCCGGTAACGGTTTCCCTCGGCCTGTGTATGGCGGATCAGATAAAGTTGAGTCATATCGCAATTCCCTGTCTTGACGTTATGTGAACTGAGTTGTATAATAATAAAAACAGTCTATATTATAGCTTGATTTTTCCTTTTCTACAAGAGATTTCCTTTCAGAGCGGTAAGTACAGGGCAGGTGAGTGTGTTGATTCGAGCGGCGGCTCTTGTTTCCGGAGACGGTTATAAACTTCAGGCGGTTCTTGATGCGGTCTATTTTAAAGAGATACCGGATTTTGAGCTCGTTGCGGTGATTGCGCCGGAAAAAAACAACAAGGCAATGAAGCGAGCCATCAGTGCCGGCGTGCCGGCTTTCGTGGTGGATCCGGAGCTGTTCCCGAATATGACCAGCCATAGCATGGCAGTGGCAAACAAGCTTCGGGATATGGATATTGATCTGGTGATTCTTGCCGGGTATAATCTGGAGCTTGGTGTCATCCCCTTTCAGTACAGAAACCGGATTATCGGCACATGTCCGTCCCTGATTCCCGCCTTTGAAGAGGAACCGGATGATCAGGTGTTTCATGCCGTGCTGGAGCGGGGCGTTAAAATAACGGGCGCCACGGCCTTCTTTGCCGATAATGACGGAAGAGTTGGCAGCATCATCCTGCAGCGGGCCGTGATGGTCCGCCCAGACGATACACCCGAAACCTTGCGCAGCCGCGTCATGGAGGAGGCGGAGTGGAAGCTTCTCATCGAAGCACTCTCCCTCTACTGTCAGGGCAGGCTTTCACACCACGGCAACCGTGTGCTGATTGCGGAAGAGAAAAAGTAAATCAGAATTTCTCCGGCATCGGGCTTCCCGCTGCCGGATTTTTCTATCTTCCGTCTCTTCCGATAAGCATAGCACCGAAACCATCACAAAACTGTCACAGAATCCGAAACAGACAGCTGCAAACCTATAGCAGGACAAAAGGACAAAAAGGACAAAACTCCGTACAGCAAATGTACATCCGAGTTTTGTCCTTTTGTCCTGCATGAGATTAAAACAATGATCTGTATTAGGGAACAAGATGGTGCTGAGAATGCTGGGGACTGAATACATATTTGGCTTTAGTGCTATTGTGTTATTGTGGCAGAGATCGAGTCCATAAATTCGTCAACAGAGACTTCGCCAAGAAAAACTTTCCGTATATCTTTTTCGTAAATGGAGAAGGCCTCACCCGAAGGTGACCGATGGCTTAAAACATTTTGCCAACTTTCAAATACTCTGCCATCACCATTCTCAACTATTTGTTTAGCAACCTCAGTGCTGGCCTCTATTTTGTCAGTTCCTGGTACTGCTCCCAATTTTTGTACCCATATCGTCTGGGCTTCTTCTCCTGCACAGAAATTAGCAAAGGCGATAGCGGCATCAAGATTTTTCGAATGGGAATTCACAGAAAACCCATTTGCAGCAGTTCCTACGAGTCCGGAGGTACCATCATGTGCAGGAATAGCGAAAACGCCAAAATTGAGGGAGGGATTATTCTTGCTGATGATGACCGCATCCCAGGATCCAGCAACAGTCATAGCCGTTTTACCTGTCGCGAATGTGTAATTTTGGACATCACTGTCTACCATAGAAAGCCAGTTGCTACCAAAATAATCATTCTTTGCCCATTGTAGAAGAGTACGAAGAGCATCTCTTGCCGGTTGATCTGTTATATTGACATTATTATTCTGCAATTCAGAACTGAATTCAGGGGCACATGCAGCTAAGACGGGTTCGTATATGAATAGAATACACCAGGGATCACTGCTCAGGGAAATGGGTGTTACACCGGATGCTTTTATTGAGGCAAGAAGAGTTTCAAATTCTTCGAATGTTTTAGGGACTTTCCAGCCGTTTTTCAGGAACATATCTATATTATAATAACAAATACGGGTATCCATCGTCATCCAGGGAACTGAGTAAACACTGTCATTAACTCTTCCAAGAGCGAGTGCATTGTCAGAGATAAAACTATAGTCAATCAGATCGGTGAGATTGTAACATATGCCCGCATCAACTAGCTCTTGCATAGTTGTAGTTGCTGTACCATTTGTCCAGAATAAATCAGGGCCGCTTCCCGCTTGAATAGATAGCCTTAGAAGATCGTCATAATCTCCATATGGTTTAATGGTATAATCCACTTCTACATTTGGATAAGAGTCTTGAAATGCATTGATAACGGCCTCAAGGCTATCTTTAAAACTGTAGTTGTGCTCCCAGATTGTTATATATCCAGAGACTGCAGAAGACTCCTGAGCGGATGCATCGAATGGAAAGCATCTCGATAGAAGGATCAAGACAACAACTGTTATTAATCTTTGCTTCATTTTATTCTTTTCCATCGTGAATTCCTAACTGATTTCTGTATTCACTGACAGTCTGACCGGTTACCTTCTTGAATACACGAATCATATAATTTGAGTTTGCAAATCCTGTAGCTTCCGAGATGTCCCATAGAGAGTAATTCTTATTTTTTAACATGGTTTTTGCTTTCTCAATCCTGGAGATGTTTATGAATTCAAATGGAGTCTGTCCAGTGCGTTCTTTGAATTTTTTGCAGAATGATGGAGCACTCATATGACATGCCAGCGTAAGATCGTCAAGAGTTATCTTATCCTTGAGATGTTGATCAATGTACCGAAAGGCAGCAGATAATTCATCATGATGTAATTCTGCCGAACATTCATTCCAGAGTTGTGACAGCAATTTCAGCGCGTTTTCTTCTAATTGATCGACGGTCGTGGAAGTACTGATAAGCAGAGGCATTGTTTTCAAAGAGTTCCAGTCATATTCGAATTGTTTTCCCACCATATATTCATTGGAAACTTTGTATAGAAGAATGCTGATATTCTGGATGATCTGTGACTTGACCTGAACAACATCCCATTTGTTTGCAGTCGCTGAGACCAAGGCAACTTTAAGCTCGTTGGAAACTATTTTCAGACCATCTGGATCTAAGAAAGATTTCCAAGTAAAATGAGGTATTAAAAAATCTTTTTCTCCGGAATCATAAAAAAACATATTATCCGAAGGAGCATAAAAACAGTTATCTACGGCTTTTATTGCCTGCCGGTAATAGAAAGAGATATTGTCTTTATTTATAAACTCTTCGCTGATACCAAAAATGAGCTTTTCATTTATATACTGGGACATGTTTTTCTCAATAATCTGCAGATACTCTTTTAGCTGCTCATCACGCTTCTTTTGGTTTAAAGATTTTTCTAATTGGAAAACAGCGAAGATTTCTTTTGCGTACGGGGCAAAGAGAGTACCAATACGATATTTCGCGACAATTTCCTCAAGTAGATGAACAAGCATTGGCCGTTCTATGTTATGTGTATCAAGCGAAGAATCAAACGAGTTAAATTTTATAACTACAAGTCTGTATACACAATTTTCAGCAATAATCTTATCTTTTGAGTATAAGACTTTGTTATGTACAGATTCTTCATGCTGAACGGTAGCAGCATATACACGTCTTACTTCTTCCAATAGAGCTTCTTTTGATATATTATGCTTCAGAACATAACTATTTGTGCCGTTTTCTATAGCGCGTTGCGCATAAGAGAAATCACTATGACAACTGACAATGATTACACCGTCAGCTAAGTCCTGTTCCCGTATAGTCTGAATAAAGTCAAGGCCGTTTATGTCGGCCATCTCAATATCTGTTATGACAATATCCACCCTGTTTTTCTGAAGAAAAACGATTGCCTCTGCAGCCAGACCAAAAGTTTTGACTACTTCGATATCTCTTTCTTCATCAAAGAAAGATCGAATCCCTACACGGGATAATACTTCATCATCAACTATTATTATTCGAATCATCACTATTCTCTCTTATGACAGGTAGAAGATAAGTTACTTTAGTTCCATTCCCGGGTTCACTGCTGATTTGCATGCCATAATGGGTACCATATTCCAAGAGTATTATTTCCTCTATACTCTTTATGCCAATGTTACTGTGCCCATCTGTCTTCTGCGGGAGATCCCTCCATTTTTCAACATCAAATCCTATTCCATCATCCTCTATGACGATATTCAGATTATCATCTGCCCATATTTTCACTATTATTCTACAGACTTTTGACTGGCTTGCACTGATCCCATGTACAATGGAGTTTTCGACGATAGGCTGAAGCAAAAACTTACGAATAATGCAGGTTTTGCTTATTTCATCGCATTCGATCATTAATTCAAAATTCATAAATCTGGCTTTTTGGATTACTGCGTAGTTTTCAATTAAACGAATCTCATCTTCTACTGTATAATTGTTATCGTCAACTTTTGCTGCATTCATAAAAATGTAGATCAGGGATTCAGTTAAGTGCTGGATGTTTTCCTGATGATTCAGAAGAGCCATCCATTTTATAGTATTTAAAGCATTGTAAATAAAATGAGGAGTCAACTGAGAAGTAAGAGCTTTCATTTTTTGCCGATTCTTCTCATCCTCTTCCTCTCTGTAATGAGTGACTAACTCCTGTATTCTAACACTCATGTTGTTAAAATGCTCTGAGATACTGTAAAACTCTCCGGAACCAACAGGAGAAAGCTGAGTCGCTTCCAACTCCCCCTGTGCATAGGCATCCATTGCTTGTGTTAGTTTTGTCAGAGGAGAAAAAATCAGCTTATTCAGCTTTTGAAGCATGAACAACAGGAACACAAGATACACCACGACAATAATTAAGAAAACGAGAATAAGCTTTGCGGCATTTTGAGGAAAGAAGCTGATGTCCAAGAGTATTATGCAATACCAGTTAGTTCTCATGATTTTTTGAGAGATGAGGGTAGAGTACCCTTGGAGTAATCTTCTGGTTTGTATAACAGTGCTTTTTGAGGATGGATCTATTTCGGAGAAATCGACATATTTTCCGAGCTCATTAAGATCCGAAGAATATATGATTTTTCCGTCTTCTGTAGTCAGATATCTTGTCGCATATTCTGACTTTATCTGACTAAACGCATTTTTCACCATTCGGTCGTCTATAATGATACATAGAATTCCGACGTCTTCCTTGGCTTTTGAGTTTAGGGTTCTGGCAAGGATATAGCTGGTTTCCTGGGCATTTCCGTGTAACTCGTTGGTGGGAAACCAGATACAAGCCCCATGCTCCTCTTTTATCATGTTTCGATGGGATTCAATGAACAGTTCAATTTCTGGATAGTATTCACCACTATAGAAATGTGAATTCCCTGCAAATAGATATGCAGACCTGACACCTGAGCGGGAGCAATAAGACTGAAGAGCAGATTCTATTTTTTCTTCATCCTGCGATGAAGGAGAGCTTTCCGAACCCAACAATTCCACGGTTCCGTCGTAGTATAATGACATTGTTAACTCTTCATAGTCCTTTATTGAGGAACAAATTTGAAAGCTGATCATAGAGATGGTGCCTTTTGTCGCAACCAGAATATTGGACACAGCATAATGGCTTAACATAGCGAAAGTAAGAATAGAGAGAATAATAAAAGGGACAATTACGAGGATAGTGAAAATCGTAATGATTCTTGTTTTCGTGCTGTGGGGGATAATAATTCTTTTTATCTGTTCCATGGTCTGTTTCTCTCCACATACGCATGCCCGTTTGGATTTCTATTCTGCTATTGTTCCTCCGAAGAATCCTTCATTGTTTTCAGCGCGAAGGTAATATGACCCGGCTTGCAGAACATAGCGTCTTGCATCCGGCATTACAACTATTGTCTCGTGAGGAGTTTGAAGTTTCAGAGTAGTCGAATAATCGGTGGCAGTGATCTCAATATGAACAACACCGTGCGGTGTAATTACATCTCCCTTGCAATCTGAATACCCCAAAAGATTAGGCTGAACGAGTATTTTATTCCAACCATCTTCTGCCGGTCGGACTCCAAGAATAGTGGCTGTGATTTCGTATAATGGAACAGCACTCCAAGCGTGGCAATCACTCCGTGATCCTTCAAAACCCCACTCCGGCATTGTCGTGAAATTGAAATCCTGTAATTTCGTAAAATCGTCCAATCGTTGACGCATTTCTTTATACATGCCAAAACGCTCCAGTGCTCTGAACAGATAATACTGCCATGGCAGAGAGCAGCTGATTGTGGATTTATCTGAGAGCATATTGTTCAGAGCATTATAGCCTCTTTTACCCGATAGAAGACCGGTTAATACGCCAAGTATCTGTGCATGTTGGGAAAACTCATTAAAGGAAGGCGCTTCCATCAGCATCTGATGCTTATCCGACCAGCAAAGACTGTCAATCCGGGTTAAAATGTTCTGGGCACGGCAGTTGTATTCTTCAGAAAGCCCATCTCTTCCTGTTTCTGCCATCAATCGTGCAGCAAGCTGAAGAGACCAGGCATACATCAGGTTAAAAATAGTGGAAGGCCCGTGTTGTATGGCATCGGGGCGACCATGACAGGCATTCCATTCTTTTGACCAGTCTGCAAACTCCCAGTAACCAAGCCCTTCACATAAACCTGTATCTCCTATGTGGCGGTCAAAATAATTCAGGATTGCGTCAATGGTTGGCCGGTAGAAAACGACTACAGCTTTATCTGCAGTGTGATGATAATAGCGCTCTACCATCCAGATAAATTGTAAAGAAAATCCGGGAATGATTTGCGTTTCGTTTGATGGATAGCTGCAGGAAATCATTCCGTCAGGTCTGAGAGAACTATGAAAATCCCATAACGTTGCTGATGGGAACTTTAGATCATCGGAAATGGCGTAGACAAAATCCATCCCCAGTTTCGAATCCATAACATATTGGTACTGCTCATAATAGGGACAGTCTTCAAATGTTTCGTGCATACAGTTTTTCAGCGTCCGCAGGGACGTCTCCCAAAGCCACATAATGTCTTTATTTGAAGAGTATATATGTGTTCTGATATTTAGAGGATAACCAGTTCGCCGCATTTTCGGCAACTGGAGTGTCAGTGAATTCTCGGCAGTTGTTACATCTACAGAAATGAAACGAAAAGTACGAAACCAGAAGGGCTCATATACGCCAGCATTACTTGTTTTTATAAGATCGAAAGAGCCAATAACAAAACCGTTGATATCATCTCTACATGCTTTGTAATATCTTCCGGAATCATCTTGCAGCCACATCGATTCTGAGTAAGTAAAACGGATAGCAGCACCGGAACCTTCCCATGTCGTGGAAAGAAAAGCAGTAGTATGAACACCGGCATCAAGAATGCATGAAGCATGGGTATTTGGAGGAATATGGGCTAAACCATTGTCGTCAAAATTGATGATAGAGTCAGACCTACCCCGTAGCTGACGAAGAAAATTAATTGGTGTTTCTTCCATCTGAGCGAATGGACGAGAAATCAGTGGTAAAGCACGAATCTGACCATAGTAATTGCATCCGGGACGAAACAGCTTTTCAGCAGATATCCAATCTTTTGATATAAAAGGCGACTCATTCCATCCCCAGGGAATTTTGAGAGCATCTACGTTTTCAAATGATCCGTGTGCATCATTAAAAGCAAAGTGATGGTGCTGTTTTGACTCGTCCAGGCGGACCTTCCAGTCTGCTATCCCGGTACTGATACTGATATTGTCTATTGTTCCTTCCAGAATGAATCCTGTTGCTTCCAATCCGGAAATAATAGAACCGGAAGACATAGTCTTGTTCTGTCCGATCTGCATCGCTCTAGAAGAGACAGATACAACATAGGCGGCAATAACATTTGAACCATGCGTCAGAAAGGGAGATATATCCAGTGTTTCATAATAATAGCTGTATATATCTCCTTTTCTCGGACCAAAGGAAACAGGTTTTCCATTGACATATAATCTATAACGATTCACAGCACTAACATGGACAATTGCCTCCGAAGGAATGTTTGAAATTGTAAGTGACAGAACAAAAAAAGCATCTTCGATCTGCTTGCGATCATATCTCTGTAATCGATGATACTCTTTTGATGGAACACAAATCCACCAGGCATCGCCGAGCTGCGCACCTTCTCCGGAAATCCACGGAATCTGGTTGGGGTATTTTCTCATATAACCATACATAGCGATTCCTCTCAAGATACAATAAATCAATATTATTTTATCACCAGAAAGAATTAAGAGCCATGCAAAATTGTAAAGAGAAGGTGGAAAATAATAAATAAACCAGGATGAAGTGAGAAGAGAAAGGAAAACAGACAGGCAAGATAATTTAATAATTTGAACCAAAAGCTTTTGTTTTGAATTTCAAATAAGCTGATAACTGATAATTGTGAATAATTGAGATAAGTTCGTCAATTGAAAAGTATTATTCCTCTGAATATAATATAGACAATTCAGCCTGAAAAGGCTAGAAAAATATTGATACGGAGGAAATATCATGAAAAAAGCATGGATAGCACTTGCCTTGGTACTGGTTCTTGCACTGTCGCCATTTGCGTATGCAGAACCAAGCGGGAAATTAGTTATCTGGGAACACACATCGCAGTTTGAGGAAGCAGGTAAAGCGGTGATTGCCGCATTCCAGGAGAAATATCCTGATGTTAGTGTCGATTTCCAGGTGAAGACATCGGATCAGTATTATAATCTTCTTGCAACAGCATTTCAGGCAGGAGAGGCGCCGGATCTGTTCTGGACAAATGGAACCGCTACCACGAATATGCCTGCTTACGCTCAGCAGGGGCTGTTGATGGATTTGACTGACAAGCTGGATCATTCTATTTTCTCAGATACTACTATGAAGATAGCAACAGTTGACGGGAAAGTTTATTCCAGCCCGACAGCGTCTGTAGATGGACGTGCAGTATTTTACAATAAGGATATCTTCAATGAACTCGGACTTAGTATCCCGAAAACATTTGAGGAGTTTGAAGCAATTTTGCCGATAATCAAAGATGCAGGTTATATTCCTGTTTCTTTCGGAGCTATGGATCCATGGGAATGCCTGTTCTTCTTTGAACCGGTTCTTGCAGCAACCGGATTGGATTATTTGGAGGAGTACGTCGCAGGAAACACAGTTGCAATAAATGATGAACGAGTTGTTTCCGCAATGAAGAAAATGGTCGAATGGGGTGAAGCCGGATATTATGGCGTTGGCTATACTGGTGTAGATGGTTCCGGAGCTATCCTCGCATTTTCAAAAGGCGAGGCAGCTATGGTAATTGACGGAACATGGAATATTGCGACAATCAATGCCAATAATCCTGACTTGAATTATGGAGCATTTCAGATCCCTACTTCAGACGGTGTTGTTCCGTTTGTAGGAACTTCAGCTAATGGCTTCTCAGTGAATGCCACTACAGCAAATGAAGAGGCAGCACTGGCATTCGTCAATTTCTTCGCAAGCCTTGAAGGTCAATCTATCTGGGTAAATACTCTGAATGTAATTCCGTGCATTAGTGAAATCGAAACGGCTGATCCGGTTGTAAATGATGTATCAAAGTTTGATATTATGACAGAGAGCTGGTACAATATCCTTGTAGCACAGGCAGCGGAAGGAGAGGCTCCTGGTCAGGTTTGGGAAGAGGATCAGGCAAAGGTCTTCTCTGGCGGAATCAGCGTTGAAGATTTCTTAAATGAGCTTCAGGAGATGGAGAAGTAAGCAGAGCTATATTAGTTTTCAAGGCACCGGAAAGCAGTTGCTTTCCGGTGTTTCCCATAAAGGAGACATCATCAATGAAAAAGAACAGGGCATACTTAGGATTTATTACGCCAGGTTTTATTTTATATACGCTATTTATGATTATTCCCATTATTTTTGCCATGTATTACAGCTTTTTTGAATGGAACGGAATAGGACCAATGAAGTTTGTCGGTTTTGCCAATTTTCAAAAGTTGCTTGGTGGCGGAAGAATGTCAAGAATATTCTTTAATGCTTTGGGAAATAATATCAAATATCTCATCTGTGTTTTGCTGATTATTACCCCTTTGCAGATCTTTTTTGCGTATATATTGTTCATAAGAATAAGGGGGCATCGGT
Organism: Oscillospiraceae bacterium; assembly: GCA_902778665.1. Taxonomy (GTDB): domain Bacteria; phylum Bacillota; class Clostridia; order Oscillospirales; family Oscillospiraceae; genus Limivicinus. Next base: position 57,953 of record CACYYN010000018.1, on the reverse strand, counting down.
ATATTCAATTCATGCTTTTTTTACCTTATGTAATTTCAACATCAATAGTTGGATTTTTCGCATTAATGGTTTTTCATCCAAATATCGGATTGTTGAATTCTATTTTAGAGAAGCTTGGGTTCTCAAAAAGCGCATGGCTTGGAAATCCCGATTTGAGCTTCAAGCTGTTTGTAATTGTTGTGATATGGGCGTGTATTGGAAATGGTATGATGATATTTAATGCCAATATGAAAGAAATAGATGAATCGATTCTTGAAGCATCAATAATAGATGGATGTAATGAGCATCAAAAGTTTTTTTATGTGGTATTCCCACAGCTACAATCTTCAATCTCAACAGTTATTACACTCTCAACCATTTATGCTCTTACAATGTTTGATATTCCTTTCATGTTAGGGGGCGTACAGGGCGGTGTAAATAACAGCATAGATTTTGTAAATATGGTTTTTTACCGCTATGCGTTCGGTGGAACCTATTTTGGCGAAACATCTTTAGGTTTTGGTTCATCTATCTCAGTAACGATGTTTATCATTATACTGGTTATCTCTTTGATTACAAGAATCATCCTACGAAAACGAGAAATGAGGTTCTGATATGAAAAGAAAACGGAACATTCATGAGCTGAACGATTCTCGAGCCAGCAGTATTACAAAAGGAATAATATCCGGAGTATTAATCCTCTATTCCTTTATAGCAATTTATCTGATAGGATTATCTTTCTTGAATGCATTTAAAACGAGGTCAGATTTGATCAATAATACTATGGGGTGGCCGCATAAATTTGTATTTGAAAACTTCAGAGTTGTGTTGATAGAAGATAATTTTATTCGAAATCTTGTCAATAGTCTGGTGTTGGTTGGCTTGAGCCTGGTTTTATTAATCATTGTATCGTCATCTCTGGCTTACGGGATAGCTATGTTCGAGTTCAGAGGAAAGAGTTTTTTGCAAACCTATTTCCTCGTAGGACTAATGTTCCCTATCCAGTTAGGAATCCTTCCACTTTTTGTTATAATGACTCGATTACACCTGAATAATTCCCTTCTTGGCCTATCCCTGATTTATGCGGCAAATCTTTCATTTTCTTTTACAGTATTCTCAAAATTTTTTCATTCATTTCCAAAGGCTCTATTAGAAGCTGCAAGGATTGATGGAGCGAGTGAATTGGATATTTTTATGCGTATAGTTCTCCCGGTGACGAGACCTGTTATATTTACAGTAGCGCTATTGAACTTCGTTATGATTTGGAATGATTTTTATATGCCACTTGTTTTCCTGACAAAATCCACATTGAAAACGTTGACATTGGGAATCTATACATATACAGCAGATTTCCTTGCAAACTGGAACAAAGTCTTTGCCGGGGTTACGATTGCACTTCTACCTATTATTGTTATTTACTTCTTCTTCTCGGATCGCATCACGGCAGGACTGACAAGCGGATCAGTAAAAGAATGAATAATCGGTATGGAAAAATTCACCCTGAAACTTATGATCCTGCACATACAGGAATACTGACATTTTGTCATGGGAGAATTCTGCTTATTCATATTACGGATTAACAGCAGTAGACAGTGTGACAAAAAGGACAAAACTCTGGCGTACATTTGCGGTACGGAGTTTTGTCCTTTTGTCCTGCTGTGAAATTGTCACCCAAGGTGGAGGCGGCGCATATAATCACTCTTTCCGGGGAGAATTCTGTCTACGAGTATTGTTTCATCTTTGATCCGGTAGAATGCGAGATAGGCCTTATATGCGACATAATAGTAGCCGGTGAAACCGTCCTCATAATATAACGGTGTCCCGGATTTTGGATAACACTTTTTCGACTCTACTTTATCTAACAACTCGGAAATATAACGGAAGGCGGTATTGCTGTTTCCGGAGACATGAAGCACGTCTGCACGGATTCTTTCCAGGTCTCGCAGAGCAGACGGGGAATAACGGACTTCATATGTCATTCTGCCTTACTCCGAAAGGTTGCTCTCACGTCTTCAGAAGAGAGATAGCCTTCTTCTTCACCGGAACGCCTTCCTTCATTCAGCTCACACATCAGATGAAGCATGGCTTTGGTTTTTTCAAATTCCTCATCATCTGAAATATCCCGGATGGTGTATCTGCCCCTCCCGTTAACGGTGAGATAAACAGGGGATCCGGCGGAGATGTTTTCAAGAACAGTGTTATAGTTTCGCAGGTCCGAAACCGGGCAAATATTTGCCATATCATCACATCCTCTCTGTATGTTAGTATAACATGAAGTAAAATTTTACGCAAGATCTTTCGAAATCAGTTCTCCTGAAAAACAAGGGGATTGACGTCATAAATCGGGTTACCAGGCCTGCCGGGTTTACGGCGGGTTTCCGGATCACGGATGGCGATGTAGGCATACTCTTCCAGATGGTCAAGAACCTTCTGCGCCTCATCTGCCGTGGTAAGAAAGCGGCAGTTTCGCATGAGTTCGCGAAGCTTCAGCGTTTCGAGATGCTGTTTTTTAATAACGGCCAAAGCACGCTGGCAACGGCTTGTCAGCATTTCAATGCCCATTTTCCGGTAGGCGGCTTTTGTGTGCTCAACGTAATAATTCGCAATGCGAATTGCATTGAACATCTGCCTGCCGGTAATCTCATAGTGAGGGTCTTCCTCCGGATTCCCCGGTTGTATACGCCCGTCCGGTCCTGCCTCAGCGCGACAGATCAGGCCGGCGATGCGCATGGTGTTTCCCTCCAGCTTCCCGGCCCAGTCACGGATATCAGTCAGGTCACCGAGAAGCCGACGCTCCAGGTCTTCAGCAAAAGTAATGCGTGCCTGCTCTGCTTCTTCGGAGAGGGTGATCTCCTCCGGCGTGTCCGGCAGTTCCTCCTGCAGCAGTCCGAGAACAAATTCTTCATATGCTCTGCGGACCTCAGGAGGGACAGAGGCCGGATTGACATTCCGGCTTCCGACCCGGGATTCCGGCAGGGAATAGAGAAATCTTGCCGTCAGGCCACGGCCACGGAAGGCGCTGTTACCCATCACAGAAGACAGAACATCCGGCTGGATCATCATGAGAATTGTCATGGCAGGGTCCGAGATCGTTTCACTCGGCCTGCCCTCCCGATCCACCCGGATGGGATCGCCGGGATAAGCCTTGAGGGCGGTGTCGATGTTTGCCGAGCCGCTGTATCGGCCTGCAAAGGTTTCAAAGATTCCGCCTTCTGCTGACATGATGGAACAGGTGCCCCGATTTGCCGCCAGGTGTGACGTCAGTGCCTCGGGAGTGACGTCGTCCACGAAGATCCGGAGATAATCCAGAGCGGGATAGTTATCTGCTTCCCTTGCAGCTGTCCTCATCTGCTCTTCTGAGATTTTTCCATTTGAATAAGCTCTTTCGGCGTCATCTGCTCTTTTACGAAGAGCGCGGCTCTTTCGTTGGCTTATTTCAATGTCTTCCTTGTGCGTTTTATTCCATTCCGCTTCATACCGGGTAATCGGCTGGATCATGTGCCTGAGACAGGGAGATTTCTTCTCAGAGGGTTCCGCTATGACGAGGGAGTAGAGATTGATCGGCTCCGCCCAGTCGCTGCGGATGCGGACGTTGTACTTCTTCTGCAGGCAGACGGAGAGCACACCCAGAGCGCAGGCGGCAGGCATGTCGACGGCGGTCTGCAGGGATTCCGACAGGGCAAGCACATAGTCTTTCATGATTTTCGGGAGGGAATCTACAGGGAAAACCGGAAGCTTTTCATCCACAAGAGGAATGGGCTCTTCCCATTGCTGTGCTGCAGGAGCTGCAGGAAGTTCACTTTGGTGACCGTATTCGGCAGGCGGCACATACCCGGGCACGGAACTGATCTTCCGGTAAAACTTCAGTGCGCTCTTCCAGATCTGGTTGAGTTCTTTTTCCGGTAGAGCAGGTACGCAACAGGAAGCTGTCTCTTCAAATCTTCGGCGGGCTTCATCGGTGTCGCCCCAGCGTTTGAGGAGTTTCGCCGCCTTCACGGAGAGCGTTGTATTCCGTTCGCCCTCGGGAATCAGATTTCCTTTTTCAGCCGACGGTTCAGTTTGCTCCGGTGCAGGGTTCGGATCATCCGAAATCTGATCCTGCAGAGCCAGAAAGCGGGTTAGATTCATATCTCCGGTCTCATATTCGATCTGTGAGGCATCAGTGCCAAAGAAAAATCTGCCGGCATCCAGTGCGTTATGATCGAAGAAAGGGAAGAGCTCAGCGGTCTTTCGTTTGAGTGAAGCATATTCCTCCGCATCAGTGACACGGTCAATCGGGAAGATCGCGTGAAAACGCGGCCGTGGAGACTTATCTCCTTTCGGCTCATTGTCATTTCTGCTGGAATATGTGACATAGCTGACGCCCGGCATCAGATCGGAAAGATCCCCCGGCCAGATCCAGTCTTCCCGGAAATCGGAATGGTCATTGTCACAGTCCAGAACCAGATAATCCGCATATTCAAAGTTCTTGTTATTTCTGCGATTTCTTTTGAATTTGACAAATACGTGGTCGAAGCGAACAACATCTCGCAGAACGTCTTCTGTTGTTGCCGTCACCTTGTAAGGATACCAGCAATTCTGCGGATTCCAGATTTCCGTAGAAACATACAGTGTGATAGAAAACTGAGAATTCATCATAAAACCTCCTTGCGGGTTTAAAAATCCCTTTGATGGTTCTATTTTCTCACATGATATGTCCCATAAATGGGAACAATCGGCGGAAATTCAAACTGTTCACAGAAAATTCACATTTATGCTCTCATGTAGGTATGCAGGCGAGCAGAATGGCAGAGAACTTATGCAGCAGGACAGCGTGACAAAAAGGACAAAACTCAGCGTACGAAACAAGTTTTCACTTGCAGTACGGAGTTTTGTCCTTTTGTCCTGTTAAGAAGTTCTGATATATCGCTGGTTTCTGCAGGTTTTCATCCCCTCTGGCGGAGGGCTTTGGCAATCTCGTATACCGCGCCGTAGGCTACGGCAGCTATCGGCCAGACGATCCACGAGTCAGACCATTTTCCGGAAGTAAAGCTCCATGCGAGGTATCCTGCTGTCACCAGCATCCAGTAGCTTCCGCTGATCCAACCGTATTTTCTGGAGTCTTCTTTTGCGCTGCGGGAATAATCGCCTTCTTCCAGAAGCTGCTGAAAGCTGCCCCAGATAATGGATGTATGGACGATCAGAAGTGATCCGGCGGACGCAAGCACCAGCAGAAGGCACATGGCAATAATCTGGTGCAGGTTGTCTTCTTCCGAGAAAAAGAGAGAGATGAATAAGGGCATTACAGCGGCAACACAGAGAAGTATGCCGATGGTCAGATGGCGCGTATAGGTCGGCTGATACCGGCTTTTCCGCTCGCGAACCATGCCTGTGACACCGTACAGCGTTTCAATCGGGCTCTTCTCCAAAGCTTCGTAGGGCTTCAGGCGGATATCACAGGTGACGAAGAGTGCTACGGCACATCCTACCAGAAGGAGGAGAACAACCATGCCGATCCCTGCTGCCTGATTCTCGGTGAGCGCCAGCTTTCCGAATTCCTGTGCTCCGCTCAGGAAGATCAGCAAAACGGGGGAGAGGACACAGAGCATCACGCCGAGCGCAACGCGTGCTGCGTTCTTCTCCTTGATCTGCAGAAATTCGGAGGCCTCCTCCATGGATATCGTGAGAAAAGGCGTGTCGGAATCCTCGACAGGAATCACTTCATTCCGCTCCGCTTCCAGTTCATCCTTCAGCAAATAGTCGGTGCTGACGCTGAACACTTCGGAAAGCCGAACAATTCTCCCCATGTCAGGGACGGACTGCGCACTCTCCCATTTTGAAATAGATTGTCTGCTAACGCCCATCTTTTCGGCGAGGTCTTCCTGTGACCAGCCGTTCTTTTTTCTGAGGTCAGTAATTTTATCTGCTAAAATCATTTCTCTGCTCCTTTGCAAGTTGTTTTTTCGAGAGAGAATATAGCTGAAATGTCCGTTGCATGCCACCAACCGGGCTTGGAAATTCCGCAACTGACGGTTGCGAAGGCCGAAAACAGGGATTTCAGGTCTGCTTTGCGGGGCATCTGTCTTCGTTGTGAGAAATTGTAATGCAATTCAGGTAATAGTTCAAGCACTGGATGGAGAAAAGACGTCAAAAACTGCTTGACTGGGCCGTTCGGCTTATAATATAATGACTCTAACAAAAATAAGCCGTACGGCTCATAAACGATCATAATATGAGATACTTCGCCGTACGGCATTGAGGAGGGACATATGACGATAACCGACGCAAAATCCTTCGGACAGGAAATCCGAAAAAGAAGAAAAGAACTGGGTTATACTCAGGCCTTCCTTTCAGAGTTCAGCGGATTCAGTGTCAGTTTTATTTCAGATCTGGAAAACGGAAAAAGCACTGCAGAACTTGGCAAGGCAGTCTACCTTGCAAACCTTCTTGGCCTGGACTGCAGCCTGTCACCGAGAGGCTGATCAGATATGGTTTCTTACAAGGTAAAAATTGAACGCGAGGGCTTGATGGTTTCTGTCGGGACAATTGCGGGAGAGAATTCTCAGACGGCAAGATTTTGCTATGATGAAGAATATATAAAATCCTGCAAGGTTCCGATTTCATTAAGCCTGCCATTACAGAGTGCCCCTTTTTCGGCTGTACAGACGAAAAACTATTTTGAAGGTCTTCTTCCGGAGGGATTTACGCGACGCTCTGTAGCCGGATATATGCATGTGGACGAGAGTGATTATCTCACTATCCTCCATGGATTAGGCAGGGAATGCCTTGGAGCTGTCAGTATTACAGAAGAAGCAGAGGAGACAGAGGCTTCTTACGAGAGAATATCAGAGAAGCAAGTGAAAGAACTCGCAGCAGAGGGTGTCGAAAAATCTTCAGAGTTTGTAATCAAGGCCCATCTGTCTTTAACCGGAGCATCCGGAAAAGTAGGGCTCTACTATGATATGCCGGGGAACAGATGGTATCTCCCACGAGGTACGGCGCCGAGTACTCATATAGTCAAGCAAAGTCATATCCGCTTGGGAGCAATAGTAACGAATGAACAGTTATCGATGCTTACAGCTGCGCGTTGCGGCATCTCGATACCGAGGAGTTTTATCATCAACACCGGAGAAGGCAATGAGAATGAAGTGCTGTTTGCTACGCAACGATATGATCGGGTTTTCAGTCGGAGACCGGACATGATCAGCGGCTTACCTCGTCCGGATCGCCTTCATCAGGAGGATTTTGCACAGGCCATGGGCATCCCATCAGCAGAGAAGTATGAGAAAGGGCAGAAAGGGTATATGGAGATGATGTTTGAGATTCTCCGAAAGCATTCAGCTGATCCGATTAAAGACCAACTGAAATTGTGGGATCTTATCATATTTCATTATCTGATCGGTAATACAGATGCACATATCAAGAATTTTTCTATCCTGCATGACAGCAATCTGAGAACAATGCGACTGGCACCGGCTTACGATATAGTCAGTACAGTAGTGTATGAACAATGCACACGAGATATGGCTTTTTCGATAGGAGATGCATTATCTGTTGATGACATCTCAGGAGAGGCATTCAGAGTCGCGGCGAGAAGAGTCGGAATTGGAGAGAAAATAGCGATGACCCATTTTGAAGAAATGGTCCGAAGGTTTAAAGAAGCGCTTCGGCAATCAGCGTATGAATTAACTGTAAAGGGATACACGAAAGCACCGGAAATTGAAGGCAGAATACTTCAATACGGGGGTATAAAGAAATATTTGTAACAATAGTTTCTGCGGAAGGAGGTTCAGAATATGCAGGGGTATTTATTGAAAGTTTTGAGGAAAGACAGCAGACCACCTGTCTGGTGGAGATGTTATATCTCTGCAGGAATTTCTTTTTCTTCACTGAGTCTGATTCTGGATGCGCTGACAGGACAGAATGATACGGAAGCTTTTTCCTTTATGTTCCTCCGAATAGCAAGAGTATATGAACCGGATGAAAAGCGGCCATTGAAAGCCGATTATTATCATGATGCCGCCGATGCTTCCGGTGTGTTTTTACCAGAATACTTTGATTGTGTAAAATCATTTTCTTATACAAACGGGAAAACAGAATACAGAATTGAGATAGAAAAAGATATCCAGGATTATCCATTCTCAGGTCCGGTTATCTCAAAGATGAGGGTCCCGGCAGGTTTTGATGTGGAGGGCTGTGTCAGCCGGATCCAGGATGGCTTCCGGTTTGAAGTAGGTGATCCGGTTTATCTAACCAGGAAAGAATTGCTTGTAAAAGCCGCCGAAAAAGTAATAACCATCCCTTGCGTTGAAAAATTTTTTGCTTGTGACAATGCAATTCAAAGATCCACGGAGAAGGAAATAAAAAAGACTGCTGATCTTCTTCGAACAATCATACAGGATAAACAATTGAATACTGTATTGCCTCTGAAAGAAGAAACAGAATATCCGACTGCAGAACGACAGACGAAAGGATTTCAGAAAAAAGACATTAAGATCTCCTCAACAGTAAATCCCGGGAAAAAGTCAACACACGCGACAATGGAAGAAATACTGGGAGCCTATCCCAAAAGTGCGCTGGATAAAATAGCTCGGAGAATTGAAGTGCCGCGATATAAAGGCATGACGAGTAAAACACTTGCACGGGAACTGACACATTATTTGCTGGAGCCTGTAATCATCCGCAGAGATTTCTATATGCTGAATGATGAAGAATTACAGACATTTGAAGAGGCGATCCGTTCTGAGGACGATCTGTATACTTTCCCAGAGGAACGGAGAGAGGCAGTAGAAAAGCTGTGCTATCTGGGGTATTTGGCCAAACAGAAAAATATGTTGGCTGTATGGATTCCGGAAGAATTGAAGGAAGTATATCCGATTGTCAATACAGAAATGTTTCAGGAAAAGCGGCAGAAGATCCAGTGGATCATGAAAATAATGAATAGAATCATTCCTGTCTATTACGGCGAAATTCCTATGAATAGATTTTGTCGTCTATGCAGAAGAACAGACAATCCTGAAATGAAGCCGGAGGAAGTTCCGGGGCTGATCAAGTTCATACAAGAAGATTTCGTTGATGTTCAAATAGACAACAATCTGATATGCTCAGATTACTATATAGAGCATCCGGAAATACGAAAACAGCTTGCCGAAGCACAAAGCGGAAAGCCATACTACATTATGCGACAAAACGAAATCTCTGAATTGCTGGAGTATGGATATCCGGTAAAAGAATACTGGCATAACCGTATGCTCACTTGGCTGATAGAAAAAGGAAAGAATAAAGAAGAAGCGATGAGACTTGTTTCAGAGATTCACCAACAAATTGCTCTTGCATATACACAAGATGACATTTTGAATTATCTGGAACAAAGAGGAATACGAGAAGTTAAAATGGATGAGTTCAGTAAGATTTATGAACGAATGAAAGATAATACTCCTTGTATAGAAAACCGTGGTTATTCTCCTGCTATGATGAGAGCACGATAGCTCTAACGGCGGAAGGCTTTGGCAATTTATGTATTGCGCTGTAGGCAATGGCAGCAACCGAGAATTATTATGATAAGATGGATGAACAGCTTGTCATTTAAAAACCCAGATCCCTGTCGATGACGCTGCCATCGACGGCATTGACAGTGAGGAAGATCCTCTCTTCGTGATCCCCTGTGAAACCGTAATTGTCCCAGCCGTCGTATTCGTATTGCACGGTGCCGCAAAAGTCCCATACCGGGATCAGCATGCCTTCGTCGAAGTTTTCTCTGTCCCGGATACGCATGATGGTGAGGCTGACCTTGCTGATGCGGAAGTTTCTGGTGGTTGTGAAGCCGTTACGGGCGTTGACATACAGCACGTCATTGTTCTTCACCATCATCATACGGGCAAAGATTTCCGCAACCTGATCGAAAGGAAGAAGCCTGCTGTCCTCTGCCAGCATCACCGGCTCTGTATGGGGAGAGAACCACTGGAAGCATTTGACGCCGTCTTCTGTAATGTCCAGCGTAATGTATTCGTACATCCATGCACGCATGGGGGCTCCGGTTTCCGTCGAGGCAGTGCCGGAGGCAGAAGTATAGCCGATGGGAAAGCCGTTCAGACAGCGGACATAGTGGAGCTCGTACCCCGTAGCGAGAATCAGCTTTGCAATGTCGCTCTCTGCTTCCGGCAGGCTTTCATCCGCATCAACAGCATATGGGTTTGTGGAAGTGAAGAAGACAGGTGTGATCTCATCACAGATCACATTCTGAAAGCCGAGCTTCGCTATCAGCTCATCGCCCTGAGAGAGAGCATCGCCTGCGGAAAAGCCGACTGTCAGCGGTTCGGGTAAGGCTTCGTCCGGGATCAGAGATATCGGCTGTGCCCAGGTCCCGTTCGGATCTCCGTATCCCGGCTCGAAGACACTGGCATGGTCCCAGAAGCTGCTCTGATTCTGGATGAAAAGGTGCACTTCCCGTCCGCCCACTTCGGTCCATCCGCGCAGCTCCTCGCCGTAGTCTTTGCTTTCAAACTTTGCAGACGCAGGGATGCGTTCATCTCCTTCCGGGGCGGTGCGGACATATTCCTTCCAGCGTTCTATGACCTCGGGCAGGTTTTCAAGGGTGAGGGAGTCACCTTCCAGCGGGATTTCACCACGCTGCATGGATTCATATTGCTCCAGGCGATCAAGAGCCCGCTGCTTCGTCATCCCGAGCTCCTCGTAAAGAGTGTTACCCTTGAGAAACACGCGTATCAGATTGTCTGCATCCTCCTGCGTGAAATCCCTGCGGGAAATGGTTCCGATGGGTATCTTTTCTTTATCGGGAAGCTCAATTGCAGCATCGGCATGGACGTTTATGAACCCTTCAACGCCGGACCAGTCACCTGTGAAGCGATCCGGAACCTCCAGCTCAGGGAGCAGGACGGAGCCTTCTCTGCCGCTTTCTGCCGTCTGAAGCAGCTGCTCCTGCTCTTTTGTGAGAACAGATGCGGTGTTCTCGGCTTTACCGAAGCCGGGGAGCAGAGCGAGAGCAAGCACACCAGCCAGCACAAGAGAAATTGTTTTTCGCATGAGTTGTACCTCTTTTCATCAGAATGTGCCTCAAGCTTAGCTGATTCTGAGAGAAAAGTCGTTACCGAAAGATTACCGAATTATGATTGCTTTAAAAGCACCCGTGCTGTGGTGCCCGCACCGACTTCACTTTTTATTTCCAGGGTTCCGCCGTGTGCCGCCACGATCTCTTTCACCAGTGCAAGGCCGAGACCCATTCCCCCCGTCTTTTTGCTTCGGGACCGGTCAACCATGTAAAAAGGTTCCGTGATTCGATTTATCTCGTCCTGCGGGATTCCGCATCCCCGGTCCTGAACGGTAAAACCTTCCGGGCTCGCAGAGAGCATGACGGTTTGCCCGGCAGAGGAAGCCTTTGCGGCATTGTCCACCAGGTTCACCAGGACTGACTGCATCAGATCGGCGTCCAGATTCAGCCGGTCAACCGTGCAGCACGTTTCCAGCGTAATTCCCCGGGCGGAGAGTGAGGCCTCCGTGTTATCCCGCACGCGGTCCAGCAGGGGAGGGACGGAGACCGGCTTTAGCGCCGGGAGCTGATTGAGTGTGATAAGCTTCAGCAGCTTTTGCACCAGCTGCTCCAGCCAGCGGGACTGCTGCGAAATGCGATCAAGGGTTTCGGCTTGTTCATCTTCACGCATACAGGTGTTTTGGAGCGAATCAACATTCAGCAGAAGCGCTGTCAGGGGTGTCTTGAATTCATGGGTTACGCCGCTGATAAAGAGTCTCTGGCGCTCTGCCGTCTCGGTGAGTTCGCCGATCCGTTGTTCAACTGATGCTGCCATTGTGTTGAAGTCTTTTGCCAGGGCCCCCACTTCGTCGGCGGAAGAAACAGCTGCACGCTCTGTGTAGTTGCCCGCTGCAATGTGTGAGGCAGCTATCTGCAGCTTCTGAAGAGGTAACAGAGACCGTCGTACCAGAAGAGCAATCAGCGAAACGCCCAGACCGATAAAGACCGCTCCGATCACTGCGAACTGCCGGATAAGCGAGTGAATCTGATCATAGACCGAGGTGATATCCTGTACCAAATAAACAAGGCATTCGGGTGAATTTTGTTGACGATAAAGAAGCACCGTGCTGCCGGCAATGAGAAGCCTGCGTCCGTCTTCCCTGATGACGCGGTACTCCGGCAGAGAAGGGCTGACAGGCGTCAGATATTCGCCGGGATCGATCGAGAGAGAGGAGCAGAGCGTTTCGCCGTCCGCTTTCAGAACGGCTTCAGCGTCCGCAACCTGTGAAAAGCAGTATTTCATCAGAGAGCGGGAGGTGACGGAACTGTCAAGCTCATCATGGTAATAGGTAAGCATGTTGGTGAAGGCGGTAACCAGCGCCTGCTGCTTCTGCTGCGTGTTAGCATAGGTGAGATTCAGAATTTTATCTCCGGCCCGGTCGATCAGTATTGTCGAGCAGACGCCGACTGCAAGCACCAGAACCAGGCTGCACAGCAGTGAAACCTTTTTCCGGAGCTTCATTTCCGTGCCTCCTCCAGGCGGTATCCGGCTTTGGAGATGGTGCGGATTTCTTCTGACAGCCCCAGCTTTTTTCGCAGATTTGCAATGCGTACGTCAACAGTCCGGATGTCTCCGAAATAATCCTCTCCCCAGATTTCATTCAGAATGCGGTCACGTGAAACTGTGCGGTTTTTGTTTTTTATCAGGACGGTGAAGACATCAAATTCCAGCGGCGGCAGGTCAATCGGTTCTCCGGCCCGGGTCAAAGTGCGGTTTTCCGCATCCAATGTGAAGTCCCGGTAACGATAAACCTGATTAAGCCGCCCCGTTCTGGTCAGCACCTTCTCAATCCGCACCAGCAAAGTCACGATGGCAAAGGGCTTCACAATATAATCCTCTGCACCATCCCTGAGCCCTCGCACTTCAGATTCGCTGTCGGTCCGGGCGGTCATGTAGATAACAGGGATGTTATATTTCTCCATCCGTGCAAACAGCTCAAAGCCGTCCATCCCGGGGAGCATAATGTCCAGCAGGGCGAGGTCATAGGAGTGATCTGTCTTCAGGGAATCGGCAGCTATGCCGCCGTCGTCAAAGAATACTACCTCATAGCCTACCGTGCGCAGGTTCAGTGCGACGGCATCGGCAATAGCGTGGTCATCTTCCACCAGCAGAATCCGGTTTGCGGCCATTTCCATGCACCACCTTTCCGGACAGCATAGTAACACAGACACGAGAGAAAAGGATTACCGAATTATTATTTTTCCGGTGTGACAAAATGACAAAATGCAAAGGAGAATGGCAGGACAGCGTGACAAAAAGGACAAAACTCAGTGTACGAAACAAGTTGGCACTTGCGGTACAGAGTTTTGTCCTTTTGTCCTGTCAGCGCAATAGGATTTTCATTCTGCCTTTGCTGAGGCAAGGCGGCGTTTGCGGGAGCGCTGGAAGCTTTCCTTGATGGCCGGGCCTGCAGTCTGAATCAGGATGACGATGATGAGCACGAGGCCCTGGAAGGTGTCCTGAATGTCCACACTGAGGCCGGGGATGGAAACAATGATAAAGTTAATGGTGGTGTAGGAGAGGGCACCGAAGATAACACCCAGCATGTTTCCCTTGCCGCCTGCCATGCTGACGCCTGCCAGCACAACCGAGGCAATGGCATACATCTCATAGCTCTGTCCGGAGGAGGCGGGGGTCACATTGCCGATCTTGCAGGCCTGCAGGATGGAGGCGATACCCACCAGAACGCCGGTGAGAACAAAAACGGAGATCTTCACCCAGGTGACATTAATGCCGGCGAGGCGGGCGCTCTTCTCATTAGAACCAACTGCGTATACGCTCTTGCCGTATTTTGTCTTGCGGGAGACAATAATCAGGATGATTGCCACCAGCAGGAAGACGAAGAAGATATACGGAATCGAGAATGTGCCGAATTTCAGCTTCCCGGTGCCAAACTGCATGCGGAGAAACTGGTAGTTGGCCTTTTTGCTGATCATGGCGAACTGACTGGAGGAGGAGCCGCTGATGGCAGGGTCTACCTTCCGCACGACGGAGAGGGTGAGCGAACGGTAGATCAGCATGGTGCCGAGGGTGACGACGAAGGGCGGCATTTTGCCAAGCCCGACCAGAAGCCCGTTAATGAGGCCGCAGAGAGCGCCGGTTGCCAGGGCGGCGAGGATCATGAGGAACACATTGTCCGTCAGGTTAAACACCACAATGGTAACGCCGGTGCACAGCACAAGGGAGGAACCAACCGACAGGTCAATCTGCCCGGTGATGATGACAAACGCCATGCCAAGGGCAATGGTGCCGACAATACAGGTGTTCTGGCTGCCGAGGATGGCTGCAATGTGACTGAATTTAAAGGTGTTGCCGTTGGAGTGGATCGTAAACGCGTAGCCGATCATGATGATCAGCAGAACGAAGATATAGCTGTACTGGCTCCAGACTCTGCCCAGCTTCTTGCCGAAACTGTTGTTATTCATGGCTGCTGCCCTCCCGAGTTGTCTCAATAGCATTGGTGGAATACATCATAACGTTGTGCTCGTTGACTTCGCTGTGATCGAATATCTTAACAATTTTTCCCTCGTAAAAGACGACGCACCGGTCTGCCACTTTCTGGATTTCCGGAATTTCGAGGGTGTTGATAATAACGGTTTTTCCCTGCTGGGCAAAATCAAGGATCAGCTTGTAGATCTCCTCCTTGGCGCCTACATCAACACCCTGGGTCGGGTTGTCAAAGAGGAGAATGTCTGCCCCGATATTCAGCCAGCGGGCAAGGAAGACCTTTTGCTGGTTGCCGCCGGAGAGGGAGGAGATGCTGTCGGACGAATTGCCGGCCTTGATGCGCAGAGCTTCCTTCTGGGCAGAATAGCGTGCCAGCTCTTCCTTCGTGTTGATAAAGGGTTTTTTCCGCTTGGAAATTTCATGCTCCGCCAGATAGAAGTTTTCCAAAATGCTCATATCCGGCACCACGGAGTTTTCTTTGCGGTTGGAAGGCAGCATGGCAACAGAGTTCTTCATAAAGCTGACAACGGGACCCTGCAGCGGCTTGCCGTAGACGGAGAAAGTCCCGCCGGTGGAGGGCAGCACGCCGAACATCGTCTGCATCAGTTCGGATGCGCCGCAGCCTGCAAGGCCGGTGAAAGCGATGATCTCTCCGCGTTTTGCCTCCAGGTTTATATCTTCAAATCCCTCGCCGGTAAAGCCTTCCAGCTTCAGCACCACATCGCCGAGGGGCCGGGGCTGGTAAACTTCCGTGTCAACATACTGCTTGCCGACCATGAAAGACGTGATGGCGTGGGGGTCTGTATCCCGGATAAATCCTTCCGCTTCCGCCACAAATTCACCGTTTCTCAGGACCGTGTACCGGTCTGAAATGGCAAAAACCTCCGGCATTTTGTGAGAGATAAAGATGAAGGATTTGCCCTGTTCTTTCAGCCTGCGGAGGATACCGAACAGATGGTCAATTTCGTTGTTGGAGAGGGATGTGGTAGGCTCATCCAGAATCAGAAGCTGGGCGTCTGCATAAAGAGCACGGCAGATTTCAAGAAGCTGCTTCTCACTGGCCTTCAGCTCAGAGACCATGGCGGAGGGATTCATATCCACACCAAGATCTTCAAACAGCTGCCGGGTCCGCTTGAGCTGCTCTTTCTGATCAATCAGGCCGAACTTCGTTTTGATTTCGCGGCAGAGAAAAATATTGTCAGAGACGGACAGATCGTTGATGACATTCAGCTCCTGATGGACGAATGCAATGCCGGCCGCCTCCATCTGCTGGATTGTGGGGCTGGGATACTGTTTTCCAAGAAAGGTAATGGTGCCTTCATCCGCCGGTATGACGCCAGTCAGAATGTTCATCAGGGTGCTTTTTCCTGCCCCGTTTTCTCCGAGAAGTGCATGGATTTCGCCCTTTTCGATGGAAAGATGGACATCTGAAAGCGCTTTTGCTCCGCCGAATGACTTGGAAATGTGGTTCATCTCAAGGATAGTCATAAATGCGGTCTCCCTTGTTAGTGCCTTTTTTATTCAAGAGGAATGATGGTGTAATAACTGTAAAATGCCGATAAAGGGTGCGGATGCAGGGGGTGCCTGCATCCGCAAGTCGGTTCAGCTTAAAGCCAGGCAAAGCTTATCCGGGAATCAGTGACCCTGGAAGCCTTCCACCTCAGCTGCGTTGGTGCGGTCAACGATGAACACGGGTTCGTAGGAACCGGAGCCCTGCTCAAAGTCCCAGTTGCCGTTGACAAAGTCAACGCCGTACTGGATAGCAGACTGCATCATCTTCGGGTTGAAGGAGACGGACATCATGTCGTCAAAGTACTTGGCAGCGAGTTCGCTCTTCTCATCAGTGCCAGCCATGACGTTGTAGAGCTCCTGCATACCGCCGATAGCGGAAATGTAGACCTCAAGAGCTTCCGTGTCGGCGAGTGTCTCGGCAGATGCACCGGCCTGGAGATAGTTGAGAACACCGAAGGTCATCTCATCGTCCATGGAGTAGATGTAGAGCTTGCCGGTGTTTGCTTTTGCAGCGGCAACGATCTCATCGAACTTCTGCTCGATGTAGCCGTATGCCCCGTCAGCAGACCAGTTGCAGACGACGGTGTAGCCGTTGAAGATGTTGTCGATGTCAGCCTGTTCCCAAACCTGTGTGGTCTCGAATTCGCCGTTGTTCAGGTCGGAGTATTTCATTTCGCCGCGGAGGAACTGCTCAAAGCCTTCCTGACGGCGGGAGCAGACGGTGCCGTTGTCGCCGTAGAGAACAACAACCGTGTCGCCCGGCTGCATGCCGTTCTTCTGGAGCCAGTAAGCAATGCCTGCGCCGCACTCCCAGTTGTTACCGGAGTAGTTCAGAGCTGCATAGGCCTCGGTGGCTTCAATGATACGGTCGAAGGAGATGAAGGGGATTCCTTCTGCATAGAGGGTTTCCTGGCCGGCCTGAGCGGAGTCATCCAGTGCCATCATAACAACGATAGCGGCGTCGCCGTTTGCAACGATGGTGTTGATCTGGTCAACCTGCTCTTCACCGGAGGATGCGGGGATGTAGACAGCCTTGTAGGTGCCTTCAGCGGTGATCTCTTCGCACTTTGCCTGTGCATAAGCACCGGCCTGTGCCGTCCAGCCGTGGTCAGGGGTAGGTCCGAGAACATAGATGGTCTTGCCGTCAGCAGATGCGGATACTGCGCAGAGAGCAAATACCATGCACAGTGCGAGAGCAATTGCGAGAATTTTCTTCATGATCTTCCTCCAGATAAAAATTTTTTTATAACAACTGTTTTACAGTTATTACCCCTCAACGAGCACCGGGCTGCCGCTCTCGCTGGAAGCGATGCTGGCAAACACGGCCTTCATGGAGTTCAGCACGCCCTGCGCATCCAGAATGCTGGGGCGGTTTTCCTCCACTGCAGAGACAAATTCATCAATAACGCCGGATGCCGTCTGGTTGTCATTGGTCTGGATCTGCTCCACATCATAGGTCTTCTCAGTCCCATCAGCCAGCTTGACAACGATGGAATGGGCAGGGTCGTCATAAATGCGCATGATGCCCTTTGTGCCGTAGAGAATGGTGGAGTTGTCCTCCGCACCGTAATAGGTCCAGCTCACGGTCATGGTGCCGAGAATGCCGCCTTCCATCTCATAAATGCAGATGGCATTGTCGTCCACACCGATCAGTTCGCCGTCAGCTCCGCGCTTGTCCAGTGTGGTGAGGCGGGCAGTGGTGCGCACCACGTCCCTGCCGAGGAGGTAGCGGATCAGATCCGTTTTGTGAATGCCAAGATCTGCCATAGCCCCCATAGCGGCGCGTTTTTTATCGAAGAACCAGGTGTTTTTGCCCGGCGTGATAGACCAGGTTTCCGGCCCGCCGTGGCCGAATGTGGTGCGGAAGGTGATCACATCGCCGATGAGCCCCTCATCCAGAAGCCCTTTCGCGGCGGTGTGCGCCTTTGCAAGCCTCTGGTTCTGTGCAATCAGCAGCCGTTTGCCTGCTTTTTTCGCCTCGGCAAGCATTGCCTCGCAGTCTTCCTGTGTGGTGGCCATGGGCTTTTCACAGAGGACGTGTTTGCCTGCCTTCAGTGCCGCGATGGTGAGGGAGGCATGGGCATAATTGGCAGAGCAGACGGAAACCGCATCTACCGCGGGGTCTGCAAACACCTCTTCCGGGGAGAGATAGACCTTCCCGCCGTATTTTTTTGCCATGTCTTCCGCTCGGCTGGAGGTGGGGTTATAGAAACCGACAAGCTTCACATGGCTGTTGGCAGCATATTCCGGAATGTGGCGTACCTGGGCTATTTTTCCGCAGCCCAGAACAGCAACATTTAACATTTAAAACAACTCCTTTTGGTTAATATCACTAATTTGGGATGAATATAGTGTATCGCGAATGAGCTGAAATGTCAAATAGTATCAAATAAAAAATTGGCAGAAATTTTCGGTAAGGGTGTTTCAGAATGCGGCAGGTCAAAGTGACTGCTCCGTGCGGGCAATGATATCGTCCTGTGTCTGGCGGGAGAGGACGTTGAAGAAGGCGCTGTAGCCCGCCACCCGGACGATCAGATCGCGGTGCTTCTCGGGGTGGATCTGGGCGTCCAGCATTGTTTCCCTGGAGACTACGTTATACTGCACGTGATAGCCGTGGAGAAGGTCGAAAAACGTCCTTACCAGCAAAATCAGCTTCTGCTTGTTCTCCTCTTTTGAGAGAAGTGCCGGGGTGACCTTCTGGTTCAGCAGCACGCCGCCGGTGATTTCCTCCGTGCGCAGCTTGCTGACGGATTTGAAGACGGCAGTGGGGCCGTTCCTGTCCATGGCATGGCTGGGAGAGCAGCCCTCGGCCAGCGGCTCGCCGGCATGGCGTCCGTCCGGGGTGGCGAGTGTCCCTCGCCCCTGCCCCACGTTTGCAGAGATAGAGGAGGTGCCCGCATAGCGAATCCCGCCGATGGGGCCGCGCCCGAAGCGGGTGTTGGGATACTTCCGGATCTCGTCGATATAGCTGTCATAGGCCTCAACGATCAGCTTGTCCACATAGTCGTCATCATTGCCGTATTTCGGGGCGTCGTTGATCAGCATCTGGCGGATCCGTTCGCCGTCCTCTCCGGCAAAGTCAGTCTCCAGTGCAGACCAGAGCTCGGCGGTCGTGAGCTTTTTCTCTTCGAAGACAAGCTTTTTAATGGCGGCGAGAGAATCGGCCAGGTTGGCAATGCCCACCTGCAGGCCGCTGATATAGTCATAAACAGCGCCGCCTTCTTTCAGCGTCAGGCCGCGGCCGATGCAGTCTTCACACAGGGCGGAGCACAGCACATCCGGCACGTTCTCCTCCAGCACCATGTCACAGGCGTTCTCAATGATGACACTGTGCCGTGTAAAGTCACGGATGACCACGTCCCAGGCGTGGGCAAGCTGCTCATAGGAGGTCATGTCTCTGAAATGGCCGGTGCCCTCCACAAGGTGGGTGCCGCTCTGAGGGTCGGTGCCGTTGTTCATGGCAATCAGCAGCGACTTGGGGAAGTTCAGAAAGCTCATGCCGGTGCATCGGTAGCCCCACTTGCCGGGCACGGCGGTTTCTACGCAGCCGATGGCACTGTAGTTGTAGGCGTCCTCCTCCTTCACACCGCGGCGGATGAAAGATGGGATGATGATCTCATCATTGTTGAATGCGGGCATCCCGAAGCCCAGCTTGACCACCTCAATCGCCTCATTCATAAAATCATCCGGCAGCCCGGCATGATAGCGCACCGTCAGGTTGGGCTGTGGCAGATGCGTCTGTGCCACCGAGCGCAGAATCAGATAGGACATGGGGTTGACGGCGTCTTCATGCTGCGGCGTCTGGCCGCCGATGGTCACATTCTGGTAGAGGGGAGACCCTGCACTGAACTGGGTGTGGCTCCAGGAGCGGATTTTGTTGATGGTGAAGGTCTTCAGCCAGAGGTTGGTCATCAGCTCGCAGGCGGCATCCTCTGTGATGACGCCCTGTTCCAGATCCTTCTTGTAATAAGGCCACAGATATTGATCCATCCGCCCGTAGGAGAGGGAGTGCCCGTTCGACTCAATCTGAAGCACAAGATGCGTAAGCCACAGAGACTGCACAGCCTCGCGCAGCGTTTCGGCAGGCTCATAGGGCACCTTACGGAGGATTCTTGCCATCTCCCTTAGCTCGGCGGCACGCTCCGGCTCCGCCTCCGCTGCGAGCGTCTCTGCCAGGTCTGCGTAGCGTGCGGCAAAATCCCGCACGGCCTGAATGACAATCAGAATGGCCTGGTAGAAATAATACTTCTTCAGGTTTTTATAATCGGTCAGGTCCAGTGCATTCATACAGGAGACGGTTCTGCTCTCGTAGGCCTTCAGCCCTTCCCGCAATACGGTTTCGTAAGCCACGGCAATATGCGCATCCCCGGAAGTCAGGTTGCCCTCTGCCTTGATAATGCCGAGATCGTAAAAAACCCGGCTCTCCGGCGGAATGGCGGCAAGCCCCTTGTCCAGCAGCGTGTTGTGCTCCCAGAAGGGATAGATGCTGCGAAGCTGGTCCTTCGTCTCTTCCGAGATGGTAAAGACGTCTCCGTCCCGCTTTTCAAATTCATCCAGCTCCCGAATCACCCAGTCCATCGCGTACTCGGGGAAGATGGGGGCAGCCCGGTTGGCGGACGCCTGATTGCCTGCCAGCAGGGTTTCCGGCTCAATATAAATGGTCATCTTTTCCAGAATATTCTGCAGCATATACGCCCTGCGCAACACAATGGGCTTGTCGGCATGCAGGCGGTAGCTCTCAGTCGTCAGAAGGGCGCGCTCAGCGCAAACCCTTGGCTGAACAGACAGCAATGCCTCGCGATAGGCATTCATGCGCTTCGTCAGTGTGCCGAAGCGTGATACGGATTGTTCCATAAATCTTTTCTCCTCCGCAAATTCTCATTCTGCCGCTATTATAGAGCTGAACCGGGTCGATGTCAATAAAAAATTATGAATGAAACTAAAAATACTTTCAAACATAATAAAATACTCTTTACAACTATCCAAAAATCGGCTATAATAAAAATGAATTTAAGAGGGAAAGGAACACGAATATGGAGCAGACGGGCCTGATTTTTAATATCCAGAAGTTCAGCATCAATGACGGGCCGGGCATCCGGACGACGGTTTTTTTCAAGGGCTGTCCTCTGCAGTGCAGGTGGTGTTCCAACCCCGAGTCTCAGAACCGGTTTTGCGATTTCACGGAAGAAATGCAGGATCCTGCCTTCCGGGGCACGCGCTATACTGTGGAAGAGGTGATGAGCGTGGTCCGTCAGGATAAGCCCTTCTATGATCGCTCCGGCGGGGGGATGACGTTTTCCGGCGGCGATGTGCTCCAGCAGGCGGAGTTTGCTGCGTGCCTTGCTGATGCTGCCCATGCGGAGAGCATTCATGTGGCTGCCGAGACGGAGGGCTATACTTCGCCCGAGCGCTTTAAGACCTTTCTCTCGCATATTGATCTCCTCCTTTATGACTTTAAGCAGGCAGACCGGGAGGCACATTTTCGCGGCACCGGGGTGTATAACGACGTTATCAAAGAAAACCTCATAACTGCCGTTTCGTCAGACAAACCGGTGATCGCGAGAATCCCGGTTATTCCTCGGTTCAACGCCTCTCTCACCGCTGCGGAAGCGATGGCATCAGAGCTGGCAGAAATGGGGGTTCGGGAGGTGCATCTTCTCCCCTTCCATCAGATGGGGGAGAGCAAGTATGAGAAGCTGGGCGTTCCCTATGAGATGAAGGGTGTAAAGCAGCTTCATCCCGAGATGCTGGAAAAGTATCGTGAGGTTTTTCTGCTGCATGGGCTGGAGTGCTCCTTCCGTTAATGCCGGAATGACAGGTTTTGAACCGATTGATAAGATGAGAAAGGGGACTCTGAAATGAAAAAGAGAGAGACGGCGCTTCTGGAGCTGCTCGCCGAGAACGGCAAAATGGAGGTAACTGCTCTTGCGGAAAAACTGGAGACATCCCAGGTGACCATCCGCAAGGATCTGGACGCTCTGGAGAAGCGGGGAGTGATCCGGCGAGAGCATGGCTTTGCAATCTTCGGCGGTTCGGATGATCTGAATAACAGGATTGCGGTTCATTATGAGGAAAAAAGAAAGATTGCAAAGGCGGCGGCCGGGCTGGTAAGTCCCGGGGAGACGGTGATGATTGAAAACGGCAGCTGCTGTGCCCTTTTCGCGGCAGAGCTGGCGGAAGCAAATCCGGATGTGACCATCATTACCAACAGCGCGTTTATTGCCAGCTTCATCCGAAAAAGCGCAAGCGCAAACATCATCCTCCTCGGGGGCGACTTCCAGAAGGATGCCCAAGTTATGGTCGGGCCGATTCTGCGGAC
Source organism: Oscillospiraceae bacterium (assembly GCA_902778665.1). Classification (GTDB taxonomy): domain Bacteria; phylum Bacillota; class Clostridia; order Oscillospirales; family Oscillospiraceae; genus Limivicinus. The sequence goes on along the minus strand of CACYYN010000018.1, from coordinate 35,669 downwards.
CTGCGCGGCCCAGTTTTATGTGAATAAGCTGTTTATCGGGGTGGACGGATATTCGGAGCAGCTTGGTTTTACCGGTAATGACCATTTGCGCGTTCAGGCAGTCCGGGATATGGCGGAGCATGCCGACGGTGTCTATGTGATCACGGAGAGCAGCAAATTTGCCCGTCACGGCGTGGTACCGCTGTCGCTCCCGGAAGGAAAACCCCTGCATGTTATCACAGATGCATACCTTCCCGATGAAAAAGAAAAAGCGCTGAATCTGGCAGGAATAAGCGTGACCAGAACAGCGGAATAAAATATGGAGGGCAGAGACATGAAAGCGTATCGCATAGGCATTGACGTGGGCGGCACAAAGATCGCCTACGGCCTTTTTGATGAAGACAACAACCTGATAGACCGCCTTCGGGAGGCCACCGACCCTTCCATCGATGGGCCTTCTCTTGCCGATCAGATTCTCAGGCAGATCCGTACCGTGCTGCAGCGCAATGCTCTGGAGGAGAAGGACCTGAAAGGAATCGGGGTGTGCATGCCCTCCTTTATCCTTTTTGATGAGGGCTTCATCTGCATGACCTCCGCCATGACCAACGTGCGTGACTTTCCCATGCGCTCCTATATGGCAGAGCGGCTTTCGGTCCCGATTGTGCTGGATAACGACAGCAACTGCGCCGCCCTTGCGGAATACCGGTTCGGAGCGGGGCGGGGCAGCCGGCACATGGTCTACATGTCGGCAAGCACGGGCATCGGCAGCGGCCTGATTCTGAACGGGGAGATGTTTCGCGGCAGCTACGGCTGGGCGGGGGAGAGCGGGCATATGCTCATCACCCCAGACGAAGGCCTTATGTGCGGCTGCCGGAACCGCGGCTGCTTTATGTCCTGGGCTGCGGGAAAGGATATCTCGCGGCGCGTGCGCCTGAAGGCGGATTCGTTCGACACCAAAATGGATCTTACCCGCGATGTGGACGGAGTTGCCCTGCTTGCAGCCTGCCGGGAGGGGGACCCTCTTGCCCTGGCCGAATTGGACGAGATGGCGCATTACCTCGCCGTGTGCCTTTTCAATATCTACCAGCTGCTGAATGTCAATCTGTTTGTCTTCGGCGGGGGGCTCACCCATTTCGGCGATCTGCTCTTTGACAGGGTGCGGAAGGAATTTGACCGCTACAACCACATCCCCCAGCCGGTGGAATTCCGCTTTGCCGAGCTGAAACAGGACTTCGGAATCATCGGCGCCTCCGAGCTGGTAAGGTGATTCACAGATAAAGAGAAGCGGGAAGGCATTGACGAGCCCTCCCGCTTTTGAATGAGTTATCCTCCCGGCGTTAACCGATGAAATTGTTGAGATAGTGCTTGCTCAGGCGGATGGATGTGAGGATATCCTCCCGGCTGCTTTCAAAGGCCTTGTCTTCCACTTCAATCACGGCGTCTCCGTTGTAGCGGATATCGTGAAGGGCGGAGACAAAGGCGCTCCAGTTCACGTCGCCCAGCCCGGGAATCTTCGGGCTCATGTAGTCCAGCGGATAGGCAAGCACGCCGCATTCCGCCAGTTTTTCCGGATAGAGCTTGATATCCTTGAAGTGGATATGGAAGATCCGATCCTTAAACTCGTGAATTGTGCGGATATAGTCCATCTGCTGCCAGACGTAATGACTGGGGTCAAAATTGATGCCGAAGTTGGGGGAGGGGATAATCTCAAACAGCTTGCGGAAGATCGCCGGGGTGCACATCAGGTTCTGTCCGCCCGGCCACTGGTCTCTGCCGAAGAGCATCGGGCAGTTTTCAATGGCGACTTTTACATTGTTCTCTTCTGCCAGGGCAATAATCGGCGGCCAGATCTCCCGGAAGAGCTCAATGTTCTCTTCCACGGTTTTTGTCTGGTCACGGCCGATAAACGTCGTCACCATGCCAACGCCCAGCTTTGCCGAGGCCTTGATCAGTGCCTCCAGATGGGCAATGGCTGCTGCGCGTTTCTCAAGGTCAGGATCCATCGTGTTGGGATAGAAGGCGAGGGAGGAGATATGCATGCCCTTGCCTTCAATATAGTTTTTCACATAGGCGGCATAGTCGTCATCTGCCAGCACGCGCTCTGCGTCAATGTGGGAAACTCCCGCATAGCGGCGCTCCGCTTTGCCTGCCGGCCAGCAGGCGACTTCGAGGCATTCAAACCCCATTTCCGCCGCAGTGTCTACGGCCTCTTCAAATGACCATCCGTCCAGAATAGCGGTGAGTAATCCGAAATGAAACATAATGCTCTTCTCCTTTTAAAAGGCGGCTCCCGGAATACCGGGAGCCGCTGAAAAGTATGCTGGGATAAGGATTATTCGTACATAGCCTGGAGCTTGACGAGATGCTCGTAACGCTCCATAGCGTTGGCTTCGGACTTGTCGAACAGAACGTCGGCACGTGCCGGGAACTCGCGGGTCAGGCGGCTGTAGCGGGCTTCGTTCATGAGGAAGTCTCTGTAGCCGGCTGCGGGAGCCTTGCTGTCCAGCGTGAACTGCTTCTCGGTCAGAGCCGGGTTGTAGCGGAAGAGGTTCCAGTAACCGCACTTGACGGCCTTGTCCATTTCCTTCTGGCAGTTCTCCATGCCGCCCTTGATGCTGTGCATCTCGCAAGGTGCATAGGCAATGATGAGGGACGGGCCGGGATATGCTTCAGCTTCGGCAATTGCCTTCAGGGTCTGAACTTTGTTGGCGCCCATGGCGATCTGAGCAACATAAACGTAGCCGTAGGTCATAGCCATCTCAGCGAGGCTCTTGCTCTTGATTTCCTTACCGGCTGCTGCAAACTGTGCAACCTGGCCGATGTTGGAAGCCTTGGAAGCCTGTCCGCCGGTGTTGGAGTAAACTTCAGTGTTGAAGACGAACACGTTCACATCTTCACCGGATGCGAGGACGTGGTCAACGCCGCCGTAGCCGATATCGTATGCCCAGCCGTCGCCGCCGAAGATCCATGCAGACTTCTTGTTGAGGTAATCCTTCTGAGCGAGAATCTGGGAAGCGAGCTGACATGCATCGCAGGTGCAGATGTTGCTGCCGGCTGCCTTTGCAGCTTCAGCCTTGGCAAGTGCTGCGGGCTGTGCGTCGCCGTAGATGCCCTTTGCGGTGTCAGACTTCAGGAACTCGATGCAGCCGTCGATCGGGGTGATGCACTCTTCGAGAGCAGCAATCAGAGCCTTGGACGGAGCCTGGTTCTTGTTGCCGTCATTGTAGGTGTCAAGCCATGCCTGTGCGGCATCCTTGAGACCCTGGTAGCAGCTGGGAGCTGCGATCATAGCTTCAACCTTGGCCTTGAGATCATCGCGGATCTTCTTCTGGCCGAGGTAGAGGCCGAGGCCGTGCTCTGCGTTGTCTTCAAAGAGGGAGTTTGCCCAGGAGGGGCCTTTGCCTTCCTTGTTGACAGTGTACGGAGAGGTTGCTGCCGGGCCGCCCCAGATGGAGGAGCATCCGGTTGCGTTGGAGATCATCATGTGATCGCCGAAGAGCTGGGTTACGAGACGTGCATAGCTGGTCTCGGCGCAGCCTGCGCAGGAGCCGGAGAACTCGAGGTACGGCTGAGCGAACTGGCTGAACTTCACGTTGTCAGCTGCGAACATGTCGGGCTTCTCTGCAACCTTGGCCACCATGTAGTCGAAGACGACCTGCTGGTCTTCCTGGCTCTCAAGCGGCTTCATCTCGATTGCGCCGACAGCACACTGGCTGATGCAGACGCCGCAGCCCATGCAGTCCAGCGGGGAAACTGCCATGCAGAACTTGTACTCGCCCTTGCCCTTGCCGACCTTGATGTCAGCGAGCTTGGCGTTTGCAGGTGCAGCAGCAGCTTCTTCAGCGGTGAGTGCGAACGGACGGATGGTAGCATGCGGGCAGACGAATGCGCAGTTGTTGCACTGTACGCACTTCTCGGCATTCCATTCAGGCACGGAAACTGCGATGCCGCGCTTCTCGTATGCGGATGCGCCGAGCGGGAAGGTGCCGTCTGCATGATTGACGAACTTGGATACCGGCAGAGAATCGCCGTCCATACGGTCAACCGGATCAAGAATGTTGTTGACAGTCTCAAGGGTGGCAGCGCGGCCGGTGTGCTTGCTCTCGGCAACCACATCTTCAGCGGTCTTCCAGCTCTCGGGAACTTCAACCTTGGTGTAGGCGGTGGCGCCGGCATCAATGGCGTTGTAGTTCATGTCAACCACATCCTGGCCCTTCTTCAGATAGGAATGGAGAGCTGCATCCTTCATGTAGCCGATTGCCTCTGCCTCAGGCAGAACCTTTGCCAGGGAGAAGAATGCGGACTGCAGGATGGTGTTGGTGCGCTTGCCCATGCCGATCTTCTTGGCAAGGTCAATAGCGTTGATCATGTAGAGCTGAACATTGTGGTTGGCAATGTAGCGCTTGGAGGCAGCGTCGAGATGATGCTCGAGCTCTTCAAAGCTCCACTGGCTGTTGACAAGGAAGATGCCGCCCGGCTTCACATCGCGTGCGATGGGGAAGCCCTTCATGATGTAGGAAGGAACGTGGCATGCAACAAAGTCAGCCTGGTTGATGTAGTAGGGGCTCTTGATGGGCTTGTCGCCGAAGCGCAGATGGCTTACGGTTACGCCGCCGGTCTTCTTGGAGTCATACTGGAAGTATGCCTGAACATATTTGTCGGTATGGTCGCCGATGATCTTGCAGGAGTTCTTGTTTGCACCGACAGTGCCGTCGCCGCCGAGACCCCAGAATTTGCACTCGATGGTGCCTGCAGGGGTGGTGGAGGGAGCCTTGGTTTCTTCGAGAGAGAGGTTGGTCACATCGTCCACAATACCGATGGTGAACTGGCGCTTCATGGTGTCCTTCTTCATCTCGTTGTATACAGCGAAGACAGAAGCAGGAGGAGTATCTTTGGAACCGAGACCGTAGCGGCCGCCGATCACGGTGATGTCATTCTTGCCGGCATTGGCCAGAGCGGTGACAACGTCGAGATAGAGAGGCTCGCCCTGTGCGCCGGGCTCCTTGGTGCGGTCGAGAACGGCAATCTTCTTTGCGGTTGCGGGGATAGCTTCAATCAGCTTGTCCGGGCAGAACGGGCGGAACAGGCGGACCTTTACCAGGCCGACCTTCTCACCCTGTGCGGTGAGGTAATCGATGACTTCTTCTGCAACGTCGCAGATGGAGCCCATTGCTACGATCACGCGGTCTGCATCGGGAGCACCGTAGTAGTTGAACAGGGAGTAATCAGTGCCGAGCTTCTCGTTGATCTTGCCCATGTACTCTTCCACAACTGCAGGAATTGCCTCGTAGTACGGGTTGGAAGCTTCACGGTTCTGGAAGAAAATGTCGCCATTTTCGTGAGAGCCGCGCATGGTCGGGTGGTTCGGGTTCAGAGCGCGTGCACGGAACTCTTCAACAGCCTTCATGTCTACCATGTCGGCCAGGTCTTCATAGTCCCATACCTGGATCTTCTGAATCTCGTGGGAGGTGCGGAAACCATCGAAGAAGTTGAGGAAAGGAACGCGGCCTTTGATTGCTGCGAGGTGAGCAACCGGGCTCAGGTCCATAACTTCCTGAACGTTAGACTCGCACAGCATGGCAAAGCCGGTCTGGCGGCAGGCCATAACGTCGGAATGGTCACCGAAAATGCTGAGGGTGTGGGATGCAAGGGCACGGGCGGTAACATGGAAGACACCGGGAAGAAGCTCACCGGCAATCTTGTACATGTTCGGGATCATCAGCAGAAGACCCTGGGATGCCGTATAGGTCGTCGTGAGGGCGCCTGCGTTCAGACTGCCGTGAACAGCACCTGCTGCACCGGATTCAGCCTGCATTTCCTGCACTTTGACAGTGCTGCCGAAAATGTTCTTTCTGCCTGCTGCGGACCACTGATCCACATAGTCAGCCATCGGGCTGGACGGGGTGATCGGGTAGATTGCTGCAACTTCTGTGAATGCGTAGGATACATGGGCGGCTGCGTTGTTGCCGTCCATTGACTTGAAGTGACGCTCAATCATAGCTTAGTTCATCTCCATTAAGAATTTGTTTCTGCCTCAAAACAGACAGACATACTATACCATCATTTTTGATAAAAGGCAACCGAAAAGAGGGAATTTTATTGGAATTGACGAAAAGATCTGCGTGCAAAACCGGCCGCCTGATTCTCAGACGGCCGTAAGGGAAGCAAACAGGTTGCTGTGGGCTATTTACAGCTTTATGGTTTTCTCATAGGCGGTTATAACGGCATCCATCACTGCACCCCGGAAGCCGTTTTCCTCCAGAACGCGCACACCCTGAATGGTGGTGCCGCCGGGAGAGCATACGGCATCCTTCATCTGGCCCGGATGGGCATGGGACTCCAGTGCCATTTTTGCCGTGCCCAGGAGCATCTGGGCGCTGACCTCCAGCGCCTGATCCCGGGGCATGCCGCAGGCGACACCTCCGTCAGCCAGGGCTTCCAGGAACATGGAGGCAAAGGCGGGGCCGCAGCCGGAAACCACGGAACCGATATCGGCCAGGTGCTCATCAATTCTGGCGAATCTGCCTGCAAAGGACATGGCTGAGAGAAATCCGTCTTCCGCTTCCCGGGTCACTTCTCTGCTGCAGGAGTAGAGTATCATCCCTGCGCCGACCGATACAGGGGTGTTCGGCATAATGCGGATAATGGGGGCATCAAACCCCAGCAGCTGCTGCAGCTGGGCGATGGACCGCCCGGCCACCATGGAGACGATTACGAAGGGGGTGGTTCTGGCCTTCAGCGTGTCCTCTATGCCGATCAGCATACCCTCCAGCATCTGAGGCTTTACCCCGAGAAAAAGGTAATCTGCCTCAGAGGCGGCCTGCAGATTGTCGCAGGGGTTGCCGCCGATGATTTCTGCCAGCTTCTGCGCCTTTTCGGGATGCCTGTTGGCGAGTAAAAGTGTGTTGCTGCTGTTCTGAGAGGCGGCTCTTGCCAGAGCACCGCCCATATGTCCTGTGCCGATAAATCCAAGCTTCATGTTAAGTATCTCCTTCCGGGTTGATGAAAAGTTGTCTTTATTATAATCGAAAATCGGGGTGAAGTCCACCCTCTCTTGCATCCGAAGGCGGAATCTGGTAAAATCCCGGGTATCACATAAAGAATCCGGGAGGAGAAAACAGGCGATGGCTTTTGAAAAAAATGAGACTGTGCGAAAGCTGAAGGAAATTGAGGCAAAAAGATCGGCTCTCGCCCATGCAAGCGGGCTTTTATACTGCGACGGCGTGACCGTGGCACCGGAAGATTCCACAGAGGGCAGGGCGAGAACCACGGGTATCCTCAGCGCCATGGAATATGAGCTGGCAGCATCTCCCGAGACGCAGAAGCTGCTGGATGAACTGGAAGAGCATCTGGACGAGCTGGACGAGCAGGAGAGACGCGAGGTAAAGGTGCTCCGCAGGGAGACCTCCAAAATCACAAAAATCCCCGCAGAGGAATATATGCAGTATTCCATGCTGGTGAGCGAAGCGTCAGATGTCTGGATCAGAGCAAAGAACAGAAATGACTATGAGATGTTTGCACCCTATCTGGAAAAAATAATTGCTGCCAACCGTCGCATGGCCCAATTGTGGAATCCGGATGATGAACCCTATAATGTCCTGCTGGACAGCTTTGAAGAAGGCCTGACGATGACCGCCTGTGATGAATTCTTCCGCACCGTGCGGAGAGAGATTGTGCCGGTCATCGACAAAATCAAGAATGTGCAGACCCCGCATGAACCCTTTGCCCTTCGCAATTATCCCATTGAGGGGCAGGAGAAGCTGGCCCTCCGACTGATGGAACTGGAAGGAATTGACCCCAGGCGCTGTGTGCTGGGCACCACGGAGCACCCTTTTACCTCCGGCTTTAATAACCACGACGTGCGTATCACCACTCACTACCATGAAAACGCGTTTCTGTCGTCTGTTTATTCCGTCCTGCATGAAGGCGGGCATGCCATTTATGAAATGGGCGGAGACGACCGGTTTAACTACACCTGCCTGTACGGCGGGGCATCCATGAGCATCCATGAAAGCCAGAGCCGGTTTTATGAGAACATCATTGGCCGAAGCAGGCCCTTTTCCGACCGGCTGCTGCAGGAATGCAGAGTGCTCTTCCCCGAGCAGCTCTCAGATGTGACGGAGGAAGCCTTCTACCGTGAAATCAACCGGGCGGAGCCCTCCCTGATCCGCACGGAGGCAGACGAACTGACCTATTCTCTGCACGTGATGGTGCGGTATGAAATCGAAAAGCGGATGATTGACGGTACCCTTCCGGTCGCTAAAATCCCGGAGGTCTGGAATGACCTGTATGAGGAATATCTCGGTATCCGCCCGGAGAATGACAGAACAGGCTGCCTGCAGGATTCCCACTGGTCCGGCGGCATGCTGGGCTACTTCCCCTCCTATGCACTGGGCAGCGCTTACGGCGCGCAGATGCTCGCCAGGATGGAGCAGCAGGTTGACGGCCTCTGGCAGGCAGTTGCAGAGGGAAATCTTACCCCTGTGACGTCCTGGCTTCATGAGCATATTCATCAGTACAGTGCCCTCTATCCGCCGATGGAGCTGTTGAACCGGGTCTGCGGTCGGTTTGATCCCTCCTATTACACAGATTATCTGAAAACAAAATATACATCGCTTTATCATCTCTGAAAAGCAGTATTCCTGTTTTCGTAGAAGAAAAACAAAACGGATGGTTCACCCCATCCGTTTTGTGATATGTTCAGTACTGTGTTTTTGCCGGAACTGCATTCAGCCGTGCTCGTATTCAAAATAGGCAATCCGGTCAAAATAGAATTTATCCGTGATGTCGCGGGTTTCTCCCTCTTCTGCACCATCATTATCCACAAAAGCTTCCTCCGGCAGATCATAACGAACGCCATTGTCTACAGAGAGGACCATGGTGAGAAAGCCGGTATAGTCTTTCTCCTTCAGCAGCCGGTATGCCTTTTCAGCAGCCTCCCGATTTCCCAGACTGTAATAATAGTATGTGAGTCTGACGTCTTCTTCCTGAAAAGCGGGGTTTGACGGATGTTCCAAGTCGTCTGTCTCCTTTCCAATGTGACTGCTCCCAATTTTGTGCTCCGTTTTTGGGAGTGATGTTGCCTTTTTCTCGGATTATAACATGTTTTTGTGCAGAAAAGCAATCAGATTGCGCGTAAAACGCTATTTTTACACTTGTGGTTTTCCGGGAAATAGTTTATAATCCTATGATGCTTCTATATAAAAAAAGAAAGGGGCTATCCTTCTATGATAAAAATGGAAAACGACATCGGCTCAATCTGCATCACGGATGAAGTTTTCACCAACCTGGCGGGTGAAGCTGCAACAAGCTGCTTCGGTGTCAAGGGTATGGTTGCCTGCGCAAAAGAGGGCGGCCCATGGCAGCTGCTGCGCAGAGAATCCATGAGCAAGGGTGTCCGTGTCCGCAATGAAGAGAACGGCGAAGTGTCCCTTGAGCTGCATATCGGTGTAGATCACGGGGTGCCGATTGCCACAGTCGTCGGCAGCATTATCAATGAGGTGAGCTATAAGCTCGAAAAATCCACAGGAATTCCCCTGAAGAGCATTGACGTTTTTGTGGATGCAATTATTGCCTAAGGAGATTCAATGTCTTGAGAGATTTTATTGATGCCGCTGCGTTTAAAGAGATGATTCTCTGCGCTGAGGCGGCTCTTCACTCCAATATCCAGCTGATCAATGAGCTGAATGTTTTCCCCGTTCCGGACGGTGACACCGGCACCAACATGTTCCTGACGATGCAGAACGCATCCACGGAGCTTCGCAAGCGCAATTTTGATACCATTTCAGCAGCGGCAGACTGTGTTGCAAGCTCCCTTCTGCGAGGCGCGCGCGGCAATTCGGGCGTTATCCTCTCTCTGTTGTTTCGCGGCATTTCCCGTCGTTTCAAAGGTCTGGAAACTGCCGGTACCGTTGAATTTGCCGGAGCGTTGAATGACGGTGTGGATGCGGCCTATAAAGCGGTTATGAAGCCTGCCGAAGGGACGATTCTTACGGTCTCCCGTCTGGCATCCAAAGCCGCAGTGGATGCGGCTTCCCTGGGGGCGGATCTGGAAGGTGTGTTTATCTGCGCCCTGAAGGCCGGCAGGATGGCCCTGGCCGACACGGTGAATCTGAATCCGGTGCTGAAAAAGGCCGGTGTGGTGGACGCAGGCGGAAAAGGATATATTGTTATTCTGGAAGCCATGCTGGCGTCCCTCAAGGGCGAGGTCTTCTCCGATTCTGAGAGTGCTCCCCTTCCGGAAGAAGATTCCAACGTCTTCGGCGTGTTTGATACGGAAGACATCACCTTTGCCTATGACACGGTCTATATTGTCCGCAAAACAGATCCCAATGTCAGCCTGGATGCACTGAGAGATTACCTCGGCTCCATCGGCGATTCCCTTGTGATCAGCGAAGGGGATGACGAATTCAAAGTTCATGTCCACACCAATATTCCCGGCGCCGCGCTGACGGAGTCACAGAAATACGGAACGCTGGAACTGGCAAAGATCGAGAATATGCGCACCCAGCATGATGACGTGGCTGCCGGACGCAAAGCCCGGACAACGGATGACCTGGAAGCGGTTGAGCAGGAGCTGGAAGCCATGGAAGACGGCGCAGATGCCATTGCCGCTCCTCAGAAAAAGTACGGTGCGGTTGCAGTGTGCGCCGGCAAGGGCATGGAAGAGCTCTTCCGTGAGCTCGGAACTGACGGAGTTGTTACCGGCGGGCAGACGATGAACCCGTCCACAGATGATATCCTGCGGGAAATCAATCATACGCCGGCGTCTACCGTGTTCGTATTCCCCAATAATAAAAATATCATCATGGCAGCAGAGCAGTGCGTTCCTCTCACCGAGAAGGAAGTGATCGTTATCCCGACGAAAACGGTTCCGCAGGGGATTACCGCCATGCTGAATTATAACCCGGACAATGAAGACGCCGAGGCGATTACCGAAGAAATGAAGGGCGCCATAGAGAATGTGCATACCGCTATGGTGACCTACGCCGCACGTGACAGTGACTTTGACGGCCACGCCATCCATGCCGGCGAGTATCTCGCCCTGCTGGACGGTGCTCTTCTCGGAAGCTATACCAACATTCCGACCCTGTTTAAGGAACTGAGCTGGGCGCTGAATGATCTGGAACCGGAGTTTATCACGATCTACTACGGAGAAAACGTGGACGAGAAGGAAGCAAATGCTGCCGGAGAAACGCTGACGGGATGCTTCCCGGATGCGGAGGTCAATGTTTACAGCGGCGGGCAGCCTGTATACTATTATATGATCTCTGTAGAATAAGCAGGGAATAATAACCGGAATAAAAAAGGAAGGCTTCAGGGCCTTCCTTTTTTTCATCAATCGACCAGGATGATTGCTTGTCACAATGAAAACGGGAGGGAATAGTCCCTCCCGATTATGCTGCAAAAAGAGAATTTTAACGGTTGACGCGTGCGCCTGCGCCGCCCATAATCGCTTCCACTTCTTTTTTGGATGCCATGGTGGTGTCACCCGGGGTGGTCATGGCGAGAGCACCGTGTGCTGCGCCGTAGTTCACAGCCGTCTCGGCATCGCCGGTGGTCATCAGGCCATAGACAAGACCGGATGCAAAGGAGTCACCACCGCCAACGCGGTCATAAATCTCAAGGCCGTCATACTGCTTGGCCTTGTAGATCTCGCCGCCTGCCCAGCAGAGTGCGCTCCAGTCGTTCACGGTGGCCGTCTTCACGGTGCGGAGCGTGGTGGCAACAACCTTGAAGTTGGGGTAGGTCTCAGCGGCCTTGTTGATCATCTTCTTGTAGCCTTCGATGTTGAGGGTCTTGAGGTTTGCGTCGTTGCCTTCTACCTCAAAGCCGAGGCATGCGGTGAAGTCTTCCTCATTGCCGATCATGACGTCAACATACTTGGCGATTTCCTTGTTGACTTCCTGGGCCTTTTCTTTTCCGCCAATAGCACTCCACATGGAGGGACGGTAGTTGAGGTCATAGGAGATAACCGTGCCGTATTTCTTTGCAGTCTTGATGCATTCCACAACCGTCTCGCAGGACTGCTCGGAAAGTGCAGCATAAATACCGCCGGTGTGCAGCCAGCGCACGCCGACTTCACCGAAAATATGGTCGAAGTCAAAGTCTGCGGGAGTAGCCTTGGAGATAGCGGTGTTTGCACGGTCAGAGCAACCGACTGCGCCGCGGATACCGAAGCCTCTCTCTGTGAAGTTCAGACCGTTGCGGCAGACTCTGCCGATACCGTCCGTGGGCATCCACTTGATGAAGGATGTGTCAACGCCGCCCTGCAGGATAAAGTCTTCCATCAGCTTACCGACTTCATTGTCAGCAAATGCAGTGAGCACGGTAGTCTTGAGACCGAAGCAGCGACGAAGGCCGCGCACCACGTTGTATTCACCGCCGCCTTCCCAGGCTTTAAACTGGCGTGCAGTGCGGATTCTTCCGTCACCGGGATCCAGACGCAGCATGACTTCACCGATGGATGCGGCGTCAAAGGCGCATTCTTCTCTCGGACGCAGATTGAGTTCTACCATAATAATTCCTCCATAATATTATTTAATCAGAAAACGGAACTGATAAAGAAGCACAACGTAGATCTATTTTACCTGTTTTCAGGGATTTGTCAATGAAAACTGCATAAAAAACAGACGATGTTTGCACACCGTCTGTTATAAATGTTCTTCTGCCGGGGATTACTTGCCCATGTTCATCTGGGCAGCGACTTCAGCTGCAAAGTCCTCTTCCTTCTTCTCGATGCCTTCACCCTTGATGAAGTGAACAGCATTGACGAATTTTACCTTGCCGCCGAGCTTCTTGGCTGCATCGTCGATGTACTTTTCAACAGAGCCGCTGAAGAGATCGCTGCGCACAAACTCCATCTGGAGCAGGCAGTTGTCTTCGTAGAACTTGTTGATCTTGCCGGCTGCGATCTTCTCCTTGACAGCTGCGGGCTTGGAAGCCATCTTCGGGTCGTTGTCCATCAGAGCAACCTGAACTTCGAGCTCGTGGTCGATGTCAGCCTGCGGAACAAGGCTCTTGTCCCAGTACTTCGGGTTCATAGCGGCAATCTGCATGGCAACGTTTTTGCCGATCTCGGTTGCATCAATGTCGCCTTCAACAGCGAGATTGACGAGAACAGCACGGGAGCCGCCGGCGTGGACGTATGCAATGTTGGTGCCCTCTGCAAAACGGGCAAAGCGACGGATCTGGAGATTTTCACCGATGGACATAACCTTCTCGGGGAGAGTCTCTTCAACGGTCAGGTCACTGCCGGGGTACTTGCAGGCCTTGAGTGCATCTACATCAGCGGGATTGTCGTTGAGGACAACCTTGCAGATGTCTTTTACAAATGCCTGGAAAAGATCGCTCTTTGCGCAGAAGTCAGTCTCGCAGTTGACTTCGACGATACCGCCGACACCGCACTCGGAGCAGACATGTGCATATGCCATGCCTTCAGCAGCAACGCGGCTTGCCTTCTTGGCGGCCTTTGCAAGGCCCTTTTCACGCAGCCAGTCGACTGCTTTATCCATATCACCATCGGTAGCCTGGAGAGCTTTTTTGCAGTCCATCATACCGACGTTGGTCATCTCTCTTAAGGTTTTAACATCCTGAGCGGTAAAAGCCATGGTCTTTTCCTCCTCTTATTATTCCTCTTCCTTTGCCTCAGCTTCAGCAGCGGGAGCGGCTTCAGCGGAAACAGCGGCTTCAAAATCAACATCAGCATCTTCGCCCTGGCGGCCTTCCTGAACGGCATTAGCCATGGTGGCGGCGATCAGGCGGATAGCGCGGATAGCGTCATCGTTTGCAGGAATCACGTAGTCGACTTCATCCGGGTCGCAGTTGGTGTCAACGATTGCAACGATGGGGATATGAAGCTTGCGTGCTTCGGCGATTGCGTTGTGCTCTTTGCGGGGGTCAACAACAAACAGAGCGCCGGGGAGCTTCTTCATCTCTTTGACGCCGCCGAGATACTTCTCGAGCTTGTCCATCTCGCCGAGATGCTTCATAACTTCCTTCTTGGGAAGCATGTCAAAGGTGCCGTCTTCCTGCATCTTCTTGAGCTGAGCAAGACGATCGATACGGGTGCGCATGGTCTTGAAGTTGGTGAGCATGCCGCCGAGCCAACGGGCATTGACATAGTACATGCCAACACGGGATGCTTCTTCCTTCACTGCATCAGCAGCCTGCTTTTTGGTGCCGACGAAAAGAATAGTCTGGTCATTCTTTGCCAGCTCACGGACGAAATCATAGGCCTCTTCCAGCTTTTTAACGGTCTTCTGGAGGTCGATGATGTAAATTCCGTTACGCTCACAATAGATGTACTCTGCCATCTTGGGGTTCCAGCGACGGGTCTGGTGACCGAAGTGGACACCGGCTTCCAGCAGCTGCTTCATGGATACTACTGACATTTGTTTTTTCTCCTTCGTTTTTGTTTTTTCCTCCGGGGGCTTCAACCCCTCCACCAAGCCCGGCCATTGCCCGGCCACATGGGGGAAAGTCAGCACCCCGTGCGAAATGCTCGAATATAATATCAGAGAAGAGAGAGAATTGCAAGTGTTTTTTGCGTCAGAATGCCCTTTTTTACTGGGTTTTCAAAGAAAAACAAGCAGAGAATCAGGTGCAGTCCGTACAGCTCTGCTGCTTGTGCACAATGCACAAAAAATACATATAGTTTTTGTCACAATTCACCAATATCAACTGCGTGGTATGAAAAAATCTTGAAAAGAAGATAAATGCGCGGTAAAATAACAATCAGATAAGGGCGTTTCGCCCGAATAAAATAATAATGGAGGATAATATGAAAAAGATTTTGGCACTTGTGCTTGCTCTCTGCATGATTTTTGCACTGAGCGCAACCGCATTTGCAGATGACTACACCATCCGCATCTATTCCAACTCCAACTCTACGGAGCGTACTACATGGCTGATCAATGAGGCCAAAGCGGCTGGGTTCAACATCAGCATTGATGATAACTCTGTTATTTCCGGTGATACCGCTGCTGTCCAGGCTGCAAACGAGAATAAAGACGGCGACCTGATTTTCGGCCTGAATGAGACCCGTTGGGGCCAGCTGATTGACGGAGCTTATGAGAATCTCACCATTGCTGACTGGACGCCTTCCTGGGCAGATCAGGTTGGAGAATACAAGTATGACGGAAAAGCATACGGCATCGTTATTCAGAATGTTCTGATGCTCTACCGCAATGACGAGTTTGGCACCAACGGCGAGGAACTCCATTTTGACCACTGGGCAGACGTTGTCAACTCCGGTTACACCTGGTATCGTCAGAATAAGATTGGCGGCACCACCAATGCAAACATCAACTCTGCAATTCTCTATGCATTCACTGATCCCGCATCTCCTGCCGGCGGTATCTCCATTGATGGCTGGAAGGCACTCTGGAAGTTCTGCGCTGACGGTAAATCCGGCGGTGATGACTACAAGTATGGCTTCGATCCTCTGAATAAGGGCGATGTGGCAATCTCTGAGTTCTACTCCTCCGCACTTTACGGCAAAATTGACGCTGCAGCAGAAGGCTCTGAGCATCCTCTGATCGGCGCACTGGAGCCTGAGAACTGGGCACTGGTTGACATCGCAGACGGCACGTATTACATTGCCGAGTACATTGGCCTGCTTGACAAGGCAGGACGTACCGAAGAGCAGACAGAGACCGTCAAAGCTTTTGCTGACTGGTTCGGTTCAGCAGAAGTACAGGCTGCATGGGCAGAAGAGTTTGACTCTGTTCCCTGCAATGCAGAAGCAGTTGAACTGGTATATGGCGACGACATCCCCGAGATTTACCTGCTTCCGAACTTTGCCCTTGCCAAGGTTGAAGGAACGGATATGACCTATGCCGCATATGTTGCCGCACACTCCGCAGAGTGGACCAATATTATGACCAACCTCGGCTTCTACTGGGCAGATGCATCGGATGCACGGCCTGAGCCGGATTGGGACAGCCTTGACTGGGCAACCCTGACCCAGAAAGCTGCATAATATATAAAACCGTTAACCATATGGCGGGTTGGGGAACCAACCCGCCATGTTCATAAGTTTAAGAGAGGAAAAGGAACAGTAATATGATCAGGCTCAATGATATTGTTGTAAAATTCGGAGATTTCACAGCCCTGCACGATATCAATGTTCATGTCAAGGAGGGTGAATTCTTTACATTTCTCGGCCCATCTGGATGCGGGAAGACCACGACCTTGCGCACCATTACCGGTTTCATTGAACCTGTTTCCGGTACGGTTGTCGTCAAGGATAAAGATATCACACATGTTCCTATCGAGGATCGCAATATCGGCATTGTCTTCCAGAGTTACGCACTTTTCCCGACGATGACGGTATATGATAATATAGCTTTCGGTTTAAAGATAAAGAAACTGAAAAAGGCAGAGATTGATGAAAAAGTTCGGGATATTGCCAAAAAAGTCGATCTGTCAGACGAACAGCTTCAAAAGGCAGTTTCCCAGCTTTCAGGCGGGCAGCAGCAGCGCGTGGCAATAGCGCGCGCACTGGTAACCGGGCCGGCGATTATCTGCATGGATGAACCTCTGTCAAACCTTGACGCAAAGCTTCGCGTTCAGCTTCGCAATGAGCTGAAGAAGATGCAGAAAGATTTCGGGATTACAACCATCTATGTCACGCATGACCAGGAGGAGGCTTTGACCCTCTCTGACCGGATTGCCGTGTTCAATAAGGGATATATCGAACAGATCGGCACACCCAATGAGGTGTATAATTTCTCTAAGACAGAGTTTGTCTGCAATTTTATCGGTGATATTAATAAACTTTCCGGAGAAGTAGTTCGAAAGATTCTGGCAGCAGGTGGGAAAGTGGACCCTGAGAAGAATAATTATGTGCGTCTTGAGAGGCTCCATGTGAATGTGGATGTCCAGCCGGGACAGGTTGCACTTGACGGGGTTGTGACAATGAGAGAGTATTACGGCCTTTACATCAAGTATTACATTGACCTCGGAAGCCAGATCATCAAAGTTATTGAAAAGAATGACGGCGTTTGCATTTACGAGGAAGGCCAGAAAGTGCAGGTTGTTCTTGACCCGAGAGATATCATGGCCTACACGCCCGGAGAGAAAGTTGGGGAGGAAGGATGAACACTACGCTTGAAAAGAAGTTTCACCCGGATTTCCTTCTTCGTATTCTTGGTGTAACGTTCTTTGCCTATCTGTTTTTCGGCTTTATGCTGTTGCCGTGTCTCAACACGCTCACCAGTATTTTCAACGTGAAAAATGCTGCCGGTGAAAGAGATGCTTTTGCTGTAATTCGCTTTTTCCTGGCAGGCAGCATGGGGAAATATGTGTGGAATTCCCTGAAGCTTGCAGTGCTGCTGGTTATTACAGTGAATGTGGTCGGTATATCCATTGTACTTCTGACGGAGTATTTTGATATCAAAGGGGCAAAGATCCTTCGCCTCGGATATATGACCACCATGATCTACAGCGGCGTTGCACTGGTTACAGGGTATATGTTTCTTTATGCCAGCGACGGCATTTTGACTACAGCGCTCAAAAACGCTTTCCCCAATATGAACAACAGCTGGTTCAGCGGCTTCAATGCGGTCCTTTTCACCATGACGTTTGCCTGCACCAGCAATCACATGCTCTTCCTGCGTAACGCAATACGCGGCATCGACTACAACACAGTAGAAGCTGCACGCAATATGGGGGCCAAACCGTTTAAAGTGCTCTGGAAGGTTGTCTTCCCGACGTTGATCCCGACGCTGTTTTCTCTTACTGTCATGACGTTTATTACAGGCCTTTGTGCCATGTCGGCACCCACTTTGCTTGGTTATGACTCCATCAACCCGGAGATCGTCCGTTTGGCAGGGTCTTCCAGTGCAGACGAGGCTTTCCCTCAGGCAAGAGCAGCGCTGCTTTCCATTATTCTTGCAATGTTTACCATTGTGCTTCTTACCGTTCTCTCTTCTTATGAGCGGAAAGGGCATTATCTGTCTGTTTCCAAAACAAAGGCAAAACTGCAGAAGCAGAAGATCAACAACCCGGTCTGGAATGTGGTGGCACATATCTATGCGTATGTTCTCTTTGTGATCTACATGACGCCTGTAGTGATGATTGTGATTTTCTCTTTCCAGACCTACAGTGCCATCCGCCTGAAAAAACTGGATCTCAGCCAGTGGACGCTCATCAACTATTTCGGACAACAGGATTATGAATATCTGACCGGGCGCGGCAAGTATAAGACAAGAGTGGGCTCCATCTCGGGCGTGTTTGCCAATGAAGCCACACTTGGCGGAATCAAACTGAGCTTCATTCTCTCAGCGCTTGCCGCCGCGCTTGCCTGTGTGATAGTTGTGGTAGCCTGCAACTATATATTTCAGAAAAAACATAAAAGAAGCGGAGTTGTTCTGGAATATGCGCTTTTATTCCCCTGGCTGCTTCCGACGATTCTGATCTGCTATTCCTACCGCACATACTTCAACAGCAATTCCATCTGGTATGTGGGTAATCAGAATCTCTATTACGCCCAGAATGTCCGGCTTCTGATTGTTATGGCCTATACCGTAACAAAGCTCCCGTTCTCGCTGAGGATGATTAAGGCATCGTTCTATTCAATTGATGAGGAGCTGGAAGAAGCTGCAAGAAATCTTGGCGCCAGAAAGATCTATACCTTCCTGCGCGTAAAACTGCCGATTATCCTTCCGAGCGTGCTGGCGGTTTTTGCTCTGAACTTTAACGCTCTGTTTACGGAATATGATATGTCCGCTACCTTCGCAAGCACATACGGAACCAGTTATGCGATGGTTATCCAGGCAATGTGCAGAGAAGAAGGCCTCTACGGCTACAATGTAAACGCATCCGGCAGACGATGTGCTTCTACGGTGTTTATTATGATTGTGTCCGGCATTATTCTGTATCTGGTTTACGGCGTCGGCGCGAGAGATCTGGGTGAGCGGCTGGAGGCGAGAGACCGGAGAAGAAAGCTGTTTGCAAAACTGACAGGGAAGAACGGATAATACATCATGATCAAAAACGTTATCTTTGATATGGGCAATGTGCTCATATATTTCAATCGGGATGTGTTCCTGGATCGTGTCGGGCTGAAGAATCCTGAAGATCGTGAACTGCTGAATCGGGAGGTTTATCTCTCATTGGAGTGGTCCAGAATGGATCGGGGCTCTCTTTCTGATGAACAGGCTGCTGATATTATCGCGCAACGCGTTCCGGAACGATTGCGCGATACTGTGCATAAGCTTGTCAATGAGTGGGACAGACCGATTCTCCCGATCAAAGGGATGGAAGCTCTGGTCAGAGAGTTGAAGGCGAACGGATACGGAATTTTTCTTCTCTCCAATGCCAGCCTGAGGCAGCACCATTACTGGCAGAATATTCCGGGATGGGACTGCTTCGACGGGACACTGATTTCGGCGGATGTGCATCTTGTGAAACCGCAGCCGGAGATTTATGAACTTCTTTGCCAGACTTTTTCTCTGAAAAAAGAAGAGTGTGTTTTTATTGATGACGCTACTCCCAATGTTGAAGGTGCTTTTTTCACCGGTATGCCCGCCATTGTGTTTCATGATGATGTAAAGGAACTCAGAAAGAAGCTGAATGAAATCGGTGTGCGGTGTGAAAGATAGCTTTTGGTCAGAATGCACAAAATCAAGCCCTGATTTTCTATGTTTTTCACAAAAATACATTCGCATTGATATTAAATCTTTCAAGATGAACAGAAAAAGTGTATAATCTGCCTATGGAAAGGTTTCCACAGCCGAAAGGCTGAAGAAATAAAAAATATATGGAGGTTTCATTATGAAAAAGGCATTATCTGTACTGCTGGCACTTGTCATGGTGTTTGCGCTGTGTGTCGGCGGAACTGCTTACGCCGACTTTACAGACGATGAGGCTCTCATCGAAGCGGCAAAGGCAGAGGGCGAGCTCGTTGTTTATGGTTCCTGCGAAGAGGAATATCTCGCAGCTGCCTGCAAGAACTTTGAAAAGCTCACCGGTATTAAGGTCAGCTATCAGCGCCTGTCTACCGGCGAGGTTCAGGCAAAGATTGAAGAGGAAAACGGCAATCCGTCCGCTGATGTCTGGTTCGGCGGCACAACGGATCCGTACAACGTCTGTGCGGCTGAAGGCCTTCTTGAGGCATATGATGCCAAGAACGCTGTTCATATCACAAAGGATGCATACAAGAATCCTGACGGGCTCTGGTACGGTATTTACACCGGTATCCTCGGATTCATGGTCAATACGGAAGAGTTGGATCGTCTCGGACTTGAGGCTCCGCAGGACTTTGCAGATCTGCTGAAGCCGGAATATAAAGGGCTGATCTGGCTGTCCAACTACCAGACTGCCGGCACGGCAAAGCTTGTTATCAACACCATGATCCAGAAGCTCGGCCATGATGAAGGCATCCAGTACCTCTGCGATCTGGATAAGAACATTGAAGTTTACACCAAGTCCGGCTCCGGTCCGAGCAAAAATGTCGGCATCGGCGAGTGCGTAATCGGTATTGGCTTCCTGCATGACGGCATCACCCAGATCCTCGATAACGGCTATGACAATATCGAGCTGATCATTCCTTCCAGCGGCACCACCTGTGAAATCGGTGCAACTGCTATCTTCAAGGGTGCAAAACACCCCAACGCAGCAAAACTCTGGATTGAGTATGCACTGTCTCCTGACTGTGTCAATCTCGCAAAGGACAACGGTTCCTACCAGTTCCTGGTGATTGACAATGCAGAGCAGCCCCAGGCAGCGATCGACTTCGGCCTCGATCCGAATAACGTCATCGACTATGACTGGGACGATGCTACCAACAACATCAAGACCTATGTGGAAGAGGTTATGACTGCTCTGGCAGCTTCCGGTGCAGACACTGCAGATACCGGCCGTTTCCAGACATCCTGATTTCAGAGTAATCTAATACTACAAGACCAACCTGATGGGGAGGCGGCAGACGCCGTCTCCCCATTTTGTAAAATAGAATAGTATTCCTTTCGAAAAGGAGAAAGGAGAGTTTTCATGGCAAAAACGAAGCAAGGCGCATCCCTTGATCGGAAAAAGCTGATGGCTGACCCGATCATGATGACGACGATTGTGCTTCTCATCACGTTCCTGACATTATTTATCCTTTATCCGCTGGCAATGCTGCTGGTGGACAGCTTCCTCAACGAGGGGAAGATCTCACTGGACGTATTTCGGCGTATTTTTCAGATGCCGTCTTTTACAAAAGCAATCACCAACACATTGAAGGTTGGTTTTGTAGTCGGCATTCTGTCAACATTGGTCGGCCTTCTTTTCGCATATGTGGAAGTATATGTCCGGATGGGAAAATTCAGCGGAGGGCTTTTCAAGGTTGTTTCGATGCTGCCGGTTGTTTCCCCGCCCTTTGTGCTCTCCCTCTCCATGATTATGCTGTTCGGAAAAGCGGGCATCATCACGCGTTATCTGTTGAAAATCTATGATAACAGTGTCTATGGATATTGGGGCATTGTCATTGTCCAGACACTGACGTTTTTCCCGGTATGCTACATGATGCTGAAAGGGCTTCTGAAAAATATTGATCCGTCTCTAGAGGAAGCGGCGCGCGATATGGGTGCAGGCAGAATGAAGGTTTTCACCAGTGTGACGCTGCCCCTTATCCTGCCGGGATTAGGCAATGCATTTCTGGTAACATTTATTGAGTCGATTGCAGACTTCGCAAATCCTATGCTGATCGGCGGCTCTTATGATACGCTGGCAACCACAATTTATCTGCAGATTACCGGCGCTTACGATAAGTCCGGAGCTGCGGCCATGGCAGTGGTACTGCTATGCATTACATTGCTGATGTTTGCGGTGCAGAAGTATTATCTGGAAGCGAAAACTGCCGCTACTCTTACGGGTAAGGCTTCACGGGCAAGAATGCTGATCGAGGACAGAAGTGTCCGGATCCCCCTGACAATTCTTTGTGCGGCAGCGGCACTGTTCGTCATCATGATGTATGTCTGTGTGCCGATCGGAGCCTGCTTCCCCACATGGGGGAGAAAATTCTTCCCGCTTACCGGGAAATGGTTCCTGAAGATTTTTGAGAGTTACCATGGATTCCAGGCCTTCCGCGACTCTTTTGTGCTTTCCCTGATCGCAGCACCTATCACGGCACTGCTGAGCATGATTATTTCTTATCTCGTTGTGAAGCGGAATTTCCGCGGAAAAGGTTTTATAGAAGCAGTCTCGATGCTGGCAATGGCCGTCCCAGGGACGGTACTGGGTGTTGGATATATCCGAGGTTTCTCCGGCGGTATCTTCCACACAGGCTTCCTGCAGGGGCTTTACGGCACGGGGGCAATCCTGATTATTGTGTTTATCGTACGTTCGCTCCCGACCGGAACACGGAGCGGCATCTCTGCCTTGCGACAGATTGATAAGAGCATCGAAGAATCAGCGTATGACATGGGCGCAGACAGCTTCAGGGTGTTTATGACCGTGACGCTTCCTTTGATTAAAGATTCTTTCCTCAGCGGCCTGGTTACGGCTTTCGTTCGAAGCATCACAGCTATCTCGGCAATCATCCTGCTTGTGACGCCGCAGTTTCTGCTCATCACGGTTCAGATCAATGAATTTGCAGAAAAAGGCTCCTACAGCCTTGCGTGCGCATTTGCAACACTGCTGATCCTGATAACCTACGGGGCGGTGCTGCTGATGAATCTCTTTATGAAGTACTTCGGTACGAGCAGAAAAATTAAGGAGGACTGAGAAATGGGAAAAACAAAAAAAGGCGTCCGCCTCGAGCATATCTCCAAAATCTATCAGGACCCTAAAACCGGAAAGGACTTTTATGCCGTAAAAGACACGTCTCTTACGATTGAACCGGGCTCTTTTGTAACACTTCTGGGTCCTTCGGGGTGTGGGAAAACCACGACGCTGCGCATGATAGCGGGGTTTGAAAGCCCGGATGAGGGAGAAATCTATCTCGGGGACGAGCCGATCAATGAGTTGACCCCAAACAAACGTGACACGGCGATGGTGTTCCAGAGCTACGCCCTCCTTCCGCATTACAATGTCTTTGACAACGTGGCGTACGGACTGAAGCTACGCAAGGTGCCGAAGGAGGAAATCCGGGAACGTGTGATGAAAATTCTCGGGCTTGTGGAGCTGTCCGGTATGGAAGCGCGGATGACCAACCAGCTGTCCGGCGGTCAGCAACAACGTGTCGCCCTGGCGAGGGCCCTGGTGATTGAACCCTCCGTGCTGCTCTTTGATGAGCCTCTTTCCAATCTCGATGCAAAGCTGCGTGTTTCCATGAGGACGGAAATCCGGCGGATTCAGCAGGAGGTCGGCATTACGGCAATCTATGTTACGCATGACCAGAGTGAAGCAATGGCGTTGTCGGATAAGATCATCATCATGAACAAGGGTGTCGTGGCGCAGATGGGAACGCCGCAGGAGATCTATTATCATCCGGTGGATGAATTTGTGGCGGACTTCATCGGCGAGGCGAACTTCCTGAAAGGAAAGATGACCGGAAAGAGCGGCAAATATGCCGTGATGAACGTGGAAGGCTCCGACGTGAAGGTGGAGCTCGGCGGCCACATGGAAGAAGGCGGGGAGTATACCCTCGTGCTTCGCCCGGAAGCTGCAACCCTGGCAGACGCCGGCGGAATGCCGTGCAGGGTGGTGCTGAGCTGCTTCATGGGATCCTATCAGAACTATCATGTGATGGTGGGCAACACGCTGGTGAAGCTGGAGGAGCACAACCCGAAGAACAAACGGATCTACCAGGTGGGTGAGGCCTGCTCACTGGTGTTTGAACCGGAATCTGTTCACGTCCTGTAAGGAAATCAGAGCCGTCCGTATAAAAGCGGACGGCTCAGGAGACTTTCGAATTATCCATATTTCACAAAAGTGCACAATTGTTGACGGTTTAAAGTGACTGGATTCGGTAAAATAAACAAAAATAATCGCTGTTTTTTGGCTATTATGCCAATTGAAAAAACCGGAAGAAACTGCTATATTATAGCCACAACAGAAAACAAATACTTCCTACATAAAAGAAGCCGCAAAGGTCAGACTCAAGGGAATGTTCCAACGCTATGTGTATCCCACATGAGGGAATGAAAGATTGAAGAAGCGTATTGAGAATGGATTTCGGAGAGATGCGGCAGTAAAGAGAGAGAAAGAGAGGTAACCATGATGTTAGATACTAAGAAGTCACAGAAATAACCCTTGGCTGTTGCAGGTGAAAGATGCAATGGTCAAGGGTTATTTCTTTTTTGTGATATAGACAATTTCGACAGGATTGAAGAGGCGGGGGATTACCGCCGGGTTGGAGAGCCCCCGTGTTATAACAAGATTCCGGTGGATGCCGGAAGTATATTCCGGCAGAAAGCCCTGACCCGGTGCGAATAGCCCGTGTGAGAAAAGGCGGATCAGCATTGGGCTGCTTCCTGCAAGGACAAGGGCAGAAGCGCAGACGGAAGGAAGAAGGAAAGACATTTGGAAGAAATCATTGCGCAATTCGTAAAACTGAGGAGCATAATAGCAGAAATCGTTCGGGATGCCGGGCAGTATATGAAGGAACACGCCCCGGACAACAGAGAAGTGCACCGGAAGCCGGGGCTCGCAAACTTTGTCACGGATGAGGATGTTGCCATCCAGAAAAAGCTGATGGAGGAATTTGACCGGCTCTTCCCGGGCTGCACCTTCTTTGGCGAAGAGGATGTGGCGGGAAATGACCGGGACGGGCGGGACGGACTCTGCTTTTTCATAGACCCGATCGACGGGACCACAAACTATATTTTCGGATACAATCACAGCTGTGTCTCCGTTGGAGCGGGATACGGGGGAGAGATGATCGCAGGGTTTGTTTATAACCCCTATGCGGATGAAATGTTCACTGCCGTGCGAGGTTGCGGAGCGGAAATGAACGGCAGGGAACTGAAGATTCATGACGTTCCGATTGAGGAGGGGATTGTTGCCTTCGGCTGTGCCAGATACAATGAGGGTGACACAGACGCTCTCTTTCAGATTGCAAAGGAGCTCTACCTGAACAGCCTCTCCATCCGCGAGGGCGGGTCGGCTGCGCTGGACATCTGCAGAGTGGCAAAAGGAGCCAACGCGGCCTATCTGGAGCTGAAGCTGAACCCCTATGATTACGCAGCGGGAAGCGTAATTGTGGAGGAGGCAGGCGGAAGAATCGAACAGGTGGACGGTAGATGCATCACGCTGGACGGGCCCTGCTCAATCCTGGCGGGTACGTCGAAAGCTGTGGAGGAAGTACGGGAAATCTGCAGGAAATACCTCTGAAATAATCTGAAAAAAACTTGAAAAAAATCCTGAAAAAGATATTGACAAAACAGAAATATATGATAATATTATATTTGAAAAAAGAAATTGACCGATTGTGACAGAACGGTCTGAAGGAGAATTTCCATGGGTTTTTATGATTATTCCGTTTTCACTCCGAAGGGAGAAGAGGTTTCCATGAAGCAGTTTGAGGGCAAGGTCGTGCTGGTGGTGAACACCGCAACGGGCTGCGGCTTTACACCTCACTACAAGGATCTGGAAGCTATTTACGAGAAGTGCCATGACAAGGGCCTTGAGATTGTTGACGTGCCCTGCAACCAGTTCGCCGGTCAGACCCCGGGGACGGATGATGAGATTCATGAATTCTGCACCCTGAAGTACAACACCCAATTCCCGCAGATGAAGAAGAGCGATGTGAACGGTGAAAATGCACTGCCCCTCTTCCAGTATCTCAAGAGCCAGAAGGGGTTTGAGGGCTTCGGCCACGGCCCCACGGCACTTGCCATGAGCGCCATGCTTAAGAAGATCGACAAGGATTACAAGAACAATCCGGATATCAAATGGAACTTCACCAAGTTTGTGGTGGACAGACAGGGCAACGTGGTTGCACGTTTCGAGCCGACCGCAAAAATGAGTGATGTGGCTGCATGCGTTGAGCAGCTGCTCTGATCGGACCGAGAACAGGAGGATGCCTGAATGGAACGGTATGACATTGCTATTATAGGAACCGGGCCTGCGGGGCTTTCTGCTGCAATCACAGCAACGATCCGCAACAAAAAAGTGCTGCTGCTGGGCAGCAGAGATTTAAGCGGCAAGCTGAGCAAAGCCCACGAGATTCAGAATTATCTGGGCTTTCCCGCGGTAAAGGGAGAGGACCTGGCAGCGGCTTTTCAGAAGCACATTGCCGAGATGGGAATCTCCATTACCGAAAAGAGAGTCAGCGCGGTATACGCCATGGGCGATTATTTCGCCCTGCAGGCGGGAGAGGATATGGTGGAGGCCACAGCGGTCATCCTGGCAACAGGCGTTGTGCAGGGCAAGCCCCTGCCCGGGGAAGAGGAACTGCTGGGCAGAGGCGTGAGCTATTGCGCCACCTGTGATGCCCCCCTCTATCGCGGCAAGACGGCTGCAGTGATCGGCTACAGCCCGCGTGAGGAGGCGGAAGCGGCATTCCTTTCAGAGGTCTGCACGGAAGTTCTGTACTTCCCGGTCTATAAGGAAGAGACAGACCTGCCTGCGTCTGTCCGTGTGATCCGCGAGAAGGTGACGGGTGTGGAGAATCAGGACGGCAAACGGCTTGTGAGAACGGCTGAGGGCACTTATACGGTGGACGGCGTGTTCATTCTCCGCGAGGCTGTGTCTCCCGGTCAGCTGGTTCCCGGCCTGCCGACCGAGGGACCCCATGTGACAGTGAACCGTAAGATGGAAGCAGGCATCCCCGGCGTGTTTGCCTGCGGCGACATTGTGGGAACACCTTATCAGTACATCAAATCGGCCGGAGAAGGAAATGTGGCAGCCCTCAGTGCTGTCAGCTATCTGGACGGGCTGAAACGTTCAAAAGAATAAAAAAAGCAAAAACAAAAGGAGAAAAACAATGGTTAAGAAGATTGATGCTCAGCAGTTTGAGCTGGAAGCAAAGAAAAGCGCAGTTGCCGTGGTGGATTTTTCCGCCACATGGTGCGGCCCCTGCAAAATGCTGGCTCCCGTGGTGGAGACTGTCAGCGAAAAGCTGGCCGGCAAGGTTGACTTTTACAATGTGGATGTGGATGACGCACCGGAGCTCGCCGGTGAGTACAGAGTCAATTCCGTGCCCTGCCTGGTCATGATGAAGAACGGCGAATTTGTTGACCAGTCCATCGGGTTCAAGCCGGAGCCGATGATCACGGCATGGATTGAGGGCAATCTTTAAGCCATGGCAGCGGATCAGAACGCAGCGGAAGTGATACCCCAGCTTCAGCTGGACAGTCAGCTTTGTTTTCCGCTGTATGCAGCATCGAGAAAGGTTGTCAACCACTATACGCCGTTTCTGAAGCCTTTCGGCATCACGTATACCCAGTATATCGTTCTGCTTGCTCTCTGGGAGGTGAAGACCTCAACGGTTGGTGAGCTGTGCGACCGGCTCTATCTCGACAACGGTACGGTCACCCCTCTCCTGAAAAAGATGGAAGAGGAGGGGCTTGTCACCAGAACCCGGTCCAAGAAGGATGAGCGGGTGGTCACCGTGGATGTGACGGAAAAGGGCTGGCAGCTGCGGGAGGATATCTGCAATGTTCCCTTCCAGATCGGCAAGTGCATCCCTCTGGAGCAGAATGAAGCCTTTACCCTCTATCAGCTTCTCCGCAAGCTGCTGGAGAATATGGACTGAGCAAAACAGAAAAACAGATAAGCGCACAGGTCAAACCGGCCTGTGCGCTTTTTCCGTGATGGGGGATTCTGTTTTCAGATCCGGCAGGCTGTCCGTCCAGCCGGGCTGCCTGCTCAGGAGAGATCGTGAACGGTCTCGCAGACGATTTCACCGTCCCGCACATCGATGACAAGGATGGAGCCGGATGCCAGATCACCGGAGAGGATGGTTTTTGCAATAAGCGTCTCCACACTGCTCTGCAGGTATCTGCGCAGAGGCCGCGCACCGTACAGCGGATCAAATCCGCGGTCGATAATGAGCTCCTTGGCTTCCGGTGTAATCTCCAGAGAGAGGCTGCGCTCTGCCAGACGCTCCCGCAGAGAAGTGAGCATGATGTCAATAATGCCGTTGAGGTTCTCCTTCGTGAGCGGATGGAAGATGATCAGCTCATCCAGCCTGTTCAGAAATTCCGGACGGAAGGTCCGCTTGAACTCGGCCATCACGGCCTGCTCGGCCTCGGGGGAGATATTGCCGTTTTCGTCAATGCCCTCCAGCAGATACTGGCTGCCCAGGTTGGAGGTCAGAATGATGATGGTGTTTTTGAAGTCCACCGTGCGGCCCTGGGAGTCGGTGATGCGGCCATCATCCAGAATCTGGAGCAGGATGTTGAAGACATCCGGGTGGGCTTTTTCAATCTCATCGAACAGCACCACGCTGTAGGGTTTGCGCCGCACGGCCTCCGTCAGCTGGCCGCCCTCATCGTAACCCACATATCCCGGAGGTGCTCCGATCAGACGCGACACGGAGAACTTCTCCATATACTCGGTCATATCGATGCGGACCAGGTTGTGCTCATCGTCAAAGAGGCACTCTGCCAGCGATTTAGCCAGCTGGGTTTTGCCCACGCCGCTGCTGCCCGCGAACAGGAAGGAGCCGATGGGCTTGTTCGGGTCGGAGATGCCTGCCCGGGAGCGCTGGATGGCCTCCGTGACCTTCTGCACGGCCTCATCCTGCCCGATCAGATGCTTATGCAGATACTCATCCAGGTGCAGGATCTTTTCACGCTCGCCCTCCATCAGCTTGGCGACAGGGATGCCCGTCCATTTGGAGACAATGGAGGAGATCTCCTCTTCGGTCACGGTGTCGTGCACCATGGTGTTGGCGGCGCGGCTCTCGGAGAGCTGCTCGGCCTCGGCAAGCTTCTTCTCCAGGGCGGGGAGATCGGAGTATTTCAGCTTTGCGGCCTTTTCATATTCATACATGCGCTGGGCGTTTTCAATGTCGGCATGCATCTTTTCAATTTCGGACTTGAGATTCTTCACCTGGTCCACGCTGTTTTTCTCTTCCTCCCAGCGTGCCTTTTTGGAGTTGAAATCCTCCTTCAGGTTGGCCAGCTCCTCCCGCAGCTTGGCAAGACGCTCCTGGGAGAGACGGTCATCCTCCTTCTTGAGGGCCATCTCTTCAATTTCGAGCCGCATGATCTCACGGCGGATATCGTCCAGGTCAGCCGGCATGGAGTCAATCTCCGTGCGGATCATGGCGCAGGCCTCATCCACCAGGTCGATGGCCTTGTCGGGGAGGAAACGGTCTGTGATATACCGGTTGGAGAGGGTTGCCGCGGCAACCAGGGCGTTGTCGTGAATACGCACGCCGTGGTAGACCTCATAGCGTTCCTTCAGACCACGGAGGATGGAAATGGTATCCTCCACCGTAGGCTCATCCACCTGCACCGGCTGGAACCGGCGCTCGAGAGCCGCGTCCTTCTCAATGTATTTGCGGTATTCATCCAGGGTGGTTGCACCGATGCAGTGCAGCTCGCCCCTGGCCAGCATCGGCTTGAGCAGGTTGCCGGCGTCCATGCTGCCCTCGGTTTTGCCTGCGCCGACGATGGTGTGCAGCTCATCGATAAAGAGGATAATGCCGCCCTCGCTCTTTTTGATTTCGTTGAGAACGGCCTTGAGCCTTTCCTCAAACTCGCCCCGATATTTGGCGCCTGCAATCAGTGCGCCCATATCCAGGGAGAAAATGGTCTTGTCCTTCAGGCCTTCCGGCACGTCCCCGCGGACGATACGCTGGGCAAGCCCCTCGGCAATGGCCGTTTTGCCTACGCCCGGCTCACCGATGAGCACAGGGTTGTTCTTGGTCTTACGGGACAGAATGCGGATCACATTCCGGATTTCCGAATCTCTGCCGATGACAGGGTCAAGCTCGTTGTCTCTTGCCCGCTGCACCAGGTCGGTGCCGTATTTGGTGAGCGCGTCATAGGTGCTCTCCGGATTGTCCCCGGTGACGGGAGAGGTCTTCACCTTGGAGAGCTCTGCGGTGAATCTCGCTTTGGTGATCCCGTGGCTGTCAAAAATCCGCTTGATGGCAGCGGTTGGGGAGGCGAAGATGCCGATCATCAGGTGCTCCACGGAGGTGTACTCGTCTCCCATGGACTTTGCGGCCTTCTCGGCGGCGGTGATAATCCGGTTTGTCTCGGAGGACAGATAGACCTCTCCGCCCGGTCCCACCTTCGGGAAGCCGGAGATGACGGAATCCAGCTCGGACAGAACCAGGTTGCAGTCAACCCCCATCTTGCCGAGGAGAGAGGGGATCAGCCCGCCGTCCTGATCGATAAGAGCGTAGAGCAGATGCTCCGGCATGATATAGTTGTTGTTATTTTCCTGGGCCATGGCCTGGGCGGTCTGCACGGCTTCCAGGGTTTTCTGTGTAAAATTCTGAGCATTCATAGTTTTCAATTCTCCTTCCTGTCAATTCAGAGGCTGCCGGTAATCAGAAATGGATACCGGTGTTGGTCATGTAGGAGTAATATGCAGCCTCCACTGCATGGGCGTCATACCGCCCGGTGAGCCAGCCCTTCATCATCTTGTCAAACAGCCGGATATACTCGGCAATGGAGGTTGCCAGCTCGTTGCTGCTGCACGCCCTGTCAGGCACCGTGATGGTGCGCACAAACTTCCCTTCATACAGGGCGTAATCCACTCTCGTGTTGAGCAACGGCGCAAGATGCGCGTTTTCGATCCGCTTCCAGAGACGGAAGAAATCCGTCATGGACGCAATCAGCGCCGGTGACTGGGTCCGAAACAGCACCGACAGCGAGCCGATGGTCTCCCCGCCGCCCTTGTACAGCTCCACCTCGTACTTGATGGTGGGCCTGTATTTATATTCCAGCGAGCTCTTGAGAGACAGCGAATCGCTGTGGGGTGCAAAAAACGGGATCAGATCACCGGACGGGAGCATCATCTCCTGAATGGCGGAGAGAATATCGTTGATGCGCCTCTCCGGGGTTGTGTAATTGACATACTCCGCGAGGATTTCATTGATCAGATTGGAACGGTTGGTTCCCAGCCGATGCGCCAGGGCGTCAACCTCCCGGACGACTTCGTCGTTCAGCATCAGGCTGTACAGTGTATTCTTCACGGCGATGATCACCTCTTTTTTCATGTTGCCTGTATTATACCCCAACGGCAGGAAAATGTGTTAATAAACTGTATACAAATTTATATAAATTTTGATACGAATTATATTTTAACTGTTCAATTTACAGTTCCTCTTGCAATTTCAAATGGAATTGTTTATAATACCCACGCTGCACGGAGGTGTATCGAAGTGGTCATAACGGCCCCGACTCGAAATCGGGTAATCCCTTAACCGGGACCGTGGGTTCGAATCCCACCGCCTCCGCTTTTTAAAAGAAGCCTGTAATCCTTGAAAAGTCCAGGAATTACAGGCTTTTTGCTATATTCCAGGATGTTCTTGCGTGCTCCCAAAGGTCCGTTTTTAGTCGTCAAAATAGTCGTCAAAGTCGTCAAAAAAGTCGTCAGAATTTTTTCCACTTTTTTATACTTACATTATCTAGACCGATTCTTCTGAAAAAGTTTTTATTTCTAACAGTTTCAGGGCTCTGCTCGTCCACTTGCGCCACAGCTAACTTGTGACGCTTTCTTATTTAGATTCGAATTAATAGTTTCTCCGGTTATTGCTCCAATCGTTGCGCCTTGGATACCGTTAGGAGCCAAAATGACGTACATTTGGAGAAGCAAAAGAGCGAAATTCGAAAAACTGAGCAACGGAGAACCGTAAGACGAACGGTTCTCCGTTG
Source organism: Oscillospiraceae bacterium (assembly GCA_902778665.1). GTDB lineage: Bacteria > Bacillota > Clostridia > Oscillospirales > Oscillospiraceae > Limivicinus. The sequence goes on along the minus strand of CACYYN010000018.1, from coordinate 3,981 downwards.
CTCAGTTTTTCAGTAAATCCCCATAAGGCAAAGTCTTGCCACGATAAATAAAAGCTCCAAATGGGGATTTACTTGTGCATGAAATCCGGTTGCCTCGCAAGCGGCGAGGATTTCGCACACTCAAATATTACTATAAAGGCGTCAGCTTTTATAGTAATATCTTCGATAAAGGTTTTTTGAGACGGGATCTAAGTATGGTCTGATATTGATCTTGTTTTTCGGAATCAAATCCGATACTTGATTTTTCTGGCGCTGAAAACCGGGCATATTTGCTAATCCATATATAATTTGCAAAGCAGCAAGATGCGCGATCTCATATTGAATATCCCGCGGCAAAACATCCCGCTCCACGTCCGTCACTCCTTACTCGCAAATCGTGATTTCCGCACTCCACAAATTCCAACCGTCTGTGGCGCTTACCTTGACCGTGCCGCGCTCGCCCGCACGGATGACAGCCAGCGCGCGTCCGTAATAGGTGGTGAAGCTGCCGGTGTGGTACTGCTCCTCGGTGCATGGGTTAGCACTGCCGAAGGCCAGCAGCTCGCCGCCCTCCACCGTGACCGTCAACTTTCGGTCGGCGTTGGACTCCACAACTCCGTTTGCGCCCTCGATGTTCACCGGGACGTAAACGATCTCGCCGGGTTTGCTCATGGTTTTCTCCGGACGCACAGCTACACCAAAGGTGCCGGAGGCAGAGACAAGCTCACTTCTGCCGGTCTCACGGCCGGAGGCGTCATAGGCCACCGCGGTGACCGTACCGGGGACGTATTTCACTTTGAAGAGCGCCTTGCACTCTTTTACTTTCTTTTTGCCGACGGATTCGCCGTTGATGAACAGTTCCACCTGCGCCTGGTCGGAGTAGACCTCAACCTCAGCCCTGTTGCTCTCACAGCCTGCCCAGCTCCAGGAGAGGATCGCGTTGGTACCGCGCCAGACGGATTTACTGGGGCGCACGCCGGGGTGATTGACCGGGCGCACCGCGATAACGGGACTCTGCTCCAGTCCCCAGACCGTGGAAGCATATTTGCAGCTGCCGTCCGGGATTCCGAGAATGTCAATGACGCCCGCACCTGCGAGAATCCACGGATATGGACGGTTGAAGGGCATGCCGCCGGTATAGCTCCACGCCCCGATCCCGGCTTCACCCAGATAATCCCAACTCGTCCACATGAAGTCCCCCACCAGATAGGGATACTTCTTCACCATCTGCCAGTTCTTCCAGATATCCTGCGGGAAGGTCTCCGAGCCGAAAACAACGCGGTTCGGGTGCGCCTTCTCCTCCAGCGGATAGCGGCCGGAGCCGTAGTTATACCCCGCGATGTCCAAAGAATCGAGGAAAGGCGTGGTCAGCGCATCCACCTTCTTGGAGTTTCCGGCCTTGTTCATGCCGGAGCCGACAAAGGAGGCCATGATGTTGAACATGAGGGAAGCGTTTTGTTCTTTCTTCTCTTTCTCGCCTTCTCCGCTTCCGGTTTTTTGCTCGCCGTCCTGATAGATCCCGCTGCCCTTGGCATAGCGGGACATGATCATCAGGTTCGTCCCGCAGGTCACAGGGCGGGAGGCGTCGAGCTTGTGGCAAAGCTCGACCATTTTTCTGCCGTAGTCGAGGCCCTTTGCCTCAGACGGCTCGCCGACCTCGTTGCCGATGGAGTAGAGAATGACGGAGGGGTGGTTGAAGTCCCGCTCCACCATGGAGGTAACGTCCAATTCCCAGCAATTCTCAAAATCGCAGCCGTAGTCATGGGGGGTTTTGCGGTTGTACCACATGTCGAAGGTCTCGTCCATGACGTACATGCCGACCTTGTCGCAGGCGTCAAGCAGCACCTTGGAGGCGGGGTTATGCGAAGAACGAATGGCGTTGAAGCCATTCTCTTTCAGAATGCGCACGCGGCGCTCTTCGCTCTCGGCATAGGTGGCCGCGCCGAGAATCCCGCTGTCGTGATGGACGCAGCCGCCGCGCAGCAGCGTTTCTTTGCCGTTGATGAACAGGCCCTTGCTGGACCAGGCGATTTGGCGAATACCGAAGGGAATCTCGACCGTATCGCCCTCACCGGCCGTGATTTTGGCGGTATAGAGATAAGGTGTCTCATCGCTCCAGAGCTTTGCGTTCGGGATCGTCAGTTCAAAGCTTGTCCCCTCACCACAGACACCGTCCACATCCGCTTTGACGGCAACGGGAGATTCGATTCTGATCACCGCCGGGTCAACGGACACGGTGCTGATCTTCACACACTCGGGGCGCAGGCCGCCTTTTTCGCAGACGTGCAGCCATACCGGGCGGTAGATACCGGAGCCGGAATACCAGCGGGAGTTGGGCAGCTTCGAGTTATCCGCAACGACGGTTAGTGTGTTCTCCGCTCCATAGACAAGGTCGGTCAGTTCCACGAAGAATCCGGTATAGCCGTAAGGATGGAAGCAGAGCTCTTTGCCGTTGAGGGAGACCGTCGCATTCTTATACACGCCCTCGAACTCCACAAGGACGTCCTTGCCTTCCCACTCCTTCAGAGCGGTGAAGGTTTTTTCATAGGTATAGACGCCGCCGGGGAAATACCCATGTCCGCCGTTGGACACGTCCGCGCCGCGCTTTTCTGTGATCTGTGCGTCGTGCGGAAGGGTGACGGCCTGGCCATTGCAGAGCCAGCCGGTGTTAAAAGAAGTGGTTTTCACAGCGTCTCTCCCTTCGTCCGGATGATCTCAGCATAGTAGCGCGCAGAATCCTTGATCGTCCGCTTTTGCGTAGTATAGTCCACATGGATCAGGCCAAAGCGGGGCCCGTAGCCACTGCACCACTCAAAGTTGTCCATGATGCTCCAGTGCTGATAGCCCAGCACCGGAATACCCTCATCCACTGCGCGCTTCATGCTGCTGAGGAAATCATGTAGAAATGTCTTACGGATATCATCGTGAACGCATCCGTCCGGCCCTACCTCGTCGGGGTTGGCCATGCCGTTTTCCGTGACCATGAGCGGCAGATGATAGCGCTCCCAATATTGACGGATCGTCCAGTACAGGCACCTTCCGTCGATGACCCAATCCAGCATTGTTTTTGGGAGTTTTTCCGTATCGTAGCCCTTTTTGTTGAGGATCGGATTGGAGGGCTGATAGACGTTGACGCCTACAAAGTCCAGCGGTGCGGAGATGATTTTCAGGTCTTCTGCGCTGAGCTTCCTTCTCAGCATGGGGCTTGCCTTGCCCAGCGCAATGGGATCCATGTACAGCGCGTTGCTGCCCTCGCCCACCTGGGAAAGGAAGGACTTCTCCGCCGCGTCCTGCAGTCCCGCTGTATCTTCGCTGTCGGGGATGTAGGTGGTGGCGGCCATGGCCAGGCCGATCTTCGGCATCGTTATAGCTCTCTCGCGGATGAGTGTCACAGCCTTGCCGTGGGCCAGCAGCATATGCCGCAGGCAGTTTTTATACGAGAAGATCGCATGCTTGAAAGGCGCAAAGCTGCCCATGACGTAGGCCATCATGATAAAAACCGAAGGCTCATTGAAGGTCATCCAGTACTGCACATCTTCAGAGAGCGCATCTACCACAACCTTCACGTATTCCAGATACCAGTCGATGATCTTCGGGTTCTTCCAGCCGCCCTCCTTGTCGGCCCAGACAGGCAGATCCCAATGATACAAGGTCACCAGCGGTTCGATACCTGCAGCCTTGAGTTCAGCAATCAAGTTCTTGTAGAAATCAATCCCCTTGGGGTTGACAACGCCCTTCTCGGGCATCACACGACACCAGGAGACGGAAAAACGATAGCTTTTCAGCCCCAACTCCTTCATCAGCGCCACGTCTTCCCTGTAGCGGTGATAGTGATCGCAGGCCACATGGCAGGTCTCGCCATTTTTGATATGCCCTCCGGCCACATCCCAGATGCTGGGGCATTTGCCGTCCTCCAGCCAGGCCCCTTCGATCTGTGCGGCAGCGCTGGCCGCACCCCACAAAAAGTCCTTGGAAAAGCTCATGAATTGCTCCTTTCTGAAA
>CACYYN010000017.1 GCA_902778665.1 Oscillospiraceae bacterium | reverse complement strand
TATAGGCTTCTTTAAAGTGAACGATTGCCTGGAGTTGAACGATTACTCGGGTAAGGAGGGGCCCAAAAGTGCCCCAAAAGCAAAAAATGCCGCTACGGAAAAAAGATCCGTGGCGGCATTTGGAGTATAATATGGCCGAAAAATGTTCAGGACTTGCGAGAATAAGCAGATTTTAGAGGTTTTAAGGTGAAAAAACATTGCACGCTAATTCTATCAAAATTAGCGTGCAATTATGGTGGGGGAAGGTGGATTCGAACCACCGAAGGCATCGCCAGCAGATTTACAGTCTGTCCCCTTTGGCCACTCGGGAATTCCCCCAGATTTATGAAGTTGATGGAGCTGGTGGACGGATTCGAACCCCCGACCTGCTGATTACAAATCAGCTGCTCTACCGGCTGAGCTACACCAGCGTTTCACCAGCCCGCTTATAATAGCAAACGGAATGGCTTTTGTCAACAATTATTTTTCCGTTTTTTCAAATCTTTTTTCTGGCAATCTTTTCCGCCGAACAATCCGGAAAAGCCTGGTGTTGCACTTGTCACCGTTCTATGATAAGATGACAGCCATGAAAAAGAAAGCTCTGACAATTTGTTTTCTCGCCCTGCTGATGCTGCTCTCCGCCTGCTCCCTCGGCAAGCCGAAGCCCACACCGGACCCGCATGCCGGCCAGGTCTATCTCTATGACGGGTATGATTGGGTGTGGTACACACCGATCGAGGGGGTGGAGGTTAACGCCTTCTCCAAATCGGACTTTGCCTATATTGATGGCGAACCCGTCTATCTCGGCACGGGGTATACCCTGCGAAAGGGGATTGACGTCTCCGAGCACCAGAAGGAGATTAACTGGGATGCGGTGGGCACCATGCATTATGACTTCTGCTATGTCCGCATCGGCAGAAGGGGATATACCGAGGGCGGCCTTTTTGAGGACACCTTCTTCCGCCGTAATTATGAAGGTGCAAAACGCTGCGGGATGGATATGGGGGTCTATTTCTTCTCCCAGGCCGTCAGTGTTACCGAGGCGATCGAAGAGGCCGAATGGGTGCTGAGCACCCTGAAGAACTATCCCGTCACCCTTCCGGTCGTCTTTGACTGGGAGGTGGTGGAGGCTGAGAATGCCCGCACCGCCAATGTGGACGTCGCCACCAGAACGGACTGTGCCGTTGCCTTCTGTGAAACCATCCGCCGGGCCGGGCTCGAGGCCTGCGTCTATTATAACCGCACCACCGGCTATTACCGGTATGATCTCAGCCGCCTGACGGCCTACCCGGTCTGGTTTGCGCTGCCCTGCTCACCGCCGGATATCATCCACCCCAGCTTTTACTATCATATTGATATGTGGCAGTACTCCCTGACCGGCCAGGTGCCCGGGATCTCCATGGAGACGGATCTGGACTATATTTTTGTCCCGGTGGCGGAAGCGGTTGAAGAGACTGTTTCTCGCAATTAGTGCAAGCAGGTTTCGCGCGAGATAACATTCTACCACGGTTTCAGATTTCTATCGCGCGCTTTGAACATGAAAGCAGTCTTCCTGCGAAGCTCTTATATCAAAACAGCCCTGCAGAAGTTCCAAAGAACACTGCAGGGCTGTGTTATCAGCAGAATCTTGCTTTCTGTTTTCCGTCGGCAGGGGGAACGTAGCCGATTTTGATGCCGGGATGAAAGCCGGGCAACTTTTCCAGAATCAGGTCCACATCCTCTTCCTTGTTGAAGATCAGGTTGGCAAATTCCTTCTCTCCGTGCACCAGAATCAGCCGGTAGTAGTAATACGCCGGGCTGTCATCCGGCTGGGTTTCACTGATCCGGCAGAAGGCACGGTCGATAGTTTCATAGGGCACATAGTATTTTTTTCCGAGATCTTTATAATACAGGCACAGCCTGCCCAGGGTCACCCGGCCGATGGTCTCGGAAGATTTGAAATCCTCCACATGCTCCGCATCCTCCAGAATCGTCTTTTTATCCGGAGAGCGGAAGCGGAGCTTACCCCACCCGAACATGTTTGCCGCCCTCCTCTTTTTTGCGGAAGGGCCAGTCGCTGTTGTAATATCCCGCCGGAATTTTCTTCGCGATCAGGGAGGCGAGAATGCCTGCAACAACGCCCACCACAATGCCGGCCACCACGTCAGAGGCGAAGTGAACCACCAGATAGATTCTTGCCACAGCCATCAGGAGGGCGAAGATAAAGGCCGTCCAGCTGTACTTTTTGTTGCCTGTGAGGAACAAGGCCGTCATGGAGGCAAAAGCTGCCGTGGTGTGCCCGGAGGGAAAGCTCTTGTCGCTCTCCACATTCTGCCCCACCGTCAGCCACAGCTTCTGGTAGAGGTCGGTGTTGAAAAATGCGGCGGTCTCTTCCGAATAGGGCCTCGCTCTCGCAATGAGAATCTTCAGGCAGCAGTTGGTGATCAGTGCTCCGATGGCAAGGCCGATCAGCATGGCCGTGCCGTAACGTCTTGTGCGGCGGAAGATCATCAGAATCAGCGAGAGGATAATCAGCGGGATGCCCCCGTGCCCCAGCTCTGAAATAAACTCGAAAAACGGGGTGAAGAATCCGCCTCCGATTTCATATAACTTGTGGATAAAAACAACCATCCACTGGTCAAATGCCGCAAAGGTGTTGTTGATCCAGATTGCGGCGGCATTCATTTCCATAAAATTATGTCCTTTCCCGGTAATAGCAGGTAAGATTTCCTACCTTTTTTACTATATCAAAAAATGTTAAGGTTGTCTATTGTTTTTCCCGGGTGTATAATAGTTTTACTATGGATAAATTTGTTTTGCATTCGACTTATCAGCCGACGGGTGACCAGCCCGAGGCAATCCGCACCCTGGTTTCCGGCATTGAAAACGGCCTGGACGAGCAGGTGCTTCTTGGCGTCACCGGCTCGGGGAAGACGTTCACCATGGCAAATGTCATTGCTGCCGTCAATCGCCCCACCCTGGTGCTGGCCCACAACAAAACGCTGGCAGCCCAGCTCTGCAGCGAGTTCAAGGAGTTCTTCCCGGAGAATGCGGTGGAATACTTCGTCTCCTATTATGACTATTACCAGCCCGAGGCCTATATTCCCCATACCGACACCTTTATCGAGAAGGACTGCTCCATCAACGATGAGATCGACCGCCTGCGTCTTTCTGCCACCTTCTCTCTGCTGGAGAGGAGGGACGTGATTGTGGTGGCCTCCGTCTCCTGCATCTACGGTCTCGGCGAGCCGGACGATTTTGCCAAAATGGCCATTTCCCTCCGCCCGGGGCAGACGAGGAGCATGGATTCCATCCTCAGAAGCCTGATTGAGGCTCGCTACGAGCGAAACGACATGGCCTTTGAGCGCAACATGTTCCGTGTCCGGGGCGACACGCTGGAGGTCTTTCCGGCCTACTGGAATGACAAAGCCGTCCGCATCGAGTTCTTCGGGGACGAGATTGACCGGATCTCTCTGATTCAGCCTCTCACCGGTGCCCGCATCAGCTCTCTCTCCCACACGGTCATCTATCCGGCCAGCCACTATGTCACCACGAAGGAGAAGATGGCAGCCGCCATCGAACGGATCCGGAAGGAATGCGACGAGCAGGAGAAGTTCTTCACCGAGAATAACAAGCTGCTGGAAGCCCAGCGCATCCGCCAGAGAACCGAGTATGACATTGAGATGATGCAGGAGCTGGGCTACTGCTCCGGCATTGAAAACTATTCCCGTGTCATCGGCAACCGTGCCCCCGGCACCCCGCCCATGACACTCATTGACTATTTCCCCAAGGACTTTCTGCTCTTTGTGGATGAAAGCCACGTCACCCTGCCCCAGGTCCACGCCATGTATAACGGTGACCATGCCCGCAAGCAGAGCCTGGTGGACTTCGGCTTCCGTCTGCCCTCCGCCTTCGATAACCGCCCTCTGAAGTTTGAGGAGTTTGAAAAGCGGATCCATCAGAGAGTCTATGTTTCCGCCACCCCCGGTGAGTATGAGAGGTCCCGGGCCGGTCAGATCGCCGAGCAGGTGATCCGCCCCACGGGCCTGCTGGATCCGGAGATCTTCGTCCGTCCGGTGGACGGTCAGATTGACGACCTGATCGAAGCCATCCACGGCAAGATCGACATGGGGCAGCGTACCCTCGTCACCACTCTCACCAAGAAGATGGCCGAGGACCTGACGGACTATCTCACCAACGTGGGCATCAAGTGCCGCTATATGCACCATGACATTGCCTCTCTCGAGCGTATGGAGATCATCCGTGATCTGCGTATGGGCTCCTTCGACGTGCTCATCGGCATCAACCTCCTTCGCGAGGGGCTGGATATCCCCGAGGTGGGCCTTGTGTCCATTCTGGATGCGGACAAAGAGGGCTTCCTCCGCAGCGAGACCAGCCTTATCCAGACCGTGGGCAGAGCCGCCCGAAATGCCGACAGCTATGTCATCATGTATGCCGACACCGTCACACCCTCCATGCGTGCCTGTCTTGACGAGACGGCCCGGCGCAGAGAAAAGCAGATCCGCTATAACACAGAGCACGGCATCGTGCCCCAGACCATCAAAAAGGACGTGCGTGACATTCTGGAGATCTCCTCTGCCGAGGAGAAGACCGTGAAGAAGGCAAACGGCGTCAGGATGACCGAACGGGAACGTCGGGAGGCCATTGCCGTGCTGGAAGAGAAGATGAAAAAAGCGGCAGCCATGCTGGAATACGAAATCGCTGCCCAGCTCCGGGACGAAATTATCCGCCTGAGGGGGATCAAGTAGCATGAAGTATATGATCATAGACGGCAACAGCATTGCCAACCGGGCCTATTACGGGGTGCGGCTTCTCAATGCGCCGGACGGTACGCCCACCAATGCCATATTCGGCTTTCTCAACATTTTCAACCGTCTGCTTGCCGAGCAGTCTCCCGATGCACTCGCCGTAACCTTTGATCTGAAGGATAAAACCTTCCGCCACCGGGCCTTTGACTATTACAAGGCCCAGCGTAAGCCCATGCCGGAGGATCTGGCCGTGCAGATGCCGATCCTGCGTCAGGTGCTGCAGGAGATGAATGTCCACTGCTATACCTGCCCCGGCTATGAGGCGGATGACATTCTGGGCACCGCCGGCAGAATCTGTGAGGAAAAGGGCTGGGAGTGTGTCATCGTCACCGGCGACAGGGACAGCCTGCAGCTGGTTTCCGACCGTGTCAGTGTCTGCCTTATCAAGACCAAAGGCGGCCAGACGGAGACGATTGTCTACACCCCGGAGCTTTTCCGTGCCGAATACGGCTTTGAGCCGAAAGGCATTATCGACCTGAAGGCTCTCATGGGGGATTCCTCCGATAATATTCCCGGTGTGCCCGGCATCGGGGAGAAGACGGCCAATGACCTGATGCGATCCTTCGGCTCTCTCGAGCAGATTTACGCCTCCCTTCCTTCTGCGGATATTAAGGAGAGCGTCCGCAAAAAGCTTGCCTCCGGGGAGCAGTCCGCCAGAGATTCCTACTGGCTTGCCACCATCCTCCGGGAGGTTCCCATCGACATTACCCCGGAAGAGGACCGGTGGGACTATGATTTTTCGCCCGGTCTTCATGACCTGCTTTTGAAGCTGGGCTTCAGCAAAATGATTGAAAAGTGGCATCTTTCCGCACCGGAGCATGCCGAAACGGCCACGGCGGAGGAGAGCAGTGTCACCAATGTGAATGTGACGGAGGACAGTGCCGACGCCTTTCTCGCCGCTCTCCGGCAGGCGGACAGGGTGGCTTTTCTCGCCTCGGAGGATCTCTCCTCCTTCACCTGCTGCACGGGGGACACGGTTTATTCCGTCCACCGCACAGACTGCATGCTCTGCTATGACGCTCTGCTCGATGCCGTCCTCTCACCGGAGGTGCCCAAGTGCACGCAGGACCTGAAAGCCCTGCTCCGTCGCCTGACGGAATCACACATTTCTTGCGGCGGCTTTACGTTTGACACGGCTCTGGCCGCCTACCTTATCTCCAGCACCGACTCTGATTATGCCTGCGAAAAGCTCTCCGTCCGCTATCTCGGCCGGGAGCTGACGGGAGTCAAGGCTGTTTTCGAGCTGATGCCGGTTCTGCAGCAGAAGCTGCGGGATCTGGGCATGGAAAAGCTTTATGAAACGGCGGAGCTTCCTCTCTGCCGTGTGCTCGCTGAGATGGAAGTGGAGGGCTTTCTCGTGGACAGGGAGGCGCTTCACGCCTTCGGCGAGAGCCTCTCCGGCAGCATTGACGCGCTGCAGAAAACCATCTGGGAAGAGGCAGGGGAGGAGTTTAATATCAACTCCCCCAAGCAGCTGGGCGAGATCCTCTTTGAAAAGCTGTATCTCCCTTACGGCAAAAAGACAAAAACCGGCTGGAGCACCAATGCCGATGTGCTGGAGAAGCTGCAGGGCCTGCACCCCATTGTGGGCAATGTGCTGGAATACCGTATGCTCACCAAGCTCAAATCCACCTATGCCGACGGGCTTTTAAAGGTCATCTCGCCCGACGGCAGAATCCACACCAGCTTCCAGATGACGGTCACGGCCACCGGCCGTCTGTCCTCCACAGAGCCGAACCTGCAGAATATCCCGGTGCGCAAACAGCTTGGCTCCCAGATCCGCCGCATGTTCATCGCACCTCCCGGCAGTGTGCTGGTGGATGCCGACTACAGCCAGATCGAGCTGCGGCTCCTTGCCCACATCTCGCAGGATCAGGCTATGATTGATGCCTTCTTAAGCGGGGAGGACTTTCACGCCGTCACGGCCTCCAATGTTTTCCGGGTGCCTCTCAGTGAGGTTACCCATGCCATGCGGAGCAGTGCCAAGGCAGTCAACTTCGGCATTGTCTACGGCATTTCGGCCTTTTCTCTCTCCCAGGATATCGGCGTTTCTCCAAAGGAGGCCCAGGCCTATATCGACGCCTACTTTCAGGAGTATTCCGGTGTGCACCGCTACATGACCGACATTGTGGAAAAGGCCCGGGCCGACGGCTATGTCACCACCCTCTACGGCCGCAGGAGAGACATTCCGGAGCTGAAAAACTCCAAATACGCCGTCCGCCAGTTCGGCGAGCGTGTCGCTCTCAACATGCCCATTCAGGGCACGGCGGCTGACATTATGAAGCTCGCCATGATCGATGCCTTCCGTTCTCTGGAGGAGAGCGGCCTGAAGGCAAAGCTTGTTCTGCAGGTGCACGACGAGCTGATTGTGGAGTGCCCGGAGGAAGAGGCGGAGCAGGTAAGTGCCATTCTCGAGAAGAGCATGTCAGGCATCGCCTCCCTCAGTGTGCCTCTGGTGGTGGATGTTCAGGTGGGCCACAGCTGGGCCGAGGCCCACTGATATGGCGGTTACGATTCGCCCGGCTTCTCCTGCGGATATCCCGGAGCTTGTGCGGCTGGAGCAGGCCTGTTTTTCTCTCCCGCACACGGAGGAGCAGTTTCTCCACGAGCTGCAGGATGATGTGTATGCCCTCTTTGTCGCCTCTGATGGGGACGCCATTCTGGGCTATGCCGGCCTGACCCACATTCTCGATGAGGGTTATATCACCAATGTGGCCGTTTTCTCTCATGCCCGCCGGCAGGGCATCGCCGACAGGCTCCTTGCCGCCCTGGATAATTTTGCCGCAGCGTCCGCTCTCTCCTTCATCTCGCTGGAGGTGCGGCAGAGCAACACCCCGGCCGTCTCTCTCTATGCCAAAAACGGCTACCGCAAAACCGGCGAAATCCCAAATTACTACACCGACCCCAAAGAAAATGCTTTGATCATGACCAAATACTATTCTGCATAATAGTTCACCCGGCAGGAAGACAACATTTGCTCTCTTTTTCTTTTAGCGCGCGATAGAGCACTCCAATCGTGGTATGCAGTCATCTCGCGCGAAACCTGCTATATCTCATAGCGAGCTACCAACAAATATTCTTTTCAGAAAGGTCTAACTCCTTGAAAATTCTTGCTTTTGAATCCACCTGTGACGAAACAGCCGTCGCCGTCGTCGAGAACGGCCGCAAAGTCCTCACCGACCAGATCTATTCCCAGGCAGACCTCCATGCCGTCTACGGCGGTGTGGTCCCCGAAATCGCCTCCCGCTGTCATATCGAGGTCATCTCCATCCTTGCCGAGCGTGCCCTGAAGGATGCAGGCATCTCCCGCAGCGATATCGATGCTGTGGCTGTCTCCTATGCCCCCGGGCTTATCGGGGCTGTGCTGGTGGGGGTCAATTTTGCCAAGGCCTGTGCCCTTGCCCTGAATGTGCCCCTGATCCCGGTGCATCATATCCGTGGCCACATGGCTGCCAACTATCTGGCCTATCCGGATCTGGAGCCGCCCTTCCTGTGCCTTGCCATCTCCGGGGGCAACACCCTTCTTGCGGATGTGCGGGATTATACGGATATGCGCATCCTCGGCCACACCAGAGACGATGCGGCAGGGGAGTGTTTTGATAAAACAGCCCGTGTCCTCGGCCTGCCCTATCCGGGGGGCAAACCCATTGACCAGCTCTCCCAGGGGGGAGATGACCATAAATATGTCTTTCCCCAGTCTCATATCGAGGGCAGCCCCTATGACATGAGCTTTTCCGGCCTGAAGACGGCAGTCATCAATCTCGTCCATCATTCCGAGCAGACGGGGGAGGAGATCGATCGCAGCTCCCTCGCTGCCTCCTTCACCCGTGCCGTGTCCGACAGCCTCGTGCCCCGTGCCATGATGGCCGTGGACGAACTGGGGTACGACAAGCTGGTTATCGCCGGCGGTGTCGCAGCCAACTCTGTCATCCGCCGTGACTTCACCCTTGCAGCGGAGAAAAAGGGAATATCCCTCTTCATTCCGCCTCTTCGTCTTTGCGGCGATAACGCTGCCATGATCGGTGCCCAGGGCTATTATGAGTTTCTTGCCGGACACACTGCCGGCAGTGACCTTAACGCCTATGCCTCCATGGACATCAACGGCTCGTTCTGATCGTCTCATTTCACTGTGACAGTCCCAAAAACGGATGAGAGGAAAGGGGAGAAGGGAAGCATGAAAACCGAACATCCGCATCTCGGCCATCGGGATCGCCTGCGGCAGGAGTTTCTCGGCAGCGGGGTGGATTCCTTCAGTGAGGTCCGTGCGCTGGAGCTGCTGCTCTTCTATGCCATCGCCCGGCGTGACACCAACCCTCTTGCCCACGCCCTGCTGGATCGTTTCCATACGCTGGACGGTGTGTTTTCAGCTTCGGTGGAGGAGCTCTGCTCGGTGGACGGCATCGGCGAGAATACCGCCATCCTGATCCGTCTGGTCCCATCCCTTCTCCGCAAGGCGGAGACCGAGAAGATAAGACGCACCGTCAAAGTTGTGGACAGCACGGCGTCCGCCGGTGCTCTGCTGAAAAGCCAATTTGCCGGAGAAACCAGCGAGAAGTTCCTTCTCCTCTCTCTTGATGCTTCCAAAAAGCTTAAAAAATGCGAAGTGGTCAGCCGGGGCGTGGTCAACGGCGTCAATGTGGATATCCGTCTGGTGGCCGAGCTGGCGCTCAAAAACAACGCCTCCGCCTGCATTGTCGCCCACAATCATCCGGACGGGGACGTGCTCCCCTCAGATGAAGACCGGCTTGTCACACAGCGCCTCTCCGAAGCCCTCTCCGTCCTCGGCATTCCGCTGCTGGATCATATCATTGTCAGCGGTGAGGATTATTTCTCCTTCCTCGATGCCGGCATCATGCCCTGAATAATGAAACAAAGAAAATCACACGGAAATCCTGTTTAAGCTTGCATTTCCGTGTGATTTGCACTATAATAATCCTATAGGTAGTATAACTTGCATTATGTCACCCACTATATAGGCGATCGCTATCTCTTGTTAAGGAGGATACCATATGAAGCGTATTGTTTGTCTGCTGCTCGCTTTTGCCGTGGTTTTCGCATTCGGTGCACAGGCATTTGCCGATGATGCTCTCTTCTGCAGAATGTGCGGAAAGCAGATTCCGTCTGACAGCCGTTTCTGCTCCTACTGCGGGGCAGAGGTCGTCACGCACGACCATGCATCCCAATCTGCAGCGCCTGCGGCGGTTCCCGTCATTCCTGCTGCAACGCCGGCTCCCACGCCCCCCGTGGTGATTGCCCAGCCCGCAGCGGCTGACAGTGCAAAACCTGCCACCGTGCAGGGCCCCTTCTACACCACCATTACCGCCGGCAGCACGCTGCCTGCCTACACAGCCAATGTCCGTGTCACCAAGAGCCCGACCAGTGAGTCGGTGCCTTACGGCGGTGCCTGCATGTTCATTGCCCATGCCGCCAACGCCACGTCGATCACCTGGTATATCGCCAATTCCGACGCCAGCCTCATCATCCCGGCTGCCGAGGCCCCTGCCTATGTCTCCGGCCTCTCCGTCTCCGGCGTCAATAACGACACGCTTTATTTAAGCGGCATCCCCGCCATGATGAACGGCTGCCAGGTGCAGGCCTGCTTCACCGGTGAGGGCGGCCCGGTCTACACCGAGGTTGCCAAAATCTGGACCTATCAGCCCTCCTATTCCTGCTCCCAGCCGAAGGATGACTCCATCTGGACCATCCTCGCCGAGTGGGATCCCTGGTGGGATTGCTACTGGTGGGATTGGCCGTACTGGTGTGACCCTGTGCCGGTTCCACCTCCACCTCCTGCAGGTTATGAGCCGCCCAATCCTCCGGATGTGGCACATGCAGTTACGGTCCCCGGCGGTGGCCCTTCCGTAGCCCCTGAGTCACCGGATGTTTATCCTCCCGTGAAACCTGCAACGGTTGTTTCCCATACACATACACCATAACAGAAAACATTGAGCCGGAAATCTCCGGCTCATTTCTATATCTGCATTCAGTTGGTTTATATTATTTAATATGTTCGAAGACTATTTTTTCAATTTGACGTGAAATCGGGGACCTTCCGCCGCCAAGATCGTCCATGCTTACCATAAATGTTGCGCATACACCCCGTTCTTCATTGACGAACATATGTGTGCCGAAGGCTCCGGACCAGAAATAAGTTCCGGGTGCTGCAAAGAATGTCTTTCCGTCAGGATGATCAAAAATTAGATATCCGAGTCCCCACACAGCTCCCGGTACAAATTCGGCATTGGTCAGTTGCCGAGGCGTGTGCAGGAGCTTCACACTCTCCTGACGGATGATTCTTCTGCCGTGAAGTTCGCCCCTATGTGCCAGCATGTCGGTGAAGCGGTCGTAGTCACGTAGCGTTGAATAGAGGCCTCCGCTCCCGCTGTAATAATGCGGATTGGCTGCGATAAGGGAGAAAAACGCCAGCTCGGGGGATTGATCGATGTTTACCTTTTCCAGATGTCCGTTTTCGCTGTGATAGATTGCTGCCAGATTGTCCGTTTCCGGTTGGAAGAAGCCGGTCTCTGTCATTTCCAGAGGATCAAATATGGTCTGTTGCAGATAGTTCGCCAGGCTCATGCCGGAAGCAATCTCTATAATTCGACCGAGAATTTCAAATCCTACAACAGGGGAATACTGTGCAGATTCTCCCGGAGCATAATCAAAGGGCATATCACCGAGCCGATTGATCCTCTCCTCCAGGCTTTCTCCGGCTATAGCATGTTCAAAAAAGTAGTCATCTCCGGCGTCTCCCTGTCCAAGGCCGGAGCAATGGTTTAGAAGATGGCGGACGGTTACACTGCGCTTTTCTTCCGGATACTCCGGGAAAAAATCCAGGAGAGTGTTATCGAGAGAAAGCTTTCCATCCTCAACGAGCCGCATGACAGCAACAGCAATGACAGGCTTAGTCATTGACGCAAGAGGGAATACTGTGTTTTCTGTGACCGGGAGACGGCTTTGCAGATCAGCAAACCCGAAGCATTTGTCGTAAATCAGCTCTCCATCTTTTCGGACTTTCAGGCCACATCCTGGGATTCTTCCGGCTTCGAGAAGCTGCATAAAGGTTTCATCCAATTTTTGGGTCAAGATGTCATAGGAAGCCATTTTATTCGATCATTTTTCCTTTCAATTCGTTCTGAGATTCATAAGAGAATCCGTGTTTATCCAGCAAGTGAAAGATGTCATTCTCGTGAAAGAATTTCAACAGATCTTCCATTGTTTCGGGATCTGACCGCAGCATTTCATCCGGAAGCTGTTTTTTTCCTGAAAGATCTGATACAGTGCTCATGAGCTTTGCATAAACGCCGCGCTCAGGATTCGAATCATATATACGGGTGATGCTGTAATCTGCTATAATATCATCATCAGGAACTCCGCATAAGTGCAGAAGAATGGCGGATATCATCCCGGTGCGATCCTTTCCGCCGGAACAGAAAAAAGCAACACTGCCCGAATCAAGGCCGAAACTGATTGCGTGAAGAATTGCGGATATTTCCTTCAGACTATGGGAAAAAATATAGGAATATCTCATAATCAGGCTGGCCAGCATGGAGCTTCCCGCACTTTTGCGTGAGGAGGTGACGTCTGAACTGATCAGAGGAAGATTTCTGTAAGTGAAGTCACCGGGCACAGAAACAGGGTTTTCCGAAGCTTCCTCTGCCCCTCGGAGATCAATTAGCATTTTAATGTTGATTTCACGCAGAATAGACCAGTCATCATCACACAGGTAGCTCAGCGTTTCCGTACGAAACAGTTTTCCCCACGCTGTTGTATTGTCATACGGTACCGGGTAGCCACCCAGATCTCTGAAATTATTTGCATTCTTCAGCAGGATTCTTCGCTTTTGTGTCATCATTCACTCCTTATGTTTTTCCTGTAGGCAGCAGCTGAAATACCGGTTTTGTCTTTGAACAGGCGATAAAAATAGTTCGGATCAGCAATGCCCACAATATCACTGATTGTCTGTATATTCATTTCGGTGTCCCTCAGAAGCTCTTTCGCCCGGAGGATGCGTAGCTGAATAATATAGTCCTGTGGGGAAGTTCCGAAGTGTTTTTTAAATAATCTGCAGAGATAGTATTTGTTATACCCTGAGAGAGTTGATAGTGTTTCCAATGACAGACTTTCAGAATAATGGGCATAAATGTAATCCACCACAGCACGGAGACTTTTCGGTATATCCGATCCCATCATCCGATAGTTGTCCGTCGTCCGAATCAGATATAAAATCAGGTTCTCAAGGCTGTTTGAAACTTCAATATCCCTGAATTCAGAGGTGTTGTACGAACACAGTGCTATGTTTTCAAGGTATTTCTGAAAATGCCCGTTCAGTGTTTTCCTGAAAAGAATGCTCCCGCGATTGTAAAGAGAATAAAGATAACCGGCATTTTTCCCATAAAAATGGAGTACACAGTGTGTCCATCTGTCTCCGACGGTATAGTAATTGCTGCTTTTCATACAGTCTATAAAAAAACCGTCTCCCGGGCCCAGCAGATACCGTTTCCCATCGTAGCGTAATTCTCCGGAACCTTCATAAGTGAACAGAATCTGATAGGAAGTGGCATTTGTCCTCTGGGTATAAAAAGCAGGTCCTGCTTCCTGGTAGGAGAAACTCTGAATATACAGGAGATTATCAAGTGCATAATCACCGATCGGATAATTGGGGATTTTATAATGAACCCCATCGTTCAGAAAAAAGGTATTTCCATAGATCGTATTGCACATTTCGGCATATTTCGATGACGGCATGGGATTCAATCCGCTGAAACGGCTGTTAAATTGCTCCCCGTTACTGAGCGGTGCATTTGTGAAATCATGTTTTTGAAAAAAGGCAAGATCAAACATATTCCTTCAGTTAAGTCAATATAATCCTATAAAAGAATGACGGAAAACAACAGCATTGCCTGTTACACTGAGTATAATATATGAAAAAGCATCGTTTGTCAATTTTATAAGTTTGATTATTACCATTAATGTACGATTGTTTTTAAGTCAATATTGTGCTTATTGAAAGCAATATACTCCATTTCTATTGGATGCCAACGCGTTTATAATAAAATATGAATAATAATACAGCAAAGAAGGGCATATTATGGCAGGCTACATCGTCAAGAGAATACTGTGGCTGATCCCCATCACGCTGATGGTTATCATTTTCGTCTATACAATTCTTTTCTTCGCACCGGGAGATGCTGCCAGAGTAGCGTTAGGGAACAGTGCTTCTGAGGAAGCGATTGCGGAGTTTAATGCAAAATACGGTCTTGACCTGGGATATTTCCCGAGACTTTTCAATTATATCAAAAATCTTTTGCATGGTGACATGGGTGTTTCCTATTATACGCATGTATCCGTATCGAAACAGATTGCTGACAGGCTTCCCTATACCATACTGATGGCCCTGCTGGCAACCGCTTTTGGGCTGATTGTAGGGCTTCCTATGGGTATTCTGGCTGCAACACATCAGAGTACCTGGATTGACAGTCTTGCCATGGCGGTAACCATGTTCTTTTCCTCCATGCCTTCTTTCTGGTTTGCACTGATACTCGTTATGATTTTTTCGATTCATCTGAAGATACTGCCTGCAGTCGGATATGAATCCTGGAGAAACTATATCATGCCTGTCATTGCCATCGGGCTGCAGCTTTCCGCTATAGTAGCCAGGCAGTCCAGGTCCAGTATGCTCGAGGTTATTCGGTCTGATTACGTTACCACCGCAAGAGCAAAAGGGCAAAAAGAGAGCAAGACAATTACCGATCATGTTTTGCGCAACAGTATGATCCCGGTCGTTACCATCACGGGCACAGCTTTGGCCGGCCTGATGGGAGGGGCATTGCTGATTGAGCAGATTTTTTCGATACCGGGCCTTGGTACCTATCTTTTCGGAGGGATCGCATCAAACGATGTGCCGGTAGTGCTCGGATGTGTTATCGTCATTGCTATGTTCCATGGTTTTCTGATGCTGCTTGTCGATCTGGTTTATACGGTTGTTGATCCCAGGCTTAAATCGTCCATTATTGCAGCCAGAGCCAGAAAGACGAACAATAGGGGAGTCAACGCATGAAAAACGAACCTTCAAACAAAAGACGTTCCCAGTTTTCGCTGGTGATGAGACGGTTGCCGAAGAACAAGGGAGCCGTAGTCGGTCTGGTTATCATTGCCATGTTGCTTGTTATAGTCCTGTTCGGCGATTATCTGACGCCGTATGATTACTATCATCAGGATTATATGAATATGTTCTCCTTCCCGAGCAGGGCACATCCTTTCGGCACGGACAGTTTCGGGAGAGATATTATGAGCAGAATTTTTTACGGCGCACGCTTTTCATTCTGGGTCAGTGTGGGTTCTGTTATCATATCTGCCATTCTGGGCGGGATTCTGGGCACGGTTGCAGGATACTACGGCGGCGTTGCCGATACAATCATCATGCGCTTTCTGGATGTCTATCAGTCGATTCCGGGCCTGGTTCTCTGCTTGTCCTTTTCAGCGGTGTTCGGGCCGGGAACGTTTACCACAATGGCAGCTCTGGGTATTACCGGCATTGGGAGTTATGCAAGAATTCTCAGAGGTTCGGTTCTGCAGGCAAAGGGGAATGATTATGTCGAAGCCGCGAGAGCAGTTAAAGCCAGCGATTTTCATATTATTGTGAGGCATATTATTCCCAATGCGATTTCTCCTATGATTGTCAGTATGACCATGGGCGTAGGGACCGATATTATCAGCATTGCAACACTTGGTTTTGTCGGTATGGGGATCCCCTCTCATCTCCCGGAGTGGGGGGCCATGCTGTCAGAGGGAAGATCCTATATGGGTATCTATCCGCATCTTGTCCTGATCCCCGGCATCTTTATTATGATTACCGTGTTGTCGTTTAACCTCTTTGGAGATGGTCTCCGGGATGCAATGGATCCGAGACTGAAGGATTGATGGAGAGCAAAACATGACAGATCATGCATTTCTTGAAGTGAAAGACCTCCGGGTGGAATATACCTCTGATAAACAGATTATCCATGCGGTAAACGGAGCAAGCTTCTCACTGGAAAAAGGTGAAACATTAGGTCTTGTCGGAGAAACCGGAGCCGGAAAGACGACCATAGCGAAAAGCATTCTCAGAGTTCTCCCGGACAGAGCGGCATCCATTCGCAGCGGAAAAATCCTCTACAACGGAGAAGATCTTCTCTCTGCTTCCGAAGAGCGGATGAGATCGATCCGTGGGAATGAGATCGCTATGATCTTTCAGGATCCTATGACAGCCCTGAATCCTACCATGACGGTCGGATACCAGATTTTTGAGGCAATCATGCTTCATAATACATGTGAAAAAGCGGAAGGGAAAGCAAGGGCCGAGGCGATGCTGGAAAAAGTCGGTATACCGGCAGTGCGATATCATGATTATCCGCATCAGTTTTCCGGTGGTATGAAGCAGCGCGTTGTTATTGCGATGGCACTGGCATGCAATCCGGCTCTTCTTCTGTCTGATGAACCTACCACCGCACTGGATGTTACCATTCAGGCGCAGGTGCTTGATATGATGAAAGATCTGAAGACGGAATTTCAGACGTCTATGATCATGATCACCCATGATCTGGGGATTGTTGCGGAAGTCTGCGATAAAGTGGCAGTTTGCTATGCCGGCGAAATTGTTGAATATGGAACCATGGAAGACATCTTTGACAATCCTTTGCATCCGTATACCGTCGGTCTTTTCCACTCCCTGCCGGATATGAGTGGGAAGCGTAATCGTCTCACACCGATTAAAGGCATGATGCCTGATCCTGTATCTCTGCCGGAAGGTTGCTTCTTTGCGGAACGATGCCCGTATGCCACGGAAAAGTGCAGGGAGATTCATCCGCAGCTGGAAAAAGCTGACGGAGAACACGAGGTCCGCTGTTTCGGGAAGGAGAACGGAAAACATGGATGAGATTCTGCGGGTTGAACATCTGAAGAAGATTTTTAATACTCCCTTTGGAGATCTGCATGCTGTCGACGATGTTTCGTTTTCTCTTGAGCGGGGAAAAACACTCGGTGTTGTGGGGGAATCCGGCTGTGGGAAATCCACCCTTGGGCGTACGGTCCTGCAGCTGATCAAACCGACATCAGGCAGTATCCGCTTTAACGGAACGGAAATCACGGATTGCAGCGTACAGACCTGGAAAGACCTTCGTGAAGATATGCAGATTATCTTCCAGGATCCAATGTCGTCGTTAGACCCTCGCATGGCCGTCTGGGATATTATCGAAGAGCCACTGAAAATCCAGAAAAAACTGAGTAAGAACGACAGGTATCAGAAAGTCAGAGAACTGATGGACACGGTCGGTATTGCTGAAAGAATTCAGTATTCCTATCCTCATGAGCTGGATGGGGGACGCAGGCAACGAATCGGCATTGCAAGAGCTCTGGCACTGGAACCGAAGTTTATTGTCTGTGATGAACCGGTTTCGGCTTTGGATGTGTCTATTCAGGCACAGATCATCAATCTTCTGATGGATCTGCAGAAAGAAAAAAAGCTCAGCTATATGTTCATCACGCATGACCTTTCCGTTGTGAAATATATTTCCGATGAGATTATGGTGATGTATCTGGGTCAGATCGTGGAAAAAGCACCGTCAGACGAACTGTTTTCTCATCCGGTCCATCCGTATACCAAGGCGCTCCTTTCGGCGATTCCCATTCCGGATGCCCATTCCAGGCGGGAAAAGATACGCCTGAAAGGTGAAATCACCTCTCCGATCAATCCGAAACCCGGATGCCGGCTGGCACCCAGGTGCCAGTATGCAACGGATGCATGCCTGTCTCCGCAGACAGTTGCGGAGATCAAGCCAAATCATTTTGTGAACTGCTGCAGAGCAACCTTTGAGAATTCCGGTTTGCTCTGACAGTGGGAATAATAAATACTTAATGGAGGGTACTATGAAAAAAATTCTCGCACTCGTGATGGTGATGACGATGCTTTTCGCAATTGCATCCGTTGCCAATGCTGATCCGGTTGACACTGTTTCCATCGCTTATAACAAAGCCGTAGACACCTTTACTCCCATCGCTGAAGTCCCCGAACAGGCGACCACTTCTATGATTTTTGAACCCTTATGGAGACAGGATGCCATGAACCATGTCTACCTGCCTGCTATTGCAAAGAGCTGGGAGTGGGTTGATCCCATGACGCTTCATGTCGTTCTCAATGATGATGTGTATGATACAGCCGGCAACCATATCACGGCCTCGGATGTCGTCTATTCCATCGGCCTGAAAATCGATCCGGGCAACAATACTACATTTATTGACATTGATAACGCCTCCTTCACAGACTATGACCTGACCCTGCCGGTTCTCGCACCCGCACACACTGCTATTGAGCTTACAATTTCAAATATTTATATTGTCTCACAGGCAGCCTGGGAAGCTTCCGAGGATGAGATGGCTCTTACCCCGGTCGGCAGCGGCCCGTATAAACTGACGGAATATGTTGCCAACTCTCACTGCACGCTCACCTTTAATGAGGACTGGCACGGCAAAACAGAAGAACCCCAGATCAAAACCGTTAAGGTCCGCTTTGTGACGGATGCCGCACAGCGCCTGAATGTCCTCAGAACCGGGGATGTTGATTATGCCTATGGTCTGAATTTCACGGACAAGGTTATTGTGGAGGCGGAACCGTCCCTTCAGACAATTATTCTTCCTGAAGATGGCCAGCTCGGCATTTATTTCAATATGCAGAGCCCTCTCTTCAAAGACAATCTGGCTTTCAGACAGGCAATCTGCTATGCCATCAACAATGCAGCGGTTTCCATGGTGAATAAAGCAGGGCTTGCTCCTGTGGCCAGAGGTATCGGCGTCCAGAGCGGAGCAATGCACAGCAATGCAGCATTTGCTGAAGGCCTTGAAAAGATTATCGGCGACACGAATTACTATGAATACAATATTGAAAAGGCAAAGGAACTTCTGAAGGAAGCAAATGTTCCGGCGGGAACAACCATCAACTTCCTTTATTACACAACCGCCGGCATGGATACACTTGCCAAGGTGCTTCAGGGCACTCTGCAGGAAATCGGCCTGAATCTCAATCTTGATCTTCAGGCGAGCCAGCCTGCCTATATCGGCAAATTGTTCTCTCCCGACGGATATGATATTACTCCGCTCAGCCTGGAAGCCGAACCCCTTGCCCAGTGGTTTATGATTTCGAATAACCTTTGGGATATGAACAAGTTTGACGAAGAGACCGCAGCTGAGATCGGTGATCTGGTGAATGCCGCCTATGCTTCATCCGGTGATGATGAAGTGAATTATCTTCTCGAGCTTGAACGCATTTACTACGAAAACTGCTATGCCTATCAGATTTATGACGATTATGGCTTCTCCGCCTGCAAAACAAATGTGAAGCCTGTCATGAATACGGTTCTCCATCCTGATTATACAAAATGGGTGGTTGAGTAAATCTTAAAATATATTTGGGGCAGCAGCGTACACTGCCGCCCCTTCTTCTTTATGAGGAACTGATTGATAGGAGAAAGCAATGGATTTTTCTAAAATTCCCATCGGCGAGCTTGCGTCCCTGCCGGAGTTTCAGGGCTTTGACTATATGATAGCTGAGGAAAACCCGGAACTGGCACCCATGGTGAATGCGATGGATATTTCGCAGATCTGTCATTATTTCACGGAGCCGATCTGGGAGGAGCGATCTCTGACGGAAGGAGTTGAATTTCTCTATAACCGTGCCTGCTCAGGGCAGGTGTTTTATACGCTTCCCCCGGATGGAAGACGCCTTCCGTTATCTGTGAACACCGGCCTTGCAGCTTTTCCAGTTCCGGACAGAGATGCAGGGAACACTCCGTTTGTCATTCTGTGCCCCGGCGGGTCTTTTCGGCACGTCTGCAAGATACAGGAAGGTTATCCCGTCGCGAAGAGACTGAATGAATTGGGTGTTGCCGCATTTGTCCTCCAGTATGGCACCGGTCAGCCTTTCGACACGGAAGCCTCCATGGAAGATATTTTTTCTGCTCTTAACCTGATACAGCGCAATAAGGATGCCTTTCGTGTAGATCCGGATCATTATGTGGTTATGGGCTTTTCTGCAGGAGGTCTTGTGGCTGCCCTCTGGGGAACGAAGCGCCTGGGGTATGCACGCTATCACTGCAGAAAACCGGATTGCCTGATTCTGGCTTATCCGGCGATTTCAACCCGGAGCTTTAATGAGGAAGACCGGTTGTCTTTTTTTGGCGCTGATTATTCGGAAGATGATCTGGTCAGTACCAGTGCCGATGAATCTGCGGATAAGGATTATCCGCCTTCCTTTATCTGGCTTTCCGAGGATGATCCCGAAGTCCCGAAGGAAGAGCATGCCTCACTTCTGGTTGAAAAGCTGAAGCAGGAACATGTTCCTGTCTGTTTTGAGACTTATCCGGGTGCTTTGCACGGTACCGGACTGGGCGATCATACCTCTTCCCGGGGATGGATCGAAAGAGCTGTAAAATTCTGGCAGAATCATTCAGAGAGATAATCGACAGAAAGGGTGCTCGAAGTGGGTGACAGAAAAGAGCAAAGCTTTGATATAGAACTGTTCCGGAACCCTCCCAAGGAATACAGAGGAAAACCCTTCTGGGCATGGACCGGGAAACCGGAAAAAACTCTCATGCGGGAACAGATTTATGATTTCAGCAGGATGGGTTTCGGCGGGTTTTTTATGCATTCCCGGGTTGGGCTTGATATTCCGTATCTTGGCAGGGAATTTATGGATGACATCCGTTTCTGCCGCGATACGGCCGAAGAGTTTGATCTGCTTTCCTGCCTCTACGACGAAGATAAATGGCCTTCCGGTTTTGGGGGAGGACGCGTTACGCAAACAGCAGAATTTGCGTCCAGATATCTGCTGCTCACACCCAAAAAGGTTGACTCCGGTACTGTCAGGAGACAGGCTCCCGGGCATACAAGGCTGTCAGATTCCGGGCAACTCTCCCTTCTGAGGACCTTTGCCCTGAAGCTCAAAGGGGGATTGCTTGAGGCATATCATGAAGTCTTATTGTCGGAAGACCATGAAAAATATGTGCAGAGCGGTTTTGAAATCTGGTATCTGTATCTGGTGATCAGTGAAAAACTGGATTGGTTTAATGGAGAGCGCTATGCCGATCTTCTGAACGGCAATACGGCAGAGCGTTTTCTTGAGGTCACCTATGAGAAGTATCATAAAGCGCTGGGGAGTGATTTCGGCAAACGCGTACCGGTCATTTTTATGGATGAGCCGAGCCTGAAAAGATATGAAATGATGCCTGACAGCTGCTCTCCTTCCGAGGTAGGGATTCCTTACAGTGATGATGTGAATGCTGCCTGGCGGGAAAAATATGGGGCTGAACTTCTTTCCGTCATTCCGGAAATCGTTTTTGATTGTGTTAATGGAAACCATTTTGAATTCAGATACCGATATTTTGATATCTGCTCCGAACTGTTTTCAACACATTTTGTCGGGAAAATAGAGAAATGGTGTGCTGAAAGGAACATCTGTTTGACCGGCCATTTTCAGGACGAAAATTCTCTGGAGCTCCAGGCAAAAGCCTGTGGCGATGTGATGCGGGCAATGGCGAGTCTTGATATCCCGGGAATCGATATTCTCTTTCATAATTTCGAGATTTTTACGCTGAAGCAGGCCCAGTCTGTCTGCCATCAGTTTGGTAAAAAACAGCAGTCAGCAGAGCTTTATGGGGTCACCAACTGGGATTTTGATTTCAGAGGGCACAGACATCAGGGAGATTTTGCTGCCGTCCTGGGTACGACCATGCGGGTTCCACACCTGGCATGGATGTCTATGAAAGGAGAAATGAAAAGAGATTTTCCCGCATCGATCAATCATTTCTCACCCTGGTATCGCAAATATAAAATCATAGAAGATCATTATGCCAGAGTGTCTGTTGCCATGACCGGAGGGAAACCGATTGTTTCTATCGCAATCGTGGATCCGATCGAAAGCATGTGGCTCCTGATGGGGCCGGATAATAAGAACAAAGAATCCCGTGCACGCTTAGAGACCGGGTTTGCTCATATCTGCCAGTCCCTTCTGTTCCGTCAGCTGGATTTTGATTTGTTGAATGAGGCGCTTCTGGAAGGCAGAGTGAGCATTGCTTCCGGATCTCTGAAAGTCGGTGACATGACCTATCACACGGTTCTTCTGCCGGGGCTTCTTACACTGCGGGAGAATACATTGCGCCTGCTCCTTACGTTTGCAAATTCCGGAGGGAGTATTATTTCCATGGGAGAGCTCCCCGCATTTGTGAACGGTTCAGGGAATGCCTGTTATTCAGATCTGCTGCGTCAGCTGAAAGAAAAATGTAAAATCATCCCGTTTTCTGATACGGAAAGTCTTTTGAAGCATCTGGAAAACCATCGGGAAATCAGCATTCAGGGTAGTGACAGCCTTCTTACCCAATATCGGGAGGACGGTGACAGCCGGTGGCTCTTCCTTGCACACGGCAAAACGCCTCCTTTTCCGTCAGAAGACATTACCATTCAGATTTCCGGCATCTATACGGCTGAAACGTATGATACGGAAACCGGTGAAGTTTTTTCAACGGCATGTACCTATGGCGAGCAAGCAACCTTTATAAAACATCGCCTGTACGCAGATGATTCCCTGCTCCTCCGGCTTTACCCGGGAAGAAATACCTCGATTTCCACGCAGAATCCGGAAATCCGGGCAAGTACCGGAGCTGATACGCATTTTGTTGCCGTCCCTGATTTGGTGTCACTCACGCTTGAGGAAAAGAATGTATTGATCCTGGATATGCCTCAATTTTCTGTTGATGGCAGCGAAACGGAGGGCCCGGAAGAAATTCTGCGCGCAGATGATATCATACGCAGGAGAACAGGGTATAAGCTTCGTTCGGAATCCTCCCTGCAGCCATGGCTGGATCCTGATAAATCCTGTCCACATCGTGTGGAGCTGCTGTATTCCTTTTCATCTGAGCTGGAAACAGAAGGGCAAATCGGGATCGAAATGGAGCATGACTGGACCGTCATGCTCAATGACTGTATCATTCCTTTTACAGATCGGCAGGAATATTATTTAGATCCTGTTATCAGGCTTTCTGAACCCGTACCCATAAAGAAAGGGATAAACTTCCTTCGGGTTCTTCTCCCGTTCGGAAAAAGAACGAATCTGGAACGCATTTATCTTCTCGGCCGGTTCGGTGTATTCAGAAAGGATACCCTTTCCGGACCGTTTCTGGGAGACATGCCGGAAAAAGTCTCCTTTCAGGATCTGTCAAAACAGGGGTACCTGTTTTACAGTGGCAACAGTACCTATGAATTTGATGTTTTGACGCAGGCCGGTCATTGTAAGATTGCAATTCCTGCCTTTGCCGGAGCACTTCTGGAAGTGGACTTCGACGGCGCGTCAAAAAATATCTATAAAGTTCCCTTCGAGGCAGAATTTGATCATGTGGAAGCGGGGCTGCATCATGTGAAGATCACCGTATATGGCAACAGATTTAACACCTTCGGTCCGATTCATGACTGTTCCGGCAGCAGATGGTGCTATGGCCCGGCATCCTTCCGAACAAAGGGCGATGCCTGGACGGATCATTATTGCCTGAAAAGTGCAGGGCTTTTATCATCTCCACGGATTACCTGCATCTATCCTACTCATTCGGATTACCCTGTAGATAAAACCGTAATCCCCGGTTTAATCTCCGGAGCCGAGCGTATTCTCACCGGCACCGCCGAAGGCAAACCCATAACCGTCCACGGCCATGACGTCATTGCCTATGAAGCAGGGGAGAACGTCCTGCTGTATGATGCCTGACCCGCTCATCCTTTTATGAAAAAATCCCAGCCTGCCGGCTGGAATTTTTTTGAAAGTTTTAGGTTAACGTAACATAGTTAACTTCTTTGAATGCATTCTGTCTGGTAATATTGAAGACACGGGACGGTTCTTCCGTCTTATTCATCCCCAATCATGTCAATACTCCTTTGTCTGCAATTATGGGCTTAATTGGGGATGGAATTAACCTCACTGTAATATGCAATCATGTTTAGTGCGGATCCACAAGTCGTGTTTATGAATGTTGAACAATTATTTCGGTTATATGTTTCCTAAATTAATAAAATTTATCATTTTGACCAATTAGTTTCTTTTTTTTGATATCTGCCAGCACGAATGTTTATAGACTATGATAGTTGCTTGGGCTATAATCTTTACAGCGCTAAGCAAAAATAATAAAAAAGGAGAAAGAAAAATGAAAAAAGTCTTAGCTATGGTACTGGCGTTTTGTCTGATATTTGCGCTGTGTGCTGTAAATGCATCCGCAGAAGACGCTAAGAAGTATGAAGGCAGAAGAATAACGGTTGCACATCGTTATACAGGTGCCAATGCTGATGCTGTACGCGCAGAATTTGACAAGTTTGAAGAGCTGACCGGATGCAAAATTGATGTTGAAGTATTGGCTGCAGATGCAGATGAAGCGGAAAGTGTCCTGCTGATTCGTGCAGCAACAGGAAATCTTCCTGATGTCTTCTCTACAAATGTAGGAGCAAAGCTCTGGGAGCTTGATCCTGAATCTAATATGTATGATCTTTCCGGAAATGACTGGCTCGAAAATGTAAATGATGGATATTTGCAGATAACATCGAGAAACGGAGCAACTTATGGCATTCCTGCAGCAGATTCAACGGTTGCCGGTGTATTTTATAATAAAGCTATATTTGAACAGTTAAATTTGGAAATTCCGAAGACATGGGATGAATTGCTGGCAATCTGTGAGATTTTAAAGAATAATGGAATTACCCCGGTAGAACAGATATTTGGCCTGGCAAACGGCCGGCAGTTCCAGTTCCTTATGCAGTACTATTATGTTCAGGCAGAGGATCCGGAATTTGCTGCTAAATATTCCAGAAATGAAGTAGCTCTTCATGAGAATGCTGCATACGTTCGTGGTGTAGAGAAAGTATATGATCTTTGGGAAAAAGGCTATATCAATGAAGATCCTCTTTCTACCAGCGTGGAAGTTGCTGTGAATGATTTTATGGAGAACAAATATGGCATGGTATTCCGCAATACAAGCTGGTATACTGCTGTCAATCAGATTTCTCCCGAAGCAGCTGCTAATCTCGGATTTTTCCCGATGCCTGATATTGATCCTGATAATATCGGCGTCACTTTGTGGATGCCGCATGCTTGGGTTGCCAGCCAGAATTCTAAGAACATCGATGTTGTGCTTGATCTCTTCAAATTCCTTACCACTCAGGAAGCGATAGACGCATATACGAGTGTGCTGACGCCGACCGGTGCTTTCCTCCTTAAGGATGTAACAGTCAATTGTGAATTGTCAGATGTTATCAGAGAAGCACAGGCTTGTGCAGCTGCATCCAGTGCGCCTGCTATGGAGTACTCTTGCAACATTAAAGGCTCCAATATGGCTACGATTCTCAGCATGGTTGGAACCGGAGAATATACACCTGAGCAGGGCATAGAAGAGATCGAAATGGATAATGCAATTGACGCTCAGCAGAAAGGCCTTGAGGGATGGTAATCATTTACCATCGGTAATTGATCTGCAGGAACCACTTTAGTGGTTCCTGCATTATTATAGGACATAGGAGAATATCATGAGACGATTAGATAAGAGGTTTTATCCGGGCTGGCTGGCGGTCCCGGGGCTGGCGATTTATATTATTATTTTTGCGATTCCTACTTTTGTGTCATTTTATTTTTCCATGACTACATGGAACCTGAGAACGGCTACTTTTACGGGCCTTAAGAATTTCAATACATTTTTTTCAATGACAAGCACCCGCTCTGCATTGATTAATACCATTATTTATGCTTTTTCCACGTGCTCACTGAAGGTCGTAATAGGCCTGCTTCTTGCTTCCTATATCTGTTCCGGAATACGGAGCGGAGAATATCTGAAATGCATGATTTTTTTCCCGACGCTTCTCGGCAGTGTGACAGTAGCTGTTGCTTTTGACGGAATTCTGAACCCGAACGGAATACTCAATCAGTTCCTGGCAAAATTCGGTATAGATGCTGTGAGATGGTTGACCAATTCAAAATACGCGATGTTTTCATGTATCGTGGTCGATGTCTGGAAAGGATTGGGAACAGCTACGCTGATCTATATTGCAGGCCTTTCATCCATTTCCAAAACGTATTATGAAGCTGCGGCAATTGACGGTGCGTCACCGGTTCAGAACTTTTTTAAAATTACACTTCCTCTCATTGTCCCTTCTATCAATACCGTGCTGACATTATCGCTGATCGGCGGTTTGAGAACATATGAGCAGATTTATGCTTTGACCGGAGGCGGCCCCGGCTATTCCACAGAGGTTCTTGGTTCCATTATCTATAAACTGTTCTCAAGAGGGAGTTATGGATTGGCGACTGCAGGATATGTGATTATGTTTGTTATTGTTTCCTGTATTGTTTTTCCGCTGAATAGTTTTGTGAATAAAAAAGGAGAAGATATCAATGGTTAAAAAAAGAGGTTTATTCTCCAAAATATTTGAAATATTTATGGTGCTCCTTACGTTGCCGGTGTATTGGGTCGTCTATTACTTTGTAATCAATACTTCATTTAAAACACAGGCAGATGCATCCAGACTGTCGCTTAAACTACCCGAAGTTTGGAACGGCGTTGAGAACTATAAATATGTTTTAACGTACAATCATAATATGCTCTTCAAAACCCTGGGAAACAGCCTGCTGCTTTCATTCTGCTCGATCTTTATTCTTGTTTTTGTCTCATCAGCCACGGCTTTGATTCTTCAGAGAAGAAAAAACAGAATTTGCGCAATGTCGAATAAGCTGATCCTTGCAGGACTGATTGTTCCTGCTTCAGTCATTCCTACTTACTGGGTATTGAATAGATTAGGACTTGCAAATACAATGCCCGGTCTTATTCTGGTTGAAGTTGCAACTTTGTTTCCTTTTGCCACGATGATGTTCAAAGACTACCTTATGACGATACCGAGAGAAATAGATGAAGCGGCGTTGATTGATGGCTGCAGTCCGGTTCAGTTATATTTTCATATTATATTTCCGCTCTTAAAGCCAATAACGGTTGCTGTAATTATTTTACGTTCTGTTGTTGTTTATAATGATTTTCAGAATCCTCAGTATTATATGTCAGGTTCCAGAAGCCAGACAGTTCAGATTTTTATCTATATGTTTAAAGAAGCTTTTGTTGCTGACTATGGTCACCTGTTTGCGGCAGTAATATTGGTTTCTTTACCAATGATAATACTTTTTATAGTCCTTAACAAGAAAGTGATGGAGGGAATGGTTATCGGATCGGTAAAAGGGTAAGAAACGGAACCGCTGCAGTTGAAAGAAAAGGAATCAGATAGATGAAAAAAGAACCGTTATTTGAAGAATTATTCAAATCTCCAACAAAAGACTATTACTCAGTACCTTTCTGGGCCTGGAACGGCAGGCTGGAAATTGAACAGCTCAAAGAACAGATAGACTATGCTGAAGAAATGGGATATGGTGGCTTTATCATGCATCCTCGCATAGGATTGAGAACCAAGTATCTTGGAGATGATTATTTCAATGCAGTCCGCTTTTGCCAGGAGCATGCAAATAAACGGGGGATGCAGGCATGGCTCTACGATGAAGATAAATGGCCTTCCGGTTATGGCGGCGGAAGTGTAACGAAAAACAGAGAGTTCCGTGCCAGATATATTCTGATATCGAAAACCCAATATCCGGAAGGTCTCTGCCATACGACACTCAAGACTGGAACTCGTATTACCGCTGATGGAGAAGCTACGCTCATTGCCAGATACAGACTGATACGACATGATGGAATGCTAGCGGGTTATGAGCACCTCGAGCCGGATTTTGAAGAGATTAATCCTTCGGATGATATCTGGTATGCCTATAAGGTGATACTCGGTGACCAGCCCTGGTTCAATAACCAGGCATATGTAGATATGTTGAATCCGGAAGCCACAAAGTGCTTTCTTGAGCAGGTCTATGAAAAGTATCTATCTGCATTTCAGCAGAAATTTCCGTCAAACGTGCCTGCTATTTTTTCTGACGAACCACAGCTTTTTACCTGGCAATGGCTTAGTGACGGAGCCAGTAACGGAGAAGCCGGAATTGCATATACAGATAGAATTCCAACGCTCTACCGGAAAAGATTCGGCATGGATTTATTTGATGTTCTTCCGGAGCTGTTTTGGAACCTTCATGACAATAGACCGGCAACGCCCAGGTATAATTATTGCAAGCTCCTTGCAGAACTATTTGATGAATCATATGCAGGCATTATAGAGCCGTGGTGTAAAAAGCATGATATTCTGTTTACTGGCCACCTGATGGACGAAGCAAAACTGTCAGGGCAAAGCAGGACATCATTTGATCTGATGCGATGCTACAGACATTTTGATTTACCGGGAATAGATATTC
The DNA here is from genome assembly GCA_902778665.1 of Oscillospiraceae bacterium. Lineage (GTDB taxonomy): Bacteria > Bacillota > Clostridia > Oscillospirales > Oscillospiraceae > Limivicinus. Next base: position 14,533 of record CACYYN010000017.1, on the reverse strand, counting down.
TGGATAACCGCATTGAACATACCACAGCAAAACAGGCTCAAAGTATATGCAGACAAATGAATAAACAAGGTTTTGTATGTGAGATGTATGGAGCCACAAATTGGGATTTTGATTTTAAAATGAAAAAATTCCAGGGCGACTGGCTTGCTGCTATGGGAGTTAATTATCGAATTCCTCATTTGATGTGGCTGTATATGAGAGGTGAATCAAAGAGAGATTATCCTGCTCCTCTTGATTCACATTCTCCGTGGTATCCAAGGAATAAAATATTGGAAGACTATTACGCCCGTCTTGCTACTGTTTTAAGGCGTGGCAGGAGTATAGTCAGGATTGCTGTGCTACACCCGATTGAAAGCTACTGGCTTGCATGCGGTTCGGAAAGACAGACAACAGTCGAGAGAGAACTGCTGGAAAACTCTTTTTACGAAATAACTGAACAGCTGATTCGTTCTAATTATGACTTTGACTACCTGAATGAACATTTGCTTGCGACCTTACCTGTCTTTTGTGAAAAAGACTGCCTGAAAGTCGGGGATATGCATTATCACGCAATTATTCTCCCTCCACTGCTCACAATGCGTGAAACAACCCTGAGATTACTGAAGGAATTCAGTTCTAAGGGTGGACAGATATTTGCTTTGCAAACAGAATGTGTGTATATAGACGCCAAGCGTAATACCGTTTATGATCTGAGTGAGATTGCAAAAGTAATAAACAATATTGATCAGCTGCCAATATATCTGGAATCATTACGGGATATTGATTTTACAGACAACAAAGGTAATAGAATCTCTGACTTGTGCTTTCAGATGAAAGAAAACGATAATGGACGGTGGCTCTTTATTGCCCATACAGGGAAAAACAGTATTCCATATCAAGCTATGCATATTCAGATTGCCGGGAACTGGGAAGTGGAAATATGCGATGCTATGACAGGGAAAATATTCCCTGCAAATTTTGAGGTCTGTGATGCAAATACCTTCGTTACTGTAAGTATGCTACAGAATGATTCCTTGCTGTTAAGATTGGTCAGCAGAAATAAAGCACTTGATTATCAGTGTACGCAGAGTGTAAAATATAGTCTTGAAGAGGATAATACATTACTTATTGATATGATGGAGTATTCTCTTGACAATGGCCCGTGGAAAGAAAAAGAAGAAATTCTGCGGATTGACAATCAAATCAGAAAACAACTGGGTATGATTCTGAGAACAGATGCATTTCCTCAGCCTTGGCTATCCTGTGACGACAATTTTCCGGATACTAAGTCACATGTGGTGAAACTTCGCAGTACTATTCAAAGTGAAATAAACATAACACAGGCGGATATTGTTTGGGAAGGCGACAATGATGTTATTATTCAGTGGAATGGTGTCGAAATAGATCACGGGAGTGATTACTATTTGGACAAAGCACTCCATAGAAGTCCTTTGCCCGGTATTGCTAGAGGTAACAACAGCCTGAAAATTATGGTCCCTTTTGATAGCAATACGAATCTGGAATGGTTTTATCTGACAGGACAGTTTGGTGTTAAAGAAGAAAACAATCAGATCCACATTTGTGAATTGCAAAAAACAATTTCTTTTGGGGATTATTCAACACAGGGCCTTATGTTTTACGGCGGCAATGTAATTTATGAATTTAATGCTGAATTACCTGCAGGCTGGCTTGAAGTAGAGGTCAATGACTATAAGGCACCGCTGATTGATATCTGCGTGGATGAAAATGAATATGTGCCTGTTTTTATGCAGCCTTATAAGGTAAGCCTTGGTTTTGTCAAAGCAGGTCAACATATCATCAGAATCCGTTCTTATGGCAGCAGGATCAATACTTTTGGACAGGTACATAATTCTGTAAAAACACACCAGTATTTTGGCCCGTCAAGCTGGCGTACTACAGGAGAACGGTGGAGTTATCAATATTGCATTCGTCCCTGCGGGGTTTATGGGCCTGTAATCATAAGAGTTTTTGAACAGGAAGTGTAAAATGAATTTTTTAGCTGGCAACACTGCCTGGCCAGTTTTTTAAGTTATAAAGAGACGGGGGCACAAAAAGGTGCTCCCGTAAATTGTACCGGTATTTGCGGAATTAAAAGGATGGAAGATACTTTGAAACGAAAAAGTTTTGGAAGACAACTGCTGTTATCGTACCTTGTTGTTGCTATATTGCCAATCTCATTTTTGATTTTCTATCTATTATACGATGTAATAAACACAACATTCAACGATGCGAAAAATCATGTTGATAATACAGCAAAATTTGTTTCCTCCCAGTTTGAATCACAGTTTACAAATTTATCTTTTCTGTCTATTAATACGCTCAGTGATGACAGCTTCAGATTTGCTGCGCAAAAGTTGTCATCCGATGACATGGCGGGAGAACAAATGTACTACCATACAGTGGAAGAGACTATATGCACTTATGCAATTGCTGATTCCATGTATGACATTTCCTTTTTTAATGAGAAAGGTAATTACGCTACGAGCGTTAATTACAATCATGGCTACACATCAAATTTCAGATTGGCAATAAAAGATGGAACTGGTTTTCAGTGGATAGAAAAGGCAAAAACAAATTACGGTAAAGAAATTTTACTGCCTATATCGAAGGATATGTTACCTCAAAATAATGAAAGGGTGCTTGCATTGGTCCGGGCAATCAGAAACCCGGGAAAAATAGTCGGCTATCTGATCGTAGAAGTAAAAGAAAGTAATCTTGATTATATATTTGATCAAGAAACAGAATACGATGAAGAAATATCCATTGTCACTGAGCAGGGAGATGAAATATACAGATCTGATAGTTTTCCGCAGGATTATCCGGACGGAAAAAACTACCTCATTGCTGAACAGATTGATCAAAACGGAATTACTACCAGGTGCGTGATAAGAAAAGACCGTGTTGTGTTGCGAGCGGCCCGCCTTCTCCGACCATTGATTTTATCTTGCGTTTTTCTGATCAGTGTTACAATCTATGGGATTAAAAGTTATGGGAATAAATTCGCAGCTCCTATAGCTGACCTCGCTGAATTGATGGAAAGCACAACAATCAATAACCTTAAAGAGGTTGATGATGTAGAAAAATATGAACAATATGAAGAAATTGCCACCCTTTTCAATCATTTTCAGAGAATGAGAGAGCGACTCAGTTCAATGGTGCAAGATGAAATTTTAATGCGAACATTAAATGTCAGGGAAAGGCTTCATTCTCTTCAGGCTCAGATTAATCCACATTTTCTTTACAATACATTGAATGTAATTGGCATCATGGGAATGGAGAATGGATGTGAAGATATTTATAACTCATGTTTTAAGCTCTCATCCATCATGCGGTATTCAATTGCGGATAAAAACAGCGAACTGAATTCTCTTCAGGAAGAGATAAAGAATGTAGGTGCTTACCTTGACTTAATGAAGCTCAGATATGAGCATAGAATTAGTTATCAGATAAACATTATACCTGAACTTATGGAATTGAAAATTCCGCATTTGACAATTCAGCCATTCGTGGAGAATATTTTTGAACATGCATATGACGACAATCACACATGCATCCACATCGAGATTGCCGGAAAAATTGATAATTCAAGATGGTATCTCTCAATCTCTGATAACGGGGCAGGTATACAGGAAAAGAAACTTGAAGAACTGCTTAATGAGATAGAACATTTCCTTCGGTTTGACTATGAAAAATTGTATAGTGCGGAGAATTCAGAATTTGGAATCGGCGTAAAAAATACAATTGCACGGTTAAAGCTTCAGTTTGGTGAAGATTTTCAATATGAAATTCTTTCCCCTGTATATTCCGGCGGTACGATGATTACACTGTCATCATCTATAGAGGGAAATCAGTGAGGTTAAATCAGTGAACAATATAAAAGTAGTGATTGCAGAAGATGAACCGCCAATGGGAAGATTCATCAAAAATGAAGTTGAGAAAAATGGTTTTTCTGTCTGCAGTGTCTGCGAGAACGCAGAGTCTATACTTAGTTTCCTCAAGAAAAATAGTGTGGATCTTCTGATTACAGATATTTGTATGCCGGGGTGTTCCGGATTAGAGCTAATCAGACAGGTAAAAAAAGAGTATACGTATATACAGTTTATTATTATAAGCGGATATAAAGAATTTGATTATGCAAAAGAAGCAATAGAATTGGGCGTAGAAGCATATCTGACAAAACCGATTAATCTGGATGAGCTAAGAAAGGCTTTGCAAGTTGTTTCCGGTAATATTACAACTTATAAAACGGAAGTAGTTTCTCAGAATTTAGAACGTGCGTTTATTACATGTGATTTGAAACTTATAAAACGGCTGTTTCCGTATAAGTATTGTTCTGTTATTTCAGTCTTTAATAATGAAACAGTAGAGCTTTTCAGCCCTAATGGATTTACGAATTCAATTAAATATAAAAATGTTACTTTCTTTCTCTTTGGTCGAAATACAAGAGAAAACAGAAATACTCAGCTTGAAGAACTGGAAGAGCATCTAAAAAATATAGTTTCAGCGGTAAGTGACCAGACATGTACACTTCTTTTTGTCAGGACAGTTGAGGCGGATGATAAACTGTATGAAAGTTTACATTCGATTTATAGAAGAACTCTGAAAAATTCAATTTTTGGGGAAAGAATATATAAATATTTTGACACGATTAGTGACCCAAACCTTTTTGTTCCGCCTGATGATGAAGATCTTAAACATAGAATAACAGCAGAACTGGAAGCTAAAAATGTCAAACGATTAAACGATCTGCTCACGAAACTATTTGCACTATGGGAAAGCAATAAAACTCCCCTATATTATATTATGCGCACAGTAAGGAGAATAACAGAGAAAGTTGAGCAGACTTTGCTGGTACGTTCAGATAATTCCAACATTCATGAAATGACAGATGATATCGTATTGCATGCTGATAGTTTTAATCAATGTTGTAATCTGGTTATAAAACAAATACAAATAATAGCAGAAGAAGCAAGGCAAGAAGAGCGTCTTCAGCGTTTGTCAATGATGGGAAAGGATTATATTGTTTTCAACCAGATAGTCAAACTTGTTGAAGAAAACCAGGATAAGAACTATTCTCTTCAGGAATTGTGTCAGCTTTTTAATCTCAGCTCGCCCTATATCAGAAGTCTGTTTAAAAAGTATTCTGGGTTAGGATATAAAGAATATATATTGAATTCAAAAATTGATCTTGCAAAGAAAATAATTCAAGCGAACCCGAACGTTTTGATCAAGGATGTTGCTGCAAGCATAGGATATGAGCAACTCTATTTCACTACAGTTTTTAGTAAGGTTGTTGGCTTATCTCCCACAGCATATAAACAGCAAATATTGGATATCGATAATACAAAGGTTAATTGAGATTGCCAGGCATACTTTTTGAACTTGTCTCCTGATCAGAGTGACCAAGGCCGCTTAGTACTTCTTCACCGTATATTCGTTACTCTCTCTTGCGGCGGCTCGCCGGTTACTATCAGTGGCCTTTCGTGCCTGGGCTATGTCATATACGGTTGGTTCCGGCTGCACATCTTCTTCGTTCTCCAAAGCGGTGAAGATTCTGTTGCCGATGCCAAAGTACTTCTCAAAGAAGGCCTTCAGCTTTTCAATCACGGTCTGCTTCTTCTGCGTTCGGTTCCCGCCGCCGAAGCGACTGACCGGAGGCATGATTTTGTCGATATCGGTGCCGATGGTCTTCACTTCACCGTCACGGAAGGAGTTTTCGATGAACTGCCGGGTCTCAGCCGGTTTCAGCTTTTCCTCCTGAATGAGCTGCTGGAGGTCCTTTTCACGCTGCTCAACCACAAAACTGTTCCATTCGTTCAAAACATCGTCAACGTCATTGATGCCTTCAATAAACTGCTCAATGAGTTCCTTTTTGCTCCTGAGCTCCGGGCTGGCTCCGATGGCAGTACGGATGCTCACAAGCACTTCTTTATCCTCACAATGGCTGTCATGATACTTCTTCACCAGCATGAGGATATAGTCGATGTTGATTTCAATCTGCTTGATCAGTTCCGTCTCAAAGATGATGTCGTCATTGATGTTCGTGATTTCACCATTCTCGCGCTTCCTCTTCCATTCGTCACGCAGATCCTGATAACGGCTGAGGTAGTCCTGCAGCTCCCGATCAGAGAGAATCTGGTTGCCGGCGAAATCATCAAAGGAAAGCAGAATATTTCTCCTTCTCAGGAACTCACCGAAGAGCCTGATAAATCCCTTCTGATATTCCTCACCATCAAAACGGGGGATAGAGAGGGGATATTCTTCTTTCAGCTCCGCAACAATCTCTACGTACCCTCTGATATGCTTGCCGTCATCGTCATCATAGCCGTAATAATAATCATCGTAGTTTCTCAGCAGAACGATGCCGCCGGCGTTTTCATCGCCGAAGAGGGAGATGGCAGCGTCCACACGCTTCTGCAGGTTGCGGAAGCACACAATATTGCCGAAGGTTTTGATGCTGTTTAAAATGCGGTTTGTGCGGCTGAAGGCCTGGATCAGCCCGTGCATTTTCAGGTTTTTATCTACCCAGAGAGTGTTGAGGGTGGTGGCGTCAAAGCCGGTGAGGAACATGTTCACCACGATCAGCAGATCCACGTCTTTGTTTTTCATCCGGAGGGACAAATCCCTGTAGTAGTTCTGGAATTTCGCATCAGACGTGTCATAGTCCGTTTTGAACATTTTGTTATAGTCATCGATTGCCTGGTCAAGGAAAACCCTGGATGGGATGGACAATCCGCTGGTGTCTTCCGGGTTCTCTTCATCCAGCAGCCCGCCCAGATCTTCTTCATTGGGGGCATAGCTGTAAATGGTGGCAATCTTCAGTGCTTTTGTGGGGTCGGCTTTCATCTGCCGCTGGAATTCTTCATAATAGAGCTTCGCCGTCTCTACGGAAGATACAGCCAGAATCGAGTTAAATCCACTCAGCCGCTGGGCACGTTTCACTTCCTCCACCTTGCCACGATCGGCAGAGGCAACCTCGGCAATGTTGGTCAGCGTGTTATAGACGTAGGTTTTATCGCCTCGATAGGTTTTCTGGTCAAAATGATCCAGAATATATTTTGTCACGATGCTGATGCGTTCCGGAGCGTCAAAAGCCTTCTTCCGGTCGATGTTCCAAACCTGCTCATCGTCAATGTCATCGTTCAGATCCATCGTTTTGACATAATCCACCCGGAAGGGGAGAACATTCTTATCGTTAATGGCGTTGACAATGGTGTAGGTGTGCAGCTTGTCGCCAAATGTCTGCTCGGTAGTGAAGTATTTCGGGTTCTTTACGCTGGCCGTGTTTTGCGGGAAGATCGGCGTGCCCGTAAAGCCAAACATATAATACTTTTTAAAATGCTTTACGATGGCATCATGCATGTCACCGAACTGGCTGCGGTGGCATTCATCAAAGATGATGACAACAGGCCTGTCATAAATCGGGTGATCCGGAAACCGGGCAATAAATCTGGAAAGCTTCTGGATGGTCGTGATGAGAATGTGTGCATTGGGCTGGCTGAGTTGTTTTTCCAGCACGGCAGTGGAAGAGCTACTGTCGGCAGCACCTTTTTCAAACCGGTCATATTCCTTCATGGTCTGATAGTCCAGATCTTTCCGGTCAACAACGAAAAGCACTTTACTGATATAGCCCAGCTGGGAGGCAATGCGTGCTGTCTTGAAGGAGGTGAGGGTTTTGCCCGAGCCTGTGGTGTGCCAGATATAGCCGCCGGCCTTGATGGTGCCGGCCCACTTCTGCTCATGGGCCAAATTAATCCGGTTGAGGATAGCTTCCGTGGCTGTGATCTGGTAAGGCCGCATCACCATCAGCATCTGTTCGCTGGTGAAAACACAGTATTTGCACAGAATATTCAGTATGGTATGCCGGGCGAAGAAAGTTCTTGTAAAGTCGATCAGATCCGTGATCGGCTTGTTTTTTGCGTCTGCCCAATAGGAAGTGAACTCAAAGCTGTTGCTGGTTTTGCCTTTTCTGGCAGATTTGTTTGTTGCTTCCTTGATGGCGTTAAAGCGTGTGCTGTTGGAGTAATATTTGGTTTCCGTGCCGTTGGATATAACAAAGATCTGCACATATTCAAACAGCCCGCTGCCCGCCCAGAAGGAATCTCTCTGATACCTTTCAATCTGGTTGAAAGCCTCCCGGATGGCAACCCCTCTCCGTTTCAGCTCCACATGCACAAGAGGAAAGCCATTTACCAGTATCGTCACATCATAGCGGTTGTCGTAGTTTGCCCCCTGGGCTTTCCCAATGACATACTGGTTGATCACCTGCAGAGTGTTGTTTTGCGGATTTCTCCTGTCGATGAGGCGGATGTTTTTGGTCATGGCGTCATCACGCCTGAGAACCTGAACGTTATCTTCCTGCATCATCCGGGTTTTGTCCGGGATCTGGTCATTCGGGTTTGCGATTATGTCATTGAAAAACCGTTCCCATTCCGTGTCGGAAAAGGTATAGTCATTCAGCGTTTCTAGTTGCTTCCGCAGGTTGGCAATCAGGTCAGCCTCTTCATGAATCGGCAGGTAGGTATAGCCCTGCTCACAGAGCATATGGATAAACTCCTGCTCCAGTGCAGCTTCTGACTGATAGGCGTCAGATTTAAACTGCAGCGGTTCATATTCCGCTACAACGGTATTCAGGTTGGTCTGGGCGACGATGTTGAAATGGTTCATGGCTGTGTTTCCTTTATTTTCTTTTGCTCCATTCTTCCAGAAGGTCTTCTGCCAGGTAATCATCACTCATGCAGTGCAGGTCCGAGACACCTTCTCGCAGCAGTTTATATTCTTCTGAGTGATAGAAAAAATCAAGAGCATTTTGCATGCTGATTTCAGCTTTGGCTGCAAATGCTTCTACCACACGGGCATATTTTCTCTGTAAAAGAATCGGATTTGCTGTCATAACGGAATTTAGAACCCCTTTCTGCTTCATAACATCAACAATGTCATTCAGAATATATTCTCTGTCTTGTGTATGCAGGCTGTCATAACAGGGAATAATGTAATCATAGAGTAGATTGCTCTTTTCTGTGAGAAGGGAATAGACCTCCCTCGTGTCAATATGCAGATGTTGAGCAAGATTTTCAATGCAGAATATAGCAAAGGACAATTCTTCTGATGAAAGCTTATATTCAGTATTATATTGCTCCGGAAAAGTACGGCAGAGCGCCTGCTGCCCTGAGCCTGAAGCCGCCGGATTATTCCGACATCGGGCAGGCAAAGGTCCTTGTACGGGAATATGCAGACGAGCTCTGCTACACCGAAAGCACGGACTATTTAAGGTATGACGGCCGCTGCTGGCGGGAATCCAAACAGCGGGCAGTAGGTGCCGTGGAGGAGTTTCTGGATCTGCAGCTTGCAGATGCCGAGGATGAGATCGCCGCTGCCGTGAAGGAGCTCACAGACATCGGAGGAGTGGAATTTGATCTGTCAGATGGGACCCGAGGCTTAAGCCGGCAGTTCAAGGCCTTCGACGATGAGGAGAAGCTGCAGGCGTTGGAGAGAGCAAAGGAGAAGCTTGCGAACGCCTTCCTCTACAAGGCCTTTGTGATGAAACGCCGGGACATGAACTATATTCTCTCCGCCCTGGCAGCCGCTAAGCCCATGGTGCAGAAGGAGGTTGCGGATCTGGATAAAGATCCCTTCCTGCTGAATACTCCCGATGCCACCTATGACCTGAGGTATGGCATGGCAGGTGTGCAGGCGCAGGAGCCGAGAAACTATATCACCAAAATCACCATGTTCAATCCATCGGAAAAAGGCATGGAGATCTGGCTGAAGGCGCTGGACACATTCTTTTGCGGTGATGAAGAACTGATTGCATATGTACAGATGATTGTCGGTCTCGCTGCAATCGGAAAGGTTTTTCTGGAAGCGATCATCATCGCCTACGGAGAAGGACGAAACGGCAAGAGCACATTCTGGAATACGGTTGCCAGAGTGCTGGGCACCTACTCCGGCCAGATGTCGGCAGACACACTGACAGTCGGGATCAAGAGAAACGTCAAGCCGGAGATGGCTGAACTGAAGGGAAAGCGGCTTGTGATAGCGGCTGAGCTGGAGGAGGGGATGAGACTCAACACCTCCATGATCAAGCAGCTCTGCTCGACCGACGAGATCTTCGCAGAGAAAAAATACCGGGATCCTTTCAAATTCATCCCCTCTCACACTTTGGTGCTCTATACGAATCATCTCCCCAAGGTAGGGGCTTCCGATGCCGGAACCTGGAGAAGGCTCATTGTCATCCCGTTCAACGCAAAAATCGAGGGCAGCTCCGACGTCAAGAACTATACCGATTACCTGGTGCAGAATGCCGGTGAGGCCGTCATGCAGTGGATCATCGAAGGGGCAGAGAAGGTGATCGCAAGAGAATTTTGCATCCCCGTGCCGGAATGTGTGAAAAACGCAATTTCTGCTTACCGTGACAATAACGATTGGCTGTCTATCTTCCTGTCCGAGGTATGTGAGAAAGATGAAGGCTATCGTGAGAAATCCGGGGATGTCTATTTTGCCTATCGCGAGTACTGTTCTAGAAACGGAGAATGGGCACGCAGCACATCGGATTTTTACACTGCTCTCGAGCAGCAAGGTATCGTTAGAGTTCGTTCCAACCGGGGTAAATATCTGTGCGGTATCAGGCTCCGGCATGAGTGGAACGACTGAATTTGATATAAAGTGCCGGTCTGTGCCGGTCAATTCATGAACTTCGTACGCGCGCGAGAAAAAAGATAAATATTCTCACTATATAAACTTTATGATTTGACTGGCACTGACCGGCACTAAGGAGAAAGGATAATGAAAAAACATGATTTTTGAACCTCATGAATATCAAAGATACACGATTGAATATATCAAGTCTCATCCCGTGGCGGCTGCTTTTTTAGACTGTGGGCTCGGGAAGACGGTGATCAGCCTTTCAGCACTGAAGGATCTGATTGAGTCCGGAGAAGTGAAAAAGGCTCTTGTGATTGCACCGCTCCGGGTGGCGAGAGATGTATGGCCGGCAGAAAAAGAGAAGTGGCAGCACCTGAAAGGGCTGAAGATCTCCGTCATCCTCGGCACGCCGAAGCAGAGAGAAGAGGCGTTGAAGGCGGAAGCTCAGATCTATGTGATCAACAGGGATAACCTGAGCTGGCTGGTTTCGCTGAAATGGCCGATTTATCTGTTTGATGCTGTGGTGCTGGATGAGCTCTCGAGCTTCAAGAATATGCGGGCAGCCAGGACGAGGGCAGCATATCGTCTCTGTCGGGAAGCGAAGAGAGTAATCGGCCTGACGGGCACGCCGGCATCCAACGGCCTGATGGACCTCTGGGCCGAATACGCCGTCATGGACGGAGGAGCGCATTTAGGCAACCATCTGAATTCTTATCAGCTGAAGTATTTCAATCCCGTCTTCGGCTACCAGGGCAAGATTGTGGACTGGAAGCCCCGTGAGGGCTCAGAAGAGAAGATCTATGAAGCGATCTCAGATATGACCATCTCGATGAAAGCAATGGATCACCTGCAGATGCCGGAGAAGGTTGTGACCGACTATGTGGTCCGGCTTTCGGAGAAAGAAAAGGCACTGTATGAAAAGCTGACTGCGGAGATGAGCCTGAATCTGAAAGGCGGAGAGATCACGGCAAAGAACGCCATGGCTCTCGGGACAAAGCTGATTCAGATGTCAAACGGCATTGTATATGGTGTTGACGGCACGCCGGTTCACATACATGACCACAAGCTTGAAGCCCTTGAAGATCTGCTGGAGGCGGCAAACGGTAAGAGCGTATTGGTGGTCTACAACTACCGGCACGATCTGATGAGGATCGAAGCGATGCTGAGAGACAAGGGCATACGGTTTGCAGCCCTGGACAGCAAAGAGAGCATCCGGGCTTGGAACAGAGGAGAGCTGGCAGTGGGATTGATCAACCCCCAGTCTGCAGGCCACGGATTGAATCTTCAAGAGGGTGGCAGCCGGATCATCTGGTATTCACTCCCATGGTCGCTTGAAAATTATACCCAGACCAATGCCCGGCTCTGGCGCCAGGGGCAGAAGGACAAGACAGTTGTCATCCAGCACATACTCACCGAGGGCACCATTGATGAAAAAATCCGGGCAGTGCTCGGGAAGAAAGATAAAACCCAGACGGCTCTGATCGACGCCGTCAAGGCTGAGCTCTGCCCCTTGCCGGTGAAGGACCTGCAGGGTGCATTCAAAGGGGTGATTCCCGGAGATGAAAGATGAGAATCGAACCAGTGACAACCCCGTTCAGGACCTGCTCAACGCAGTCGTGGTCCGGGCGGCGGAGGATTACAGAGAGGCAAAGGTGAAGATGATGATGAAACCGAAAAGTTCTGCTGCCGGGAAGACGGCGAAAGAGTGCAGAGATTTCTTTCTTTCCCCGGAATTCAGTGCATATACCACAGTGGAGGGGAGATTTATCCTGGAAAAGCTGGATCAGGAGCTTGATGCATTCAAAGTGCAGTATGCCGATTATCTGAAAACGGAAGCGGAGATGCTGCAGGAGGCGAGAGAGGCAGCGAGGCTGTATCTGCGAAAATGCGAGCTGGAGCATCAGATGAGTTTGCTGGAAAAGCAGTTTGATCCGCAGCACCAAAAGGTCCATGATCTGATTTTGAAATTGCGGGATCAGCAGATGGAGATGCCGGCCTATGCCAGAAAACAGCTGCCATACCCGATGTTTGTCAGTGTCATGCTGAAGGCATGTGCCGATCTGAAGGAGGATATCATCGATGGCAAAGAAAAATTACGGGATTGAAGAGTATCTCTCCGGCCCGAAACGGCTGGAAGAGGAGGTACGGAAAAAGGAGGATCACATTGCCTCGCTGCGTTCCATTGTAGAACGGACGACAACAAGGTTGAGCCTGACGGCCGGACGCAATCCGTCAAAGGATGATAAACAGTTTGACAGCATCATGGCCGAAATTGCGGATGAAGAGAAGATCCTTGCTGAACTCCGGCAGCAGCTGCTGAATCTTCAGCAGGAGATTGAGGGATTTATTGACAGCCTGGATCAGAAAGATCACCGTGTCTTCCTGCGGCTCATGTATATCCGGGGGAGGAGCATGAAGGAAATTCGATCAATCATGGCTTTGCCGAAGACAACATGCTTCAATCTTCAGAAAAAAGCACTTCGAGAAGCAGAAAAAAAGCTGCAGAGAAAAAAATTATAAATCGGAACGCTTTGGAACGAAATGGAACGCTTTGGAACCGTACAGAACGCTAAGAGTGTGGTAGTATTATGATGCCGAATGAATGGAACGGCAGACAGGTTTATGCACTCCCTGTTACCGTTTGCGGCACCTCCTTTTTTCGGGGAAGCGGAAACGCTTCCCCGTTTTGCATCGAAACGGCATATCCATGTCAGATTTAATGATTGGAGATCAATATGAAAGAAAAAAGTACGGAGCCACCGGTGATAACGGCATTGCCGGCCTGCCCGAATTGCGGCAGCGTGCTGTATGACGCGGTATATAAAGACTGCAGCGGTGTCATCGGCTGTGATGAATGCCTCTGGCGGATACCGGCCGAGGAGTGGCTGGACGAGCTTGAGGAAGAGCTGGAAGAAGAACGGTATGAATGGGAAGAAGATTGGGAGGATGAATAAATGGGTTATACGAGTGTAAAAATCATAAGATGGGTCAAATGAAACCGAGATATACAAGCCTGAAGAACACGCCTTCTCCGAAGAAGGAATACGTCCTGGATTACAGCAATCTCTCTGGTGGCATCAATCTCTGGGATCCGGATTATAGGTTAAAGCCGAGTGAGTCTCCGGAGATGAAGAATCTCCTCTGGCGAAACGGTATGCTATGTTCCCGCAAGGGGCAGTATTATATTTGCCCTTATCAGCTTGGGCAGGGTTTTGCAGCATATAGCAGGTTATGGCACGGTTTTATCTTTGCCCATATCGGAGGCAATATTTTTTGCTTTGATGTTGAAACGGGATCACCCGTATTGCTTGCAACAGGCATCCCCAAAATCCGGGGCACGTTTTTCACCTTCAGCGATAAGCTGTATTACAAAACCAAAGGTGCTTACAAAGAGATCACTGCCAATCAGGTAGACGGGCAGTGGTCTTTTTCCTGCAGTGAGGTGTTCCCGTATGAGCCGGTGATTGTGATGAACGCCAACCCGGCAACAGGAGCCGGAGACCTGTATCAGCCTGAGAATCGTATGAGCAGCAGGAAGACGGTGTGGTATAACGCCGTAGATGGAGCGAAGACCTATGTGCTGCCGGTGAAGGCCGAGAGAGTAACGTATGTTGAGGTCAATGGCTATCACGTCACTGCCGGGTGGAGTTACGACCCGCAATACGGGAGAGTGCTGTTTGATGCGGCTCCTCCGGTCACGGATCCGCCCACAAATAACACGGTTCGCATTACCTATGAGCTTGATAATGCTGAGGCACAGAAATCCATTGATGACTGCAGGTATGTCAGTGTCTACGGAGGAACAGGAGAATTATGTGTTGTGATGGCAGGATCTGAAGATCAGCCGAATGCTTACTTCTGGAGTGGGAACTCCAGCATTAAGATGGAT
>CACYYN010000016.1 GCA_902778665.1 Oscillospiraceae bacterium | reverse complement strand
CACACGAAGCGGACGCTCCGGCTTTTCCAGCATGGGCAGGCTGTCTTCCGTCAGCACGGCAAGCCCGTAGGAGGTGATCATCTCCGGTATTCCGTGGTTAATCTCCGGATCCACATGATAAGGCCTGCCTGCCAGCACTATGCCGGATTTCCCGTTATCTTCCATCCAGCGCAGTGCTTCCCGGCCTTTTTCCTTTACGTCGTTCTTTGCTCTGGCCTGCTCCTGCCAGGCTTCCCGCACCGCTTTTCGAACCTCACCTTCGGGGATGTTCCACTCTTCCCGGCAAACTTCGATCAGGCGTTCAGCAGCAGTCTTCTCGCTGGAAAAGGCAATAAACGGGCGAATAAAGTGCACTTCTCCCCGGGTAATCGGCTCCACATTATTCTTCAGGTTTTCCGCGTAAGAGACGACGATCGGGCAGTTATAGTGATTCTGAGCAGTGGAGCTCTCCTGCCGCTCATAAAACACGCAGGGATGGAAAATCGTTTTAATCCCGTGGTTGATCAGCCACTGCACATGTCCGTGGGCAAGCTTTGCCGGGTAACATTCAGACTCGGATGGAATGCTCTCCATCCCGCCCTCATACATTCTGTGGCTGGACGGCGGAGAAAGAACCACGCGGAATCCCAGCCTGGTAAAGAAGGTTGCCCAGAAGGGGTAATTTTCATACTGGTTTAATACACGCGGTATCCCGATATCCCCTCGAGGGGCATCTTTGAGCGGTGGATAGCGGAACATTCGTTCCTGCTTGTATTTCACGAGATTTGGCACGTCTTTGCTTCTGGCACTGCCGCCCGCACCCCGTTCACACCGGTTGCCGGTAATGTGCCTCTCACCCGTCGGGAAGCGGTTAATCGTCAGCATGCAGTTGTTGGCGCATCCGCCGCAGTGCCTCGTTTCCGTGGTGTAGGTGAGATTCAGCAGGTCCTCCATGGGCAGCATGGTGGTCTCCTGTCCTTTGTAGTGCTGCCGTGCAATCAGTGCCGCTCCGAAAGCCCCCATAATGCCGGAAATATCCGGGCAGACCGCCTCTGCTCCGGCAATCTTCTCAAACGCACGCAGCACTGCTTTGTTGTAAAATGTGCCACCCTGCACCACCACATGCCTGCCCAGTTCCTCGGGAGAGGAGAGCTTGATCACCTTATATAACGCATTGCGGATCACCGAGCAGGCAAGCCCGGCGGAGATATCCTGTACGGTAGCTCCTTCCTTCTGCGCCTGCTTCACATTGGAGTTCATAAAAACAGTGCATCTTGTCCCGAGATCAATTGGGTGGGGGGCGAAGAGGGCTTCCTTTGCAAAATCTGCCGCGGAATATCCCAGCGACTGGGCAAAGTTTTCTATAAAAGAGCCGCAACCCGAAGAGCAGGCTTCATTCAGGAGGATGTTGTCCACCGAGCCGTTTTTCAGCCGGATGCATTTCATGTCCTGCCCGCCAATGTCCAGCACGCAGTCGACCTCCGGTTCAAAGAAGGATGCCGCCGTGCAGTGGGCAATGGTCTCCACTTCGCCCTCATCCAGCCGGAATGCTGTTTTCAGCAGGCTCTCGCCGTATCCGGTGGAACAGGAACGCACAATGTGTACGCCTTCCGGCAGCTTCTCCTTCAGCTCTGCCATGGCCCGCATCGCTGCCTGGATCGGAGAGCCCTGGTTGCTGTCATACCAGGAAAAGAGCAGCTCTCCCTGCTCTCCCACCAGCGCAAGCTTTGTTGTGGTGGAGCCTGCATCAATGCCGAGGAAGCAGTTGCCCCGATAGGTCTTCAGTTCGGCTTTCGGCACCACCGCCTTCTCATGGCGGGCGCAGAATTCCCGGTATTCCTGCTCGTCGGCGAAGAGCGGATCCATCCTTTTCAGTTCAAAAGCCATGGGTACGCCTTCCCGCAGGCGGGCTATCAGCTCGTCAATGGGTCTCGGCTCCGCATCGCCTGCTTCCAGCGCTGCCCCGATCGCTGCAAAGAGATGGGAATTGTCCGGGTCGACGATGGTTTCATCCGTCAGCTTCAGGGTGCGGATAAATGCCTGCTTCAGCTCCGGCAGAAAGTGCAGCGGGCCGCCCAGAAATGCCACACAGCCACGGATCGGTTTCCCGCAGGCAAGGCCGGATATAGTCTGATTCACCACCGCCTGGAAGATGGATGCCGCCAGGTCCGCCTTTGTCGCCCCTTCATTGATCAGCGGTTGAATATCGCTTTTGGCAAACACACCGCAGCGGGCGGCAATGGGGTAGATTTGCTGATAGTGGGCTGCCGCTTCATTCAACCCGGCAGCATCCGTCTGCAGGAGAGATGCCATCTGGTCAATGAATGCCCCCGTCCCGCCGGCACAGATCCCGTTCATTCGTTCCTCAAGCCCGCCGGTGAAGTAGATGATCTTGGCATCCTCACCGCCAAGTTCAATGGCAACATCTGTCTGCGGCGCTGCCTTCTGCAGGGCGGAGGCAACCGCCACCACCTCCTGCACAAAGCCGATGCCGAGACTCTTGCCGAGGTTAATGGATCCTGAGCCGGTAATCTTCACTTTCAGCGTGCACGCTCCCACCTGTGCTCTGGCCTCCTCCAGCAGAGCACACAGCGTAGGCTGAATTTCGGCACAATGCCGCCTGTATTCTCCGTAGAGGATTTTTCCGTCTTCGTCCAGAACCGTCAGTTTGATGGTCGTGCTTCCGATATCTATTCCGGCCCGATAGTTGTTCATGCTTTTCACTCCTGTGTTCTATGCCCGAGTAATAAAGAAATCTTTACGTGAATGGAAAAGCTGCCATGATAGTCATGGCAGCCTGAAGTTTCCAGCCTTGGCTCAGGCTGTCTTTCCGGCGAGGCGGTAGAAGAACTTGGTGGTTGTCTCCA
Organism: Oscillospiraceae bacterium; assembly: GCA_902778665.1. GTDB lineage: Bacteria > Bacillota > Clostridia > Oscillospirales > Oscillospiraceae > Limivicinus. Next base: position 41,508 of record CACYYN010000016.1, on the reverse strand, counting down.
TGCCCTCGGTCAGGGTGTTGAGCCACTCGCTCATCTTTTCGCTTGCAATGTAGCTTCTGCCGGTTTCATTGTTTGCGGGGTCGCCCTCGCCCACAAAGTACATGACGTGGTACCCGGTATAGCTTCCGCTCTCACCGTATACAATGGCGGTGTCGCCGCTCTTCCGGTTTTCATCAAAGCAGAAGGCGTCAAACTCTTCCACCATCTGCCCCTGCATGACACTGTCATAAAGACCGCCGTTGGTGTTGGAGCCGGGGTCTTCCGAGTATTCCTCTGCAAGTGCAGCGAAGCTCTCTTCGGTGGCGTCGCCGTCCTTCCACTCCTGCAGAATCTCTTCAGCCTTCGTCTTAGCAGCTTCTTTTGCCTCATCGGTGTAGGTTCCGTCTTCCGTTGCCTCTGCCTTAATCAGGATATGGCGAACTGCCACGGTGGGATACTGCTCTTTAATCTCATCCAGCGTGACTTCGCCGGATTTCTCTTCCAGAACCTGGTTGTAGACTTTGCTGGCAAGCTCCATCTCTCCGGCATACTTCTTTACGCTTTCCACATTGTTGCCTCTGCCGTAATTGGCGGCAATAAACTTGTCGGCACTGCCGTAGCCATATTCCTTTGCCGTCTCTTCCAGCGTGGCAAAGCTGTCTTCCACAGTCTGCTTTTCTTCATCAGTCAGGGTGATGCCATTTTCGGAGGCATATTTGCCCAGAGCCTGGTTCTGCTTCAGAGCCGTCAGCGTCTGATTCAGGAAGTAGTCTCTCCAGGTTCCGCCGTCACCCATGGAGCTCTGCTGGTTTGCAAGGCCGGAAAGGCCGTAGCTGGTGTCCAGTCCGAAAAGGCTGGCATAGCTGCCGTAGTTGTTCACAAAAGTCTGATACTGGTTAGCATAGGCATAAGTCACCTCTGCAGGGCTGTAGTTCCTGCCGTCGATGGTAACTGCAGTTGTCTTTGTGTAGAGGAGGGTGGAGTTCAGGATAAACACCAGAACAACGAGAACCGCAATGCCGATCAGGGCCCAGGTCCATCTTCTGTTGTTGATTGCCTTTTTCCTTGCCTCTTCCTGTGCGGCAATGGTCTTCTTGTCCGTGCCGGCTTCACGTGCTGCCTGGCGGACCTTCTTTTCTGTTGATGCGCTCATGTTGGTTTCTTCCTTCTTTTTTATTTTATTTTTTCTGCCGTTCTCCGGGCATACGATAATAGCTAATTACTGAGTGTGAATTTATGCTTTCTCGGCCGCTTTCATAGCCAGGTATGCATTGATAAATCCGTCCAGATCACCATTCATCACATTGTCGATGTTGCCGTCCTCGTAATCTGTACGGTGGTCTTTGACCAACTGATAGGGCATAAATACGTAAGACCTGATCTGGCTGCCCCATTCAATCTTCATCTGCACACCTTTGATATCACTGATTTTTTCCAGGTGCTCCCGTTCCTTGATCTCGGCAAGCTTTGCCCGCAGCATGTTTTTGCAGTTTTCCAGGTTCTGGAAGTGGCTTCTTTCAACCTGGCTTGCCACCACAATGCCCGTCGGGATATGGGTCAAACGCACTGCCGAAGATGTTTTGTTGACCTTTTGCCCGCCTGCGCCGGATGACCGGTACACATCCATCTTGATATCCTCATCGCGCAGCTCAATCTCACTGTCATCGGAGATCTCCGGCATTACTTCCAGTGCGGCGAAAGACGTGTGTCTTCTGCCTGCAGCGTCAAACGGGGAAATTCGAACCAGCCGGTGGATTCCGTTCTCGCTTTTCAGAAAACCGTAGGCATTTTCGCCCTCAATCATAATCGTTGCGCTCTTAAGCCCGGCCTCATCTCCGTCGAGATAATCCATCAGCTTCACTTTATAGCCGTGCCGATCCGCCCACATGTTATACATACGGTAAAGCATGGACGCCCAGTCCTGCGCTTCGGTCCCGCCTGCTCCTGCATGGAAGGTCAGGATAGCATTGTTCGCGTCATATTCTCCCGTCAGGAGTGTGCTGAGACGCGTAGCCTCCAGTTCCTTTTCAAAGGAGCCGTACTCTTCCTGCAGCTCTTCCAACATGGAATCGTCATTTTCCTCCAGAGCCATCTCGCACAGAGCCATCATGTCATCCCATTTGGAGCACAGCCCTGCATAGTTTTCCGTTTTGCTCTTGAGCCCCTTCAGCCGTTTCTGGACTTTCTGGCTCTTTTCCACATCGTTCCAGAAACCTTCCATCTCACTGGCCCGCTCCAGCTCTTCGATTTCCTTTTCCGCAGCCTCCAGCTTCAGGGCGTCTTTCAGGGCATCCAGTGCCGGTCGGATGTTGTTCAGTTTTACCTTGTATTCTTCAAATTCTAGCATTCTTCTCTCTGCCTCAAATCATACTCCTGCAGCTTCAAAGCCGCTTTTCTTTTTCCTCAAATCAGCATTTTGGTATTATACACAAAAAATCCCCCGTTGTAAATGTGTTTTTTCTTTATTATTATTTTCTTAACTCCTTTTATTTTCTGCAATCTCGTGTTATAATAATTTGATTTTATCTTTCATGACGGAGGAACAGGAAAAAATGGCAACGCACTCTCAGGAGCTTAAAATCTTCAGTGGCAATTCCAATCCCGAACTTGCCAGGGACATTTGCAGCAACCTCTTTATGGATCTCGGCAGTGCCACCGTTTCTCAGTTTGCCGATGGGGAATGTTCCATTTCCCTTCAGGAAGCTGTTCGTGGGTGTGATGTGTTTATTATTCAGTCCACCTGCAACCACGTCAATGACAATATGATGGAGCTTCTCATCATGATTGACGCCTGCCGCCGTGCATCCGCTGGCCGCATTACTGCTGTTATTCCCTACTTTGGCTATGCCCGGCAAGACCGTAAGGCAAGAAGCCGTGACCCTATTTCTGCAAAGCTCGTTGCAAACCTTATCACCGCAGCCGGTGCAGACAGAGTCCTCACCATGGATCTGCACGCCGCACAGATTCAGGGCTTTTTTGATATCCCTGTTGACAATCTTGCCGGCGGCAACATTTTCGTGAAGCATTACCGCAACCTGATCCGTAAATCTCCTGATGATTTCGTTGTTGTTTCTCCTGACGTCGGTTCCGTTGCCCGTGCCCGCAACTTTGCCATGAAGCTCGGGCTGAACCTCGCTATTGTTGATAAGCGCCGTGAAAAGGCAAACCAGTCTGAAGTCATGAATATCATAGGCAGCGTCGAAGGAAAACATTGCATTATCCTCGATGATATTGTGGATACTGCAGGTTCCCTCTGCGGTGCAGCCGTTGCTCTGAAAGAATACGGCGGGGCTGCCCACATCTATGCCTGCGCAACCCACGGTGTTCTCTCCGGGCCCGCGCTTGACCGCATCGCAAACAGCCCTATCACCGAGCTTCGCCTGCTTGACACCATTCCCTATCCTTCCACCGCAGCGCCGCTGGACAAGATCTCCTATCTCACCACTGCACAGGTCTTTGCGGAAAGCATTCGCCGTATCCACGAGGAACGTTCTCTCTTCACTGTTGAGAATAACGGATGATGTTCTTTCGCAAACCCTCCGGCATTTCCTGGTTGGTTGTCTTTCTCGGCAATCCCGGTCCGAAATATGCCGGCACACGTCATAATGCCGGTTTCCTCACGGCGGATGCCGCGGAAAAACGTTACGGTGTCTCCATCAACCGGTCCCGTTTCAAAGCCCTCACCGCCTCCTGCGAGCTGGGCGGTGAAAAAGTTCTCTTCATGAAGCCGCAGACGTATATGAATCTTTCCGGCGATGCCGTTCAACAGGCTGTATCATTCTACAAAATTCCCGCAGAACATGTTCTCGTCGTTTCAGATGAGATGTCTCTTCCGGTCGGAAAAATCCGGATTCGTACGAAGGGTTCCGCTGGCGGGCATAACGGCCTGAAAAGCATCATCTCCGTGCTCGGCACGGAAAACTTCCCACGCATCCGGCTCGGCGTCGGTGCTCCTCCTCCGGAATACGATGTGAAAGACTGGGTTCTTTCCACCTTCCGGAATCAGGATGCCGAAGATTTCTACGCAGCAGCCGAGCGCGCTGCCCAGGCAGTTGAAGCATATATTACACTCGGTCCCGAAAAAGCAATGAATCTATATAATTAACAAATCCAAAACGGAGGAAAACCACCATGAGCAAAACATGCATTGCCATGCTCCTTGCCGGCGGGCAGGGCTCTCGCCTTTATGCCCTTACGCAGGATGTGGCAAAACCCGGCGTTCCCTTTGGCGGGAAGTACAGAATCATCGATTTCCCCCTCTCCAACTGCACCAACTCCGGCATTGATACGGTCGGCGTTCTGACGCAGTATCGTCCGCTTCAGCTCAACAGCTACATCGGAAGCGGCCAGCCCTGGGATCTTGACGTTGATGACGGCGGCGTCTATATTCTGCCCCCCTATCAGACGGCAGGTGAAAAAGGGTCCTGGTTCACCGGCACGGCAAATGCCATCTACCAGAATATCTCCTTTATTGAGAATTTCGATCCGGAAAACGTCCTCATTCTCTCCGGTGACCATATTTATAAAATGGACTATGCCGAAATGCTTCGGGAGCACCTTGCCCACAATGCAGCTCTCACCATCTCGGTTCAGCAGGTCTCCATGGAGGAGGCCACTCGCCTCGGCATTATGAGCACTGGCGCTGACGGCTATATTTCCGAATTTGAAGAAAAGCCTGCTCACCCGAAAAGCGATCTGGCTTCTATGGGCATCTACATCTTCAACTGGAAGAAGCTCCGTGAGTATCTGATCGCCGATGAAAACGATCCCAACTCCAGCAAAGACTTCGGCAAGAATATCATCCCAGCCATGCTTGCTGCAGGTGAGAAGCTCTGGCCTTATCGCTTTGCAGGCTACTGGCGCGATGTCGGCACCATCACCTCTCTGTGGGATGCCAATATGGATACTCTCTCCACCACGCTCATCAACCTCTACGATCCCTCCTGGCCCATCTACTCCCGCAGCCCTGTCTGCCCGCCTCACTACACCGGCGAAGGCTCCTCTGTTGTCCACTCCATCATCTCGGAAGGCTGTGAGATTTACGGCCATGTGGAAAACTCCGTCCTCTCCCCGTCCGTAAAGGTCGGCAAGGGTGCTTCTGTCCTCTACAGTGTGCTGATGCCCGGTGCTGTCGTGGAAGACGGTGCAGTGGTGAAATACGCCATCATCGGCGAGAGAACCGTTGTCCACAGCAGAGCCCATGTCGGCGAGGAGCCGGACGGCTCGGAAACCTGGGGTGTCGCAACCTGCGGCCCCGATATCGAGATTAAAGAAGGCGCTGCAGTGCCTGCCGGCGCCATGGTCTATACGGGCGAGGAGGTCTGAAACGATGAATAACTATCATGGCATCATTTTTGCTTACAAATCCTATCCCGAGCTCCGTGAGCTTGTTGCTGAGCGTACGGCCGCTTCTCTTCCCATCTGCAGCCGCTATCGCCTGATTGATTTTTCTCTTTCCTCTCTGCGCAATGCCGGCATTGTGGATGTGGGCGTCATCATGCAGCGTGACTACCAGTCCCTTCTCGATCACCTCGGATCCGGCAAGCCCTGGGATATGAGCCGCCGTACCGGCGGGCTTCGCATGCTGCCGCCTTTCGGTCTGCCCGCCCATCACCGGGGCGACTATTCCGGCACCATCGAGGCTCTCAACGCTGTCTCCTCCTATATTGAGGAGATTCCCAAAAAGTATATTGTCCTGATGATCGGCAACCTCTGTGCCAACATCAACCTCCGCGAAGTCTGCCGTGTCCATGAGGCGTCTGATGCCGAAATCACGGCTGTCTGCGCAAACTATGAGCCTGACGTCCTCCACAACCGCTATGTTGTCGGAGAAGACGGTTATGTCATGCAGGTTCTCTTTGACCGCACCGGCCCCTCTCAGGGCAGCATGCCGGCACTGGAATGCTATATTATCAATAAAGACACCCTCCTCCGCATGATGGACCGTTGCCGTGCTCTGGATAAATATCGCTTCCACCAGGATGCCATCACCATGTTCCTGCGCGAAGGCGGAAAAATGGGCACCTATATTCACCGCACCTATGCCCGTGTCATTAAGGATGTGGACGGATATTATGCCGCCAACATGGATCTTCTCAATCCTGTCAACCGCAATTCTCTTTTCCCGGCCTCCCGTCCTGTCCGCACCAAGCTGGAAAGCGGCGTCAGCACCTATTACGGCACGGAAGCCGTCTCCAAAAACAGCCTGGTGGCCGATAACTGCATCATCGAAGGCTCTCTGGAAAACTGCATTGTCTTCACCGGTGTGCATGTCGGTAAGGGTGCCGTTCTGAAAAACTGCATCATCATGAAAGATGGTGTTGTCGGCAATGATACGCACCTCGATTATGTGATTGCCGACAAAGATGTCACCTTCTCTTCCAACCTTGCCATCACCGGCACGCAGCGTCTGCCGATCGTGGTTCCCAAGGGGTCTGAAGTATAACAGCCTCCCTGTTATCTCTGCCCATGATGCATACGGCACACTCTGGGCCGTATGCATCATGGATTCTAATTTTTTGTTAAGGAGTGCACCCCATTGAACAATTACATCACCCGCGATGAAATCCGCTCTGTCATTGAGGACAAGCTGTGTGCCGTCTTCAGTGTGACCAGCGAATCCGCGACCAATGACCAGATCTTCCAGGCATCCGCTATTGTTATTCGTGAACTGATGAGCCGCTTCCTGGCCGTCAAAAAGCATGACGACCATGAAAAGGAAGTTCACTACATGTCCATGGAGTTCCTTCTCGGGCGCAGCCTCATGAAAAACGCCTTCAATCTTGGTGTGGCGGAAGCTCTGACAGGCGCTCTGCAGGATATGGGGCGGGATCCCGCCGATATCTTTGAAGCGGAACCGGATGCCGGCCTCGGCAACGGCGGTCTCGGCCGTCTCGCCGCCTGCTATCTCGAAAGCATGACGACGTTGGGTCTCACGGGCACCGGATATTCCATTTGCTATGAGCTCGGTATTTTCCGTCAGCTTTTCCGTGACGGCAGACAGACCGAAGTTGCAGACAACTGGCGTGCCGCAATGGATAGCTGGCTGATTCCCCGTTATGAAGATTCTGTGGAAGTCCGCTTTGAAGGGCGTGTTGAACCGCATTGGGACAATTACGGCCACTATACCGCAGAATATACCGGCTATACCGCTGTAACTGCCGTCCCTCGTGACATGCTCATCGCAGGTTATGGATGCAACGATATCAATACCCTCCGTCTCTGGGATGCCCACTCTGTCGATTCTCTGGATATGTACCTCTTCTCTGAGGGCAAATATGTGGCCAGTATGGAAAACCGGACCATGGCAGAAGTCATCACCAAGGTCCTTTACCCCGCTGACGACCATATCGAGGGCAAGACACTGCGCCTGAAGCAGCAGTACTTCTTTGTCTCCGCTTCTGCTCAGGATATCGTGCGCAAGCATGTTGCCCGTTGGGGCGATATCCGTTCCTTTGCAGAGCATCATGTCATCCAGATCAACGACACTCACCCCACCCTGATTATCCCTGAGCTCATGCGCATCTTTATGGATGACTATCTCCTCGGCTGGGATGAGGCATGGCGGATTGTCTGCTCCTCTGTAGCCTACACCAACCACACCGTCATGAGTGAAGCACTGGAGCGCTGGCCCCAGGATCTGATGGCACGCCTGCTGCCCCGTATCTGGGAGATTATGTGCGAGATCAACCGCCGCTGGTGCGACTATCTGGTCACACAGCTCGGTGCAGGTGAACGGGTCGGCCGCAACCTCATCATCCGTGACGGCCAGGTCCACATGGCCAATATGTGCCTTGCTGCCTGCTTCAAGGTCAACGGTGTTTCCCGTCTCCACGGTGATATTATTAAAAACGACCTCTTCCGGGATGTCGCTTCCTTCCGCGGTGAGCGCTTCACCTATGTCACCAACGGTATTGATCATCGCCGCTGGCTGAGCCAGATCAATCCCGGCCTGCACAATCTCCTCTGTGAGCTTCTCGGGTCTGACGCCTATCTCACCGACGCCTCCCAGCTTGACAAACTTGCCGCTTACGCAAATGACGAGACCATCCGCCGGAGAATGCTTACCATCAAAGCAGAGAATAAAGAGCGTTTCGCCGCTTTCGCCCGCCGCAATGACGGTGTTGTTCTCAACACCGATGCCATTATGGACGTGCAGATCAAGCGTCTCCATGAGTACAAGCGCCAGCTTCTCTGTGCCATGCACATTGCCAAGCTCCAGCTTCAGCTGCATGATGATCCGAACCGGCCCTTCCTCCCCCGCACCTATGTTTTCGGGGCTAAGGCTGCCGCCGGCTACAAAACCGCCAAACGCATCATTGAGCTTCTGCTCTCCATGCAGGCCGACATCAACAATGATCCCTTCTGCAAGGATAAACTGCAGCTCTATTTTGTGGAGAACTACCGTGTTTCTGCCGCCGAGGCAATTGTCCCGGCCGCACAGGTTTCCGAGCAGATCTCCACTGCCGGTAAGGAAGCATCCGGTACTGGCTGCATGAAGCTCATGATGAACGGTGCCGTCACCATCGGCACACTTGACGGTGCCAACGTCGAAATGTATGAGCGTCTCGGCAGTGAGAATATGTTCCTCTTCGGCCTTCATGAGGATGAGATCTCTGCTCTCCGCGCCTCCGGTTATAATCCGGGTGAAATTGCCCGCAACGATTCGGAGCTCCAGAATGTTCTGAACCGTTTCTCTGCCGGCTTCCGTGACGGAAAATCCTACTCCGATCTGGTTTCCGGGCTCCTTTACGGCGGCGACCCGTATATGCTCATTGCTGACTTCCGCTCCTATACCGACACGCAGGATAAGCTCTATGCCCGTATCTCTGACGCATCTGAACTCGGCCGTCTCTCCATTATGAATGTCGCACAGTCCGGCATCTTCGCTGCTGACCGCGCCATCCGCGAGTACGCAGATAATATCTGGCACGTCTGATTATCAGACCTTTTCAAAGAATTCTTTTACTTCGGCATTTCCTTCTGAATGCCGAAGTATTCTTTATATACCGGGGTTTTTTCTATGTTCTCATATTCCGGCAGACGGGTTATTTCAAAACCCGTGCTTAACCGCAGCCTGCTCCCTGTTGTTTTCTCTCTTGCCTGGCCCACCATGCTACAGGAACTGATGGATACTGCCGTGCAGTATATCGACACCGCAATGGTTGGCTCCATCGGCACCCGGGCTACTGCCGCTGTCGGCTCCACGGTTACCGTCGGCTGGCTGGTAATATCAAGCGTCGCAGCACTGGGTGTCGGGTTTCTTTCGTACATCGCCAAAGCCTACGGCGCCGGGGAAAAGAGCCGTGCGGGTGATGCCTCGGCACAGGCACTTCTCGTTGTGCTTCTTGCCGGTACTGTTCTCACAGCTGCCATGCTCTCCCTCAGCACACGCATCCCCATCTGGATGAAAGTGACGACAGATGTACGGGATCTCGCCTCCGCCTACTTTTTCATTCTCTATCTCCCGATGCTTCCCCGTACTGCGGAGGTCATTTTCGGCATGATTCTCCGTGCCTCCGGTGACACCCGCACGCCTCTGCGTGTCGGCATCTGTGTCAATCTCACCAATATCATCCTGAATTTCTTTCTGATCTATCATTCTCGCTCCATCCTCCTGGCCGGGTTCCCGCTCCGGCTTTACGGTGCCGGCCTCGGTGTCCGGGGTGCCGCCATAGCCAGCGCCGTCTCCGTCACCCTCGGCGGAGTGCTGATGACCGCTGCCCTCTGGCGGCATAAGGAACTCTCGCCCCGTGGCAGAAGCATCCTTCCCCGTCCTGAAATTCTGAAGCCCTGCCTCAGAGTCGCCCTGCCCAATATGCTGCAGCGCTTCTGCACTTCTCTCGGCTATGTGGTCTTTGCCTCTATGATCAACTCACTCGGGCAAATCTCCGTTGCCGCACATACTATTGCCAACACAGTGGAATCCGCTTTTTACGTACCGGGGTATGGAATGCAGTCCGCTGCTGCTACCCTGACCGGCAATGCCATCGGTGCAAAAGATCCAAAACGCATGCAGGAGCTGTCCACTGTAATCATCGTCCTGGAAGTCTCCATGATGATAATCACCGGCTCTCTTCTCTTCCTTTTTGCTCCCTTTATGGCCGGCCTTTTCTCATCTGATCAGGAAGTTATCGCCCTCAGCAGCTTCGTGCTCCGTCTTGTTGCCCTCTCCGAGCCCTTTTATGGCATCTCCATCGTCACCGAAGGCATGCTGCAGGGAGCCGGAGAAACGGCGAAGCCTTTTCTCTTCAATGTGCTCTGCATGTGGGGTGTGCGGATTCTCGGCACCTTTTTGTGTATTCATATTTTTCACCTAGGCCTCGTCTCCGCCTGGGTCTGTATGATTGCGGACAATATGCTGCTTCTCATTCTCTTCCGGCTGTTTTTTCACTTCGGTTCTTGGCGAAGTGAGATCGACAAAGTTTGATTTTCCCAGAAATTTATACATTTTTCATCAAAATGGCAAAAATATCCTTTCTTTTAGCTTTGCAATATGTTATATTTTTATTAGTATGGATCAACATCTGATCTTCAAAACATCTTTATACACAAAAGAAAGGAGCTCTGTTATGAAACACCTGGCAAAGATACTTCCCGTTTTTCTGGCCCTTGCGATGCTGTTCGGTCTTGGCTGCTCTGTCAGTGCAGAATCCATAACCTCGGCCGACGCCACCACCATGCGCCTTATGCGCACAGACGGCACTGTTCTTCTCGCAGATGGATCCGGTTCCCTTTCTGTTCAGGAAGGTATGCGACTGTTCAGCGGCTATGCCCTTTCCACCGAAGCACTCAGCCGCGCCGGCATCATGCTGGATGATTACAAAGCCGTCACGCTCAATGAATTAAGCAAAGCCTCTCTTCAGGAAGAAGGGAAAACGCTGGAGCTGAATCTTGAAAACGGCGCCATGTACTTCAGTGTTTCCAAACCCCTGGATGCGGATGAAAGCTACAGTATCCGCACCTCTACCATGGTTCTCGGTATTCGCGGCACCTCCGGCTATGTAGAAACCCTCAGTGATACCAAAAGTTCTGTCATCCTTACCAGCGGAAATGCTGTCATCTCCATCCTCACCGGCGGCGAGCTGCCGATCTCTCCCGGCCAGCGGATCATTATCTCCTCAGCAGGCGGAGGAACACAGTTTTCCTCTTATATGATCTCCCCTGACGACTATCCCGGTCTTCTCCTTTCAGAACTGATCTCTGACCGGCAGATTCTCGATGAAGCAGATGTTCAGAACGGAAACGGTTTCAAGACAAAGGTCCTGGATGCTGCCGTACTCCGCCTTCTTCAGCAGGGTGACTTCTCTCTCTTCGCTGGCAGGTATACAGCGTCTGCTGTTTCCAAGGGATTCTCTGATCTGACATTGAATGCTGACGGCACCACAGAGGGCGGTACAAAAAACGGTAACCCAGTCTGGCGTCATACCGTTCCGCTTTCTGTATCAAGAGCGGAAGACGGTTCCTGTCACTGCGTTGTGACGGAAGCCTCTACCCCTGATACATATGAGTACTATGACATTTATCCTAACGGCGTCAGCACTTCCAGTTCTGTCGCAGCATCCGATTCCTCCCTGACAAGCAATATTGTTATTCATTACGTTGTTTCTGAGAACGGAACAATCGATGAAGCTTGGTATCAGGCCGCCGGTGACAACACTTCCTATGAGTCCTTTGTCGTCGGAAGTACTACCTCTTCTGCTACATCCTCAGTTGTTGATGAAATCTCCTATACCACTTCCGTCACATGGACGGAAACTTCTGTCGCCGATAATCCCGAGCTCAGCGAAGGCGCCTCAAGCACATCTGTCTCAAGCACTACAACCGCAACCGGTACTTCTGACACTTCCGGTACTTCTGGTACTTCCAGTACATCCGGCACCACGGGTATGACCGGTGGCACTTCCGGCACTACCGGCGGCACTTCCAGTACGACCGGTGGCACTTCCGGCACCACCGGAACAACTGGCAACACCGGAACAGTGAATGATCCCACCGGTCAGATGGATGACATCATCGGGTCAATCAATGCAGCAATTGATAATTACAATTCCCAGATTGAATCAATCATGGGATCTTCTAATAATGCAACTTCTTCCGACAATAACAATCCTGGCAATGATAACAATCCGGTCGGGACAGCCGACTATGATAATTCCGGCAAAGTCATCGATCCTACCGGCGCCTCCGACGGTGCTGCTAATAATGGCAATTATGGCAACACCAACCCCAATGGCAGACCCACTAATAATGACACTTCCGGCAGCACCTCTTATCCGGATAACGGCATCCCCTCCGATTATGATACCGGCAATGTTTTCAATTTTGATAACTTTGATTTCGGTGGAACTGCCGGCGGGTTTGACTTTGGGAGTCTTTTCGGTTGATATGTTCTCATTCCGTTTCAGCTGAAGACAATCGGTAACTCTGTATACTTGTAATCCTTCCTATTCACCGGCCCCGCCTCATTCTGCGGCGGGGCCGTTACAGTCTATTTATAGGCAAACGGAGACCAATTCATGAAAACCTCTGATCTTGAAAAATTCCTCGGCGTCTGCCTCGCCATCACCGGCGAGCGAGACCGCGAAGCCCTTCTCACCAGAATTCTGGATACCGCTATGGATATTTCCCACTGCGATGCCGGAACTCTCTACCTGTACGAACCTGACGGCCTTCACTTCTGCCGCATGGCGACGCGTTCCCTGAATATTCGTCAGGGCGGGCATAACGATCCCATCACGCTTCCTCCCGTCCCTTTTGAGGAAAAATACGTCTGCTCCTGGTCTGCGCTGCACAGGCAGGCTCTTAATATCTCGGATGTACACATTGATACCCGTTTTGACTTCACCGGCTCTCTGCAGTATGACACTCTGACCGGTTATCACACCGTCAGCATGCTGGTGGTGCCCATGTCGGGTGAAAAGGGACAGCAGATCGGTGTGATGCAGCTTATCAATGCTCTGGATGACGCAGGAAATGTCATTGCCTTCCCCTCAAATCTGGAAATGTTGATCTCCGCTCTTGCCTCTCAGGCCGCTATCAGTATCACCAACATGCAATATGCTGAGCAGATAACCTCACTGCTTGACTCTCTGGTTGGAGCGCTTTCCAAGGCAATTGACGAGCGTTCTCCGTATACTGCCAACCATACCCAGAATATGTCCGCCATTGCCGAACATTTTCTGGATTATCTTGACAGGACAGAAAACGCATGGCACTTTTCTCCTGAGAAGCGTCGGGCGTTTCTGATGAGCATCAAGCTCCATGATGTGGGCAAGGTCGCTATTCCCCTCGAGATCATGGATAAGGAAAGCCGACTCTCCTCTTTTCTTCCTGATGTTCAGAATCGGTTTCGCACCATCGGCCTTCTGGACCGGATTGCCATGCTGGAAGGCAGGCTTTCTCCGGAGGAATATTCATCACGATCCAAAGTCCTTCAAGAGAGTATCTCCTTTGTCGAAAGAGTCAACCGTGCAGGTTTTCTGTCCGATGAAGACCTTTCAAAAGTGGATGCTCTCGCCTCCCGTGTCTATACAGACATTGACGGGCATGAGAAGCCCTGGATCACAAAACTGGAGCATGCCTGTCTCTCCATCCGGAAGGGCACCCTGACAGACGCAGAACGGACCATTATTCAAAGCCATGTGGAGATTACAGAGCATATTTTAAGCCGTGTCTCTTTTCCGGAAGCCTATTCTGATGTCCCGGCATGGGCGTCTTCCCATCATGAACTTCTCAACGGCAAAGGCTATCCCTATCATCATTTAGCTCCCGACATTTCGCCCGAAACACGCCTTCTCACCATCCTTGATGTTTTTGAAGCCCTCACAGCCAGAGATCGCCCATATAAACCTGCCATTCCGTTGGAAAAAGCCATTTCCATCCTTAAAAACATGGCACAGGAAGGCAGTATAGACAATGACATTCTTTCTCTTTTCCTGGAAAGCCGTGCCTGGGAGAGTGTGTTATGAAGCGCCGCGTTCTTTTCGCACTGATTGCTTCTCTGCTGCTCACAGCCTTCACATCCCTTTTCTGGCTGAATATCTATCGCAGCAACAAAGATAATCTCCTTCAGCGTCTGAATTTTGCTGATAACACTGTCTCCGATCTTCTTTTTCAGAAAACCGGGCAGGGCAGTCGTGATATCGTCGTCATCGGTATCGATGAAGCCTCTGTTCCTGTTTTATCGAGAACCAATATGGCAAAAGTTCTCAATACGCTGAATACCGATCCGACCTCCTGCCCTGCTGTAATCGGCATTGACGTTCTTTATACCGGGGAAGGGAGTGATCCCGATGCCGACAGGCAGCTTGTGGAAGCTGTATCCAGCGCCGGTAACGTTGTCATCGCCACAGCCGCAGTAATTGATAACAAAATAGTCTCCTCTTCTGACTCTCTTTTTCAGGTCGAGCAGCGCTCTGTTATCTCCTGGGATGATCCGTTCCCCGCTTTAAGAGACGCCACCCATACAGGTCTGATCAACGCCATGGAAGACCCTGATGGCATTTTTCGGCATGCTATGCTTTATGTAGACAGTACAGACCGAGGCCGCATCTTCTCTTTTGCCCGTGTTATCTATGAAACATGGTGTAAAGAAACCGGTCGAGATCCTCTTGCTCTTCCTGACACACAGAACGGCTTCTTCTATCTACCATTCTCAGCCACGGAATTGCCATACTATGATGGTATAACCTTTTCGGATCTGTTGAGTGGGAGCGTTTCTCCTGATCGTTATCGCGGCAAAATCGTTCTGATTGGCCCTTATGCCGTCGGTCTTCAGGATGCTGCCGTCACCTCCGCAGACCACGCCAGGCCCATGTTCGGCATTGATATCCACGCCAATACTATCGAGGCCTTTCAGAAGGGCTTCTTCCCCCGTGAGGTATCACCGGCCCCGCAGCTGATTCTTCTCTTCCTGCTTCTTTTCTTCTCTGCCCTTTTCTTCTGGAAACGTCATATTGTCCCCTCTCTTCTCCTCTGGCTGGGTCTCTCCCTCGGCTGGGTCGGGTTCTGCAAAATCAGCTATTCGTCCGGCCATATCTTCCACGTTTTATGGGTTCCGGTCTGTCTGACGCTGCTTTTTCTTTTCTCCGCAGCTTGGAATTATATTCGTACCCGTGAAGAAAAGCGCCTCGTCACAGAAACCTTCGGCAGGTACATTGACCCCGCTGTGATGAACAGTCTCCTTTCCGAAGGTATGGACGCTCTGGAGCTCGGCGGTAAAACCTGTGATATTGCCGTTCTCTTTGTCGATATCCGTGGCTTCACAACCATGAGCGAAGCTCTCGATGCCCAGACGGTGGTAGAAATTCTGAATCGCTATCTCACCCTTACCACAGACTGCATCATGAAAAATCACGGTACCCTTGATAAGTTTGTTGGGGATTGCACCATGGCGGTATGGAATGCCCCTCTCCCTCAGGAAGATCCGGTTTATCTCGCCTGCTGTGCCGCAATGGATATGGTGGAAGGCTCCAGGACTTTAGGTGACGAGCTTCTTTCCCGCTTCGGGCGCACGGTCTCCTTCGGCGTTGGAGTCAACTGGGGTCCGGCCGTTGTTGGGAATATCGGCGCCCCTCGCCGAATGGACTATACTGCCATCGGCGACACGGTCAATACTGCTGCCCGCCTGGAGGCCAACGCCCCCGGTGGAACTGTTTTCATCTCCCGCTCTGTTGCCGATCAGCTGGGTGATCGTGCTCATGTCACCTCTCTCGGCAGCACCATTAAGCTGAAGGGCAAAGCCGAAGGTTTTGAGATTTTGCGTCTGGATGCTCTGGATCGCTGAAGTCTGCATTTATGCAAAAAAAGAACTGCCTCCGCTTTTTGGAGACAGTTCTTTTCGTATTCTGTAAGAATCTCTTACTTGATTTCGACTTTTGCGCCGACAGCTTCGAGCTGAGCCTTGAGAGCCTCTGCATCTTCCTTGGAAACGCCTTCCTTGATCTTGGCGTCCTTGGTCTCGACGAGAGCCTTTGCTTCTGCAAGGCCGAGGCCGGTGATTGCACGGACTTCCTTGATGACCTTGATCTTCTCAGAGCCGAACTCAGAGAGGATAACGTCGAACTCGGTCTTCTCTTCTACGACCGGGCCTGCTGCTGCCACTGCGGGGCCTGCTGCAACTGCTGCTGCGGAAACACCGAAGGTGTCTTCCAGTGCATGAACGAGCTCAGAAAGCTCGAGAACGGACAAACCTTTGATCTCTTCGATCATTGCTGCGATTTTTTCGCTCATGATAAAATCCTCCAAATAAATTTTGTAAAAAGTGTGTGTCAGAAAGCGCTCAGGCCTCTGCAGGTGCTTCCTCTGCTGCGGGAGCTTCTACGGAGCCGCCCTTCTGCTCGAGGATCTGGCCCAGGCATACTGCAAGGCCGGTAATCGGTGCGATCATGGTTCCGAGAACCTTGGAATACAGTGCACTCTTAGACGGCAGTGATGCCATCTCTGCGATTTCAGCATCGTTCAGGATCTTGCCATCCATGTAGGCTGCCTTGATGTTGAAACGGTCGCCGAGCTTTTTGCTGTAGTCGTTCAGGATACGGAAGGGAGCAATGGGATCATCCTCTGCAGTTGCGAGAGAAGTTGTTCCGTTGAGAACGTGATCCAGCCCGCTCAGTTCCATCTTGTCCAGAGCTCTCTTGACAAGCGTGTTCTTCACTACCGTGTAGTGAACGCCATCCTTGCGCATTTCGGTGCGCAGTGCGGTGTCTTCCGCTACGGTGATGCCCTTGTAATCCACCAGGACACCTGCGGAGGAACCCTTGATGCGTTCTACCAGTGCGTCAACAACCGCCTGCTTTTCGCTGAGAACCTTTGCATTTGGCATTTTTGAGTTTCACCTCCATAAGCATGTGATAACGCCCAGTAAGAAAGCCTTTGCATCCGCAAAGACGCAAAGGCACAAAAACAATCAAGATAAACTGTTGATGTCCTCGGCTGGAATTACCCCTTGCGGGAACCAACTGTCTTCGGAGCGCTCAAATAATATACAAGATGCTCTGTCAAAAGTCAAGCACTTTCTTCTGAATTCCTTACTTTTTCTACTCCCTATGCCCTATGCCCTATTCCCTACGCCCTGTTTTCTGCTCTCTGATCTTCCTCATCCAGCACTGGTGGCACATGGCAACATAGCTGTCATTCCCGCCGAGGAGGATCTGTCCACCTTCCGTCACAATCTTCCCTTCGCTGTCGATTCTTGCGTTTACCGTTGCTTTCCGTCCGCACCGGCAGACTGTCTTAATTTCCGTCAGCGAATCCGCCAGCTCCATCAGCCGCTGTGCTCCCGGGAAGAAGTGTGTCAGAAAGTCTGTCCGCAGGCCGAAGCACAGCACGGGAATGTCCTTCTCATCCACAATTTCCCGTAGCTGGTCAATCTGCTCCGGGGTGAAAAACTGTGCCTCATCCGCAATAATCACATCATGATCTCCCGCCTCGGCATACGCCTGCAGAATGTTCATCTCCGGCGTGATCACTGCCGCGTGGGCCTCCAGCCCGATTCTGCTGCGGATAATATCCGCACCGTCTCTCGTGTCAACCGAGGGCTTGATCAGCCATACCGTCATATCAAGCTCTTCATAATTAAATTTTGTAATCAGCGCCTGGGCCGATTTTGATGATCCCATCGCCCCGTATTTAAAATACAGCTTCGCCATAATCTTCCTCTCCTGCCTATTTACTGCCCAAACAACAGTCTCCTTATTAATTGCGAATTGCTCATTGATAATTGCGAATTAATAACTCAGGTGTGCCCTCACCCGCTCCACCACCATCTCCAGTGCCACTCTGTTGTGTCCTCCCTGGGGGATGATAATATCCGCATTCTTCTTGCTGGGCTCCACAAACTGCTCGTGCATCGGTTTTACCGTATGCAGATACTGGTCAATGATGCTCTCCAGGCTCCTGCCACGCTCCTGCACGTCTCTTGTGATACGTCTCAAGATGCGTACATCTGCATCGGCGTCCACATAAATTTTAATATCCATCAGCGAGCATAGCTCTCTGCTCTCGAAAATCAGAATGCCTTCCACAATAATCACCCTTGCCGGGCGCACAATTTCCGTCTCCTCCGCCCTGTCGTGAATGGTGAAGTCATATACCGGGCAAACGACCTCTTTTCCTTCCTTCAGGTCTTTCACCGCCTGAATCAGCATGTCAGTGTCAAAAGAGTTCGGATGGTCATAATTGAGCTTGCACCGCTCCTCATACGGCATGTCGTGGTGGGCTTTATAATAACTGTCGTGATGGATAACGGAAACATCCTCACCGAACCGCTCAATCAGCTTTTCTGTCAGGGTGCTCTTCCCGCTTCCAGTGCCGCCTGCTATTCCTATAACAATCACATCGTGCATATTACTAGTCCTCCTCGATGTTTTTTATAGTTTATCATATCTGCGCTCAGCTTTCAATTTGACTTTTGCTTTTTTCTCCCATATAATAGGATAATCGATTATCGAAATTCCGGCACACAGCCGTACGAAGGAGGAATTATTTTATGCCCACTCCCCATAATGAAGCACCTGTCAATGGCATCGCGAAAACCGTTCTCATGCCCGGCGATCCCCGCCGTTCTGAGTTTATTGCTGAAACATTTTTGGAACATCGCACCCTGGTCAACAATGTCCGCGGCGTCATGGGCATCACCGGCACCTGGAAGGACGTCCCCGTTACCGTCATGGCCTCCGGCATGGGCATCCCTTCCATCGGCATCTACAGCTGGGAGCTCTACAAAGAATATGATGTAGATAATATTATCCGTGTCGGTTCGGCAGGCGGCCTGCAGGACAATCTGAAGCTTCTGGATGTGATTCTCGCCCAGGGTGCCTGCACCACCTCCAATTATATTGAAAATCTCGGCATCCACGGCTTCGCCCCCATTGCCGATTTTACCCTGCTCTCTGCCGCAAAGGACGCCGCGAAAGCCCTCGGGATCGACGTCCACATTGGCAATATCCTCTCTTCCGACAATTTCTATTCCGCTTTTGACGCCGGAACCGAACAGAATAATAAATGGAAGCAGATGGGTGTTCTGGGCATCGAGATGGAGGCTGCCGGCCTCTATGCCAATGCCGCCTACTTCGGCAAACGTGCCCTCTGCATCTGCACCGTGTCCGATCACCTCTACCGCCCCGAGATGCTCTCTGCCGAAGAGCGCCAGCTCGGCTTCTCCCAGATGATCACCATTGCTCTCGACACCGCTGCGAAAATGGAAGAGCTCCGCCTCGCTTCCCTCGGCTGATTTTCTTGCAGACTGTTCAAATTTTTCCATCCCGCCCCTTTTTATTTTCGTCATATATTTTTCTTGATTTACCTTCCTGCAGAAGGTATAATAAACAAGGTGCTGAAAAGCACTGCATACCAATGTCAAATTTTTAAATGGAGGAAAAAGCACACATGAAAAAGATTCTCGCTCTCGCTCTCGCACTGTGCATGGTTTTCGCTCTCTGCGCAGTATCCGCATCTGCTGAAGCTCCTGCTGTCGCAATGATCACCGACTATGGTGACATTACCGACCAGTCCTTCAACCAGACCACCTATGAAGCCTGCAAGGCATTCGCTGATGCAAACGGCCTCACCTTCCAGTACTACAAGCCCGCATCTGACTCTGATGAAGACCGTATCACCTCCATCGAAAAAGCCATTGATGATGGCTATAGTGTAATCATCATGCCCGGCTACGCATTCGGCCCCGCCATCCAGGCAACCGCTCCCGAATATGACGACATCACCTTCATCGCTCTTGATGTTTCCGAAGGCGACATCGGCGATCTCGCATCTGCTGTTCCCGCAAACCTCTATTGCGCAGTCTACCAGGAAGAGCTCTGCGGCTACATGGCTGGTTATGCAGCTGTGAAGCTCGGCTACACCAAGCTCGGCTTCCTCGGCGGTATGGCAGTTCCTGCTGTTGTCCGTTACGGCTACGGCTTTGTTCAGGGCGCTGATGCAGCCGCTGCTGAGCTCGGCCTCACCGATGTTGAAGTCAAGTATGTTTACGGCAACCAGTTCTACGGCGATTCCGATATCACCGCCTACATGGACACCTGGTATGCAGCTGGCACGCAGGTTGTCTTTGCATGCGGTGGCGGCATCTTCACCTCTGCCGGTGAAGCAGCTGCAAAGGTCGGCGCAAAGGTCATCGGTGTTGACGTTGACCAGGCCGGCACCATCGACGGTCTCTACGGTGAAGGCATGACGGTCACCTCCGCTATGAAGGGTCTCGCAGCAACTGTCAATTCTCAGCTCCAGGCTGTTGTTGACGGCGCTTTCGAAGGCGGCAAGGTTGACAACCTCGGCCTTGTTTCCGACGTTCCCGCTGAGAACTACGTCCAGATCGCTCCTTCCACCCAGTTCAGCGACAGCTTCACTCAGGCTGACTACGAAGCCCTCGTTGCTGCCATGAACTCCGGCGCTGTCACTGTCTCCAACGACATCACCGCCGAGCCTGCTGTCTCCGCTATCACGGTTGACTACCAGGGCAACATCAAGTAATTCACTCTCTTAAGAGGCAGGTCTTATGGCCTGCCTCTTTCTTTTACCTTTTTTATTGAAAACAAACTTCAATTATAGTATTATATCTTTATTCTGGTTTTAACATTCATTGAAAAGGAGGCTGGTCTGTTTTGGAGCAATATGCTGTAGAAATGCTGCACATTACCAAAAGATTCCCCGGTATCATTGCCAATGATGATATCACCCTTCAGCTGAAAAAAGGCGAAATCCACGCACTGCTCGGAGAAAACGGTGCGGGCAAGAGCACCCTGATGAGTGTGCTCTTCGGTCTTTATCAGCCGGAGGAAGGCATCATCAAAAAAGACGGGGTGGAAGTGAAAATCAACAATCCCAACGATGCCAACGCTCTCGGCATCGGCATGGTTCATCAGCATTTCAAGCTGGTGGAATGCTTTACCGTTCTTGACAACATCATCATGGGCGTTGAGCCGAACAAAATGGGGTTTCTGCAGAAGAAGGAAGCCCGTGAAAAGGTTATGGCTCTCTCGGAAAAGTACGGCCTTCATGTTGATCCTGATGCCAAAATTGAAGACATCACCGTCGGCATGCAGCAGAGAACCGAAATTCTCAAAATGCTCTATCGCGACAATGAAATTCTCATTTTTGATGAGCCCACTGCCGTCCTCACCCCGCAGGAAATCACCGAGCTCATGCAGATCATGAAGAATCTCGCCGCTGAAGGCAAGTCCATTCTCTTTATCTCCCATAAGCTCAACGAGATCATGGAGGTTGCCGACCGCTGCTCCGTCCTCCGCAAAGGCAGATACATCGGCACGGTCAACACAAAAGACACCACCATCGAACAGCTCTCCGCCATGATGGTCGGCAGAAATGTCAACTTTCACGTGGAGAAGAAGCCTGCCCATCCCGGTGACGTTGTCCTTGATATTGAGAATATGACCGTCGCCTCCAAGGTCCATAAGAATAACGCGGTGAAGAATGTATCCCTCAAGGTCCGCGCCGGCGAGATCGTCTGCATCGCAGGCATTGACGGCAACGGCCAGTCAGAGTTTGTCTACGGCCTCTCCGGTCTCGAGCCTCTTGTCAGCGGCAAAATCACCCTCCTCGGCAAGGATATTACGAAGACCTCCATCCGCCAGAAGAGCATTCTCGGCATCAGCCACATCCCGGAGGACCGTCATAAGCACGGCCTCGTGCTGGATTACTCGCTGGAAGATAACCTCGTCCTCCAGACCTATTTTAATCCCGAATTCACCTCAGGTGCCGGCTTCCTCCGCCGCAAAAATATCCGTGAATACGCCAACAGGCTCATTGAGGAGTATGACGTTCGTTCCGGTCAGGGTGCCGTCACAACCGCCCGTGCCATGTCCGGCGGCAACCAGCAGAAGGCCATCATCGCCCGCGAAATTGACAAGGCCCCGGAGCTTCTCATCGCCGTCCAGCCCACCCGTGGTCTTGACGTCGGTGCCATCGAATTCATCCACAAGCAGCTCGTCGCCCAGCGTGATGCCGGCAAGGCCGTCCTTCTCGTCTCTCTGGAACTGGACGAGGTGATGGATGTTCCCGACCGCATCCTTGTCATGTATGAGGGTGAAATCGTCGGCGAGCTGGACCCGAAGAAAACCACGCAGGAAGAGCTCGGCCTCTATATGGCCGGCGCGAAAAGAGATGAGGTGAAAGCATGAAAAAAGTCCTGAAGAATCCCGGCGTGCAGGCCTTCGTCGCCTCTATCATCTGCATCATCCTCGGCCTACTCATCGGCTACATCGTCCTCCTGTTCATTAACCCGGAGGGTGCTGCCGAGTCTATTATCAACGTCATTAAAAACTTCCTCACCTGGAACCGTGCAAACAAAAAGCTTCAGCAGTTCGGCAACACGCTTGCCAAAACCATGCCGCTTCTGATGTGCTCCCTGAGCATTCTGTTTGCCTATAAGGTCGGCCTGTTCAACATCGGTGCCGCCGGCCAGTATGTGGCAGGCTCCTGTGCGTGCCTCTACGCCGCCCTCGCCTGGGGCTGGGGCTGGCTGCCCTGCATGATCTTTGCTCTCGCTGCGGGGGCTGTGCTCGGTGCCATCGTCGGCTTCCTCAAATCCCGCTGCAACGTCAACGAGGTCATCTCCGGCATCATGCTCAACTGGATTTCCCTGTATCTCGCCAACACCATATTAACCAAGGTGAAGGAAACTGCCAGCCCTTACACCATGTACATCAAAGATGTCAATCCCTCCGCTCTTCTCCCCAACGCCGGGCTGGATAAGTTCTTCAACAACAACCAGTATATCACCATCGCCGTGCCCCTCGCTCTCATCATTGCCATCGCCGTCTACATTCTCCTCAGCAAGACGAAGCTTGGCTATGAGCTCAAGGCGACCGGCAGCAACAAGAATGCTGCCAAATATGCCGGCATGGCGGAAAATCGCAACATCATCCTCACGCTCATCATCTCCGGTGCTCTCGCCGGTCTCGGTGCCTCCATGCTCTATCTCACCGGCTACATGCGTTGGGAGTGCACCCAGTCCTCCGTCCCGGGCATGGGCTTCAACGGCATTGCCGCAGCCTTCCTCGGTGGTTTGAACCCCATCGGTGCCATCTTCTCCTCCTTCTTTATCCAACACATTACCGACGGCGGACAGTATGTCAACACCAATTTCTATTCCTCCCAGATCTCTGACCTCATCTCCTCCGTCATCATCTACCTCTGCGGGTTTGTGCTCTTCATCAAGCTCACCATGAACAAAATGATTGCCCGCAGTGAAGAAAAGAAGGCCCGTGCCATCAAATCCGCCGCATCCCAGGGAGGTGACAAATAATGCTGCTTCTGATTCAGTATACGCTTATTTTCTCATCCGTTCTCGTTCTTGTCGCTCTCGGCGGCTGTATCTCCGAGCACTCCGGTGTCATTAACCTCGGTCTGGAGGGCATCATGGTCATCGGCGCTCTGGGCGGTGCTCTCATGATGCGTTATCTCGGCACCTCCAATGCTTTTATCATGGTGCTTCTCGTCATGCTCGCAGCCATCGTCTTCGGCATGCTCTATTCCTCCCTCCTGGGTGTGGCCTGCATCAACTTCAAGGCGGACCAGACTCTTGTCGGCACCGCTCTGAATCTTCTCGGCACGGCGGCCGCAACGGTCTTTGTCAAGGCCATCAACACTGCTGCCAACCCGGACGACCACTCTTCCGAAATTGAATATGTCCGTGCCCGCAAAATGTTCATCGTCAACATCAACGGTTTTGAGTTCAACTGGTTCATGCTGGTGGCTGTCATTGCCGTTATTGTGGTAGCCGTGATGCTCTATAAGACCAAGTTTGGTCTTCGCCTCATGGCCTGCGGCGAGCATCCCCAGGCGGCTGACTCCGTCGGCATCAATGTCTACAAAATGCGCTGGGCCGGTGTGCTAATCTCCGGTGCCCTCGGCGGGCTCGGCGGCATCTGCTACATTCTCGCCGGCGTTTCCCTCTGGAAGTTTGAAAACGGTGTGGCCGGCTTCGGCTTCCTTGCCCTTGCCGTCATGATCTTCGGCCAGTGGAAGCCCTATCGCATTGCCCTGGCGGCGCTGCTCTTCGGCCTCTTCCGTGCTCTGTCCAACACCTACGTGGGCTTCCCGGCGCTGGCAGCGCTAAATCTCCCGGGCAATGTCTACAACATGATGCCCTATATTGTCTCCCTCATCGTTCTTGCCTTCACCTCTAAAACCTCCCGTGCTCCGAAGGCAGAAGGCATCCCGTACGACAAAGGTTCCCGTTAACAGCGGTCATCTGTTATCATTCCGTTCACATCAGCAAAGGACTTTCTTTCCATGCGAAAACTTTCAGCATTTCTGATCCTGTTCCTTTCCATCCTGCTCGTCTGCCCTGTCTGCGCCTTAGCAGACGGGGCACCCTCCGGGTGCTGGACCGTGCAGGAGATTACCCGTGACGGGGCTGTGCTTGATCTTAAAAGCACAGCCTCCTCTTTTGCGCTTTCGCCCCAACAGCTCTGCTCTCTTGAGCTCCGGCCCTCCGGTTCCGGCAGGCTGCTCTTTCTCGGCACACTCTGCCCTGTTGATCTCCGCTCCCTCGAAAACGGCGCCTATGCCTTAACCGCTTCTGACAGCAGCTTTCTCCTTTCCGAGGCAGAAGACGGCTGTCTTCTCCTCTCTGCGGAGGAAAGCCTCGTCCTGTCTCTTGCTCCCGTCTCCCCGTCAGTCCTCTCTTTTTCTGGCAGCACTCCTGTTTCCGAAGTTCTGTCTCAGCAGGCAGCCGAGCAGGCAAAGGTCAATGCCATCCTTTATGATGCATCCCACCTCTCCGTATCCTTTTCGGAGGAGGAAACCCGCACCATGAGCCGCTATATGCTTCAGGGCAGATACTGGTCCGACGGGTCTGCTCTTTTCGGCATGGCTTTTGACAAAAACAGCTCTCTGCCAGATCTCATCTGCACCTCTGTCGATCTCTCCGGTGCCCTCCCCTCTCTCAGCCCCTATACGGTCCTGGATCGGCATGTGAATGCCACTTTCCTGACGCCTGTCTCTGATGGCCTCATCTATATCCGGCACGACAGAGATTCCGGCCTCTCCTCGCTCGCCCGTCTCGATCTCGAAACCCTCTCTGTGGAAATCCTTACTGACAATATTCCGGAACTCTCCTACTTGTCTCTCCATCATAATCGCCTTTATTTCACAGGTGAAAACCATCACTATTATTCTTCCGCTTTAGACGGTTCAGACATCCAACCCATTCTGGAAAAAGAAATCTATTATCCCTATTTTATCTCCGACGACTGGCTTCTGTATCAGGACTGTGCGGACAATGAGTCCTTTCATCTCTTCCGCCTCTCTGACGGAGCAGATATCCCTCTCACTTCTGTTCCCTCCTTCCATCCCGTCATCTCTGACAGCATG
The DNA here is from genome assembly GCA_902778665.1 of Oscillospiraceae bacterium. Taxonomy (GTDB): domain Bacteria; phylum Bacillota; class Clostridia; order Oscillospirales; family Oscillospiraceae; genus Limivicinus. The sequence goes on along the minus strand of CACYYN010000016.1, from coordinate 16,179 downwards.
CTCTATTTCCTCACCCAGCAGGAAGATGCTCTTCTTCACCTCTCCCGCATAAACTTCTCAGAACCTTCCTCTTCCCCGGATACGCTCTATGATCTGGAAGTTTCTCCCCTTCCCTCCTCCGGTGAATTCTATATCTCCGGCAATACTCTTTACGGCTGCAATCAGCTGAAAACGGATCTTCTCCGCTGGAAGCAGTTTTCTGATTACACGGCAGATGCCCTCCCTTCCTTCCGCACTTTCTATGCGGATGACACTTTTCTCATCTCCATTGAAATGGACGATTATCAGGGCGGCAACATCCGTTCCATCTATCTTCAGGATATTCTTACCGGAAAGGAGGCCGTCTTCCCCCATGTCTATTAATCGCTCTCTCCAAATCCTCTCAATTTGCTTCATCCTTCTGTTCTGTCTCAACGCTTTTTCCCCTTCTGCCTCTGCTGGGCCGATCCGGGACGGAATCTGCCAGGCCGGCAACTCTGCAGTTTCCACCCCTTGCCCCTCTGACACCCCATCCATAGCATCTGACTCCGTTCTATCAGAAGAGTCAGCCACACTCTCCTCCACTTCCGAAACTCTCCTTCTCTCAAAATATAATCAGGCAAAGGAGCTCCTCTACACCCGCCACTTCTCCGAGGCGGAAGAACTCTTTCTCTCCCTTGCCGACTTTGCCGACAGCCGTGAGCTTGCCTCCTTCTGCCGCTCCTACCCTGCAAGCGAAATTTCATTCGATTATCCCCTGATCACCAAACCATACAGAACCTATTCTGACGGCGCCATCTACTGGTATTCCAAAGGCCTCTTTTATATTCCTTCCAATGTCACCGCCGACACCTCCTTTGTTCTCTATTATTGTGGGGGAGATGGCACCACCAACTGGTTAAGCTTCTCAGATGTTTTCCAGTACTTCAAAGCCTGGCATCCCGATTCCATCATTTTCTTCCGCAACGGTCCCGGCAGCACCCATATGGATGAAGAAAATATCTCCACCTATCATCTCCTCCAGCAGCTGGCAAAGGAATGCGGAGTCATCGTCCACAACCTCTCCGCCGTCGGCAGCAGCTCCGGCTGCTATACCGCCCTCAATGCTGCCGCCTCCCTCTATGATGCCTTCGGCATCCGCCTCATCAATGTCTGCTCCATGGACGCCTCTGCCGACTGGGACAGCTGGGCTCTCCTCACCGATTCCGAGATGGATTCCGTTGCCTCCGCAGGAACCACCTTCTATCTCTTTGAACAGCACAGCACCAAGCCGGAAACGCCGGCCATTCAGGATATGATCTCCCATGGCATCGATGTCTGGCTTATCACCTGTAGCAGTGCCAACCACAGCGCCATCTCTAAAAACGCCTTTCTCTACGGCATTTTCTCCTGGTCCGGTGGAGAAGACATCTCCCTCCCATCCTCTGAATATGCCTTCACACATCTTACCCCTGATATCTCAAAACCGTTTAACTCCCCTGTTGAGCCAATCTCCCCTCTCCCCTTCGGCAAAGACAGCTCAACCCTCAACGCAGGCTAAACCGTAATAACTTTCCCTCCCGGCTTTCCCTCTCCAACATGCCCTCTTGCCCTTTGCACAATATGAGGGCATGTTGGGCAGGTAGGGCACCTTGGGCAGGTAAGTCCTACCGAAAAACCAGGCCTAAGCGCCAATCGCATCAGTAGTAACACTATATATTGTGTCAAGAACTTTTTTTAGGCATATTTTGCGAAAAAAGTTCACGAAAACGGCCTATTTACATAATTTCCCTCTTGACAAAAGCAAATTACTGTGCTATAGTACGCATCGTCAAGGCGCTTAGACGCCAAAATTAATTTTGGAGGAAATTTCAAATGAAGAAAATCATCGCAATGCTTCTGTGCGTAGCCATGGTCGCTGCTCTCAGCGTCGCAGCTTTCGCAGATCTGTCCGGTATTAAGACTGCAGCTGGCAAAGATGTCAGCTCCGTAGACGAGCTTGTTGCCGCGAAGACCGCAAAGGCTACTCCGGGCACCGTGAAGGCTTATGCAGAGTCTCTTGCAGCTGCTAAGAAGGCTGCTGGCGATGCAAAAGATGCTTACGCAAAGATGATCGCAAATGTTAAGGATGCTGCTCTCGCTGCTCAGTACAATGCTCTCCAGGAAGTCTTCACAAAGGCTGCTGAAGCTGCTGAGAAAGAAATTGCAGACGCTATCAACAACTACCTCGCAGAGGTTAAGATTGCTCTTGGCTGATTTTTGATTCATTAGTAATAAAAAAGGAAGGTTTTATCCTTCCTTTTTTTATTGCCTTTTGTTCACTTCCCTCTTGTTTTTCTTGGAAATTAATGCTATCATACATTCCGTTAGTTCAAGAACGGAGGCTTTTATGAAACGACAATTTTCCGCTATGTTTCGTTACTTTTCTATATTTTTGCTCTTTTGTTCACTTTTCTCTTTTTCTTCTCTATCTACCTGTGTACGCGCCAGTGATGCGGATTCTTTGTATAAGGAAGGCATGAGCTATCTTCAGAGTGATAGCGCGGTGCAGGATGTTGCAAAAGGCATTGCAATGATTGTTGAAGCTGCAGATTCAGGCTCTGCAAAGGCTATGGTTCAGGTCGGTGTACTGTATTCCTCTGGCTTGGGCAAATTGGTTTCAGAAGATTTTGAAGAGGGTGACGAGGCCGATCTGGCTCTTTCCTGGTATGTAAAGGGTGCCGAGGCAGGTGAGCGTGCGTTAGCTGCTTCTGCCATTTCTTCGGATGCATTTACTTATTTTTTAGGATCTGAAGAAAGAGGTATTCAGGAAGACGATGCCACAGCTTTGAAGTTTTTTGAAAAAGCAGCAGAATATGGAGATCCGGAAGCTATCAATATGATGGTGGCTTTCTATACCTACGGTTTTGGGGTAGAGCAGGATCCTGTGAAAGCTCTGGAGCTTAGTTCACAACTGGCAGATCAGGGAAACACAGAAGCTCTTATTTCCATGGAAGAAAATGCCTATGCATACTATGCCGGTAATAAAGACGGTATTGATATTAATTTCAGCACTGCGTTTCAGTATTATCTGAAGCTGACAGAATACGGTAATGAACGTGCAATGTATAATGTCGGTTTACTGTATGAATATGGTCTTGGTGTCACCGCAGATCATGACAAGGCAATAGAATGGCTTACTAAAGCAAAAGATGCCGGTTATACTCCTGCAACGACTATGCTTGAACAATTATCTGGTAATAAATAAGGAGTTCCGATGAAAAAATTAATTTCTTTCCTTCTCACTTTTTCTTTGATGTTCGTTTTTTCAGCCCTTTGCTTTGCTGACAATTTTTTTGAGTACAGTTGGTCAACTCAGGAAAGTAATTTTTATGATCGCTTCGGCAATCAGTATTTACCGTGGTTAGTTGAAGAGGTTGACGCACAGCTTTTTGCCCCGAACACTTTCCTCCCTGTTGAGTTGACAGAAGCAGATCGTGCAGATGGGTGTATTGGTTTTCTTGCATCTGATACTGGAGAATATATCGCTTTTTATTATACTGATTCTGATGGCTTAACACTTGACGCTCTTTACAATTATTATATACAGAATAATTATCTGGCAGACTCTATTTCGGTAAATGATATTCCTGCTGTTCTTTTGCATGATGATAATAACAATACCCTTATTTTGACTTACCTTACACAGAATAACAAACTCTTTCAGATAATGTTCTCTCCTCTCTCTGAAAAAGCTGACGTTTTTGACTATGTGATTGCTTCTATTCAGCCATATGTGGAGGAAACTTCTGATACTGAGCCTGTGGTTTCTGTGAACCCCGTCAGCGGGTTGATTTCCAAGTAATAGGGAGGATTTGAAGATGCGTAAACTGATTTCCGTTTTACTGGTTCTTGTTCTTGTATGCAGTGTCCTTCCTTCCGCTTCGGCAGATAGCTTAATTCGTGGTGCTGTGGCAAAAGACAGCACTGAGTTTTATACCATCGGCAATTCCGCTCATACTTTTTCTGCAGTCTACGATCGCATGCATATTTATCTGGATCTGAACACATACCCGATTCCGGAGCCTGTTAAATCCGACTATTCCTATGTTACCGGCGCCCATGATGAATTCACCGTCCTGAAGGATGACGATGATTCTTATGATTACATCGGTTATGTATGTGGCCCTGACGGAAACCGGATCTATATTATATGGAGTTGGTCCGGTTACCATGAAGATGGTTCTCTGATCGGTGTAGATTCCTATTATGCCCTTAATGGTGTTTATCTCGGGGCTGTTCAGCGTGATTATACCAATGGTGCTGCAATTTCTTCTAATGGTTCTCCGTTTTATTATTATAACGGTTCTTTAAACAAGAACTGATCTCCGCTTTCATTCTTGTATTTTCAATAATTCAATTCCCCGGGGCGATAGCACCGGGGAATTCTTATGAAGAGGTGTAGGTAAGCACAATGGTTCTTAAATCTAAATCTTCGCCTTCTAATTATATTCCCATTATTCTGTTTTGCTTTTTCCTTTTCAGTTCTGCAGTCCGCTTTCTGTTCGCGTTCTGTTTTCGGCATGCTCCGACGGTACAGATTGATGAAAGTTTATATATTAACATTGCAAAATCGCTCGCTGCAGGAGAGGGAATAGCATATCGATCCCAGCCGATTCCCTATATGTATATTTTCTATCCTCTTCTTCTGACCCCTCTCTATCTTTTCCCTCTCCCTTTTGATCTTTACCGCGTGGTTCAGCTTTATAATTCTTTCCTGATCAGCAGCGCGGTCTTTCCTGTCTATCTGTTTGCAAAAGACTTTACTGGAAGCAGAAAAAGAGGTCTAGTTGCCGCTGCATTGACTCTCCTGATGCCGGATATGATGATGGCCGGTTTTTTGATGTCAGAGTGTTTGGTCTGGCCTCTTTCTCTCTGGGTAATTTTCTTTGCATACAGGCTGTTTCGAGGGGAAAATAATATCTTCCGTTACGGCATTCTGACCGGTATTGTTACTGCTCTCTTATTCTGGACAAAACCCGGTGCAGTGGCTTGTGGACTTGCCCTCCTGCTCTCGGCAGTTTTTCTGAAGAATGGCAAACAGAAGACTGCTGCTTTTGCCGGCTTGGGAGCCTGTGCTCTCTTTATCCTTTTCTTCTATGGTTTGTATACGATTGTCTTCGGCTACGAGTTTTCTCTTCTCGGTCTCTATAACAAGCAGTTAACTGAGATTTCCGCGAAATGGTTTGCGGCTGTCTCTGAATTCTCTCTTTTGCAGCTCCTTCTCTTCGCTATTGCCTGTGGGGGATTATTCTTTGGTATTCCATTTATTTTCAGGGATCAATATAACAGTACTCAGAAAACCTTTCTGGATGCCTTCTCCGTTGCTCTTGTTGTCACTGCTGTAGGTACTGCTGCTTTTGTCGACATGCACACCTGGAACGGTTCCTTTACCGACCCTCAGCTCCATCTCCGTTATATGGCTATGTACGTCCCCGTGATGGTTGTCTTTACGCTAGGTATAACAGCGCTGCCTGATAAAAGGAAGCTTTCCCTTATTTCTTTGGTCATCACCGCTTTTTTGATGGCCTTTCCGGGAGCTTCTGCCGGGTTTTCGTCGGGAGCATCCACTTATATGGACTCTATTGCCCTCTCTGCCTGGATAAGTGATTTTGGTGTTCCGGGTACTGCCGGAGTGCTTCTTACTGCTTTTACAATATTTTTCATCATTCTCATTTCTATTCAACTCTACTATAAGAAAGCATCTTCTCTTCTCATAAAAGAGAGCGTTGTGTTTTTGGTGCTTTTCCTTCTTGCCAACAATATATGCGGTTATATTGCCTGCGGTTCTCATAAGGATAAAAATAACTATGGGCAAGATGCAGTGGAGATGAACACTATCGTAGAATCTCTCCCACAAGATATTTTGATTGTAACGCAGCATAACTATGATGAAACAGTATCTTACCTGCTTGAGTCTCGACTGCGAAAGCAACTGCAGCAGGTGACGGTAGATGCATTTATGGAATCTCTGATAGAAACTAACGGTGTTTATCTCCCCTTTGTTCCTGCAGACCAATCTCCAAATGTCGGTAATCATATTACGCCGGATACGGATACTTTTCTCTTCGGCATTACTGTGTTGGATCATCTGGAATTGAGTTCAGGTGCTGATATTCAGAAAACCGGTCAAGGCTGGTTTACACTCGCGCAGGTTTCTAACCACAGCCGAATTGCCGACACCGTGTTCACAGGCTTGGATATGGATACTCTTCACGAAGGAGAGCAGGCACACTTATATATTTTTGATGACTCGCGTTTCAAAAACGGAAAACTGACTCTTCACCTTGCAGCCAATGCAGTAGAAGGCTCCGCAGAGCTGGAAGTTGAAAATGCCGGAAAAATCGAACTGATTTCTCTGACAGAAAAACAAAAAACATGCTTGATTTCCTTAAAGAAAGGCAATACTGCAATTACAGCTCATAACGGGGACATCTATATCTCCTCTTACTGGACAAAATAACTCAAAACGAGTATAATAATTTGATTAATCGGAGGTGAAGCCCTTGTCTGTTATCAATATTCTCTCCCCCCATGTGGCCGACCTGATTGCGGCCGGTGAGGTGGTGGAGCGCCCTGCATCCGTTATCAAGGAACTGCTGGAAAACTCCTTTGACGCGGGGGCAAAACACGTCACCTGCGAAATTCGGGACGGAGGCGCCACCTATATCCGTGTCACGGATGACGGCTGCGGCATGGCACCGGAAGATGCCGGTATTGCCTTCGTGCGGCATGCCACCTCCAAGCTTTCGGACGAAAGCGGGCTGGAGCATATCAGCACCATGGGCTTTCGCGGCGAAGCTCTTGCAGCCATCTCTTCCGTCTCCCATATGGAGCTGATCACCCGGCAGAAGGATGCCCCAGAGGGCACAAGAGTCCTGCTGGAAGCCGGAGACATTGAAGAGATGTCTCCCTTCGGCTGTCCGGAAGGCACTACTATGATCTGCCGCAATCTTTTTTACAACACCCCAGCCCGCCTGAAATTTCTGAAGTCTGACCGGAGTGAGGCCTCCGCCTGCATCACTGCCGCCATGCGCTGCGCTCTCGGCAGGCCGGATGTCTCCGTGCGCATGATCCGGGACGGGAAAGAGGAGTTTTTCTCCCCGGGAGACGGGAAACTAGATTCCTGTGTCTATGCCCTGCTGGGAAGAGAGGAGGCCGCTTCCATGCTCGCCTGCTCCAGTGCGTCCGATTCGCTTTCCCTCAGCGGGTTTGTCTCCTCCCCGGCGGAGGGTCGGGGCAACCGTTCTCGTCAGTTTTTCTTCGTCAACGGGCGCTTTATTAAATCGACTCTGCTGCAGTCAGCCGTGGAGCAGGCCTATCGGAATACCCTTCTTGTGGGGCGTTATCCTTCCTGCGTGCTGTATCTGACCCTCTCCTTCAGCAGCGTGGATGTCAATGTGCACCCTGCCAAGACGGAGATTCGCTTTGGATCGGAAAAGCAGGTTTTTGATTTTGTCTATCAGGCGGTGAAGCTTGCCCTGGCCTCGGAGGACAGGCTCACGCCAGTTGGAAAAAAGGAAGCTTCTGTTCCTCCTGTTTCTGAGGTAAAGGCAGCTCCCCTTTCTGCAGTGCAGAATACCCCTTCTTCCGTTCCGTCCGGCAATAGTCTGACTTCCCAGGAGATTGTCCCAGAGGTGAATGCCGGTCAGGCTGCTCCCTCCACTGTTGCTCCGATACAGAAGACATCAGAATACATCATTCCTTCGGATATGCCGGAGAGAGATTTTTCTGTACCTCTCAACCGCCCTTCCGAGGAGCCTTCCTCTGTTTTTCACGCCCCCGAGGTTTCTTATCAGACCAGTCTTTCTCTGAATGATGAAAAAATTGTTGAAAACTCTGTTCAAAATGTGGAAAGCCCTGCTGTTCCCAACCACAAGATTTTGGGTGAGGCATTCCGAACCTATATCATCGTGGAGTGCAACGGTGAGCTGATCCTCATCGACAAGCACGCAGCCCACGAGCGCATGATTTTCGACCGTCTGAAGGCTGCCGGTCGCTCGGTTACCTCCCAGATGCTGCTCATTCCCGCCATCGTGCATCTCTCGCTGGAGGAGATGGAGCTTCTCTCCCGCTATGGGGAACTCCTTACTCAGCTGGGCTTTGAAATTGAGCCCTACGGAGAAAAGGAAGTGATTGTCCGTGGCGTCCCGGCAGAGATGAGCACAGCAGACGTTGCGGCCTCCGTGGAGGAGATCTGTGAAAAGCTACGCTCCTCCAATACGCCGGATCCTTCCGGCGTCTTTGATGAGATTCTTCACACCGTGGCCTGCAAGGCCGCCATCAAGGCGGGATGGGATACCCAGCGCTCCGAACTGGAAAAAATAGCCTCTGCCGTTTTGTCCGGTCAGGTGCTCTACTGCCCCCATGGCCGTCCCGTCTCCTCCGTCATCACACGGAAAGATCTGGACAGGCTCTTCAAACGTATCATATGAGCAGTAAAAAATTGCTGGTGGTAGCAGGCCCAACGGCCAGCGGAAAATCGGACCTGGGCATCGTTCTTGCCAAAGCGCTGGGCGGAGAGATCGTCTCGGCAGACTCTATGCAGATCTACCGCGGCATGGATATCGGCACCGCCAAAGCCACCAGAGAACAGCAGTCTGCCGTGCCGCATCATATGATTGACGTGGCAGACCCTATGGAGGATTATTCCGTCTCCCGCTATGTGGAGGATGCCGCTGCCTGCTGCGAGGATATTTTCAGCCGCGGTCGCATTCCGATTCTGGTGGGCGGCACCGGGCTTTATATTGATTCCCTGCTCTCTGGCAGATCCTTCGGCCCCCGCTCCGAAGATGATGTACTGCGTGCTACCCTGAATGAAAAATATGATGCACTGGGTGGAGATATGCTGCTCTCGGAGCTGAGACAGATTGACCCGGATCGGGCGGCACTTCTCCATCCTTCCGATAAAAAGCGGATCGTCCGCGCCCTGGAGGTCTATAAGCTCACCGGCGAGACCATCACCGCCCACGATGAAGCGACCCGCTCTCTCCCACCCCGGTATACTTCTCTTTTTTTGATTCCCGGTTTTCATGACAGAGCTCTCCTCTATCAGCGGATCGACGCCCGGGTAGATATCATGGTCCGGCAGGGCCTCTTCGACGAGGTTCAGTCCCTTCTTCTCACCGGTGTCTCTTCCGAAGCCACCTCCATGCAGGCCATCGGTTATAAGGAGGTTGTCGCCGCCCTGCAGGGCAGCATCAGCCGGGAGGATGCTGTTGCTGCCATCAAGCAAGCAAGCCGCCGTTATGCCAAGCGCCAGATCACCTGGTTCAGGCGACGTACAGACGCCTGCCGGATCTGGTACGACGAACCGCACCCCTCCCTTTCCCCTGCAGATACTGCACTTCTTTCTGCAAAAAAATTCCTGGAAAACCCATAATTTTGCCCGGAAGCTGCAGCTTTTTGTTGACAATGGCAGAAAAAAATACGATAATAGCAGTATGGACTTTTTGTCCATGGGTATGATCCATCATGAAGGAGCTTGAGACGTATGGGTTTCATGGACAATTTAAGAAAGCTCACACAGCCTTACGGTGAGGAAGATGATTTCTTTGAAGGGGCAGACAGTTCTTTCGCCCCACAAGAGAGTGAGCCGGTCGGCGATGCGCAGATGGAATTTGAAAGTTCCTTTGCCGAAGAGCCTGCCTCTGCTCCGGAGCCTGCTGCAAAAAGAAGCACAAAACCTCCCCGTTCAGGCGGTCTTTTTTCGAGAAACAGCGAACCCCGCTCCTCTTCCAGACCGGCAAAGACGGGCCGCGGCCGGCAAGCTTCTTCCGATCAGTCCGTAGTTCGGTTTAATCCCCGCAGCTTTGACGAGGCCGGTGAACTGGTCAGTTTTCTGGAACAGGGCAGAAGCCTCATTATGTCCCTGGAGGAGATTCCTTCGGAAACCGCTCGGCGCCTGCTGGACTTTATGTCCGGCATCGCCTTCGCCCTGAACGGCAAGATTACGCCGGTTTCCGCAAAAACCTACTTTATCACTCCCGAAAACGTTGATCTGTTGGATGCCCAGAGTCCCTCCGGCAATCCTTCCGATCAGGAATAAATTGATCTGAAAGCAAAACAAATAACGAATCTGAAAGGTGGCTCAATTATGATTACAGCTCAGGACATTCGCGAAAAAACATTTGAAAAATCCAAATTCGGCGGTTACGATATGGCGCAGGTGGATGAGTTTCTGGAACAACTGGCAGATGATATCACCAATTCCCAGAAAGAAGTCACTGTTCTCAAGGGCAAGATGAAGGTTCTTGTGGATAAAATTGAGGAATACCGCAGCAACGAGTCCGCCCTGAATAAATCCATTCTCTCCGCACAGAAGCTTGCCCAGGATATCGAGTCAGAAGCCCGTGAGAATGCTGCAAAGCTTCTCGCAGACGCTGAGAAGAAGGCTGATGAGACCATCGGTTCCATCTCAGAAAGAAAAGAGTTTGAGGAAAAGCGTCTTGCTGCCGCCCAGGCAGCCACAGCCAAGTTTCTTGACGGGATGCGTGCCATGTGCAATGCCCAGCTTCGCAATCTTGACAGTATCGGCGCTTCCGTCTTTACACCTGCCTCTGCAGAAGAGCCTGCGGAAGAATCCGCCCCTGCAGAGAATTATGAGGACGCTTCCGATCTGGATCTTTCCGACTCCTCAGAGGATTCCCTCTTCTCCTCTGACAGCGATCTTGACAGCACGCAGTCCTTCACTCTCTGATCCCCCTTGCATGCAAACTCGGGGCACGCTGCAGCGCGCCCCATTGATTTTAAAAGGAGCCTGAATTTATGGCACAGGATTACAATGCTACTCTGAATCTCCCGAAAACTGACTTTCCCATGCGTGCCGGCCTCCCGAAGCGGGAGCCGGAAATGCTGAAAAAATGGGAAGAGCTGGATGTCTATCATGAAATGCTGAAAAAAAATGAGGGTCATCCACGCTACTCTCTTCACGATGGCCCTCCCTTCTCCAACGGTGCAATCCATATGGGTCACGCCCTCAATAAGGCGTTAAAGGATTTTATTATCCGCTCCTACGCTATGCGCGGCTATTGGACGCCTTATATCCCCGGGTGGGACAACCATGGCATGCCCATTGAATCCGCCATCATCAAGGAGCAGAAACTCAACCACAAGGCTATGAGCGTGGCGGAGTTCCGCAGCGCCTGTGAGGCCTATGCCGAAAAATATATCGGCATCCAGCGGGAAGGTTTCAAACGTCTCGGTGTTCTGGGCGACTGGGATCATCCTTACAAAACCATGAACAAGGGTTTTGAAGCGGATGAAGTGCGTATTTTCGGCAAAATGTATCGCAACGGCCACATCTACAAGGGGTTCAAGCCGGTTTACTGGTGTGCCAAGGATGAGACAGCCCTCGCCGAGGCGGAGATTGAGTATCATGACGATCCCTGCACCACCGTTTATGTAAAGTTCCCCATGCATGATGATCAGGGCAAGCTCTCCCACGTGGATCTCTCCAAGGTCTTCTTCCTGATCTGGACCACCACCATCTGGACGCTTCCGGGCAACCTTGCCATTGCTCTCCATCCAGATGAGCAGTATGCTCTCGTCCAGGCTCCCAACGGGGAAATCTATATCATGGCAGAGCCTCTGGTTTCCCGTGTTATGGGAATCGGCGGGTTTGACAGCTATGAAATTCTGGAGAGCCATCCCGGATCCTTCTTTGAAAACATGCTGGCCTCCCATCCCTTCCTGCCCAAGACCTCCCGTCTCCTCTTGGCTGACTATGTCACGATGGATTCCGGTACCGGTTGTGTCCACACTGCTCCCGGTTTCGGTGCAGATGACTATCAGACCTGCATGCGCTACGGCATTGAGATGGTTGTCCCGGTGGATGATCAGGGCCGCCATACTGAGTATGCCGGCAAATACGCCGGACTCCGCACAGAAGAATCCAACCCCATTATCCTGCAGGATATGAAGGAAAGCGGTATGCTCTTCGCCTCAGAAGAGATTATCCACAGCTACCCCCACTGCTGGCGCTGCAAGAGCCCGATTATCTTCCGTGCAACCCCCCAGTGGTTCTGCTCGGTCGATTCTTTTAAAGAAGAAGCCATCGCCGCCTGTGAAAACGTCCGCTGGCTGCCGGAATGGGGCAAAGAGCGCATGGGTGCCATGATCCGCGAACGGGCCGACTGGTGCATTTCCCGCCAGCGCCGCTGGGGTCTCCCCATTCCCGTTTTCTACTGCTCTGACTGCAAAAAGCCTGTCTGCACCGATGAGACCATTGAGTCTGTCGCCTCTATCTTTGAAGAGAAGGGCAGCAATGCCTGGTTTGATCTGGATGCTTCCGATCTTCTCCCGAAGGGCTTCGTATGCCCCCATTGCGGCGGCACGCACTTCACCAAGGAAACTGACACGCTGGACGGCTGGTTTGACTCCGGTTCCACCCACTATGCTGCTATGAAACGCGACCAAGGCTTCTGGCCCTCCGATATGTATATCGAAGGCGGCGACCAGTACCGCGGATGGTTCCAGAGCTCTCTGCTTGTAGCGGTTGGTGCGCTCGGTATGGGTGCTCCCTATAAAGAGTGCCTCACCCATGGCTGGACGGTTGACGGTGAAGGCAAGGTCATGCATAAGTCACTCGGTAACGGCATTGATCCTGCTGAGCTCTATCAGGAGTTTGGTGCAGATCTGGTTCGTCTCTGGGCCGGTTCCTGTGATTATCATGTGGATGTCCGCTGCAGCCGTGAAATCTTCAAGCAGCTCTCTCAGCAGTATCTCAAATTCCGCAACACTGCCAGATACTGCCTCGGTAACCTCTCTGACTTTAACCCGGATACCGACCTCGTGTCTCCGGAAGACATGCAGGAGCTTGACCGCTGGGCCATCACCAAACTCAACGCCCTGATTGCGGAAGTGGCAGAAGCTTATAACAACTATGAATTCCATGTTATCTCTCACGCCATCAATGATTTCTGTGTAGTGGAGCTCTCCAGCTTCTATCTCGACATCATTAAAGACCGGCTCTACTGTGAAGAGCGCACCGGCCTTCTCCGCAGGAGTGCCCAGACTGCTCTGTATCTGATTCTCGGCAGCCTTACCAAAATGTTCGCCCCGATTCTCGCCTTCACCTGTGATGAAATCTGGCTCTCCATGCCTCACAGCAGCAAGGATGATCCCCGCAATGTAGTTCTCAACACCATGGATCAACCTTTCACCACCTACGCACTGGACGAAAATACCATGGCAGCATGGGACACTCTGATTTCTCTGCGCAACGATGTAAACGGGGTTCTGGAGCTTGCCCGTTCGGAGAAGCGCATCGGCAAGCCTCTGGATGCATCCGTAGTTCTCCGGTCTAATGACGAAGCTTCCGCTTCCGCGCTGGACACGGTCAGAAGCATGAATCTTTCTGAGCTATTCATTGTCTCTGACTGCCTTATTTCCGATCAGGAAGTTCCCGGGGCAGTTATCGGAGTCGGTTCTTCCTTCCCCGGCATCAAAGTTTCCGTAAAAGAAGCTGAAGGCACAAAATGCCCCCGCTGCTGGATTCATACCACCGCAGCCGATCCAGAAACCGGGCTATGCCCCCGCTGCTCTCGTGTGGTTGCTTCCCTTTCCTGAATTCCCTCTATTCTGATTCTGATCATTCTTCCTTGCGAAGAAGAGAGGAGAAATTATGCTTTACTCTATTATCGGTATCCTCGTTATCATCTTTGACCAGCTTGTAAAATACTGGGTGGATGAAAACATCAATTACCTCAACCCCTCCATTGAGCTGATTCCCAACGTTCTGAGCCTCGTCCGTGTTCAGAATGACGGTGCCGCCTTCAGTTTTCTCCAGGGCGGCGGTGCCCGCATCTGGTTTGTTGCCCTTACCGCAATATTTGCCATCCTTGTGGTGATTGCTCTGGCAACAAATTTCATCTCCGGCAGGTTCGGCCGGTGGTGTCTTGTCTTTATCACTGCAGGCGGCCTTTCCAACATGATTGACCGCGTACGCTTTGGCTACGTCATCGACATGTTCAAAATCGAGCTCTTCGATTTCGCCGTCTTCAACGTTGCAGATATCTTTATCACGGTCTTCTGTATCGCGTTTATCCTTTACATTCTCTTCGGAGGGGAAAAGGAAAAAGGCCGAGCAGTTGATGCATTCGATGAAGATGACTATGAGTATGAAGAAGAGCGCCGCTCGTCCCGCACGCGTTCTTCTCGCCGCAGCAAAAAGGACGATTATGAAGAGGAAGCAGAAGCACTTCCTCCCCGCCGTTCCAGATCAGCAGCAGCAAGGCTTGAGGATGAGGAGGATGAGCCAGCTCCCCGCCGTGCAGCTCGCAAACAGCGTAAAGCTGCACCTGTACAGCCTGTGGAAGAAGATCTCCCTGTCGAGAAACCGCGCCGTGCCCGAAATGCCTCCAGATCTGACGACGATATGTTTGAGGAAATGTTCGGCACCAATCAGCCTACCATTGTTGCCCCATCCCGCAACAGTACACAGCACAGACCGACTACGTCAACAGCCGACCAAGCAGGCACATCCCCGCGCCGCGCTGCAACACCGCAGCAGACAGATGCTTCTCGCAGAACTTCAGCTCAGCCTCGCAGAGCTGCATCCGCTCCGGCTGAACGCCGGCAGACTGTCGAGCCTTCTGCAGATCCTTTTGCTGAATGGGAAAAGGCAAATGCCCGTGTAAACGCATCCCGCCGAACTTCTTTTGAGGAAGAACCGGTTCCAGTTCAGAAGAAAGCAGAATCTGCTGCAGCTGATGCATTCTCAGATTTCACAGAGCCTGCCTCAAAACCTGCAGCTCGCAGATCAGCTACGACTTCCCAGCCGACAGCTCCTGCCGCAAAACCTGCTCCCGTTCAGTCCCCGGCACCTTCAGCAGATGATGAGTTTGACCTTGACAGCATCTTAAATGAATTTAAATAACATAATGGATGAAGATCTGATCTTTATCGAAGCAAAGGAGAGCGGAGAGCGAATCGATGCTCTCCTTGCTCATAATATACCGTTTCTGTCACGAAATGCTGTCCAGAATCTCATTTTTTCCGGGATGGTAACTTTACAAGGAAAACCAATCAAAAAGAACTACAGAGCTCAATCCGGTGAAATATTTGAAATTCTGCTACCACCTGCACTTGACTCTGAACTTACACCGCAGGATATCCCGCTTGATATACGATATGAAGACGATTCCGTCATCGTGATCAACAAACCCCGCGGAATGGTTGTACATCCCGCCCCAGGACACCCGGACCATACCCTGGTTAACGCTCTGCTATACCACTGCGGCGAATCCCTTTCAGGCATAGGTGGAGAAAAAAGACCGGGGATCGTACACAGAATTGATAAAGATACCTCCGGGCTCCTGATTGTTGCTAAAAATGATTACGCCCACCAGTTTCTTTCTGCGCAGTTATCCGACCATACCTTATCCAGAGTGTATGAAGCAATTGCATGCGGGAACTTCCGTGAAGAAACCGGAACAATCAATCGTCCCATCGGGCGAAATCCGAACGACAGAAAAAAAATGGCCGTAACGGAAACGAACTCCCGGCCGGCAATTACCGACTGGAAAGTACTCAACCGTTACAGCGGATACACACATATTCAATGTAAACTGCATACCGGAAGAACCCATCAGATCCGGGTACATATGGCTTCGATCGGGCACCCTCTCCTCGGGGATGGGTTGTATGGGGCAAAATGTCCGGACAAAGGGCTGGAAGGCCAATGCCTGCATGCGGCAAAACTGAAATTCATCCATCCAGAAACCAGACAGGAAATCCATATCGAGGCAGAAACACCAGAATATTTTAAAAATATTCTGGCACATCTGCGAAACCCAATATAATGGAAGGAAGAACATAATGAAAAATAAATTGACCCTGGTCATTGCAGCTATCCTATTAGCAGCAGTTTTGTTTATTATCCTAAAGCTCATTTCCGGCACAGTTCACCTTGTATCGGGCGCAATGAATGCTGTTCTGGGAATCGTTATTATCATCGTATTATTATTAATCGTTGCCTGGATGTTCGCCTATGCGAAAAAGAAAAAATAAAAATAATAAACCACAATCTTCAAACCGGAAGACTAAAAAGAACCAGATCGAATTGATCTGGTTCTCAATTTATGTTGGCACTGACCTATCTTCCCAGTCCGTCGCCAGACAAGTATTTTCGGCACTGATGAGCTTAACTTCTGTGTTCGGAATGGGAACAGGTGGACCCTC
>CACYYN010000015.1 GCA_902778665.1 Oscillospiraceae bacterium | reverse complement strand
TTGCTTGAGTGGAGAGGAAAAACGGCACGAATGTCATATCAGGTAAACGCCTTGCGTTTGCCTGCTGACATGGAAGTGCCGTTTTGACGAGGGTTGGACGCCACAGCAGTATTGGATTTATCGCGTGGCAAACGGAGGGTAACCTCGTTTGTAGTGCCAAGCAATTGCTCGTGAGCGCCCGCAGGCGCCATGCAAGCGAGCAACCCTGCGAAGCAGGGCTCTTAGCGAGTCGCAGGAGATAACTGCATACGTCGTAATAAGCACTCTATCCGAGCTGATTTATTGGAGATAGTCAAAAATATCGGGGAAAACATCCCCACAGCAAGGAGATTTAAAAATGAGTAATACAGATAAAAAAATTCAGAACGGTCGCGTAAAGATTCCGGGGTCGGAGCTTTCTATGCCGGCGCCGCCGCCGGAAGCGCATTGGACGGTTTATAAAATCACCGGTCCGGAAGGGAAGGTTTATATCGGGCAGACGGGAGAGCCGTTGAAAGTACGATGGTGGAAAGGGTATCACAAGAAGGAGAAAAGCAGCAGAGGCCCGATCGGGGAGGCGATGGCACAGTTTGGAAAAGAGAATTTTCAAATGGAGCCGCTCTGTGAAAATTTGACAAAGGAAGGGGCCTGGGAGCTGGAGGCTAAATTTATTGAGCTCTATGACAGCATGAATCCGGAGAAAGGGTATAACGGTAAAACAGGTGGAAGGGATAAGGGTAGTAAAATGAATGAAGCCGCCAAAGAGAAAAATAGCAGGGCCGCCAAACAAAGATATGAGGAGTCGCCGGAGTTTCGAAAGGCATTATCGGAAGGGACATTGAGATGGTTTCGTGAGAATCCGAATGCAAAGAAGTCTATTAGCGAAAGAATGAAACGGCGTTGTCAGGAAGGGAAAAACAATAATTTTATCTACTCAGATCACAGGCCACAGCCTGTACAGTGTATAGAGACAGGTGTTATCTTTTCATCACAGTGTGAGGCTGTTCGGATGACAGGCTTCACGAATATCCATGCTGCATGCACCGGGGCTTCTGAATATGCGGGTGGGTATCATTGGAGATTTATATAACCTTGAAAAAAAACCCTGCTGCAACTTACTCAATTGCAGCAGGGGAGAGCTTTCATACGGGGAAGTCTGACCGGGAATCAGTCGGCAGGGCAGATGGCAAAGCAGCGTGCCGGGAAGCCGACGCCGTCCTTCAGTTTGGGGAAGGCGCATACGATCAGGGAGCCGACTGCGGGCACCTGATCCAGATTCCGCATGACCTCGATCTGGAAGCGATCCACCTCCAGAATATACTGCTCACCGGGGTAGGGATAGGCATCCGGCTTTGTGGTTACGGTGGCAGGGTCTGTGTCGGCGGGCTCATGGCCGATGGCACCGATGTTGCGGTTTTCTACCAGCCACTGGATGGCTGCCTTATCCCAACCGGGATAGTGAGGCTGGCCGTTTTCATCCGGGTTATCCAGATTGCTCTTCTTATACCAGTCGGAACGGAAGGCGACGAATGCCCCTTCGGGGATTCTGCCGTATTCTTCTTCCCATTTCTGAATATCCTCAATTTTCAGCACAAAGTCAGGATCGGCTGCGCACTCGGCGCTCTTGTCGATGACGACCAAAGGATACACCAGCTCTTTTACGGTGATCTCGTTCATGGGTCTGCCGTTGCCCCAAAAATGACGGGGTGCATCCACATGTGTGCCGTACTGGCTGGCTACCGAATACTGGAAGCAGCGCATGGGGGCCATTTTATCTTCCGGAGTGCCCTCTGCATAGTCGAACAGGAGATCTGCCTGCAGCGGAGAAAATCCGTACCAGTGCGGAGTTTCAGGGCTAAGCTCATGCGTAAGGTCAACCCACTTGTATTTCTCCGATTTTGCCTCTTTCAGCTGATCCCACAGTGTCAGGTTGCTCATAAGTAACTCTCCTTTATCAACGTGTTTTTGCTGATTGAACAGCAAGTTAAATAAAAGTATAACAACATAATAAAACATTGTCAAGAAATAAAAATTCATTTTGATGAATTTCCTTTCGTTGACAAGGGGCACCAAGGCTGATATACTTTTCTCAGCTATTTTGCCTGACCTGCATGCGTAGCAGCCGAAATCAATTTATCTCTAAACGGAGGATACTATTATGGCACTCGAATTCAATGAACAGCTTTCCCGTCTGCAGAAGCCCGATCGTGATGAAATGACCGATGAGGAATATGCAATATTCAACAAAAATGTGGAGACCATGGAGAAAAACTGGGGGTTTATCAATAACCTCTTCAAGGTGCTTCCGCTCAACGCAAAAGAGTATATCGGATTTCTGAATCTGAAGACGAATCTTTATAATGACACCTGCTACCTCACCGATGCTCAGAAAGAGATGATCGGTATTGTTGTTTCTTCCGTCAACTGCTGCTCCTACTGCCTCACCACCCACGGAGACAATCTTCGCGGCATGTGGAAGAACCCTGCCCTTGTGGACAGGCTCAGCTACAATTACCGTTCCTGCAAGGGGATGATCTCCGATGAGGATTACGCCCTCTGCGAGTATGCATGGTTTGTGACGGCCCATCCCCAGGAGATCGACCAGCAGCAGGTGGACAAGCTTCGGGAAGCCGGTTTTGACGATCATCAGATTCTGGAGGCGGCTTTCATCGCAGGTTTCTTCAACTACACCAACCGCTGGGTCAGCACCATTGCACCTGTGGCGAATGACGGCCACTTCTACCACAACAGAAATTTTGACTGATTGATGCGATGATCTATCTCGATAACGCCGCGACCACCTTTCCCAAGCCGGAATGTGTTTACGCGGCCATGGATGCCTTTGCCCGCACATCCGCTGTCAATGCGGGGCGGGGGGCTTACCGTGCCGCAAGGGAAGCGGGAGAGATGATAAAAGAGACCCGGGAGAGGCTGATAAGCCTGGTGGATGCGAGAGAGCAGGCGCAGGTGGTAATTGCTCCGTCGGTTACCGTGGCCATCAACCAGATCATTCAGGGGCTTCGGTGGACAGAGAAGTCTGTCGCCTATGTCTCACCCTATGAGCACAATGCCGTGCTGCGGCCGCTGGAGCTTCTCCGCAAAAAAATCGGTTTTACGGTAAAGAAGCTTCCGCTTTCGGCGGATCTCTCCATCGACCTTGCGGAGACGGAGCGGATGTTTGCCGCTCTTCCTCCTACCTTTGTGGCTGTTACGGCGGTTTCCAATGTGACGGGATATATTCTCCCGGCGGAAAAGATCTTCAGGATGGCAAAAAAATACGGAGCGTTTACTCTGCTGGACGGAGCCCAGGCTGTCGGTCTGCTGAAGCTGCATTTTGCCTCCCTCCGGGCCGATGCCCTGACGTTTGCCGGGCACAAGACGCTGTACGGTCCTTTCGGAGCCGCCGGTTTTTTCCTGAAAAACGGTGTGGATCTGGAGATCCTCCTGTCGGGAGGTACAGGCTCCCAGTCTGAAAGCCTGGAGATGCCCCGCACGATCCCCGGCAAGCTGGAGTGTGCCAGCAAAGACACCGTTGCCCTCTGCGGCCTGCATGAGGCTCTCGGCTGGCTGCCTTCCGCCCGGGTGCTGAAACGGGAGCAGGAGCTTACCGCCTATCTGATGGACCGGCTGGAACAGCTGGACCGTATTATCCTGTACCGTGCTCCCGACAGAACCTGTCAGGCCGGGATCGTCTCATTGAATGTGGATGGCTTTACCTGTGGGGAAGCCGCAGCGATTCTGGATGCAAAGCATGACATTGCCGTGCGGGCAGGCCATCATTGTGCTGCCCTGATCCACCGGCATCTGGAGGATGCTGCCTTTAAGGGCACCGTTCGGCTCTCTCTCGGTTTCTTCACAACAGAAGAGGAGATTGACACGCTCATAACTGCGATACAGGCCATGAAAAAGGAAGATCTGAAAAATGTAGATCTGGAAGCGCTTCGCGGCCTGTGCTGACGCAGGAATCATCATGGAGAAAGAAACACGATTATGAAATATCCGAAATTATTTACGCCGGGGAAAATCGGTTCCCTGCGAATAAAAAACCGTTTTGTCATGCCCCCCATGCAGGTGTTGTACGGAGAGAATGACGGGCATCCCGGCCCTCGCACGATAGCCTATTATGAAGAGCGTGCAAAGGGCGGTGTAGGGCTTATTATTATTGAGGCCACTGCGGTGGACGATGTGAACAACACCCTCTGGGATCATCAGCTCAGCCTGACGGCCAACCGCTACCGGACGGACTGGATGCTTCTCACCGAGGCCATCCATGCCCATGACTGCAGGGTCTTCATCCAGCTGCATCATTACGGGGCAAAAAGTGCCCCCACACCCTCCGGTGCTCCCTGGGCACCGAGTGAAATCCCCGCCCTCCCCGGTGGAAAACCCGGCCACAAAATGACCGTGGAGGAGATCAGAATTGAACAGCAGCGTTTCATCGATGCAGCTGTGCGGGCAAAGCAATCCGGCTTTGACGGAGTAGAACTGGCTGGTACGCACGGCTATCTGCTTCACCAGTTTTTGAGCCCGTATTATAATAACCGTGACGATGCATACGGCGGATCCACGGAGAACAGATGCCGGTTCTATACAGAAATCGTGCAGGGTATTCACGCCGCCTGCGGAAGGGACTTCCCGGTCAGCGTTCGTTTCCCGGGAGATGAATTCACGCCGGACATTCCCGGTACGCTTACGATTGCTGACGGGGTCGAAATTGCAAAAATACTGGAGAAGGCCGGGGCTGACTGCCTGAATGTTTCCAACGGAAATAACTTCAATGCCAATGCCAACTGTGAGCCCTATTCCTATGTCTCCGGCTGGAAGAAGCATGTGGCCAAAGCAGTGCATGATGCGGTTTCCATTCCGGTTCTTGCGACCAACACCATCAAAAGCCCGGAGTTTGCCGAGCAGATGCTGGAGGAAGAGGTTTCCGATTTCGTCTGCCTGGGCCGTGCCCTGATCGCAGATCCCATGTTTATGAAAAAGGCTGCCGCAGGAGATTCTCTCGGCATCCGCAAATGTCTCGGATGCATGTTCTGCCGGGAACAGCTCTACAGCCAGATGCCGATCCGCTGTGCACTGAATCCCCGCGCCGGCTTTGAGTTTGCCGAAAGCGCCTGCCTTCCGAAGGACGGAGCAGGCAGACCGGTCGCGGTGATCGGAGCAGGCCCTGCCGGCATGGAGGCCGCCATTGTGCTGCAGGCGAGAGGCTTCGACGTAACCCTCTTTGAGAAGGAGAAAGTGCTTGCCGGCAGCATGAACCTGGCAGACAAATCCTATCATAAGGAAAAAATCACCTATGCTTCCCAGACCATGGAAGAAGAGCTGCACCGTCTCGGGGTAAAAATCATGACGGGGCATGCCCCCTCGGTGGACGAGGTGAAAGCCCTTTCCCCTGCGGGCGTCGTGGTAGCATGCGGGGCAAAGCCGATCATCCCGAATGTACCGGGTGTTGATCTCAGCAATGTGGTCACGTCCCATGATGTGATCTCCGGCAAAGTAAAACTCAGCGGCAGAGTGGCAGTGGTCGGATCCGGTATGACAGGGCTTGAATGTGCCGAAGGCCTATGCCTTTCTGGCTGTGAGGTTTCAATCATAGAGATGCTGGACCATGTGGGAGCCGGTATGTTCTCCGTGATCGTGGCGGATATGATGGAGCGAATCAAGCCCTATCATCCCGAAATCTATACCTCCCACAAGCTGAAAGCGATTACGCCGGAAGGAGCCGTGGCGGAAAACCTGGAATCCGGAGAAGATGTGCTGATAAATGCCGAAACGGTTGTGCTCTCGCTGGGCGTCCGACCGGATGAAGTGACAGCCGAGCAGTTCAGATCTGCCTTCGATAACGTCCTCGTCATCGGGGACAATGAAAAGAGCGGCAGAATCCCTCACGCCATGCGGGACGGGTACAGCAAGGCCCGGGCGTTCCTCGCCTGAACCGTCGGGGCAAAGCTGCCTGACAGCTCGAGCACCCAACTGAAAAAACAGAGTTCTGTTAGTTTTCTATTATATTTCTATTAGACTTTGAAAGGGAAAAACATGACACCATTGGAAGCAGTCAGAAAACGGAAAATTATTGCCATCGTACGGGGGCTTGCCCCTGAATACCTGGTCCGGCTGGGTCACGCTCTTGCAGAGGGCGGAATCGGCATGATGGAAATCACCTACGACCAGAAAAATCCCGAAAGCTGGAAGGATACGGCAGCAGGTATTGAAGCCGTTGCAAAGGAGTTCGGCGATCAGCTTCTGGCCGGGGCAGGCACTGTGATAACCCTGCAGCAAGTGAGCATGACTTATAATGCAGGCGGGCATTATCTGGTGACGCCTGCCACCCAGCCTGAAATTATCCGTGCCGGAAAGGCTTTGGGCCTCGGCCTGTTCCCGGGCGCCCTTACTCCCACAGAAATCCTGACTGCCTATGAAGCCGGGGCTGACGCGGTAAAGGTGTTTCCGGCAGCCAGCCTCGGTCCGGGATATATCAAAGCTGTCCGTGCGCCGCTCACTCATATTCCACTTATGGCGGTAGGCGGTATCAATGAAAAAAACGCTGCCGATTTTATGAAAGCCGGGTGTGTCGGCCTGGGAGTCGGAGGAAACCTGGTCAACAAAGAATGGATCCGAGACGGAGAATGGGCAAAAATTACGGAACTGGCGAAAGAATTTACAAAGGCGGTGAAAGAAAATGGCTAAAATAATTTCTTTTGGGGAAATCATGATGCGGCTGAATCCTCCCGGATACCAGCGATTTCTGCAGACGTCGGTTTTTGAGGCAACCTACGCCGGGGGAGAAGCGAATGTGGCGGTTTCCCTTTCCAATTTCGGGGATGACGCAGCTTTTGTTTCCAAGGTTCCGGATCACGAGATCGGCCAGAATGCAGTCAATGCCCTGCGGCGCTATGGCGTGGACACCTCCATGATCCTGCGGGGAGGCCCGAGACTTGGTGTGTATTATTGTGAAAAGGGTGCTTCCCAACGTGGCAGCAAGGTACTTTATGACAGGGCAAACTCCTCCATCGCAATTGCAAAGCGTGATGAGTTTGACTGGGACAGTATATTTCGGGATGCGGACTGGTTCCACTTTACCGGCATCACACCGGCTCTCGGCGGGGACATGCCCGCTGCCTGCCTGGATGCATGCAAAGCTGCAAAGGAAAGAGGTATTACGGTTTCCTGCGACCTGAATTATCGCGGTAAGCTGTGGAGCCGGGAGAAAGCAGGCGAGGTGATGAGCACCCTTATGCCGTATGTGGACATCTGCATTGCCAACGAAGAAGATGCAAAGGATGTTTTCGGCATCGCTGCGGAGAACACGGATATCAATTCCGGCAAACTGGACCGTGAAGGCTACATCTCGGTGGCCAGGCAGCTTACGGAGCGGTTTTCATTCCGGGCTGTGGCGATCACCCTTCGCGGCAGTATCTCCGCTTCTGATAACAACTGGAGCGGTATGCTTTACAGGGATGGGGATGCTTATTTCGCCCGCAATTATCTGATCCATCTTGTCGACCGTGTCGGTGGGGGAGACTCTTTCGGCGGAGGCCTGATTCACGCCATGCGGAAGTGGCCGGAGGATCAGCAGAAGCAGATTGAATTTGCCGTTGCAGCCAGCTGCCTGAAACAGGCGACCGAATATGATTTCAATCTCGCCTCGGAAAAGGAAGTTCTTGCCCTCGCCGGAGGGAATGCATCCGGACGGGTTCAGCGCTAACACGCACAAAAAAAGCTCTGCGGCTGCACGCTTCTGTGCAGCCGCAGAGCAGATTCTTTTTTGTCAGAAGAATCTTCTGGGGATCATGATCGTCATACCCTCTTTAATCTGGTCAGGATTGGGGATATGGTTGATATTCTGCAGAATGCCGACGGTGGTGTTGTTGCGCTGTGCAATCACGCTCAGGCAGTCACCTCTCTTGACAACGTAGGGTGTAAGCTGATTGGGCGCATAATTGACGGTACCGGGAGTAAACACCACATTACCCTGCATACCGTTGACCGGATCGGAAAGAACGCCGCCGGAAGCCTGCTCAAGTTCAAGATCGTTCAGTTTTTCCATTTTATTGTTCTCCTTCATAAAATTTTTTACAATTCTTCTGGTCATGCTGTTGGATTTCGTCCCTGTACGCTATCCATTATAGCATCGCATCTGTCACACAACTGTCACACAGACCACGCTTTATGATTCCCGTTTTCAGACGGTTTCTTCTGTGTATCATAACACACAAGGACGGCGAGAGCAAGAAATATTTGTAAATCTAATGCAAATAATTGTTCTTCTTTTGCAAATGATAGACGACTGCGTATTTTCTTTTGACAGACAATGCGAAAGAGGGGTATATTATATAACAATCAACAGTCCGTCGGTTTCTGCCACGATAACGCAGGTTGAAGAGCAGGAGGAAAGACTATGGTCAAACAGCTGGACGGCAATTGCCCTCACCGTCAACCTGGTCTGTGCCTGGCTGGATAATAAAATATATCACAGGTTTACCAGAGCTGTGGAGTCGGGCTTTAAGATGGCCATTGTCAACAAACTCCAGCTTCTTTCCATCAAATATCATAATACAACCAGGAGCGGAAAGATCCTCTCCAAGCTGGTTTCTGATGTGCAGTTCATCGGACAGCTGATCTATGAAAATGCCAACGATGTGCTGATGATGTCGGAAGACGTGGTCTTTGTGGCGATTGTGGCACTGGTGAAGATGCCTGTAATGCTGCTTTTCTATCTGATTGCGATTCCGGTTTCGGCCTGGATAACACGTGCCTTTATGCGTCCGATTGCCGAAAACAAAGTGATCCTGCGGCATAAGACGGAAACCTCCAATGTGTCGGTCTCGAGGATCTGGTGCTGTCCCATCCGGATGGACTCAACCGGGAGATTCTGGAGGGCGGGGACAACCTGTCGGGTGGGCAGCGCCAGCGCATTGCCATTGCAAGAGCACTCCTTCGCGAAGCAAAATTTATTCTCTTTGATGAAGCCACCAGTGCCCTTGACGCAGAGAGCGAGAAGCAGGTGCAGGAGGCAATTGAGTCTCTGATGGGGTCCTGCACCATGCTGATGGTTGCCCATCGCCTCAACACCCTTCGGAAGGCGGATATGATCTATCGCCTGAAGGACGGAAAAGCATTTCTCTGCGAATCCTTTGAGCAGGTGATGGAAGAAGTTCAGGAAAAAGCACAGGAATAGGCCGGCATGTGCCCTTTCTTACACTTATGACAGGGGAGAGGGAAAAACAGCAGGTGCACGCAGTATCAGGAGGAAATATGCATCCGTTTGCCCATTTTAAAACCATTACGGAACATCGCAATCTGGTGTGCCGGTACTGTTTCCGGCTGGGACTTGTCCGGCAGGGGCTTAGCCATGACCTGAGCAAGTATTCACCCGTAGAATTCTGGCGAGGGGCGAAATACTATCGCGGTTTTGAAAGCCCCAATGACGCCGAGCGGCGGGACACGGGGATCTCCATTGCCTGGCTTCACCATAAAGGCCGAAACCGCCACCATTATGAATACTGGATTGACTACCATATCCGACCCGACGGAACCGTGCACTATGAAGGGAATAAAATGCCGATCCGCTTTGTGGCAGAAATGTTCTGTGACCGTCTTGCAGCGAGTAAAATCTATCTCAAAGAGAAGTACACCGATGCGTCTCCCTTTGAATATTATGACAATGCCAGAGAGGTTATGCTCATCCATCCGGAAACAGCAGCAGAGCTGGAGAAAATGCTTCTGACACTGAAAAATGAGGGAGAAGAAGCCGCCTTTGCCTACGTTCGCCGTAGGCTGAAAGAAGAGAAAAAGCAGTAAAAAACTATCCTGCCAGGAATTCCCGGCAGGATAGCATCCTTATGATCTGCTCAATCTGTAATGACAATTTTTTCAATCACCGGCTGCTGGTCAGCAGGGATTGTTCCGTTGTTGTCCACGGGTTTTGCATCTTTGGCAATTTTCTCTGCTACGTCCATTCCCTCCGTCACACGGCCGAAAGCGGCATAGCTTCCGTCTAAGAAGGTGGAGTCTGCCACCGTGATGAAAAACTGGGAACTGGCGCTGTCCGGGTCATTTGCTCTTGCCATGGATATAATGCCCTTTACATGGCTGATTGGATTGTTGACACCGTTGGTGGAGAATTCACCCTTGATGTTGTCCTTCGATCCTCCCGTTCCGTTGCCCAGAGGATCGCCGCCCTGAATCATAAACCCATCCATGATCCGGTGGAAGGTAAGCCCGTCATAGAAGCCGTCTTTCGCCAGTTTAATGAAGTTTTCCACTGTAATAGGAGCAGTGCCCTCATCCAGTTCCAGTTTGATGGTGCCGTAATCCTTCACCGTGATTTCTGCATGCCGTACCTTTGTAAAGGGCTGAACGCCCGCCTCACCGGATGATTCCGCCGGCTTGGCGGCCTGAACGGATTGGACCTTCCCGCATCCGGCAAGGGCGAATACCAGCAGCACTGCCATCAGCAAAGTGATTGTTTTACGAAAAAAGTTGTCTGAAATCATAAATAGAATTCCTTTCCGGTTGATGCTTTTGATCAGGCATATCCTGAAGCTGAATTATACCCCAATTCATACCGAAGGTAAAGAAAAATGTAGGAGGAACATTCCGACCTGAACCCGGATATGGTGAGATGAAAAGACTGCCGGCAGTGCTTATGCTGCCGGCAGTCTTTTCATCAGAGAATCTCAATAAACCTGTCTCGGATGCAGGAAAACTTTTCGTCCCGCATTCCGAAGTCTTTTTCCTTATAATTCCACAGTGCATGGCCGATGCCGTATTTGCGAAAAACGGAATGAATATCTTCCAGCCAGCGGATTTTGCTCTCGCCGTCTGCCAGATCAATCACGCCGTATTCTCCGCAATAGAGGGGAATATTGTCCTTTTCCGCTTTCTTAAGAGCAGGGGCGAATATATCCTCAAAAAACCCGGGGCCGATTTCCCGGATCCCGTCCTGATAGACCGCTCCGCCAAGGTCTGCATCCAGAGCCTCTCCTGCAGTGCGGTATTCCTCCAGGCTTTTCGGATACCCGATGCGGAAGTCTCCCGGCATGCCGTCGACCCAGTATGCCCCCTGATGGGTGAAGATCATCGGCTCATAGCAGTGGAAATTATAGACGGTTTTCCCGTCGGTCGGGAGATCAAGCAGCGGCACGCTCAGCACGCTGTTATAGTGTACCCCGCCGATCACAAGCCAGCTGTCGGGTACAATCTCCCGCATCATTTTAATATACTTCCCGGCGAGAGCGTTCCACGCATCGGAAACCTTGCCCGGAACGACTTCATTCAGCGGCTCAAAAGCCACCCGGTCCTGATAACTGCGAAATTCTTCGGCAATTCTGCGCCAAAGCTTCAGAAACCGCTCCTGCAGGTTTTCATCATAGAAAAATCTCTTCCGGTCCATGTCCTTCTTCAGGGGATCAAAGGAATATCCGTAGCATTCATGCAGGTCAATGAGCATATTGAGATTGTGACGGGTGCACCACTCCCTGCAATTTTGCAGATACCGGAAGCCGCTTTCTTTATAATTCCCTTCTTCGTCTTCCAGCACATTGTAATCCACCGGCACCCGCACATGGTCAAAACCCAGCCCGGCGATGAAGGCGATATCCGCTTCCGTAATAAAGCTGTCGAAATGCTCTGTGTCATACGCTGCAAACTGAGAGATCCATCCTCCCAAATTTACGCCCTTCTGAAAACCGTTCAGCGATCTCATTTTTTAACCTCCGTATCTACCAGGCCGTATAGTCTTTCAGGGTATCAACCACTTCTCTGTCTGCCGGCAGCCAGTTTACGCTGTCCAGTTCACTGCGGGAAAGCCATTTTGCGGCTTCGTGCTCCAGCAGCTCCGGTTCCCCACAAATCAGCGTGCAGACAAAGCAGTCCATAGAGAGGTGGAAAGTGGGATAATCGTATTCCACCGTCATGATTTTTCTGCCAACCGAGATTTCTGCGGCCAGCTCTTCCAGAATCTCCCGCTTCAGGGCCTGCTCAGGTGATTCACCCGATTCAATTTTCCCTCCGGGAAATTCCCACCAGTCTTTATAATCGCCGTATCCTCGCTGAGTGGCAAATATTTTATTCTCTCTGCATATTACGGCCGCCGTAACTCTGACTGTTTTACCCATAGTTCCTTATTCTGTCCTGACGCCGATGCCCTGAACATCGAAAAGCTCTTTCGCCTGTTCCAGAGGCATCACATAGCCTTCCAGCATCTTTGCCTTTGCCTGAAGCCCACGTGACTTCGGGTTGATGTAGATCCGGCATTTCTCTCTGCCGTTTTTTGCCTCCTGAATCAGGTTCAGTGCAGCAGAGTTGCCATCAAAAGCCAGCAGGGCAGAGGGCATCCGCTTGAAGATTTCATAAGCGAAGCTTTTATAAAGTCCCATGCCGGAGCTCTCGATTGATATAAGCACATTTACCTTCGCATCCAGCAGTTTTTTCTTTTCTGCCCGGGTAATCCGGTTGGGGACGATCGCAAAGACGCGAAACTTACCGGCTGCTTTCCTCGCAAGATATCCCTCCTGCCCGTTCAGCGAATGGCCGACCACAAAAACAGTTTTTTCCGGGTCAGCGAGGCGGAGCAGGGCATCAATGAGCGTGCGGTCTTCCGGGCGCACGATTGTGCGATGCTGACTGTTGTTAAAGCTCCCGCCCGCAATAATAATGGGGTAGACTCTCTCCGGCAGAGGCGAGATCTGATCCCGCAGCCCTTCCAGGGAGTCAGCTTTTCCGGAGTCCTGCCAGAGATTTTCCGGCCTCCCGGTCTCCTCACGAAGGCGGGCGCTGTAGTAGTTTTCCAGATCACCGCCGGAGAACCGGGAGCGGAACACCTGCTCCTTCTCCCGGAAAATCCGCATGCTTTCTGCGGCAATCCGGCTGTCTGCCTCCTTCATCTGGCAGAGCTCTGCATGGGTCAGCCCCAGCAGCTTTTCCAGGCTCAACTCCTCATCAATGGAATTGGTGCCGTATAACGCTCCGCCGTCTGTGCCCTGCACACAGTTGATGCCCACCTGCAGATACTGTCGAAGCGGATGCCTGTCCAGAGCACTGAGATTGTTGAGCCGCACATTGGAGGTGATCTGAAACTCCAGCGTAACGTTATTTTTTCGCATCTCCTCCAGAAGCTTTTTCCCCTTGGCGGAGTTCAGGTCACAGGTATAGAGCCCGTGCCCGATCCGGACCGGCGGAAATGCCTGATCCGGGCGCAGCGCCTCCTCAATACAGCGGATACTGTTTGCCACATTGTCCGGCAGACTGTCATTTTCTCCCGCATGGATGCGTATCACAAACCCGGGGTTCTCTCCGGCAATGGCCACAAGCTCCCGCAGCACACCCCGCAGCTCCAGAATGTCATTGATTTCTTCGCCGATAATGTCACTCCCTGCGATATATGGGTCTCCTGCTATTGCCCGAAGGCACTGCAGGTTGTCCGCAATGTAATCACCCGGTGTGATTTTATCCCGCACAATCGTCAGCGGAATACGGCGGATGCCGGCCAGAAAACGAATCATAACCCCCGTCTCCCTTGTGACAGATGGCAGTATCTCGTGAATCTGACGTAGCCGGGCAGGGGCTTCACCCCGGTTCAGCAATGCCGTGTCTGTAATCTCCACATAGGTGACGCCGTGTTTCTGGTATTCTCTGCCGATCCACAGCAGCAGATCCTGAAAGAGGGTGTTGCCCCGGTAGCGGTCGTCCTCCCGGTCTCGCAGAATCATCTCTGTCAGATGGCGGACCTCCCGGTCCGGTATGGCCTCCGTGTTTACCCCGATAAACGCATCCTCGCTTGCTACAGCCTTGGTAAACACATACCGATACAGATAAACCTTTTCAAGATTTGCGAACACAGCCTGCCCGTCCTTCGGGATGGTCAGGCTGTTGCGGATCCGGTCAATGTTGAAGGCAGCCCGTTCCGGGTTGCCGAGGATCAGATCGGCGAAATTGATAAACGTGAAGTCGTCAATTCTGCGCTCCCGATGTTTTCCCGTCAGGGTGAGATCCGACAGCTGTTTTTCACTCTCTCTCCGCCGTGTCTCCAGTGTCTCAAGCTGGTCGCGGGTGCACTGCAGCCCCAGTTTTTTAATATAATAGTAGGGATAACGAATCTGATGAATGATCCCCAGGGCAATCAGCACATCCGGGGGTAAATTGCCGTTCATATGGGTGTGAAGATCCGTCCTGAATTTACAGTCGCTCCGGATGTAGGTTTTTACGATGGTCTTTTCAATTCTGAGCCGGTAGTCCTTGGTCTGACTCATCAGGGTTTTGGAGATTGCCGGGATGGAGGCTTTCCGCTCTACTGTTCCGTCGGGATAAATATTGGCCACTTTCGTGTTGCCGAGTCGGAGAATATACACCATCCGGTTGTCTCCGTCCAGGTAAGAGGGCACTTCTCCCCGTATTACCAGCAGGCCGTTTTCATCCTCCGATGTCCTGAGACCGCATAATTTTGCGAAGTTCCGTATCAGATTCCCGGTGTGATGGTTCGGGGTGCGGATCACATGGGTCAGTCTGTCGCCTTCCATATACAGATCCACCACAATATCCTTTTCACGATCCAGAAAAAACTGCTGAAAGAAAATCATGCAATCTCCTCCTGAGCCATTTTTTTCAGTATAACACAGCAATCTCTCTTTTGCAAATTCTTGACATTGCCTTCCTCTTGCGTTATAGTCTCAAAGACAATCGAGAAAGATCTGTATCTGCACAAAGGAAAGGGCATTCCATGGAAGAAAAAATCATGGCGTACATGAACCGGTATCTGGAAGAGCATCCCGGAACGAGACTGAAAGATACTTTTCAGCAGCGTAGCAAAAGAATGATCGCATCCTATCAGAAGCTTGCCGACGCCCGAGGCTACAGCATGGATTTCGCTCTTCTGGATGAAGGAGACTTCCAGCTTCGTCTCACATCCGCTCAGGGTGAGGTGTACGGTACTTACGTTTTCAAAAAAGCGATCCTTGCCGAATAGTTTAAACCCGCAGCAACCGGTCATTCATGAACCGACGCTGCGGGCTTTATAATGTCTTCATAGGGCTATTCTCAACATTTTTTCGGCGCAAGAAACAGAAACAGAAGCGAGCCGAACAGCAATGCGGGCAGGATTACCGTGGGACTGAGTATCAGAGAAAAAACCTCTCCGAGGATGAGGCAATCCACGATAAACAAAACCACATTCAAAAACACAATGAACAGTATAACGGAACACAGAGCTGTCAGGAACCTCATGGCATTTCCCTCCTTTGTTTTTTATGTGGATACTATATCACGTGCACAATCACAATATTGTCACAGAGAAAAAATTTGAATAATCTGAAAACAAAAAAATAAATTATTACATTTTGTTACCGTTTGCTGTACTTCCGTAGGCCGGGGTGCTATAATAACTGACATTATGAAGAAGTATGCGCTGCTCAATCGATTCCTTGATCTTCTGTATCCGCCGAGATGTATCCTTTGCCATCGTTTTTTGCAGCAGGGGGAGAGAGAACTGTGTCCGGAGTGTCGCGGGAATCTTCCGATCCTTCCAAAGGAGGAGAGAAGCCAGACGCTTTTGGGGATTTCTTCCTGTTGCTCTCTTTTTGACTATGAAGGGGAAGTGCGGCAGTCCGTACTCCGGTATAAATTCGGCGGGCGTTCGTTTTACGGCAGAATCTACGGAGACATGCTGGCAGAGTGGGTGGATCGGGATGAATACGATTGTGATATCATCACCTGGGTTCCCCTCAGCAGGAAGAGAAAGAGAAGCCGCGGTTATGATCAGGCAAAACTGATTGCAGATGCGTTTGCCCGCAGGACGGGTATTCCCTGCAGGGGCCTTCTGAAAAAGATAAAGAACACCGCGCCCCAGTCCGGAACGGACAGCAGGGAAGCAAGGCGGATGAACATCGCAGACGCCTATATGCCACTCTGCCCGGAGGAGATATCCGGCAGAAGAATACTGCTGATGGACGATATCGTAACCACCGGCGCCACACTCTCCGAGTGTGCAAAGGTTCTCACCCGTGCCGGTGCAAAAGATGTGAGAGCACTGACCCTCGCACGGACGAGACAGAAAAGCAAGACTATCAACGATGCTGAACTTTCAGCAGACGGGAGTATAAATGACCATATTTGAGAAGGACATAGCGATAGACATGGGCACGGCTTCCACCATGCTTTTTGAGCAGGGGAAAGGAATTGTTGCCCGTGAACCTACGGTTGTCGCTGTGGATAAATACACCGGCAAGATCCTGAAGATCGGCCAGGAGGCCCAGAAAATGCTGGGCAGAACGCCAGCCAACATTGTGGCAATCCGTCCCATCGACGCCAGCGTGATTTCGGACTATGAGATCACGGCACATATGATGCGTGATCTGGTCAATCGTATTACTTCTTTCAGCTTGTTTAAGCCCTGTATGCTGGCATGTGTTCCCAGCAGCATCAGCGGCGTGGAAGAGCGTGCAATGATCGATGCGGCAATTGAAGCCGGTGCCAGAAAGGTGTATCTGCTGGAAAATGCCGTAGCAACAGCTCTCGGAGCAGGCGTGGATATATCCAAGCCGGACGGACACATGATCATTGATATCGGAGCCGGCACAACGGAAATCGCCGTGATCTCTGCCGGCGGTGTGGTGGAATGTGAGTCCATTAAAACAGCGGGCGGAGCTTTCGACGAAGCAATTGTACAGTACATCCGGAAGCATCACAGCATGCTCATCGGGTTGACGGCAGCAGAAGAGCTGAAACGGAATATCGGCGGTGTTATCACACGGCCGGATGTAGGCAGCGAAGAGGTCAAGGGCAGAAACCTGGTCAACGGTCTGCCGAAGACGGCAGATATCAGCTCCTCCGAACTGATTGAAGCCCTGGTGGATCCGGTTAATCGGATTCTGGATGCGGTGCACATGGTGCTGGAACGTACCCCGCCGCAGCTGGTGGGAGACCTGGATAAAAACGGCATTATCATGTCGGGCGGCGGCTCTTTGATTTACGGGATTGACCGGCTGATTGAACGCAGCACCGGCATACGCACCGTCGTAGTGGATGATGCCATATCCTGTGCGGCATACGGCGCAGGCAAAATGCTCAATCACCTGGAAGACATGCAGGACGGCATGATGAATTTCTATCGCAAGAGACAGCTGAAAGGGTAGTATTTCGAAGAGGAAGCGGACCAAAGGAGCCGGAGATGGACTATAAAAAGTTCCTCAATAGATTCAGAACCAATACCAAAACACCTCACTGCAGTGCCGTGATTCTGGCTGCAGGCAGTTCAACGAGGATGGGTACGGACAAGTCCGTGCTTACCCTGGACGGGATCCCGGTGATCATCCGGGCGGTGCAGGCCTTTGAAAAGCATGATCTGGTGGATGAGATCATTGTTGTGACAAAGGAGGAAAGCGTCCCGATGATCGCAGATCTCTGCGCAAAGTATGCTCTGAAGAAGGTGAGACGCGTGATGGCCGGCGGAGCCACCCGAGCTGAAAGCTCCCTCATCGGTGTGACTGCCGTTGATAAAAAGGCGGAATACATCGCCATTCATGACGGAGCACGGCCCCTTATCACGCAGAAGGTGATTACCGATGCCCTGTATGCCGCAAGAGATTACCATGCAGCAGTTCCCGTGATCCCCAGCACCGACACGCTGCGAATGGTGGAAAACGGGTTTATCGGGGGAGATGTGGATCGAGACAGCGTCATTCGCATCCAGACACCGCAGATTTTCGATGCGGATCTGATCAAAGGTGCGCTGACGTATGCTGTCGACAAAAATGTAACCGTTACGGACGACAGTTCTGCCGTGCGCCTCACGGGATTTAAAATCAAAACCGTAGAGGGCGACGT
The DNA here is from genome assembly GCA_902778665.1 of Oscillospiraceae bacterium. Classification (GTDB taxonomy): domain Bacteria; phylum Bacillota; class Clostridia; order Oscillospirales; family Oscillospiraceae; genus Limivicinus. The sequence continues at coordinate 38,522 of CACYYN010000015.1, read as the reverse complement.
CAATAACATTAAACTGACCACACCGGAAGATGTTCCGGTTGCGGAAGCCATCCTGAAGGAAGGGGGAGATCTTTTCCAGTGAGAATAGGTCATGGATATGATGTACACCGGCTGACCGAGAACCGGAAGCTGATTCTCGGCGGGGTGGAGATACCTTATGAAAAAGGCCTTCTGGGGCATTCGGATGCGGATGTTATGGTTCATGCCCTGATGGATGCAATGCTGGGGGCGGCTGCCCTGGGAGATATCGGCAAGCTGTTTCCCGACAATGACGACGCCTACCTCGGGGCGGACAGTCTGGTGCTCCTGAAAAAAGTTTCCGCCCTGATCATAGAGCACGGATATACCCTCTCCAATGCGGACTGTACCGTGATTGCCCAGCGTCCCCGGCTTTCTCCCTTCATAGATGAAATGAGAAAGAGAGTGGCGGAGGCTGCGGGGGTAGAGGTCGGCAGAATTTCCGTCAAGGCAACAACGGAGGAAAAACTGGGCTTTACCGGTGAGGGGCTGGGAATAGCAGCCCATGCCGTTGTCCTGCTGGAAGAGGAGGCAAAATGATCGCACTGAGCAATGCATTGAGCCGTGCCATGAACTACGTCCAGACCATTCGGATTTCCGATGTTGTGGATATTCTGATTGTGGCATTTCTGATCTTCAAACTGATTCAGCTGATCAGGAAGACCAACACCTATAACGTGGCAAAAGGCCTTCTGATCTTTCTTGTGGTTTTGTGGCTGGCTGAACTCCTTCGTCTGACGATGATCAGCTTTATCCTTCGCAAAGCCACTGAACTCGGTGTTGTGGTGCTGGTTATTCTGTTCCAGCCGGAGCTGCGCCATGTCCTGGAGAAAATCGGCAGCCGCCTCACATCGCGCAGCAATAACGCAGACCCGGAGATGAATTCTGCCATCACCCAGACGGTTATGGCCTGTGCCGATATGGCGGAATCCCGGACGGGCGCCCTGATTATTTTTGAGCGGTACGTGAGTCTGCAGTCCATCATCACCACCGGGACGGTCATTGACTCTGAAGTTTCTTCCGAGCTGCTGAAGAACATATTCTACAACAAGGCTCCTCTGCATGACGGGGCTGTGATTGTACGGGACGGAAGGATTGCCGCAGCCGGCTGTGTTCTCCCTCTCTCAGCCAGTACCACCATCAGCAAGGAGCTCGGCATGCGGCATCGCGCCGGCATCGGAATGAGCGAACAGTCTGACGCAGTTGTACTGATCGTCTCGGAGGAGACGGGCTCCATCTCCTGTGCCATGGAGGGCACGCTGAAACGTCATCTTAAACCACAGGCGGTTGACAGGATCCTCCGGCAGGAGCTCACAATGGAGACCGATAATAATGAAGAATCCAATTTCTTTGTGAAAATCATTAAGAAGCTGTTTGCCGATAAGCCGGAAGAGGTAGGTTCAGATGAAAAGACTGACAGAGAATAAAATATTCTGGGCGATCACTGCACTGGTCCTCTCCTTTGTTTTCTGGCTCTATGTGACGAGCGTGGAGAGTGACACAATCCGACAGACTTTTCGCGGTGTGCGTGTTGAGCTGGTAGGGGAGACGGTTTTACGGGATTCCCGCAGCCTTGTTGTCACCGGGCTGAGTACCAACACCGTAAGCCTGGAGATTACCGGGCCTCGCAGAGTTGTTGCAGGGCTCAGCGCAGAGGATCTGTCCGTGCAGATCGATGTTAGCAAGCTTTCGCAGAGTGCCTATGCTTCCATGCAGTACACCGTCAGCTATCCTGCCCGGACGGACACTTCCGGTCTCACAGTGACGAGGAAGGTCCCGGATACCATCAACTTTACGGTCTCTCGCCTGAATTCCAAAACCATCCCGGTCCGCGGCAGCTTTGACGGCAGCATTGCACCGGGGTATACGGCAGAGCCTGTGTCCTTTGAACCCTCGGAGATTACCGTCAGCGGGCCGGAGGCCTATCTGAGAAATATTTCCTATGCATGGGTTTCCTTCAGTGCAATGGATGTCTCCACCACCTACTCCATCGAGACCGGCTATACCCTGATGACCGCTGAAGACGAACCTGCCGGAACCGACGGAATCACAAGCTCGGCCGATGTGGTAAAGGCCACGCTTAAGATTCTGGAGATGAAGGAGCTGCCGCTCACCGTGAACCTGATTTACGGCGCAGGTGCCAACGAGACAAACACCATTGTGACCGTTACGCCCGAGACCATTACCCTTGCGGGTGATTCGGCTGTCCTGAGTGGCATGAACAACGTGCCGGTTGCCACCATTTCCCTTTCTGACTTCAACTCCACTTATACCTATGACTATCCCATCAGCTTTGACAATTCTCTCATTAATGTGGAGGGAATCACAGAAGCAGAGGTTAAGGTGGAAATTGTGGGCCTTGAGAGCAAGAACTTCACCGTGCGCAACATTCAGTGCCGCGGTGTAACGGAAGGCTATGAGGCCGAGGTGCTCTCCAAAGCGCTTACCGTAAAGATTCGCGGGACGCCCGAGTTGCTGGAAAAGGTGTCATCAGATGATCTGGTGGCAATTGCAGACCTTTCTGACTATGACGTCACCACAGGCTCCAATATCGTCAATGCAAGAATCCAGGTGGACGGCGCACTGGATGTAGGTGCCATCGGTGGTCCGTATACGATCATGGTAGACATCAGAAAAATCAGCTGAAAGCAGGAGGATCTATGATAAAAAGTATGACCGGCTACGGCAGCGCAAAAGGGAATGCCGTCGGATTTGAAATCAGTGTGGAACTGAAGAGCGTCAACAACCGATATCTGGAAACGTCGGTGCGGATGCCCCGCAGCTTCCTCTTTGCAGAGGAAGCTGTCAAAAGCACGGTGCAGCGGCACATCTCACGCGGTAAGGTGGATGTTTTCATCAATGTCAGCGCTGTAGGTGTGGATGATGTGAAGGTCTCCGTCAATGAGTCCCTTTTAAAAGGATATGTGGAGGCCGTGCGAAAGATTGCCGAAGAGTATCAGCTGAGCTGTGACCTGACGGCAATGGGAGCTGCCCGCTTCCCCGATGTGCTGTCGGTAGAGCGAAACGAACTGGATGCCGAAGCCGTTTCGGCAGGGATCTGCTCCGTGCTGGAAAGTGCCCTGAATGACTTTGATGCCATGCGTCTCCGGGAAGGTGAAAAGCTCCGGGATGACGTGCTTGCAAGGCTCGGCACGATTGATGCCTATGTCTCCCGGGTAGAGGAAGAAGCACCTCAGACGGTTCAGCGTTACCGCGAACGTCTGGAGCGGAAAATGGCAGAGGTGCTGGGCTCGGCAGGCATCGAAGAGGACAGAATCCTTGCAGAGGCCGCAATTTTTGCCGACCACATCGCCGTCGATGAAGAAACGGTTCGTCTTCGCAGCCATATGGCTCAGCTGGATACCATGATTCGCGGGAATTCCCCCACCGGCAGAAAAATCGATTTCCTCGTGCAGGAATTCAACCGTGAGGCAAACACCATCGGCTCCAAATGCCAGAATTCCGATCTGGCCCATGTTGTGGTGGATCTGAAATCCGAGATTGAAAAAATCAGAGAACAGATCCAGAACATTGAGTGACGGCTATGAAGCTTCTCGGAATCGGATTTGGGAACTTTGTTTCTCCCAGCCATATCATTTCTATCGTCAGCCCTGATTCTGCCCCGATCAAACGGCTGGTTCAGGAAGTCCGTGAAAAGGGCCTGCTGATTGACGCTTCTTTCGGCAGAAGCACGAAGGCAGTTCTCATCGCTGACAGCGGAAATGTTATTTTATCAGCCCTGACCCCCGAAGTACTCGCATCCCGCCTGGAGGACAATTCAGAAGAAAAGGAGAAAATGTGAAGAGAAAAGGAAAACTCATTATTGTTTCAGGACCGAGCGGAGTGGGAAAGTCGACCCTCATTGAGGAGACCATGAAAATGAGAGATGATCTCTGTTTCTCCACTTCTGTTACGACCAGGTCTCCGAGACCGGGCGAGGTGGACGGAGAAGATTATTTCTTCATCACCCCCTCCCGATTTGCTGAAATGGCAGAGAACAACGAGCTGTTGGAGCATGCCACCTACGTGGGGAATTCTTACGGTACCCCCAGAGCCTATGTGGAAGAAAAGCAGGCTGATGGCTGGAATGTGGTTCTCGACATCGAAGTGCAGGGTGCAGCTCAGGTAAAGGAAAAGGAGCCGGATGCAGTTTCTGTTTTTGTCGTTTCTCCGTCCCTGGAGGAGCTTGAAAAACGGCTGACCGGCAGAGGTACCGAGTCTCCGGAGAAAATCCGGGAACGTCTTGAACGGGCCAGGGAAGAGTACAAACAGGCGCACAAATATCAGTACATTATTGTCAACGGTGATCTCCATGCAGCTGCAGAGGAGCTCTCCGCTATTATCACAGCATCCCACTGCCTTTATGAAGACAGAAAAAATTATTTGAATTAAGATTCAGGAGTGTAAATCATCATGATGTTATATCCACCGGTGGCTGAACTGGTTAAAAAGGTTGGCAGCCGCTATCAGCTGGTAAATCTTGTGGCAAGAAGAGCAAGAGCTCTTTCCCTTTCCTCTGAGGATGGGGCTCCCTCTGACAGAAAGCCTGTTTCTGAGGCGATTGATGAAGTCTATACCGGAAGACTGACAATTGTGAAAAAGAGCCCCGAAGAGAAAAAAGAAGCACGGGATGCTAAACCGGCAGAACAGCCCGAAGAGCAGAGTCAGGACGCCTGACCCATATTATGCCGGACGCAATAGCCAGAATTGCCGTTTCCTCCGTTCCGTACTGGGTCGACAGACCCTATGATTACCGTGTTCCGGACGCTCTTATTGCCGGGTGTGTGCCCGGCGTCCGGGTGCATGTGCCGTTCTCGTCCGGGAACAGACGGAGAGAGGGGATTGTCCTCGCTCTGCGTGATCGGTCGGACTGCGAGCCGGAAAAACTGAAAGAGGTCACGGAAGTGCTGGATTCTCAGCCGGTGCTTACGCAGCAGCAGATTCAGCTCGCTCTTTTTATGCGTGAGCGATTTTTCTGTACGGTATATGATGCAGTCCGGTCTATGCTGCCGGTAGGCCTCTGGTTTGACCGTGACGGGCACCGGCGCGTTCAGGACAGGACCGTTGAAATCATACGTCTGCTCGTCTCGGGAGAAGAGGCATCTGACATGGCAGCGGCAATGCGGAAGAAAACGCCTGCCCAGGCAAGGCTCCTTGCCGAACTTTCGCCCTATGGGGAGATGCCCCTTCGCGAGCTGCTGCTGTTTACGGGCTGTGCACGTACAACAGCAAACAAAATTGTAGAATCCGGTATCGCGGAAGTGATTTCACGGGAAGTGTTCCGCATTCCGTCCTTTACGGCAGGTGAGAGAAGGCCGATGCCTGTGCTCAACGATGAGCAGCAGCTGGCCTTTGACGGGCTGGATGAGCTCTCCTGCCGGAACAAGGCTTCCGTTGCTCTGTTGGAAGGAATCACGGGAAGCGGGAAAACGAGCGTTTATATCAGGCTTATTGATTCCGTCCTGCGGCGGGGGAAATCTGCTGTTTTGCTGGTGCCGGAAATTGCGCTCACACCCCAGATGCTGCAGACCTTTTCGTCTTATTTCGGCGATGATATAGCGGTGCTTCATTCCAGCCTCTCTCCCGGCGAACGCTATGATGAATGGAAGCGTCTGAAAAGCGGCAGAGCCCATGTGGCAATCGGCACGCGAAGTGCTGTTTTTGCCCCGGTGGAGAATCTCGGCGTGCTGATCATCGATGAGGAACAGGAAGACACCTACCGATCGGAAAACACTCCCCGGTATGACGCGAAGGATGTGGCGAAGTTTCGCTGCTACAAAAGCGGATGCCTGCTGGTGCTGGGCTCAGCTACTCCGGATGTGGAGAGCCGGTATTTCGCAGAGACAGGGAAATATTCCCGTTTCGTCCTCAGGAAGCGCTTTAATGAGATGGAGCTTCCCGAAGTCACTGTTGTAGACCTGAAGCAGGAGCTTCGCGCAGGCAACGACGGCAGCATCAGCTCCTTCCTCAGGGGTGAGCTGCAGACGAATATAGATCGGGGTGAGCAGAGCATTCTCTTCCTCAACCGGAGAGGGGCTCATAAACTGGTGACCTGCGGTGAGTGCGGGTATATTTATAAATGCCCGAAATGCAGTGTCTCCCTAACCTATCACAGCGTAAACCGGCGTCTCATCTGCCATTACTGCGGATATACACGCAGGGTGGACGATGCCTGCCCTGATTGCGGAGGGATTCTCAAATATGTGGGTGCGGGAACCCAGCTGGTGGAAGAAGAGCTCCACCGCCTTTTTCCGGATTCCGGCGTGATCCGGATGGATGCGGACGTGCTGTCGGCCAGCATGACCCATGAACAGGTGTTTGAGCGCTTCCGCACGGAAAATATCCCGATTATGATCGGCACCCAGATGGTAACGAAGGGGCTGAATTTTGAAAATGTTACGCTGGTGGGTGTTCTCTCAGCGGACCAGAGCCTCTATTCCGGGGACTTCCGGGCGGCGGAGAAAACTTTTTCTCTGATTACGCAGGTCATCGGCAGAAGCGGCCGGGGTAGAAAGGCAGGGCGAGCTGTCATACAGACGTTTACCCCGACCAATGAAGTGATTCGTCAGGCAGCAAAGCAGGATTATGAATCCTTTTATCAATCGGAGATCCGGATCAGAGCCCTGCAGGAGTCTCCGCCCTTTACAGACCTGATTTCCATTACGGCTTCCGGTCCGGTGGAACATCTGGTGGTGGAAGCCTGCCGGTTTATCCGGAAAAGACTGTCAGGCCTTCTCAGCAGCGGAAAGAAAACAGAACTTCTCGGGCCGACACCTCTTGCGGTGGTGCGGGTGAATAACCTGTTTCGCTACCGGGTGATGGTCAAATGCAGTGCGGACGCGACGATTCGAAGCGCAGTCTCGGGTGTAATAACAGAATGCAGCACGGATAAACGATTTCGGGGCATATCCTTTTATGCGGATAACGACCCGGAATTCTGAAATCTGACGCTGCCGCGGGAAAGAAAGGAAACAAATGGCATTACGGAATATCCTCACGGAGGGAGACCCTACACTGAACAAGACCTCCCGTCCGGTGGTTAAATTTGACAACAGACTGCATGTCCTTCTCGATGACATGGCAGAAACCCTGAATACCTCCAATGGGGTGGGTCTTGCCGCGCCCCAGGTCGGTGTGCTGCGCCGGGTTGTGTTGGTGGTGGAGACAAACGTACCCGAAGGGGAAGAGGAATTTATCATTGAGCTGATCAATCCGGAGATTATCTCCGCCGAGGGCGAACAGCGGGGCTCTGAGGGCTGCCTCAGTGTTCCGGATCAGTTCGGCATTGTCACCCGCCCGGAGAAGGTTACCGTTCGCGCACAGGACAGATACGGAAACTGGTTTGAACGGGAAGGTGAGGGGCTTACAGCCCGCTGCTTCTGTCATGAAATCGATCATCTGAACGGGATCCTCTTTACGTCTCTGGCAGAGCGTATGCTCACGGAAGAAGAAATTCAGAGTGGGGAGTTTTAAACCGATGCGCATCGTATTTATGGGGACACCGGAATTCGCTTCCGCATCTCTCAACGCCCTTCTGGAGAATCATTATGATGTGGTGGGTGTTTTCACGCAGCCTGATAAAGCGAAAGGGAGAGGTATGGAAGTAACCTTCTCTCCTGTGAAGCAGCTGGCGCTGGCGCATGATCTGCCGGTCTTCCAGCCGACAAAGATGCGGGACGGCACCGCCCTTGCCACGCTCCAAAGTCTGAAACCGGATCTCGTGGTGGTGGTTGCCTATGGCAGGATCCTGCCGGATGATCTGCTTGCCGTGCCGCCTCTCGGCACGATCAACGTTCACGGTTCTCTCCTCCCTCAATACAGGGGTGCTGCCCCGATCCAGTGGTCCGTCCTGAACGGAGATACGAAAACCGGAGTAACAACCATGTATCTCGCCTCCGAAATGGATGCGGGAGATATCATCTATGAGGAGGAGACGGAGATCGGGGAATATGAGACCTCCGGCGAGCTCTATGACAGATTGAAAGAGATCGGCGCATCGCTTCTGATCCGAACAGTTCAGGATATTGAGGCGGGCACCGCTCCGAGAACGCCGCAGAATCACGAGGAAGCGACCTATGTCACCATGCTTGACAAGGGCCTCTCTCCCATTGACTTTTCCAAGCCTGCCCGTGCTGTGATAAAGTGGATTTACGGCCTCCAGCCCTGGCCGGTTGCAACCGCAGAGCTGGGCGGCAGCGTTCTGAAGATCTTTTCCGCCCGCAAGACCGATCATCACACATCCTCAGAACCCGGCAGTATCGTTGCCTCCGGCAAGGATGGGATTGAAATCGCCTGCGGTGATGGGGAGACGATTCTGATCACGGAGCTTCAGGCCCCGGGCAAGAAGCGTATGAACGCAGCGGATTATCTGCGAGGCCATAAACTCTGATGGCAGACGGTCGTAAAGCTGCCCTGAAGGTGCTGGATCGATGCTTCCGGACAGGTGCATGGTCCCAGCAGACCATCAGCAGTGTATCAAAAGATCTGGACGAACGGGAGACTGCTCTTGCGTCCCATCTGGCTCTGGGAGTCCTGCAGAATTACAGGCTTCTGGACTATAACATCGACAGCTTTCTCATCGGCCGGAAAAAGCTGGACGGAACCGTGCGGAATATTCTCCGGCTCGGAGCCTACCAGATTCTGTTCAGTGACAGAATCCCGGTGCATGCAGCGGTCAGCGAGAGTGTTTCGCTTTGCCGCACTGCCGGCTATTCCAGCGCCTCCGGGCTTGTCAACGCAGTGCTGCGAAAAATTGCCGCCGGCGGGGTCCGTACCCCGGACGACCTTGCCGTGCGCTTCAGCCATCCGGACTGGTTTGTGGATCGGATGATATCCCGCCACGGCCGGGCTTTCACGGAAGCGCTGCTGGAGGCAGACAATGCGGAGCCTCCCACCGTGCATCATGCTGCGTTTGCGCCCGGGGAGACATACGTTCAGGATGCTGCAGCTTTTCAGTCCGTGGAAATGGCACACCCCGAGCCGGGTATGCGTGTGCTGGATGCCTGCTCGGCACCCGGCGGAAAATCCTTTACCGCATCCGTGCTGATGGAAAACCGCGGCAGCATCCTCTCCTGTGATATTCACGAAAAGAAGCTTTCTCTCATCCGATCCGGAGCGGACCGGCTCGGTATCGGCATCATCCGTACGCTCTGCTGTGATGCGGGGGAGTACCGGAGTGAATTTGACCGTGCTTTTGACCTGGTGATCGCCGATGTGCCATGCTCCGGCTTCGGCGTCATCCGGAAAAAGCCGGAAATTCGGCTGAAGACCGAAGAGGAGATTCTTGGCCTTCCCGCTGTTCAGAAGCGCATTCTGAACAATGTCGCGCGTTATGTTGCGCCCGGCGGAAAGCTGCTTTACTCCACCTGTACGGTTTTTGAAGAGGAAAATGAGCAGGTTGCCCACAGCCTTGCCGGATTTGACAGAATCGATGAAAAAACCTTCTGGCCCCATCTGGACGGAACCGACGGGTTTTATGCCTGTGTGCTAAGGAAAAAGGAATGAAAGATATACTCTCCATGCTGCCGGAGGAGATTCTGGCAGATTTCCGCGAAAAGGGTTTTCCCGCTTTCCGTGCAAAGCAGGTGTCCCAGTGGCTGGCAAAGGGGGTCTCCTCCTTTGACGAGATGAAAAATCTCCCGCTGGAGCTCCGGACGCGTCTTGCGGAGGAATACTCGCTCTATCGCCCGGAAGTGCTGCGGAAGCAGGTTTCCGCCAAAGACGGAACCATCAAGTATCTCTGGGGCCTTTCCGACGGGAATGCGGTGGAGACCGTTGTGATGAAATACCGCTACGGAAACACCGTCTGTATTTCCACCCAGGTGGGTTGCAGGCAGGGCTGTGCTTTCTGCGCATCCACCATCGGCGGGCTTGTGCGTCAGATGGAGCCCTCCGAAATGCTCAATGAGGTGCTTTTTTCCCAGAAGGACAGCGGGGAGACCATCTCTCATGTGGTGTTGATGGGAACAGGGGAGCCTCTGGATAATTTTGACAATGTGATGCGGTTCCTTCGCCTCCTGAACCATCCGGAGGTCTTCAATCTCAGTTTGCGGCATGTTTCCCTCTCCACCTGCGGCATTATTGAGCGGTTTGATGATCTGGCGCAGCAGGACCTGCAGCTTACGCTTGCGGTATCCCTTCATGCACCGGATGACGAGACACGCTCCAGGCTCATGCCTGCCAACCGGGGCAGGGGAGTGGACGCCCTCATGAAAGCCTGCAGGGATTATACGGAAAAAACAGGCAGAAGAGTTTCTTTTGAATACGCCATGATTGACGGGGTGAATGATACGCTTCCGCACGCAAAGCTTCTGGTCGAGCGTGCCCGCAGTGTCGGAGCCCACGTGAATCTGATCCCCCTGAATCATGTGGAGGAATCCCGTTACGGGCCTTCCACCCAGGGGCATATGAAAGCCTTTATCAAAGTGCTGGAGGATTCCGGCGTAAACTACACCGTACGCAGACGTCTGGGCGGAGATATTGATGCATCCTGCGGTCAGCTCCGCAGAAAGTTTGAAAAGAGCAGAGAAAAATGAAGTATTACGGCATATCTGACAAGGGAATCGTTCGTAAGGAAAATCAGGACTGCTTTTCCATCGAAGAAATCGGCGATGTGCTCCTTCTCGTTGTGTGTGACGGGATGGGAGGGCATGCCGCAGGCCGTCTGGCGTCGCACCTGGCAGATGAGGCTTTTCGCAACTATGTCCGCGGCAAGCTGACCTCCCGTATCAGAAGATTCATGGATACCCGGAAAATCCTGCAGGACGGCTGCCGGGAAGCTAACAGCATCATTCTGCAGTATTCCGAAATGTCGGAGGAATATGCAGGCCTCGGAACTACTCTCGTCGGCGGGATTTTGTCAGAATCCGGTACCTCCTACCTGGTGAACGTGGGTGACAGCCGTGCCTATCAGCTCTCTGCCGGCCGCAAGACCATTGTGCAGATCACGGAAGACCATTCCCTGGTGCAGACCTATGTCAATGCCGGCCTTATCACAAAGGAAGAAGCGAGAACCCATCCCCGCAAGAACATTATAACCAGGGCGCTGGGCGGAGATGTCTATGAGGACGCGGATATCTTTGAAGTCAAGATGCAGTCCGGCGATATGCTTCTTTTCTGCAGTGACGGGCTTTCCAACTTTGTAACCGATGATGAAATCCTACAGACGTATCTCCTGCATCCTGATCCCGAAGAATGCTGCCGGGATCTGCTTTCCCAGACCTATGCGCGGGGCGCCGGAGATAATGTGACGATTGCAGTGGTGGTTAAGCCATGAGTGAGAAATCCTACACCAAATATCTGGGCACGGTGCTGGATGACCGGTATCAGATCCTGGAGAAAATCGGCGAAGGCGGCATGGCCATCGTCTTCCGTGCGCTGGATACCCGGCTGAACCGGGAGGTTGCCGTCAAAATCGTGCGGGATGAACTCTTCGGAGATGAGGAGATCAGCCGGCAGTTTTTTGCCGAGGCCCATGCGGTTGCAAAGCTTTCCCATCCGGGCATCGTAGCCATCTATGACGTCAGCCAGACGGAAGATCTGAGCTATCTTGTCATGGAGCTTCTCTCCGGCATTACGCTGCGCCAGTATATGGAGCGGAAGCATCCCGTCCCCTGGAAGCAGGTGCTTCATTTTTCCCGTCAGATTGCGGACGCGCTCCAGCATGCCCATGAGCGAGGCATTATTCACCGGGACATCAAGCCCCAGAACATTATGCTGCTGCCCAACGGCAGCATCAAAGTGGCAGATTTCGGCATTGCAGCCTTCCAGCACGAGCTGAATGAGACGAAAGGCGAGGCTCTCGGCTCTCTGCATTATATCGCTCCCGAACAGCTTCGGGGTAAAAAGGCGGATGCCAGGGGAGATGTTTATTCTCTGGGTGTCTCCATGTATGAGATGCTCACCGGCTACAAGCCCTATACAGGGGAAACCCCGATGGAGATTCTGCAGCAGCAGAAATCCGGTTCTCTGCTGCCTGTCCGGGCTTTTGATGTGGACGTACCGGAGGAATTTGAAAACATTGTCATGAAAGCCATGGCGGTGGACCCTGCGGAGCGCTATCAGTCCTCCCAGGAACTGAAAACTGCTCTGAACCGGTTTACCGACAAGGTCGTCAAGGCGGAAAATCGGGCAAGAAACGGCCTCGGTGAGCAGGAGGGTGGCCCTCTGAAGGTTTCCGTCACGCCGACGGTCAATATCCCCAAGTGGGAGTATGTGCGGTCTATGCGCCGCTCGAACCGGATCGGGTTTTCCACAGGTTCCTTTGCGCTGCTTGCCGTGGTTGTGATGATGTTCGTCTTCCTCTGGAATTTCTGGCTGAGGGACGTTTTCACCGAGGCGCAGCGTGTTGAGCTGCCCAACTTTGTCGGCAGCAGCTATGACACCATTTCCCACGATGTGTCCCTCACTTCGCGCTATAAATTCACGGTCACGGAAGTGGTGGATACCTCCACCCCGGCGGGCACGGTGCTTGCTCAGGACCCGGTAGCCGGCAGAAGCCTGATGCTGACGGATGAAGGCATGCCCGTGCGGCTGTCGGTCAGCACGGGATATGTGCTCAGCGAGGTGCCGAATGTGGTGGGCTCCGATTACCGGGAGGCTACGCGTGTGCTGCAGAATGCCGGATTTGTGGTAGAGGTCTCCAATCAGACCTCACAGACCGTTGCGAAGGATCTGGTCATTTCATCAAGCCCCTCTGCGGGGGAGAGCATCAGTGCAGGTTCCACGGTCTACCTCACGGTGAGCAGCGGTGTTCAGATCAGCTATGTGCGCATGCCGAATCTGGTAGGGCTTTCCGAGGATGCGGCCATCGAAAAACTGCGCAATGCAAATCTGACTTACGGCGGCAGTGAGCGGATCACCAGCGTCTATGATGCCGGCACTGTGATTTCCCAGAGTGTTGTGGCCTTTGCCGAGGTGGAGGAGCTTACCAATGTGACGCTGACGGTTTCCTCCGGCGGCGCGGGAGGGATCTTCTACTGATGGGTGAAGGTACAATCATCAAGGCGCTCAGCGGCTTTTATACCGTGGCGGACGGATCACGCCGAATCACCTGCAAGGCGAAGGGGCGCTTCCGCCATGTCAGCACGTCACCTCTTGTGGGCGACCATGTGACCTATTCTCTTCAGCCGGACGCCACCGGCACGATTGACGCCATCGCACCAAGGAAGAATTCTTTCATCCGTCCCGCTGTGGCCAATATCGACGCCATGGTCTATATTGCCGGTGCCGCAAAGCCGGTGACCGATCCCTTCCTCATCGACCGGTTCTCCGTCATTGCCCGGCATGCGGACTGTGAGATGATCGTCTGCCTGAATAAATGCGATCTCGTATCTGCAGATGAGCTCTTTGCCATCTATTCCAGATCCGGTTTCCCCACCGTGTGCACCAGTGCTGCCACCGGAGAGGGGATTGAAACTCTGCGGAGGTTGATTCAGGGCAAGATCTGTGCCTTTGCCGGGAATTCCGGAATCGGAAAATCCAGCATTCTCAACTGTCTTGTTCCGGACCTGGCTCTGAAAACGGACGAGATCAGCGAAAAGCTGGGGCGCGGGAAGCATACAACCCGCCACGTGGAGTTCTTTCCGCTGGATGACACCACCTTTGTGGCAGACACACCGGGGTTCGCGTCTTTTGAAGTGCAGATGGTGGATGATATCGAGGCGGAACAGCTGCAGTACTGTTTCCCGGATTTCGAGCCGTATTTCGGTTCCTGCCGTTTTCAGGACTGCCGGCACCTCAATGAACCGGACTGTGCCATCTCAAGTGCAGTGCGCACCGGCGCATTGGCCCCGACCAGATATGAATCCTATAAAAGACTCTACGATCTGATAAAAACCCAGAGCAGAAACAATTACTGAACCTGCTCTGCTGTAACATTTTTTCTTGTCATACCCATTGCATTGTGCTAAAATCATATTAAATTACCAGTAAGGGAGTTGTATCAACTATGTCAGGACATTCCAAATGGCATAATATTCAGAAGACCAAAGGGGCAGCGGATGCCAAGAGAGCGCAGGCTTTCACCAAGATTGCACGTGAGATGATCGTCGCCGTAAAAGAAGGCGGCAGCGGTGATCCCCGCAGCAATTCCAAGCTTGCTTCCGTTATCGCTAAAGCGAAGGCGGCCAACATGCCCAATGACAATATCAAGCGTACCATTGATAAGGCGCTTGGTTCGGGCAATACGGACAACTATGAAAAAATCACCTATGAAGGCTACGGCCCCAGCGGTGTAGCGATCATCGTTGAGACAATGACCGACAACCGCAACCGCACCGCAGGCGAAGTCCGTCACCTTTTTGATAAATACGGCGGATCCATGGGCGTTACCGGCTGTGTCAGCTGGTCCTTTGACCGCAAGGGTGTTATCGTCATCGATGACGAGGACGAAGAGCTGGATGAAGACACTGTCATGATGGATGCTCTCGATGCCGGCGCAGCAGATGTGGAACCCGATGAAGGCTCCTTCACTGTCTACACCGCGGAAGATGATGTTGCTGCAGTTTCCGATGCTCTCACCGCAAAGGGCTACACGCTCCTTTCTGCTCAGGTGGAAATGCTCCCGCAGAACGGCTATATCAAGCTTTCCAATGAGGACGAAGCCAAAGGCCTGCAGAAGATGCTCGACCTGCTGGACGACAATGACGACGTTCAGAACGTCTGGCACAACTGGGAAGACGCTGAATAATGCACGAATGTGCGCCGGATTTTGCGAAATGTACTGATTTCAGGACTTTTTCCAAGGTTTTGATAAAGCAGTTATGCTGTACATTGCAAATATGATAACATAAAACAAACCTCCTGTTATGACACACAACAGGAGGTTTCTGCTATTATAGCGGAAAACCATTCAGATAAAGATGCTTATTACGCTGCAGGGAGTGCAATTTTTTGGGAATATAAATTTCCGGGATCAATCGATTTTTAATTGACAGCAGGCCCGGCAAAAGTTATAATTTCTACAGCAGCAAACTCTTAAGCTGAACAATAAAAAAGATGGAGGAGCCTTAAGGATGAAGTATTTTATCGCAATTGATTCCGGCGGATATAAAACCGAGAGCATTCTGTTTGATCAGACCGGCAAGGTCTATGCTTATGCACGCGGCCGCGGTGCAAACGCGTTTGATATCGGAGTTGCGGAAGCAAGCGACCGTATCCGTGATGCGGCGGAAAACATGAAAGCCCGTATGCCGGCAGACGGAGAAATTGCCAGTGTGTTCGGCAGTATTTCCGCGTCATATTACTTTCCGGAAATCGAGCAGCGCCTGAAACGTCAGTTCGGGAAGGCAAAGGTGAAAATGGATTCCGTAGTCTCCAGCGTTATGGCTGCCGGCCTCGGAAAAGATGACGGTGTATGTTTAATCTCCGGCACAGGCTCCTACTGCTGTGTCCGGAAAAAGGATAATGAACACCGCCACTACATCGGCAGCAGCGGCTACATGCTGGACACCGGCGGAAGCGGCTATGTGATCGGGCAGCAGGCTCTGATTGCCACACAGCGCGAGCGTGACGGCCGCGGCCCCGCAACCCTTCTCACACCGATTCTGGAAGCCGAGATGGGCGAGACGCTCCGGGAGCATCTCCCTGTCATCTATGCAGGCGGTCGTGCCTATATTTCCTCCTTTGCGCAGGCGGTTTTTGCAGCCCGCAAACAGGGGGACGAAGTCGCTTCCCGCATTTTTGATGACGCGGTCAACTATTTTGCCGAGGCCATGCAGACGGCCTATCAGATTATGGGCCACCCCTATCGCGGTGTCCTCGGCGGCGGCGTGTTTCTCCACGTCCCCGAATATACGGAAGCTGTCTGCGAGCGTGCCCCGGAGGGCTGCGTGATGAAGCTGCTTGACACGCCCACCCTTTACGGTGCCGCGCTGGAAGCCATGTGGCTGGCAGAGGAGAAGGAGAATTATGACTTTAAGAGCCGCTTCCTTTACTCTTTTGCTCGTCAGGCCGGCGATAATTACGGCTGGTAAACAGAATTTATACCAATTATAAAGGAGCAAGTCGGAATGACTTTGGAAGAAAAACAGGCAATGAGCCCCAGAACCGCCTGCGGATATTGCATGGGCGGAGAGCTGCTGGATGCGTTCGGCATCAAAATCTGTGATCTGAGTGTCAGCACCCTGATTCTCTTCAGGGAGCAGAGCCATCCGGGCAGGTGCATCGTTGCCTATAAAGACCATGTCAGTGAAATCACCGACATTTCGGATGAAGAGCGCAATGCTTTCTTTGCAGATGTGAACCGCGCGGCAAAAGCAATCCATGCGGCATTCGAGCCGGATAAGCTCAATTACGGAGCATACGGTGATACGGGATGCCACCTGCATATGCATCTGGTCCCTAAGTATAAGGACGGATATGAGTGGGGCGGTGTGTTTGCCATGAACCCCGGGCAGACCTTCCTCTCCGATGCAGCGTATGTGGACATGATTGCAAAGATCAAGGCAAATCTCTGAGTGTTCTTTTCCCTGAAACAGGGTAAAACAGAAACGGCAGGCTTTTTCGCCTGCCGTTTCTGCTGTTATGCTGTATTATTTCGTTTTCCGTTACTTCCTAAGAATCAGATTGATGCTCTGTTTTGCCGCATGCTTCAGCATGGGGCCGACCTTGTCTTCACAACGCACCATGTTGGAGGCCTCCGGCACATCGCGCTGCAGATGGATTGCATCAAACATGCACTTGGTGGTGCACAGTCCGCAGCCGATGCACTTGTTCTGGTCCACCACGCTGACGCCGCAGCCCAGGCAGCGGCTGGCTTCCGCTTTCACCTGTTCCTCGGTGAAGGTCAGCCTGTCATGCTCGAAGGAGCGTGCCTTCTTCGCGTCGTGCAGCACTGCCTGACGGGCAGGCTTGTCAAAGCTGTCAACGCCGAATACCAGGTTGTCTTTATCAAGCTCGTAGAACTCTCTCAGATTGCGGCCTCTGGTCAGACTCTGTCCGTCCTGCACAAAGCGGTGGATCGACTCTGCGCCTTCCCGTCCGGCTGCAATGGCGTCGATGGCAAACTTCGGGCCGGTGTAAACATCACCGCCGACGAAGATGTCTGCCTGCTCGGTCTGATAGGTCACGGGGTCTGCAATGGCATTGCCCTTCTTGCCGGTCTTCAGTGCGCCCACGTCCAGCGTGCCCCAGTCGATCACCTGGCCGACACCTGCCAGCACGCTGTCCAGCTCAATGGTCTCGAACTTCCCGGTGCCGACGGGCTTGCGTTTGCCCTTCTCGTCCTTCTCGCCGAGCTCCATGAGCTCCACTTTCAATCCGCAGACTTTTCCGTCTTTGCCGAGAATCTCAACTGGTGCATTGAGGAAGCAGAACTTCACGCCCTCTTCTTTTGCCTCGGCGATCTCTTCCTTGTCGGCGGGCATCTCTTCTTCGCTTCTGCGGTAGATCACATAGGTCTCCGCACCAAGACGCACGGCGGTTCTGCACAGGTCCATTGCCACGTTGCCTCCGCCGATAACCGCGCACTTCCTGCAGAGAGACGGCTTGTTGCCCAGGTTCACTTCCCGCAGGAAGTCCACACCGCCGTAAACACCTTCCAGCTCCTCACCGGGAACACCGATGGCAGAGCTCTTCTGGGCACCGATGGCTGCGTAGAATGCCTTGTATCCCTCTGCGCGAAGCTGCTCGATGGTGACGTCCTTTCCGACTTCCGTGTTCATGCGGAAGTGAACACCCATCTTCTCCAGCACCTCAATCTCACCCTTCAGTGCGCTGCGGTCCAGGCGATAGCTGGGAATGCCCATCACGAGCATGCCGCCCGGCTGCGGGTTCCGGTCAAAAACGGTCACGTTGGTATAACCCATGCGGGCGAGGTAATAGGCGCAGCTCAGGCCTGCAGGGCCTGCACCGATAATGGCGACCTTCTCCTCATAGGGTTTGTCGATGGGTCTGCGGCGAATGGGGGCGGGGATATACCGCTCTTCACCCTTGAGATCCTGTTCTGCAATGAACTTTTTGATCTCATCGATGGCCAGGGCCTTGTCCAGGGCGCCGCGGGTGCAGGCGTCCTCACAGCGGCGGTTGCAGACATAGCCGCACACGGAGGGGAAGGGGTTGTCCTGTTTGATCAGCTTCAGGGCATCGAGATATCTGCCCTCTTTGGCAAGCTTGATGTAGCCCTGGATGGCAATGTGTGCCGGGCATGCGGTTTTGCACGGAGCCGTGCCGGATTCATGGCAGTTTTTGCGGTTATCTACCACGTAATTCGGGTTATACTTATCCTTGCCCCATTTGAGGCCGGAGGGCAGCTCCTGCTTCGGGTAAGAAACCTCACCGTTTTTCGTGCAGAGCTTCTGGCCCAGCTTCACCGCGCCGGCCGGGCAGACTTCTACGCACTTGCCGCAGGCTACGCAGTTCTCCTTGTCCACATGTGCCCGGTAGGCAGAAGCGGAAAGGTTCGGTGTGTTGAAATACTGGCTGGTGCGCAGGGCAAAGCACACGCCCACATCACAGTTGCAGATGCCGAAAATCTTGTCGGAACCGTCAATGTTTGTGACCTGGTGAACGTATCCGTTGTCCTCGGAGCGCTGAAGAATCTCCAGGGCCTCTTCCTTGGTGATAGGACGGCCCTTTCCGGTTTCAATGAGATAGGTGGCAAAATCGCCCACACCGATGCAGCAGTCATCCTGAATCTCGCCGGAGCCTTCGCCGTAGAGGCGGCGGGCATTGCGGCAGGAGCAGTAACCCACAGAAAACTGGCCGTCATATTTCTCGAGCCAGTGGGAGAGGTGCTCCACAGAAGCCGACTGGCTCTTCGCCGGGATAGCAGCTTCCACCGGGATGACGTGCATGCCGATTCCGTCCCCGCCGGGAGGAATCAGATGGGTTTTTCCCTCCAGAGGGAGGAAGGTCATCTTATCAAAGGAATCAGCAAGCTCCGGATACTTCTCAACCTGCCAAAGGACCATGTTGGTCATCTCGGCAATTCCGGGTACGAACAGCTGCACATACCACTGCTTCTCATGCCGCGGATTCTCCCAGTTATATTCAACGATGCCGTGCTCGGCAGCGTCGGTGAGAAGCTCCGTGACGCGCTCCTCGCTCTTGCCGGTGAGGTGTGCAATCTCCGCGGTGGTTTTGGGCTTGCGAAGCCCCATCTTCAGCATGATCTCCGCAATCTCGTCATTGGAGCATGCACGATCCAGAATAATGTATTCCGGATCACTCTCTGTCAGCTTTTTGATGCCGAATTTGTACGGAAGCCGGTCCGTAATCATTTTGCCCAGTTCAAACAGGATTTCTCTTGCCATATGTTACTCCTTATTAATTAGGTAAAAAACAAACACATTTCACACCTTAGTATCATAACATATAACCCGTTGGTTAGTCATGCATAACTTTTTGAATATTCACCGAAAAATGCATCAAAAAGAAAATCCCGCCTGACGGGCGTACGCCCCAAGCGGAATGATCTAAAAATACGAGTCGGTCTGTAAGCCGGGTTCTGTCTTAAACGGCCATCTATCTGTGGCCTGCGGTTGCCCGCAGGCTCAAGCCACCTCCCGAGAGCGGCCGGGCAGGCCTTGTGCTCTCCCACGGTGTTGCTCCGGATAGAGTTTACAGCGTCGGCATGTCTCCATGCGACGGGTGAGCTCTTACCTCGCCTTTCCACCCTTACCGCGTTGCCGCGGCGGTATATCTCTGTTGCACTTGTCCGAGGGTCACCCCTGGCGGGCGTTACCCGTTATCCTTGCCCTGTGGAGCCCGGACTTTCCTCACGCACAGGCTTTCGCCTCGTGCCCGCGGCCGTTCGGCCGGCTCGCCCGCATATTTTAAACGAAATCAGCCCCGGAGTCAACAATTATTCTTGTAAATACCGGCAGAAAACGCTATAATGACATTTGCTGTGTCTCGGCAGCATTTTTTTAATTGGGAGGTCATTTTATGACTTTTGAGGAATATATCCGCTCCATCCGTGACAAACGAATCTGCATCGTCGGGATCGGTGTGAGCAATGAGCCGCTGATCACTGCGCTGCTTGCTGCCGGCTGCCATGTGACTGCCTGCGACAGGCGTACCGCTGAGGATATGGGAGAGGAAGCCGATAAGCTTCGCGCTCTCGGGGCTACTCTTCAGCTGGGAGAGGATTATCTCGAGCATCTGGACTATGATATCATTTTCCGCACGCCCGGCCTGATGCCTTTTGACCCCCATCTGGAGAAGGCGAAGGAGAACGGCAGTGTTATCACCTCTGAAATGGAAGTCTTTTTTCAGACCTGCCCCTGCCCGGTGATTGCTGTTACCGGCAGTGACGGGAAGACCACCACAACCACCATCATCTCCGAGCTTCTGAAGGCCGCAGGCCGTACCGTGAATCTGGGTGGCAATATCGGCAATCCGCTTCTGTGCGAAACGCCGCACATGAAGCCTTATGACATTGCCGTGCTGGAGCTCAGTTCCTTCCAACTGCACAGCATGCCCTGCCACCCGGCGGTCTCCGTCATCACCAACATCAGCCCGAATCATCTGGACAAGCATAAGGATTATGCCGATTACATTGATGCCAAAAAATCCATCTATCGCATGCAGAACGAGAACGATGTTCTGGTTCTGAACGCCGATGATGCCCTCACGCCCTCTTTTGCCTCCGAGGCGTCTTCCCGCAAGCGGTTTTTCTCCCTGAAGAGGGCCTGCGAAAACGGCGTCTTTTGCCGGGATGGGGTTATCATCCGTGGAAAGGACGGGGCGGAAACGCCGATTATGCATGCCGATGAAATCCTCCTTCCCGGTGAGCATAACTGCATGAACTATATGGCCGCATTCGCCGCCACGGCTGACTTTGTGCCGGATGAGATCTGCCGCAGGGTGGCAATGGAATTTCGCGGCGTGGAGCACCGGCTGGAGACGGTGCGGGTGTATAACGGCGTCACCTATATCAATGATTCCATCGGCACCAGCCCCACGCGCACTGCTGCCGGGCTGCATGCGCTGAAGGTCAAGCCCGTCATTATCGTCGGCGGATATGACAAGCACATCCCGTTTGACGGTCTGGGGGATGAGCTGTGCCTGCATGCCAAGGCGGTTTTCGCCACAGGCGACACGGCAGATAAAATCCTGCAGGCGGTGAAGGCCTCCCGGTATTATGCCGAGTCCGGTCTCCCCACAGAAAAAATAGACAATTTTGACGATGCTGTTTTCGCCGCATCCCGCTGTGCCGTCCCCGGCGACATTGTGCTTCTCTCCCCGGCCTGTGCAGCATTTGATCATTTTAAAAACTTTGCCGAGAGAGGCAGACATTTCAAGAAACTGGTAATGGAGTTATAAGCGTGAATATTTCAGAGATTTCCCCGGAAGTATATGATCTCGCCCGCAGGGCCGAGGAACTGGCCGCGCCGCAGTTCGCTGCCCTGCAGGAGATCTGCGAAAAGAATACGCTTCGCGTGATGGAGGCTTTTCAGGCCAATCGGGTTTCCGAAGCCTGCTTTGCCGGCACAACCGGTTACGGCTATGATGATCTGGGCCGCGAAACCCTGGAGAAAATCTACGCCCGGGTTTTCGGAGCGGAAGCCGCTCTGGTTCGCCCCCATTTTGTCAACGGCACCCACGCCATCACATCGGCCCTCTTTGCCCTCTGTGCCCCGGGGGAGAAGATCCTTGCCGCCACCGGCAAACCCTATGACACGCTCCACCGGGCCATCGGCATCACGGGAGAGGAGTTCGGCTCACTCCGGTTTTACGGGATCGGCTACGAGCAGGTGGATCTTCGAGAGGACGGAACCATTGACATCCCCGCCGTGCTCAAGGCGCTGGCTGATCCTGCCGTTAAATCCGTTATAGCGCAGCGCTCCATCGGCTACAGCACCAGAAAGGCCTTAACCATCGACCAGATCCGTGAGCTTTGCAGCGCCGTCAAGTCAGCAAGGCCGGAGATCACCGTTTTTGTGGATAACTGCTACGGGGAATTCACCGATGTTCTGGAACCCACCCACGTGGGAGCGGATCTGATAGCAGGCTCTCTCATCAAAAACCCGGGCGGCGGTCTTGCGCCTACCGGCGGATATATTGCCGGCCGGGCCGACCTTGTGGAGAAGGCCGCCTGCCGCATGACCCTGCCGGGGATCGGCGGGGAGTGCGGGTCCACCCTGGGGGTGAACCGCCTGCTGTTCCAGGGCTTCTTTATGGCCCCCCACATTGTGATGCAGGCTGTGAAGACGGCTGTATTTGCTGCAGCCATGATGCATCTTCTGGGTTATGACAGCCATCCCCGCTATGATGAAAAGCGGTCTGACATTATCCAGCGCATTTCCCTCGGCTCTCCCGAGAAGATGGAGGCATTCTGCGGCGGAATTCAGGCAGGGGCTCCGGTAGATTCCTTTGTTTCTCCCGTGCCCGCCCCGATGCCCGGTTATGACTGCGATGTGATCATGGCCGCCGGTGCCTTTATCCAGGGCAGCTCCATCGAGCTCTCCTGTGACGGGCCGGTTCGGGAGCCATACTGCGTCTACCTGCAGGGCGGGCTCACCTACGAATCCGGCAAGCTGGGTGTGATGCTGGCTGTCAGCGGCATGCTTTCCGCAAAAACATAGGAAAAACTGCGGGAAAACCCGATAAAAAATGTTGACTTTTTGCGAAGAGTCTTGTATACTACTAAAGCCGCGTTGAAGAGGCTTGTGAAAGTGGGCACAGCTCCGCCTCAAGAGCGAGTCCTGAGAAGAGGGAGGAAAGTTCATTGAAGAATGCTGTTATCGTAACAGGCGGCAAGCAGTATCGTGTTTCTGAAGGCGATGTGATCTTCGTCGAGAAGCTGGATGCTGAAGCCGGCGCAGCTGTCACGTTCGACAAGGTTCTTGCCGTGGTTGACGGTGAGAATGTCACCTTCGGCAAGCCCTACATTGACGGCGCAACCGTCACTGCAAATCTTGTGAAGTCCGGCAGATCCGCAAAGATCCGCGTTTACAAGATGAAGCCGAAAAAAGGCTATCGCAGAACGCAGGGCCACAGACAGCCGTATTCCAAGGTCCAGATTGAAGCAATCAACGGCTGATATTCCGCATCACTGATTTTGACAAAGGGAGGTTAACCTACATGGCTCATAAAAAAGGTATGGGTTCCACGAAGAACGGGCGCGACAGTGCGTCACAGCGTCTTGGAGCCAAAAGAGCAGACGGTCAGTTCGTGCTTGCCGGCAACATCCTCGTCAGACAGCGCGGAACGAAGATTCATCCGGGCACTAACGTAGGCAAGGGCAAAGATGATACGCTCTTCGCACTTGTGGATGGCACCGTCAAATTCGAGCGTCTCGGCAAAGACCGTAAAAAGGTTTCTGTTTACGAAGAAATCGCTCAGTAAAAAGTGAACCGTAAGGCCGGGCTTTCAGTCCGGCCTTTTCCAATACAGGGGTATTTATGACAAGCTTTATTGACAAAACAAGAATCACCGTGAAAGCGGGCAAGGGCGGCGACGGCGCCATTGCCTTCCATCGCGAAAAGTATGTGGCAGCCGGCGGCCCTGACGGGGGTGACGGCGGCCGCGGCGGCAGCGTGATCTTCACGGTGGATGACAACATGTCCACGTTGATGGACTTTCGCTACAAGCACAAGTTTGTTGCAGGCAACGGGATGAACGGCAGCGGCAAACGCTGCAACGGCAAGGATGGGGAATCCATCATCATCCGTGTTCCCCGGGGCACGGTGGTCCGTGACACGGCCACCAACGCCATCATGCACGACATGTCCTCCGGGGAGGACTGGGTTGCTGCCCGCGGCGGCCGCGGCGGCTGGGGCAACATGCACTTTGCCACGCCCACCCGTCAGGTGCCTCGTTTTGCCAAGCCCGGCCTGGAAGGGGAGAGCTTTGAGATCACGCTGGAGCTGAAGCTTTTGGCGGATGTGGGGCTGGTCGGGTTTCCCAATGTGGGCAAATCCACCCTTCTCTCCGTGGTGAGCAAAGCCCACCCGAAAATTGCCAACTATCATTTCACCACGCTCTACCCGAATCTCGGCGTTGTCTACGTGGATGAGGGCAGAAGCTTTGTCATGGCTGATATCCCCGGCCTGATTGAAGGCGCCTCGGAGGGTGCCGGCCTCGGGCACGATTTTCTCCGCCATGTGGACCGCTGCAGGCTTCTTGTGCATGTGGTGGATGTCTCCGGCTCGGAGGGCCGTGACCCGGTGGAGGATTTTGATAAAATCAACGCCGAGCTGAAGGAGTACAGCGCAGAGCTTGCCTCCCGTCCTCAGCTGGTGGTGGGCAATAAAACCGACCTGATCTCCGATCAGGAGCAGGAGAATGTCTCCCGCCTCAAAGAGCATGTGACGGCTCTCGGCTACACCTTCTTTGAAATGAGCGCTGCCGCCCACACGGGTGTGTCGGAGCTGGTGAAGGCCTGCGCCGATCTCTTAAGCACCATTCCGCTGCCCAAGGCGTACGAGGCGGATTATGTTCCGCCCGAGCCGGAAATCGGCACTGCGGAGGATGTGGAAATCCGCCACTTTGACGATATCTGGACGGTGGAAGGCCCCTGGATGCAGCGCCTGTGCTCCAACGTCAATTTCTCTGACAATGAAAGCATGATGTTCTTTGACAGAGCGCTGCGCACCTCGGGCATCTATGCCCGCATGGAAGAAATGGGCGTAAAAGACGGTGACACCGTCAGCATCTATGACCTGATGTTTGAATATAAGGATTAATCGGAAGCTTCTCTATGGACGGTAATAAGGTTTTTTCCAATCTTATATGGCGGTTTTCCGAAAGGATCGGGGCAAAGCTGATCTCGGTTGTTGTCAACCTGATCCTTGCCCGTATCCTCGCGCCCGAGCTCTACGGTACGGTCGCCATTGTGCTGGTCTTCACAGAGATTCTGCAGGTGTTTGTGGAGAGCGGCTTCGGCACGGCACTCATCCAGAAAAAAGATGCGGATGATCTTGATTTTTCTTCCGTTTTCTTCTTTAACCTGGCCATGTCTGTGCTGCTTTATGTGCTGCTGTTCGCTTTTGCACCCCTGATCTCCCGGCTTTACGGCCGTCCGGAGCTGCTGAAGATTATCCGCGTTGTGGGGCTTATTCTGATTATTGCTGGTGTGCGCAATGTGCAGCAGGCTTATGTGTCCCGCAACATGCTCTTCAAGCGCTTTTTCTTCTCCACATTGGGCGGCACGGTTGTTTCTGCCGTGGTGGGCATCTTCATGGCTGTGAAAGGCTTCGGAGTCTGGGCCTATGTCACCCAGTATCTGCTGAATAATCTGGTCGGCACACTGATTCTCTGGTTCACCGTGAAGTGGCGCCCGGTGGCACGCTTCTCTCTTGAGCGGCTGAAGGGCCTTTTCTCCTACGGCTGGAAGCTTCTGGTCTCCAGCCTCCTGAATATTGTCTCCGACAAGCTGCGCCCGCTGATCATCGGCTACCGGTTTTCTCCTGCCGACCTGTCTTTTTATAATGAGGGGCTTCTCTTTCCCAACCTGATTGTGGACAATGTGAACTCCTCCATCGACAGTGTTCTCCTGCCTGCGCTTTCCCAGCAGCAGGATTCTGCGGAGCAGGTCAAAACCATGACGCGCCGGGCTATTCAGATCAGCTCCTATATCATGTGGCCGCTGATGATCGGGCTTTTTGTCTGCGCCGAGCCGCTGGTGTCCCTCCTCCTGGGGCAGGACTGGCTCCCTTGTGTGCCTTTTGTGCGCATTTTCAGCCTTTATTACGCACTGTTTCCCATCCACACCGCCAATCTCAATGCCATCAAGGCCATGGGCAGAAGCGATATCTTCCTCCGCCTGGAGATTGTCAAGCGTGTTCTGGATCTTGTGTTTGTGGTTTCCACGGTTTTCATCGGCGTGCGTGCCATGGCTTACGGCCTGCTGATTCAGGGCGTGCTGTGCCTCTTCATCAACTCCTATCCCAACAGCAAGCTCTGCGGATATGCCTTCTCTCAGCAGCTGAGAGACATTATTCCCGCTTTTCTTCTGGCGGCCGCCATGGGCCTTCTGGTCTGGCTTATTTCACTGGCAGGCTTCGGCAGCCTTGTCACCCTGATTCTTCAGGTGCTCACGGGAGCGGTGTTCTACATTGCGGCATCGGTGATCCTGAAGCTGGATACCTTTAACTATCTGCTGGGCATCGTGAAGAAGATGCTGCACCGCGCATAATCCTTTCGGCAGTACGCTGCCTTTCTTGCAGGACTGATCAGTATGAGTAAACATCTATCCGAACCGAAAAAGAAAAATCCGCCTCGCCGGCAGGGCAAAAGCCTGCGGGGTCTGGAAGTCCTGCGCATTTATCCCGACAACGGGGCTGACAGCGAAGGCTATCCGGCCGGATGGAGAATCCCTGTTTTTCTGCTCTCTGCGCTTCTGTTGCTGCTGGTGTCTCTCTTTTTCGGCCGCGGCACGCCGATTCGTCTCGTTCTCAGTGCCCTGAGCTTCTGCCTCTCGGCATTCCACATTGTGCTGAACCTGATGATAAACTTCCGTGGGGGCCGGTTTCTCTGCGAGGCGCTGCCGGTGCTTGTTGCAGCGGTCATCGGCTTCTGTACGGGACTCATCATTTCCTCCGTGCTGATCCTCATGCTTTATCAGCTTCTGAAGCTGCTGGAGATTCTTGCCGTGCGCCATCAGCAGGAGAGCGGTCAGCCGATTCTCGGCATCCTGCCTCAGTCTGCCACGCTCATCGAGGAGGAGGGGGACGACCGGACCCTGCGCAAAATCAAGCCCGTCCATATCCGGGCGGGGGACCGTCTTCTGGTGCAGCCCGGTGAAATCATCCCCGTGGACGCCCTGGTGGAAGACGGGGTCTCCTCCGTGGATCTCGGGCCGCTGATCCGCGGCAAAAAAATTGTTCCGGTTGCTCCCGGCAGAAAGGTTTTCTGCGGCTGCCGCAATCTGACGGTGCCTCTCACCGTGTGCGCATCCGCCAACTTCAACACTTCCGCGGCACCCCGGGTTTATTCGTCCTTCACCGCCACCATCCGCAAGGAGAGTGAGGACGAGCGGCTCTTCGTGCGCGTCAGCAATATTCTATATCCGGTTCTGCTGGTTCTGGCACTGCTTTTCGGGCTGCTGGTTCCCCTCTTTACGAAGAACTGGATCGCCGGTGCACGGCAGGCTATGGTGTTTCTTCTGGCTGCATGCCCCTTCGCCATGAAAAACGCTCTTTCCCTTGCGGTGTTCAGCGGTGTGTCCGAGATCTTTTCTGCGGGCATCCTCATCCGTGAAATCCGCGTTCTGTTCTCCCTGGCCAAGCTGGAAACCTTCATCTGCAACAAAACCTGCACGGTGACGGAGTCCTACTATTCCGTTCGCTCGGTCAACCCCTCCGGCATCAGCGATGATGCGCTTCTTGCCGTGCTTGCCAAAGCGGAAAGCCGTTCCTCCCATCCCATTGCCAGGGCAATCCGCAAATACGCCGGCGTGCCGGACGGTTATTCCGTCAAAGATTTTTCCTGTGAGGAGATCCCCTGTAAGGGCATTTCCGCCCGCATCGGGGAGACGGAGGTGCTTGCAGGCAATGCAACATTGCTTTTTGACCGCGGCATCAACTGTTCCGTGCCGGAAGGGCAGGGAATTGCCATCCACGCGGCGGTAGACGGAAAATACTGCGGCTATATTGTTCTGGAAAACACCGTGCGCGAGGGCAACTATGATGCCATTGAGCAGATGCGTGCTCTCGGCGTGAAGAATTTTGCCCTCCTCTCCGGTGACCTTCGCTCTGTTGTGCGGCCCATCGCCTCCGCCCTGAACTTCAATGTGGTGAAAGCGGAGCTCACGCCGGAAGGCAAGGCCAATGCTGCAGCCTATCTCAGCAGCAACCGCACCCAGGGTAAGACCCTGGCCTATGCGGGGGATGGCTCTCATGAG
Organism: Oscillospiraceae bacterium; assembly: GCA_902778665.1. GTDB lineage: Bacteria > Bacillota > Clostridia > Oscillospirales > Oscillospiraceae > Limivicinus. The sequence goes on along the minus strand of CACYYN010000015.1, from coordinate 10,714 downwards.
ATGGCATGCGTCCCGCCTGACAGCCTCTCCGTTACAACCGGGGCTCTGGGCGACGGCGAAGCTTCCCGCGCCGATATTGTGATTCTCGGTGAAAGCTTTGTGCGTCTGCCCGCAGCAGTCCATGCCGGCAGGGCTTCCTCCCGGCTGTCCTTCCTCTCTGTGGTGGTGCATTTTTCCCTGCGGCTTCTGCTGATCCTCCTTGCACTTTTGGGGGTCTGCCCGCCGCTCCTGGCTTCCGTCCTGTTGACGGCTGCAGCCGGAGCTTCTTTCCTGTTTGCTTCCTGGTTCTTCTCAAGATTGTGATGTCCGCCCGCCCCGCCCTGTTTCCGGAGGGAATTTATGAATGTCTATGATTTTGACCGTACCATTGCCGGCGGAAAAGGGGCCGACGCCACCCCCATGAAGGAGCAGCTCTTTTCCTTCCTCTCGGTCGTGCCCGATCCGGAGGGGCTTGTCCTCTCTTTCTGGGATGAGAAGTTCTCTCTGATGCAGCCCTGGTATCTGGCCCAGTCCCGGGAGGATGATCTCATCATTTCCGCCTCGCCGGAGTTTCTTCTCCGTCCTGCGGCAGAGCGGCTGGGGGTCAGCCTCATTGCAACGCCAATGGATCCCTATTCCGGCCGTATTCTGGGCAGAAACTGTCATGACGAGGAGAAGCTGCGCCGCTTTCGGGCGGAGTACCCCGACGCCGATATCGATTGCTTCTATTCCGATTCGCTCTCGGATGCCCCTCTTGCCTCGATTGCTGCCCATGCAATTCTGGTCAAGGGCGACCGTCTGCTCCCATGGCCCCAATAAGTGTTACCCGTCGCTGCATTGCGCAGTTTATGACGCAGTTTAAGATTCAATAGGAGTTTCCGTATGAAACGCTTGTTCCTTCTGCTTCTCACAGCGCTGCTGCTCATGTCATCTTCCGCTGCTTATGCGGAGAGTGACACCTTTGTGCAGCGTGACATGCTCCACATTATCCCTTCCCGGGCCTTTGACGGCCTGATGGAGGAGTCGCTGCCCTCTCTCCCGGAGATCTCCGGCGGCATCTGGTCTGCCAGTATGTCTCAACCGGCCATCACGGCCACTCTGCCGGATTACAGCGGCCGTGTCACCTATGAGGTGGTCTATTCTCTTCGCACCGGCACAACGGTACAAGTGCCGCGGCTTCTGAAAAACAAGGAGTGGACTGCCGACGTCCTGCCCCATGTGCTCCGTCCGATGGATGCTTCCTCCGGCAGATGGATCACGGAGACAGCCGAATATGTGCCCTACAGCCCCTATAACGGCGAGGGCTTTGCGGTTTCGGCGGGCGGGAAGACGGAACAGATCTACTTTACCTCCGAAGTCACGGAGGAATGGGGCGAAAGCGAGTGGGACGAGCTAACATGTGAAACCCCTCTCACGGTTGTCGTCACCTATGTTTTCAATGTACCCGCTTCCTATGACGGTCTTTTACTGGCCATCAACCCGCGGGAAGTTACCCGCCCCTCCGCTGAGCCTGCAGAGGAGGAGGCAGCCGAAGCGGAGGTTCCGCCTCAGCCCGCAGTATTTAATGATGTGCCCAACCTCAAAGACTGGGTTTTCATCCGTCTCAGCGACAGCTGTTTCTATGAGACCATAGAACCCTCCACCTGGGGCGATAACGTCAACTTCCTGCAGCAGATTCTCATCCGGGCAGGCTATCAGAAGGCCGGCACTGCCGACGGAAGCTACGGACCCACCACGGAAAAGGCGGTTACCGACTTCCAGAATGACCACGGCCTCCCGCCTACCGGCATAGCAGATAACTACACCATACATGCCATCCTGAAAGCCGCACGCGGCGACTGAAAAACGGAAGGAGAAATCAATGGACAACGAACTTTCCTGGGGCAGAAGCCTGCCCGATGATCTTCTGGCACGCTGGCCCAAACTGCCCGACGGGCAGCCCGAAAAACCGGCCCTGCTCTGCCACTGCCGTGCGCAGGACATGAGCGATGAGCTCAAAGTCAACATGCTGGAAGCCTACGGCATCCCCTGCCTGTGCCTTTACCCCGGTGACGGCAGCTTCGGGCGTGTCGTCCTGGGCATGAGCGGCCTCGGAACCGACATTTATGTGCCCGAGAGCATGCTGGAAGACGCCGTTGCGCTCAGCACACCCGTGCCGGAAGAGGACATCCCTCAGCCGTAACAATCGGAAATGTCACGCAAACGGGCAGGCTCCCAAAAGAGCCTGCCCATATATTGTGCCTGTTTGAAAATTATGTTAATAAATTTGACTGAATTATGTTGACAAATTGTAATAATTATGTTATCCTATCGTCAGAAAATCACTCCGAGGGAGGATAAACATATGAGTATTGAGAAACAGGCACAGGAGCTGGGTTTCCAGATAATCGGAAACCTCCGCCGCTGCGAAGAGCAGGAACAATCCTGGCGGTACCTCTGTTACAGTGATGAGGCCAATAATGAATACGTGCTTTACCGCGGTATTCTCACCATCATCACCCCTGAGGGGAAAATTATCTGACCGACGGGATAAACATCGGGGCAGCTCTCTTCATTCTGAGAGCTGCCCCGGTGTTTTTTGCTGTTTCAGAACATGATTTCGCCGAAATCCTCCGGCCGGTGAAAGTCCGGCGTTTCCGACCTGACGGGATGCCAGGAGAGAAAATGCGGATGCACGGTCTTATCGCCGCATTTGTAGAAGTTGCACCGCAGCACGCCTGTGGGCTCAAAGCCGGGATAGAAGATGCGCAGAAAGTCATAGGGGATCCGGTAATCAATCTCCCAGCCGTCTGCCCTTCGTCCTGTCCGGATGCGGAACAGCTCTTCTCCGTCCCGGCGGAAAATCACAGCCCGCTGCTGCCTGCTCTGCCCGAAGCCCACGTGCAGGCACCCGTTGGGGTTCATCTCAAAATTCATATAGCGGCTTTCGCCCGCCGGCATGAAGAAGAACTCCAGGCAGCTGTCCTCGTGGACGGGGGAGAGGGGAAGGGAATATTCTGCCCTGATCTCCTTTTCCGCAGCCGTCATATGCACGCGCAGTGCATCCTCCGTTCGGCAGATCTGCGCTTTCGCGCGTATGCCGGCATCCGGCGTCCAGAGCACGTTTTCCAGCTCAAGGGCGGGAATCTCATGCCAGTCAATGCTTTTTTCCGCAACAAGTTTGATCCGGACCATTCTTTTTCCTCTTTTCTCCCTGCATTCCGGCAGGAATTGTGATCCTGGCGATATCCTTCTGCCTGCTTTCAGTCCATCCGGTAGGTGCGGATATATTTCGCCGGGTCTGCCCCACCTTCCATATACCGCAGCAGAATCTCCGCGCAGGCGCGGCTGTCGCTGTCCGCCCGGTGATGGTTCAGGCTGATGTCGTAGTAATCGCACATGTCGTTGAGCTTGTGGCTGATGCCCGGCAGAAGGCTTCGCCCCATCAGCACGGTGCACACACCCTTTACCGCCGGCCTCCAGCTGATGCCGTAATCGTTCAGGCATTTCCGGAGCACCCCCATATCAAAGCTTGCATTGTGTGCCACCAGAATGCCCGATTCCATAATCGGGGCTATTTTTTCCCAGAGCTCCGGAAAGATCGGCGAAGAAACTACCGACTCCTCGCTGATGCCGGTGAGCATGGTGTTGAACAGATCAAAGGGCTGCTCGGGATTCACCAATGAATAGGTCTCATCCGTGATCACACCGTTTTCAATCACCGCGATCCCGATCGCACTCATCCTGTTGTTCAGCCGGTTCGGGGTTTCAACATCAAAGGCAACGTAGCGGTTCATGCGCGCTCAGGCTTTGCCGTGCTCGGTTCTCCACTGGGTGTAGGCCTGCAGCTCCGGCTCATTGATCATGAATGCCGCGGCAAACACAGCCAGGTCATCCACGTAGCCCACAACAGGGATATTGTCGGGGATGACATCCTTGCCCTTCAGCAGATAGATGATTGCGCATACCAGCGAAACAATCACCTTCGGGGAGATCTCCGTATACTCCTTCGTGATGTAGCTGCGGACCATGGAGATCATCAGCGGAATTCTGGAGAGAGCGTCTCCCGCCTTCGGCACATCCTTCAGCTTGGCTTCAAGCTGCTGCAGCAGCTCCTCCAGCTTCTGGGGATTCTTGATGATTTCTTCCGCCTGTGCGGTGAAACCGTTCAGCGCTTCTTTTGCTTTATCGAGATCCATTGCGTTTTCCTCCTGTTTGATGATATACGTGAATTATATCACCTGCCGTACAATTCCGCAAGGGGCAGGAACCTGCCGGATTCAGCTTCAGGATATACTTCCCGGTTAAACCGTCTCTTGTGTTTTTTGCGCTTTCATTATAAAATATCCTCCGTCCGTCAGCAAATTCCGTGAACGGTTCTAATGCGCGCAGTCAGGAAGTATGCGTAGCGGAGAAATGGGCAGGTTACAGGAACTATGAGTGAATTATTTGATCTTTTGAAGGAAATAGAGGCTGATTTCGGCGTCCGGGTCTGTGTGCACGATGTTTCCGGCATTACATTTACGATTCCCTCTCTTGCATTGCCGTATTTATGGAAGACCCACGGCGGCCAATACTGCACGGCAGCCAAAAAAGCCACGTCGGAACGGGCATGTATGCGTCAGAAGGAAATAGCCCTCCATAAACTGCAGAGGAACGGAGGGAATCCTTTTTGCGGAATCTGTCGCATGGGCGTATGTGATTATGTTGAACCCGTGAAGCTGGATGAAAGGCTGATTGCAGTTGTGTTTGCAAGCGGTGTGATCCGGGAGAAGAGGCAGGAAGCAGAGGAGAAGCTGCTGGCACATATTGTGGAAGGCCAATGCTACAGCCGGGAGTTGATGCAGGAGTATAAATCCTTTGTCCGGCAGGCAGATGTCACAGAAGCGCAGCTTCACTTTTTCGCAAAGCTGGTGAAAGAAACAATTCTGAATGCGGCGCAAATGAGTTCCCATCGTGTTGTGCCGTCTAAGGATTACTACCCGGTCGAGTCTGTGCGAACCTGGCGGCAGGGCATGGCCGCTGTGCTCATTGCCTATCTGGAGGAGAACTATCGGAATAAAATCACCTTAAAAATGCTCTCGCAGCGCTTTCTGCTCAGTGAAGGCCACATCAACCGCCTGGTACGGCGGGAAGTGCACATGGGCGCCATGGCCTATGTGAAACAGTTTCGTCTGGAGAAGGCCTCAAAGGAGCTGACAGAGACCGCAAAGCCGATCAATGAAATCGGAGAGGATGTGGGTTATCCGGATTCCAATTATTTCTGTCGTGCATTCAAGGCTTCCTACGGAATGACGCCCACGGAATACAGAACACGATATAGTGAGATGCATAATAAGAACAAGAATGTTCCGATTGTGCTATAAATATGGTTCTTTTGTGAAGTGACAGAGCAGCCGCGATAGCTTATAATAGAATTTAATCAGGGTCGTACAAAAGATCCGATTAGTTTTAAGTAGTTTGAAAGGAGAATCCCCATGAAAAAGATTCTGGCAATCGTCCTCGCGGCGGTAATGGTGCTTGGTATGAGCTCCTTTGCCTTTGCAGAAGACACAGTCCCCATGAAAATTGCTGTCTGGACAAGCAATGAGTCACAGCTTGAACTGCTTGGCAGCTTCGTTCAGGAATTTGCAGAGAAAAAAGGCATCAATATCGATGTGACTTTTGAGTCTATCGCCTATGCCGATTTCACAACGAAGCTTCTGCTCGAGCTTCAGGGCGCTGAAGCACCTGATGTTTACTGGGTAACGGAAACTTCTGCTCCTGCCTTTATAGCATCCGGCAATCTCGCTGTTCTCAATGATGCCATGGCAGAGTATGATCCCGCAGATTTCGCAGAGGGCGCAATGTCTCTCTGGAAGAAGGGGGACGATGTTTATGCCATTCCGTTCTCCACTTCTCCGTTTATTCTTCTCTACAATGCCGATCTTTTCGAGCAGGCAGGCGTCAAGACTCCGGAAGAATACATTGCTGAAGGCAACTGGACTTGGGAGACCTTCCGTGAAGTCAGCAAACAGATTAAAGATGCAACCGGAGTCTGGGGATATCAGACGGTTGACGGTGCCGGCTACACAACAAGCGTTATGCAGAACCTGCTTCCCATTATCCGCACCTACGGCGGCGATGCATGGGATGCAGAAGGCAACGTGCTGATTGATAACGACGGTGCAATTGAAGCCGTTCAGCTTTTCCACGATATGGTTTATGTGGATCAGTCTGTTGTGCCTCCCGGAGATGAAAGCAGCTTCTATACCGGTGCAGCCGCAATGACCCTCAGCCAGATCAGCCGCGTGTCCAACCTGGATGAAGTTACCTGGAAATGGGGCATGTGCACCCTTCCCGGCAACAATCCTGTGATCGGGCAGGCAGCAATCGGTGCATTCTCCGGCAGCAAGAACGGTGAACTTGCAGCAGAACTTGCAGCATACATGACCAACAAAGAGTGCGTGGCACGTATTGCCGGTATCTGGCCGCCTGCACGTCAGTCTGTTCTTGACAGCGAAGAGTTCCTCACCTCCAACAGCCGCATTTCTCCCGAGCAGATGAAGAATGCCGTTGCTGCCTCCATTGCAACCGGCCGTGTTCTCCCTGCACATGAGCTCTATCCGCAGATCAGTGTGGAAGCTCAGATGGCCTATGACAAGCTCTGGAATGCTGATGCCGATGTCGCGGCTATCATGCACGAAGTGGGCGATATCTATCGCAGCTATGTCGGATAATTCCGACTGATCAGAGAACCTCTTTCTCACAAAACCCGGTGGTTCGCCGCCGGGTTTTCCATTAAAACAGTAGGGGAGAAGTCGATTGAAAAAGAAATCCGGCATGAATCGGCAGCGCCGTGTGGAAGCGCTGACCGGCTATGCTTTTGTTACTCCGCAACTGATCGGTTTTGTGCTTCTTGTGCTGATTCCGCTGATCAATGTTTTTATTTATTCTTTCCACAATAAGAATATGCTTTACGGCACCAACATCTTTACCGGATGGGGGAATTACGAGAAGCTTCTCAATGATAAACTCTTCTGGAAGACACTCGGCAACACCTTCCGTTTCAGCATTCTTCTTGTTCCGCTGAATCTGGTGTTATCTTTCCTGCTGTCTCTCTATCTGGGGGAGCAGCTTTTCGGCAGCAGATATATCCGCACGGTCATCTTTCTGCCGGTTGTCACAAGCGGTGTGGCATGGGCCATCGTCTGGAAGTATCTTTTACAAAGCGGAACGGCAGGGCCGATTAACTATTGTCTCTCAAAAATAGGAATTACCGGACCCAACTGGCTGACAGACAAGAATTGGGCGATGATCAGTGTGGTCATTAACCGTGTTTTGAAAAACCTCGGGACTAATGTGCTGATTTTTCTCGGTGCTGTCATGAATATGCCCCGTGATGTCATTGAGGCCGCCCGGCTTGACGGTGCAAGTGAATGGCAGGTGATCAAACGCGTAAAGCTGCCGCTGCTCATGCCTACCGTGCTCATGGTGACCATTGTCACGCTGATCGGCTCTATGCGTGTTTTTGACACCATCCGGCTCATGACGGATGGCGGCCCGGAGGGCAGCACGATGGTTCTGGTGTATTATATCTATCATCAGGCATTTAAAATGTTCAATACCGGTTATGCCTCCGCTATCGCTGTCATTCTCTTTCTCATTGTGCTGATTCTCACGATTATTCAATGGACGCTCAGGAAGAAGGTGTCGCATTATGAAGATTAAAGTAACCGGCCGGTTATTTCTCCGCTTTCTGCTGATTCTGATCGTGACGGCTTTTTTTGTCTATCCCTTCTGGTGGATGATAGTTAACTCGCTCAACACCTCTGCACAGGTTTTCGGGAAGCCGACTTTTCTGCCGGTTTCATGGCGTTGGGAAAACTACAAGGAAATCTTTCAGATTCAGCCCTTTGGCAGACATCTTTTCAACAGTATTCTTGTTGCACTGGTCGGAACCTTCGGCAATATTCTTGTCTCTGCTTTCAGCGGCTATGCCTTTGCAAGGTTGCGGTTTCCCGGACGTCAGGTTTTGTTTATTCTGCTTCTGACGGCACTTATGATGCCGATTGAAGTAATCATCATTCCTCTCTTCTTCCAGATGCGGGACTGGGGCTTTAATGATTCTCTGAAACCGCTGATGCTCATCCCTATTTTCGGGGCACAGGGTGCATTTTCCGCCTTTATGTTCCGGCAGTTTTTCATTACCATTCCCAAGGAGCTGGAGGAAGCTGCCCGGCTTGACGGCCTCGGAAGCTTTGGCATATTCTGGCGGATCATGCTTCCCATTGCCGGGCCGGTCATCAGCGCCACTGCAATTCTGGCGTTTCTCGCAGCGTGGAATACCTATCTGGAGCCTCTTGTCTTTACAAGCAGCCTGAATAACTTTACGCTGCCTCTCTCCCTCAATAATTTCAATGATGTTTACGGTCAGCCGCAGTGGAACCTGCAGATGGCGGCGACAACAGTTTCAATCCTCCCGATCATGCTGGTCTATCTTTTCTTCCAGGAGAAAGTGACGGATGCAATGGTGAATTCAGGGTTAAAGGGGTAAAATATGGAAAATAAAAAAGCAGATCTTGCTGTTATAGGCTGCGGGATTTCCGGGTGTATGGCAGCAGTAGCCGCTGCAAGGAACGGTTGCAATGTGCTTGCAATTGACGAAGCCGGCTATCCCGGCGGCGCATTGACAGCTATGGGTACCGGCCCGATGATGACCTTCCATGCCGGTAAAACGCAGGTTGTTCGCGGCCTTGCGCAGGAGATGGTGGACAGGCTTGTAGAGCGTGGCTTTTCACCCGGCCACACGGTTGACTCCACCGGCTATACCTATACGGTGACACCCTTTTCCTCGGAAGGGATGAAACGGATTCTGGAGGAGATGATGACGGAAGCCGGTGTCACAGTCCTTTACCACACCACTGTTTACAAGGCAACAGTGGTGAGCGGCAAACTCAGTGAAGTATCCTGCTTCTCCTGCGGAGAGAATTTTACTGTCTCGGCATCCGTGTTTATTGATGCCACCGGTGATGGGGACCTTTTTGCCCTTTCCGGCGTACCTTTTACAAAAGGCAGAAACGCTGACGGGAAAAACCAGCCCATGACCATGAACTTCAAAATCGATGGGGTTGATACCGCCCGAATCCGCGCCTACATGGAGCGCTCACCGGAACTGTTCCCCTTCCTGTGCAAAAAACCCGGAATTGAAAAGAATGCCTCCAGGCTTTCCGTTTCCGGTTTTCAGGCGATTATGAAACGCGGCATTCGTGAAGGGGCAATCAGCTTTGACCGTGATATTGTTCTCACCTTTGAAACGGATGTGCCGGGAGAAATGATTGTCAACATGACCCGCATCAATGGGGAGGATCCTGTTGACCCGGAATCTCTGACGCGTGCCGAAATGGAAGGCCGCAGGCAGATGCTTGAGCTGCTTCCTTTTCTGAAACAGAATGTGCCGGGGTATGAGAACGCAAGGCTCCTTTCTTCCGGGCCGAATGTAGGCATCCGATCTTCAAGACAGATGATCGGTGTTTACACCCTGACAGCAGATGATATTGTCTGCAACCGTGTTTTTGATGACCGCATTGCGGCATTTGGCTATCCCATCGATATCCATTCATCCGACGGCACGGAGACCCATTCCACCTTCCTTCAGGACGGCACCTGGTATACAATCCCTTATCGCTGCCTGATCAACGCTTCCGTTCCGAATCTTATGGCGGCAGGGCGAAATATATCATGCTCCTTTGAGGCACAGGCCAGTACACGTGTCAGCCCCTGCTGTGCAGCACTCGGAGAGGCTGCCGGCTGTGCCGCGGCTATTGCGGTGAGCCATCAACAGCTCCCGACCGAAATATCCGTTCCTCTCCTCCAGGAAACCCTTCTGCAGGAAGGTGCCTTCCTCGGATAAAGAATCAACCACCCGCCATGTGAAGTGAAGCGGGTGGTTTTCATTTTCGGAGATAGACCGTGTCTGTTCTTTCCTATGCCGTTACTGTGTCGAATGCCCGGCGGATGTTTTCCCGGATGTCCTCATAGCTGTGAGCAGGGGAGGCCTCATAGAGTTTTTCGTCACCGTAAAAAACAGTCGGCACATAATAGTAATCGTACTGCTCGGCCAGTGCAGTGTCCACATGCTCGTTGATCCACTCAATCCCGATCTCCCGATATTTCGGGTTTTCCTCTTGCAGCTCCTCGACTGCCTGTTTGGCTTTTTTGCAATACGGGCAGGTAGGGAAGTAGAATATTTTCAAGTCCTTCATTTCATGTTCCTCCGTTGATTTTTATATTTTCATAGTTACAGCAATACGGTAACGGCAGGCTCCTTTGCCGCATCCGGCAGCTCGACGGTTAACGGCTCCTTTGCGTATACCTGGCAGCCGAGCCGCATGCCGTTTGCAAGCTGCTCCTCCGTGAACCACATCCTGTCCATGGTGTTGACGGCGGCGTGACCCTCCGTGATGCGCACCGCGCACTTCCCGCAGTTTCCGCGTCCGCCGCATGCCGTTAAGATGTGGATGTCCAGGCTGAGCAGATAATTTTGCAGCCGCACGCCCGCCGGGCAATGAATCATCATATCTCTGTCCTCTTCTAAAAATAATATATGATCAGGACGCAGCCGATAATCTGCAACACAAGGATTGCCGGTATCCCGATAACAAAATACCAGTGCTTTGTCTTATGATGAAAAAGCCGCATGCCGATCAGCGCACCGAGGCTTCCGCCCAGAACGGCACTAAGAAACAGCGCCTTTTCGGAGATCCGCCAATCTCCC
>CACYYN010000014.1 GCA_902778665.1 Oscillospiraceae bacterium | reverse complement strand
AAATTCCAATCCATAAAGCTGAATCCTCCTTTAAATCTTGTCAACCAGATCCTTCAGGAACTGGAGCCAGCCCATCGGGATGTTGACCTTGAGCATTTTATAAAACACCAGCCACATTCCAAGCGGTACAAGGACGGAGATGAGAATCAGCTTGACGGGGCTTCTCAGGCCGATCATCCACATAATGATGCCGCAGATCAGAAAGCTGACTATAACATATCCGAGGTCCTTGAAAAGGAGAACATAAAGGGCACATAGCAGAATGACAAACAGCGCTGCCAGCACACCTTTGTCTTTCATGAAATTGAGTGTTTCTGCTTTCTCCGCCATCGGATCATCCTGAGCCATCTTTCCGTGAAGCTTAATGATTGACTGAACCAGAAGCACAACCGTAAAGACAATCATGCCGAGAATCATAATACGTGGGAAGGTTGCCGGCTGGACGACAGCGCCTTTTGCGGTTTTGATCTGATTTGTCTGGATCCATGCCCAGATTTCAAACACGATAAGGAGTAGAGAGGCGATCAGATTGGCAAAAGCTTTGGTTTCCGTGTTTTTGCTTTTCAAGTTGTACCATCTCCTTCTTTTACTTCACGGATAGACTTGAAGCGAAGCTCGTTGAGAGGCTTGCCGGTTGCGTCGGCAACGATGGCCATAATCATGGCAGCGTCCCGAGGATCGGTATCATAGAGCTTGAGTTCACCGGCAGTTCCCGGTGCTGCTTCCTTCTTAACCGGCGCAACTGCCTGCTCGGCTGCTTTCGAGGCAGGTTCTGCTGCTTTTGCTGCAGCTGCTTTTTCCTGCTGTCGGATCATTATTTTGCTCGTAATCTGGACGACCCACATCAGTAAAATCAGACCGAAAAAGACAACCGCCATGCCCATGATAACAACTATTGCGGCTGAACCGACAGAGATATGAACCATATCCATAATGAATTTCCTCCTATGGTATGCTATATAAAATTCATGCTATTCTACCATCCATCCCCGTAAAGTATCCGCTAAAAAGACAGAGGAGAAAGCTAAATGTATATAAAAGAAATAACATGAAAAAATCTTTGATTGCGACCGAGCCCTTTGCAGAATCAAAACAATTCTGATGAAATACTTAACAGCAGATGAACAGGCACACAGCCTTCTTTGCACTGCTTTAACATCATGAATGGTATAATAATCTCACCGGAATCTATACCAATCTTGGAGGAAGAAACATGGATGATGAACTGAAAAGTGCCCTGGAAGAGGGAGAAAAAGTTCTGTGGGAGGGAAAGCCGGAGAATTTCATCACACTGGACAACACAAATAAAAAGCCATTTATTATGAAAGTGGTGATTACTGCGGTTGTATGTATTGCCCTTATTGTGGCTTACTGCGCAGCGACGATTCCTTTGGATAACTTCAAGCCTGCCCTGCCGATTGTCATAGCAGCCTTCGGCATCCTGATTGCATCCGGAACATTTCTGGATGCACGGAAGCTCAGAAGACAGAGATATTATATTACCGACAGACGCCTGATCTGGATCAGCGACAGTACGAGGAGTGTTCCGTATGAGACAATTCAGGAATATCTCTTCAGCAGAGATGAGGATGACCATATGACGCTCCTGGTGGGTGTAGACGCCGTGAAGAAAAAAAGCCATAAATGGCGCAGTATGGCAGCGGGCTCGGTATTTATGAATGATGACACCGGTGTGTGTGAGCAGGCAGTGTTCTATGCGATACCGCGAGCGGAACAATTCAAAAAGATTTTTGAAGAGCAGCTTCAGAAGCATCAGAAATAAGAAACAGTAATAAAATTCGAAACGTTTCCGGAAGAACCCCGGAAACGTTTTTTACATTATAACGATTCATGAGCATAAAAATCTTAACAGCACCTTAACAACAAATTATGATAAGATAACTGTATGAAGAATATAGGGATGAAATTGAAAGAGTATTTTCCGCTGTCCTGGAAGGGATGGATTGTTTTCCTGCTCGGGATGGCAGCGGGGTCCGTGATCTGTCGGCTGCTGCAGGCGGTCAGCACGTCAGACGTTCATGTGCCGATGATTTTTGTGCTGATGGTGCTGATCATCTCCATGCTGACAGATGGGTATTTTTACGGAACACTTGCAGCGGTGGCCAGTGTATTTGCTGTTAACTGGGCATTTACCTATCCCTATATGAAGCTGGATTTTTCCGTTTACGGCTACCCACTTACATTTATTACCATGCTTGCCGTAGGGGTTGCGTCTTCAGCACTTGCATCAAGATTGAAAGAGCAGCAGAAGCTCCGCCTGGAGGCAGAGCGGGAAAAGACCCGTGCAAATCTGCTGCGGAGTGTATCCCATGACCTCCGAACACCGCTGACTGCGATCAGCGGGTCTGTTTCAGCAATCCTGGAAGATAACGGATCTTTGACGGAAAATGAGAAGACCGAGCTTTTGACCAATGCCAGAGATGATGCCCAGTGGCTCTATCGTATGGTGGAAAATCTTCTCTCCATCACCCGGATCAGCGGGACGGATACCATCACAAAGACGGATGAAGTGCTGGAAGAAGTATTGAGTGAAGCTGTGCTCAGCTTTAAAAAACGAAACCCGGACATTCAGGTTTCCGTTTCGGTACCGGATGACATTATTATCCTGCCGATGGACCCGATGCTGATTGAGCAGGTTGTGCTGAACATCATGGATAATTCGGTCGTTCACGGTGTTACAACAAACCATATTTTCATCTCTGCGGAAGACAGGGGAGATTATGTCCTGATCAGAATTGCAGATAACGGAAAGGGAATCGAACGGAAGATCCTAAAACGCCTGTTTGACGGTACGCTCCAGTTTGATGGGGAAAATGGCAGCGACAGCAATCGGTTTATGGGTATCGGTTTGCAGGTGTGCAAAACAATTGTGGATGCCCACGGCGGTGTGATTTCTGCGCAAAACCTGCCCCACGGCGGAGCGGAATTCAGTTTTACCATTCAGAAAGAGACGAAAAAAGATGAATATCCGGGATAAAATACTGATTGTAGAAGATGAAAAAAAGCATTTCCGGCTTTATCAAAACAATTCTTACCGGAAATGGATATGATGTGATTCTGGCACATACCGGGGCTGAAGCCTTTTCCATGATCAGTTCCCACTGTCCGGATCTTGTGGTGCTTGATCTCGGATTGCCGGATGTTGACGGAATCAGTATTATTGAAGCTGTGCGCCAATGGACGCAGCTGCCGATCATTGTTGTCTCAGCCCGAACGCTGGAGAGAGACAAGGTGGAGGCCCTTGACAAAGGAGCGGATGATTACATCACAAAACCGTTTTCAGCGGCGGAACTCCTTGCCCGCGTACGGGTGGCTATACGCCATACCAGAACGGCCGGAATTATGGCCAGCAGCAGAAAATTTATCTCCGGTGATCTGACGGTAGACTATGATAAGCATATGGTAACCGTAGGTGGTGAAAACTGCAGGCTTACCCAGAATGAATTTAAGATAGTTGCACTGCTCAGCCGCTGTGCCGGAAAAGTTCTGACCTATGATTTCATTCTGAAGGAACTCTGGGGGCCCCAGAGTCATGGCAGCAACCAGATTCTGCGGGTGAATATGGCCAATATCCGCCGAAAAATTGAAAAGAATCCTGCGGACCCAAAGTATATTTTCACAGAAGTCGGGGTAGGTTATCGCATGATTGAACCCGATTCTTAAATCAGAAAATGTTCTCTTTTCTCCTTTCATTTCCTCAACGCGCAAAACGCCTGCACATTTCCCGTGCAGGCGTTTTGTCGTAATATGAGGTTTTATACTTGCCCTATCAGGAAAGAATCGGCTTGCAGGCTTCGGCAAGCGCGTCCTTCTTTGCCTGGGCAAGCGCGAGGTTTTCACCCTTTGTCGTGAAGTAGGTTTTAATTTTCGGCTCTGTGCCGGAGGGACGGACAATCACGGTTGAACCGTCTTCCAGACGATAGAGAAGTACGTTTGCCTTCGGAAGCCCTGTCTCTTCAGGCTTTGCATAGTCTGTTACACTTGTTACGGCGATGCCGGCAAAGTCTGCCGGGGCATTTTCACGAAGACCCTTCATGATGCCTGCCATCTTGTCCATACCGGAGAGACCGGGGAATTCGAAGGAGTCAACCTTGTTGAGATATCTGCCGTACTGGGCATAGATCTCCTCCAGACGCTGCTTGATGGAGGAGCCGATGCTCCGGTAGTAAGCTGCCATCTCGCAGATCAGCATGGATGCAATGACAGCGTCCTTGTCACGCACGTAGGGGCCGGCGAGATATCCGTAGCTCTCCTCAAAACCGAAGATAAAGCGGTCTACCTCTCCGTCGGCTTCCAGGCGGGCAATCTGATCGCCGATCCACTTGAAGCCCGTAAGCACATGCCGAAGCTCCACACCGTAATGCGCCGCCACGGCATCTGCCAGCGGGGTGGACACAATAGACATGACCGCTACCGGATTTTCGGGCATGGTGCCTTTTTCAATTCTGCCGGCGCAGATATAGTCCAGAAGCAGAACACCCATCTCGTTGCCGGAGACAAGCTCATAGCTTCCGTCCGGGCAGCGCATGGCAATGCCGACGCGGTCGGCATCCGGGTCGGTGGCCAGCATGAGATCGGCATCCACATCCTTCGCCAGTTCCAGCCCGTATTTCAGAGCCTCGAAGATCTCCGGGTTCGGATAAGGGCAGGTGGTGAAATAGCCATTGGGATATTCCTGCTCGGGGACAATGGTGATGTCGGTAATGCCCATATCATGCAGAACTTTCGTCACCGGGACAAGACCGGTGCCGTTGAGAGGAGAGTATACCAGCTTGAGGCCGGCCGTTTTGGCAAGGCCGGGGCGAACCTGGCGGGCTTCAATGGCTTCATAAAAAGCCTTTTTGCAGTCATCGCCGACAAACCGGATGAGTCCCTTCTCTACGCCTTCCGCAAAGGACATACGTTTGGCTCCGGTCAGCACATCGGTCTTCTGGATTTCGCTGTAAACAATGGCGGCTGCGTCGTCTGTCATCTGGCAGCCATCGGGACCGTAAGCTTTATAACCGTTATATTTTGCCGGGTTGTGAGAGGCAGTTACCATGATGCCGGCATTGCACTGATAATATCTTGTAGCAAAGGAGAGAGCGGGAACGGGCATCAGAGAATCATAGATTCTGACATGAATGCCGTTAGCAGCCAGCACGCCGGCAGCTTCCTTGGAAAAAACATCGCTCTTCAGGCGGCTGTCATAGGAGATGGCAACGGTCTGACTGCCTCCCTGGGTCAGCACCCAGTTGGCAAGACCCTGCGTTGCCTGGCGGACGACCCAGATGTTCATACGGTTTGTCCCGGCACCAAGTGTGCCGCGAAGGCCGGCTGTGCCGAATTTCAGGGATACGGCAAAGCGGTCGTTGATCTCATCTTCACTGTCTTTAATTCTTAACAGTTCGGGGAGAAGATCCGGATCTTCCAGGTCATGGGCAAGCCAGCGTTCATATTCTTCTCTGATCATTTTGATTACTCCTTCATGTTTTTCTTTTTCGCGGGACCAAAATGGATTATCTGCCGGTATTATACTATGAAATCTGCTGCCATACAAGCGGAAATACAGGAAAACCGCTGAAAACCGGGCGTTTTCCAGCAATTTTTCGGGCTTCCCGGCGGATGATCAAAGCAGTTTTTTCTTGCGGAAATAGATCAGGCTGAAGACGATGATGAGCACCGAAACTACAATAACAATCGGATAAGCCCACGGGCTTTCCAACTCCGGCATATAGCGGAAGTTCATCCCAAACCATCCGGTGATCAGTGTGAGAGGCATGAAGATGGTAGAGACAACCGTCAGCACGGTCATGATCCGGTTCTGCTTTGCCTCCAGCTGAAGATGATAGATGTCGCCAAGTTGTTCGGTATAATCACGCAGGTAGGAGGCAAGATTATAAAGCCGTTCCACACGGTTGGTAAACATATGAAAATAACGGATATTCTCATCGGAGAAAAAGCCGTTTTCGTTCTCTTCCAGCTCCTGGCTGAAGTCGATCAGCTGGGCGTAATGAACGCGCAGATCACGGACATCGCCCCGGATCCGGTTGACGAGACTCATGCAGTCAGGGCTCGTTTCACTGAGAATCAGCCCTTCCTGATCATCCAGCTCCCGTTCAAAGCGTTCCATCAGCCGGAGATCGCTTTTTACAACCTGTTCCAGAAAGTCATAGAGAAAGCGCTCAATGCTGGGAGCTCTCCAGCGTTTTGTCCTCCGGATGAATTCGATCAGGCCATTTGCATACCCGCTGTCGTCTATAAAGACAATGCCCTTCTCGTCCAGCGCGAACGCGAATTCGTGGTAATCTTTTGAAAGATCATTGCGGTCCGGGATGGAAAAGGTCCCGGTGAGGGAATCGTAGTTCACTTCTGCCTTTGTCCCGTAGATTTCCGACAGGTTCATATCAAGGTCGATGCCCATATCAAAACTGTCCTTTTCACGCTGCCACTCGTCTACTGTCATCACGGCAACATACGGGGACGGGGGAAGCTTTTCGCTTATCTTCAGCGTTTCTTGAATGGAATAGTACATTCAGATCTCTCCGTTCTGTGCCTCATCAGGTACCCATTCCCAGCCCCGATCCAGCAGCCAGTATTCTTCCGGGTCCTCAATCGGATCACCTTCTTGAGCGGCTATATCCGGTTTTCTGTTCTGAAGCTTCTTTTCCGTTTCGTAGGTGCGCAGATCCTGCAGGGTGAAGGGGAGACCGTACTCTGCGGCGATCGGAAGCAGAACGTCCTCAACTACGGCTTCACGGATCTCAAGGCTTCCGGGATAAAGTTCAAGAGCTCTTGCAACTTTGCCGCGAACCTCGGAATCTGAGTTATAAAGAGAAAAAAACTTCTCGGTGTTCGACATTGGTTTGACCTCCGGTTTTGTTTGTAGGTATGATTATAGCATTCATTCCGAGAGCGGTAAAGATCTTTCCGCGGAAGGAAAACGGAGGAAAGGCTTATTGACTTGAAGCAGGAAGTGTGGTATAAATATTTATAAATCTACTCGGAGGTTTTACCATGAAGCATATTGTTACCCTGAAAACGCGGAATCTTTGTGAGAGCGCTGCCAAAGGCGGATGCGGGGAATGCCAGACTTCCTGCCAGTCTGCCTGCAAGACAAGTTGCGGTATTGCAAATCAGAAGTGCGAAAACACAAACAGCGTGAAGGAAAACAAGTAATCTTTGCAAAGCTGAATGCCGCCTGCGGGCGGCATTTTTTCTTACGATTCACATCAGATTTCGAAAGGACACTATTATGATTCATTGCTATCAGCTTGGGGGATACAATATCGTTCTGGACGTTTGCTCCGGAGCCGTGCATGCCGTGGACGAACTCGCCTACGATATGATCGGGCAGTTTGAGCAGAGTTCCGAGACTGAGCTTCTCAATGCAATGCAGAAGAAGTATCCGCAGGTTCCGAGAGAAGAACTGCAGGAATGCTACGGACAGATCAACGCCCTGCGGGAAGATGGCCAGCTCTTTACACCGGATGTTTTTGAGCCAATGGCCGGAAAGCTGAAAGAGAAAAGCGCAGGCGTGATTAAAGCACTCTGCCTGCATGTTGCCCATACATGCAACCTGAACTGTGCCTACTGCTTCGCAAGCCAGGGCAAATATAACGGTGAACGGGCAGTGATGAGCTTCGAGGTTGGAAAGCAGGCACTGGATTTTCTGGTAGAGCACTCCGGAAGCCGGCATAATCTGGAAGTGGACTTTTTCGGCGGGGAACCGCTGATGAACTTTCAGGTGGTGAAGGATCTGGTGGCCTACGCCCGCTCTATCGAAAAAACGGCAGGAAAAAACTTCCGCTTCACCCTGACGACCAACGGTATGCTGATAGACGATGATGTGATTGACTTTGCCAACCGTGAGATGAGCAACGTGGTTCTGAGTCTGGACGGGCGGAAGGAAGTGCATGATCGGTATCGCGTGGACTATGCCGGCAACGGCAGCTGGGAGAGAATCGTGCCAAAATTCCAGAAGCTGGTTGAGGCACGTGGCGGAAAAAATTATTATATGCGCGGTACTTTTACCCATTATAATCCGGATTTTCTCAATGACATCCGTCAAATGCTGGATCTCGGATTTACAGAGCTGAGCATGGAGCCGGTTGTATGTGCGCCTGATGATCCTGCAGCCCTTACGGAAGAGGACAAAAAGATCGTTCTGGAGCAGTATGAAAAGCTGGCTGAGCTTATGTTGGAGCGGGATCGGGAAGGAATGCCCTTCACCTTCTACCATTATATGATTGATCTCAGAGGAGGCCCCTGTATTTATAAACGGATTTCCGGATGCGGATCGGGCACGGAATATATGGCTGTGACGCCTTGGGGGGACCTGTATCCGTGCCATCAGTTTGTGGGTGATGAACACTTCAAGCTGGGGGATATCTGGCATGGGTTGAACAACCCGGAGGTTCAGGGGCAATTTGCATCCTGTAATGTCTATGCTAAGCCGGAGTGCCGTGACTGTTGGGCAAGGCTGTATTGCTCCGGCGGATGTGCCGCCAACGCTTACCATGCCACGGGTAGTATTACAGGCGTATATGAAACCGGATGCGAACTCTTTCGTAAGCGTATGGAGTGTGCGATTATGCTTGCCGTCGCGCGCTCTGCCGAAAATGCAGAAGAATGACAGCACCCATTGCTGATTTTGTTGAGGATTACCGGACAAAAAAGCCGGTTCGTCTCCATATGCCCGGGCATAAAGGAAAAACGCATCTGGGACCGGAAGTGTCCGATCTTACCGAAATTCCGGGTGCCGATGTGTTGTATCATGCAGACGGGATCATCCGTCGCAGCGAAGAACGGGCATCTGCAATCTTCGGGAGTAGTAGGACGCTTTACTCTGCTGAGGGCTCTTCCCTATGTATTCGCTCCATGCTGTATCTTGCCGGACTCTTTGCGGCAAAAGAAGGCCGTAGCGCAAAAATTCTCGCCGGGCGCAACGCGCACAGTGTGTTTCTCACCGGGGCAGCTCTGCTGGATCTGGATGTGGAGTGGATTTATCCGGAAGAAGGGGACGGTCTCCTCCGGTGTTCGATAAACCCGGATAAGCTTGACCGGCTGCTGATGAAGGAAGCCTATGCGGCTGTATATATCACCAGCCCGGACTATCTCGGGAACATGGAGGATGTTGCTGCCTGCGCAGCGGTTTGCCACAGGCATGGAGTGCTTCTGCTGGTGGATAACGCCCATGGTGCTTATCTGAAATTCCTCCCGGAATCACGCCATCCGATGGATCTCGGTGCTGATCTTTGCTGTGATTCCGCCCATAAAACGCTTCCTGTTCTGACCGGGGGTGCGTATCTCCATTTTTCTGAAAATTGCCCTGTTTATCTGCAGCATGCAGGGGAAGCAGCTATGCGGCTATTTGCCAGCACAAGCCCTTCCTATCTGATTCTGCAGTCCCTAGATAGGGCAAATGAGATTCTGGATTCATATTTTTCTTCAAAGCTGCTGAAAACGGCAGAACTGCTGGACTCTCTGAAGCATCGGCTGAATGAGGATGGCTGGCAGACAGTGGGGGATGAAAAACTGAAGCTGACCCTTATGCCGAAACAGCGGGGGCTGACAGGTGTTGAGACAGCCCGTATATTGGCAGAGCAGAATATCTTTTGCGAATTTGCCGATCCGGATTATATTGTGTTTATGGTGTCTCCCTGCAACGAGCCGGAAGAGTTGGACGCATTATATAGCGTGCTGCATGCCATGCCGCGAAGACCGGCTATAGAGGAAAAGCCGCCGGAAATCAGGTCGCACAGACTGATGATGCCGCTGCGGAAAGCAATGCTTTCGCCGTTTGAAACGCTTCCCGTTCATAGCTGCAGAGGAAGAATTCTGGCCGCACCGACGGTTTCCTGCCCGCCGGCAGTTCCGATTCTCGTTTGCGGAGAGATGATCACGGAAGAGGCAGTTCCTCTTTTCGATTATTACGGAATTCGGGAATGTGATGTTGTACTTTAAAAAGAGTATGAACGTATAGAACAGGAAGTGCCTGCATCGTAAAAATGCAGGCACTTCCTGTTCGCTTTACAGCAGATCCTTGTGAGTAGCGTAAAACTCGTTGTAATCCTTCAGCATGTACTTCAGGAGAGAAGGCTGGTCAAGCCCATAGGGGCATTTACTGACGCATTTTCTGCAGTTGATGCAGTCATTAATTTTCTGCATCTTGGCATACCATTCATCCGTCATATACTGCTGCCAGGGGGAGCGGCGAAGCAGCATATTCATTCTGGCACAGTTCCGGATTTCAATCCCGACGGTGCAGGGCATACAATAGCCACAACTCCTGCAGAATGTGCCGGCAAGTTCTTCCCGGTCTTTCCGAATGACGGAGTTGAGCTCATCGTCCAGGACAGGATCTTCTTTTGCAACAGCAAGCCATTCCTCCAGTTCCTCCGGCTTCTGGATACCCCAGATAGGAACAACGTTATCGTAGCAGTTCATGAAAGCGTGGCATGCTCTGGCATTAGTCAGAAGTCCGCCTGCAAGCCCCTTCATGGCAATAAACCCCATGCCTGCTTCCCGGCACTTATCTGCAAGGGCAAGATCACGCTCGCCGGAAATATAACTGAAGGGGAACTGGCAGGTTTCAAAGTTGCCGGAAGCGATGCACTGCTCAGCAACATCTACACGATGGCTGGTGAACCCGATGTACCGAATCCAGCCGCGGCGCTTTGCTTCGAGAGCACCGGCATAGGCACCTTCCGGATCATCGGGATCAGGAACAGACTGGACCTGATGAAACTGGAAAAGGTCAATGTAATCGGTTTTCATCATTTTCAGGCTATTCTCAATATGGGATAGGACAGTATTCTTATCGGTTCCTGCAGATTTGGTGGAGATGACGATGTTTTCACGGACGTCAGACAACGCAAGGCCGATTTTCTTTTCGCTGTCTGTATAGGCATTCGCAGTGTCAAAGTATCGGATTCCGCCCTCGTATGCTTTCTGCAGAATAGAGACGGCTTCATCTACACTGCAGCGCTGAATGGGAAGGCAGCCCATTGCAGGACGTGTGACGGTCAGGCCTGTTTTTCCAAGAGGAAGAGTGCGAATCATAAATGATCTCCTTTCAACTATGGATTACGGTAAACTGAAATATGAAAATTAAAATATTGAAACTAAGTTATGATTAGAGAAATATCAAGATGTTATATTATGTAAATTAAAATATCATTTACAGAATTATGAAGTGCTGTGCTATCAGCTGAACAATTTTTTCAGACTGAGCGCTGCGGTTTTCAGCTCATTCTTGCTGTAAGAATTGTTTTCATCAGCAAGAACTGCAGCAATGGCATCCTTCGTGTTGCTGAGATTTCCGGTGATCATGGCATCAACCAGCATTGCTTCCGCAGAAACCGTATGCTCTTCCTTGCGGAAGAGATAGGAATCGTTGACTTCCAGAATAACGGCATACTCACCTTTTTCATAGTTGCCTTTAGCCAGAAGCTGTTCCTTCACTTCAGCGGGTGTACCGCGAAAGCTCATTTCGTGCAGCTTAGTCATGTCATTACAGAGGCAGAGTCGGATATCGGCATTGCTCTCCAGAAAAAAGTCTACGAGATCCATGATACGTTTCGGAGATTCATAAAAAGCGTAGGTTTTTGTATCGCCGCGGCGCAGTTTTTCCAGGAGCTTCCGGCGGTCCGGGTTTTCCCGTGGGAAGAAACCGTAAAACAGAAAGCTGCTCAGATCAAAACCGGAGATAGAGAGGGCATTAACAGCGGCACAACATCCGGGAATTCCGATGACACGGATCCCTTCCTCGATGGCAGCTTTGATAAGCTCATTACCCGGGTCAGAGATGCAGGGGGTACCCGCATCGGTGATCACGGCAACGCTTTTTCCGTTTTTCAGTTCATTAATGAAATATTTCGCTTTGCCGTACTCATTGAATTTATGGTTTGAAACAAGCCTGTTCCGAATACCCAGCTTGTTGAGGAGCACCATGGAACGGCGAGTATCTTCCGCGGCGATTATATCGCACTCCGTCAGAATCTGGATGCCTCTTGCAGACATATCTCTTGAATTGCCGATCGGAGTGGCAACAATGTACAGTGTTCCCGGAATGGCAGCTGCAGCAGCGGCTGCGTCTTCTTCCGGCTCATAGTCCTCTTGCATGTCAAATGCTTCCGGCAGGAGTTCTTCTTCAAAGTCAGTCCGTCTATCCATTTTTTGTTCTTCCATTATTATCCTCAATTTCCGAAGACCCACAAATGAGTCAGACCAAATGCTTCACGGATGAACATACCGAGTGTGTAGATCGGATATCCGATCCTACCGCATACACCGGCGGGATCCATTCCGAGAGCGCGCGCCATCAGTTTTGCACGATAAAGATGATATCCGCTGGAAAGGATTGCAACATCATCCGGACGGCACCCTTTCGCCTGCAGGATTTCCCAGGAGTATGTCAGATTCTCCATCGTGGATGTGGATCGATCTTCCATCAGGAGCCGATCTTCCGATATTCCGCTGCTGACAAGCCAGTCGTGCATGCACAGAGCCTCGGAAATGTTTTCCCCTTTTCCCTGTCCTCCGCTCAGAACAGCTTTGCTGTCCGGATAGGTGTTGAGGTAATCCAGGGCACTGCTGAGACGATGATAAAGAGAGAGGGAAGGCCTGTCTCCGTGAACGGCTGCACCCAGCACGATGAGGTAGCTCCTCTCACAGTCCTGATCGGTTCTGGCATTGGAGATGACCAGATATTCCACCGCACAGAAATAGATGAGCCCGATACATGTGACGACGGTGACAATTCGCTTCAGCACATCACTGCCAAGTGCATAAACTGCAATCAATGCGGCAATAAACAGCAGTGAAACGCTGATATAGGTGTATCCCCTCAGGCAGAATTTGAAAAAACCAGCAAGCACGGTGAGAATGATACACCAGATTGCCCAGGCCCCGAGTTTATGCATTAAGCTCCTCCCAACGCTCGTAAAGAGCTTCAAGTTTTCCATCCAGATCTTTTCTGGCCGTGTCCAATTCCATCAGACGGATATAATCGCTTGATGCAGCTTCCGCTTCGGCATCCAGCTTTGCCACCTGAGCCTCCAATTTCTCGATCTCCCGCTCGATTTTTGCAGAACTTCTGGAGAGATCCGGCGCTCGTTCCGGCCGGCTGTCAGTCTTCTTGTCTCTGGTTTTCCTGGCCCGGTCTGCCTCGGCAAACACCTGCTGTCTTTCCCTCCAGTCGAGAAATTCCTGATATGTTCCTTTGTAGTCGGTTACAACACCGTTGCCTTCAAAGGAAAGAACCCGGGTTGCAAAACGGTTGATAAAATACCTGTCGTGTGAGACGAAAATAAGCGTCTGTTCGTAATCGGAGAGGGCATCTTCAATCCATTCCCGGCTGGCGATATCAAGATGGTTGGTCGGCTCGTCGAGGATGAGCAGATTGATGTCAGATCCCATCAGCATGCACAGCTTCAGGCGGCTGCGCTCACCGCCGGAAAGCACACCGACGCTTCTCAGCACATTCTCACCGCGAAACCCAAATGCGGCAAGGCGATCTCGCGCCTCCTGGGGGGTACACTTGCAGTCATAGATCATGCTGTCCAGCATGGAACGGGAATCATCGGAAAAGCGCACAATCTGAGGGAGATAGGCTGCGCGAATCTGCGGTCCGAGGGCGGAAAAACCGCTGTCTGCAGCTTCTTCCCCCACAATAATCTTAATTAAAGAGGATTTCCCTGTCCCGTTATTTCCTGTAATCGCCACTGACTCACCACCGACGATCTCAAGGTCCAACCCGGAAAACAGTTCCTTTTCACCGTAGCTTTTTGAAACATCCGCCATTACCAGAGCTTCATCTCCGGTAAAACCTGTTTCCCGAAACCGGATTCCCAGCTTTTTACGGGAGACGGGACGCTCCGTCTTCTTCAGCTTCTCAATCCTCTTTTCCATGGAGAAAGCCCGCTTGTGAAGCTTGTCATTCCCCATAAATGCCCAGAGATGCATCTGATCGGCTGCTTTTTGAAGCTGTGCGATTTTTGCGGCATCCTTCTCATACTGCTTCTGCTTTTCTTCAAAGCGGCGCTGACGCTCTTCCACAAAAAAGCTGTAATTCCCGGAATAGAACTCTGCTTTTCCGTCGATAATTTCTATGCAGCGCTGCGCTACTTTATCCAGAAAGTACCTGTCATGGGAGATCGCAAGTACCGTACCGCGAAAGCGCGTAATATACTCTTCCAGCCATTCCGTGGCGTGGAGATCCAGATGGTTGGTCGGTTCATCCAGAAGCAGAATATCCGTATCTTCGAGAATCAGGCGAGCGAGATTCACCCGCGTTTTTTCGCCACCGGAAAGATTATCAAAAAGCCTTTCACGCATGTCCGGTGTAATGTCAAGCCCGCTGGCTACGCGGCTGCGCTCTGCATCTGCTTCATAGCCGCCGAGGCGAAGAAAATCACTCTGGAGGCGGTCATATTCACTGAGAAGGGCATCATCCGCCTTCCCCTCCGAGAGAAGCTGTTCGATTTCTTCCATCCTTTCCTGGGCGTGAAAGAGCTGATGCTGCGCTGTTTTTAATACATCCTCAGTGGTCCATCCATCCGGGTAAACGGGAATTTGTGAAATCAGCCCAATGCGTTTTCCGGGGGCTATCATGACACTTCCTTCGTCATAGTCCTGTTCACCGGTGAGAATACGGAAGAGGGTCGTTTTTCCCGAGCCGTTGATCCCAAGAATACCGACGTGTTCGCCGGAGGTAATACTGAAACTGAGTCCGTCGAGCACATTGGATCCGATTTCAAAGCCCTTTACGAGATCTTTTACGCTGATATCTGTCATTCAAGTAGTTCCTGCCTTTTGCAGCATATGTTGAAATATATCGTTGACCATGATGCCTGCAGCCCAGAGCCCGAAACCGCCCTCCTCTATCACAGCCACGAAGGCGTAGGGGTGGGCATCATCCTGAAGAAAGCCGGTGAACCAGGAGTGGGATGTCCCGGCGCCGGTCTCGGCAGTTCCGGTTTTTGCACAGAAGGGAAGATCCTGAAAAGAAGGAATTTCCTGCGCATAATGGGAGACAACATTGTTTCGCATCAGTTCCTGCAGTCGACTTGCTGTGGCCGGATTAACCAGAAGTGTGCTTTTCCCGTTCGAACCACCCTTTACGAAGGTCGGCTCAGCAAGGGTTCCGCCGTTGGCAATTGCGGCGACATAGCGCAGCATGGAAAACGGGCAAACCTGGTCGGTTGACTGTCCGATACCGGACCAGGCCAGTTCCGGGTCTCCGACAAATTCTGTGGGATAGTTGCCGGCTGAGGTGAAAATCCCGTCGATGGAATGAGGAGACAGAAAACCGTAATCGGTAACATATTTTACCATCAATCTTTGCCCAACTTCCATATAAGTAAGGTAGGCGAAAGCGCAGTTGCAGGAGTTGGCAAGAGCCTGCTCGAAAGTCTGTGTTCCGTGTGCTTCCATGCAGGTGATGCTGATGCCGGCTATGTCCAGTTCACCGGTACAACGAAATGTCATATTTTCCAGATCCGGCACATTTTCAATGGCAGCGGCTGAAGTGATCAGTTTGAAGGTTGAACCGGGTGTATAGGTCGCAGTGAGAGCCCGGTTTACATAAGCCCCATCCTCCGGCTCCTCGTCCGGGTAGGCAGGGTCGACAGAAGGGGAGGATACGAGACAGATCACCTCTCCTGTCTTATAATTCATGATCATGACGGTGCCTTTTCCGTACTGGCTGAGAAGACTGTAGGCATAGTTGTTGAGCTCTGCATCAATGCCAAGCGAGAGTGAACCGCTCCGCTCATTGTGAATGCCGTAGATAAAATCATAGTCAGATGCACTGCCCCAGAAACGGTTCAGTACGCCCGTCCCGGTCATTCCGGCGTAATCGCCGGTGACATGGTAATTGGAGACGCGGGTAGGCCAATCTTTTGCATAGACGCGGGCATCCTTGTTGAATGCCGCCAGCATGATACCGTTGCGGTCTAAGAGCTGGCCGTCGGCTTCCGGGTTGAACATGGAAAAGTACATCGCCCATTTCCTGCCGTGCAGGTATTCCTCCCGGATAAAAACGCACATTCCGGTAAAAACAAGAGCTGCGATAAGAAAAACGGAAAGAGCACGAGTGCTGATTTTTTTCATTTCCGCCCTCCTTTTCCGCCCCTGCGCGGAAGCTTTCCCCAGGAGACAACCTCAATGCCCTGCTCTTCTTCCCATGTCATAATACGATTGACCGGATTAACAGCAAAGCTGGCGCCGCGCCGGTTGTCGGCTGCCTTCAGAAAAGCAATCAGCATCCAGCAGGCAAGAAGGGAACTTCCGCCGCGGGAGACAAACGGAAATGTGACACCTGTGAAGGGAAGCATATCCAGTGTACCGAAAACATTCAGCGCAAGCTGAACCAGCATCAAAGCAGAGGTTGAACAGGCTGCAATGGCGTAAAAAGCACTGCGGCCGTTTCTTGCACAGCGAATGGCGAAAAGAGCCATCAGTATCACCGCTGCAATCATACACACGGCAACCACCAGACCCAGTTCTTCACAGACATAGGCGAACACCATGTCTGTGTCGCT
Organism: Oscillospiraceae bacterium; assembly: GCA_902778665.1. Lineage (GTDB taxonomy): Bacteria > Bacillota > Clostridia > Oscillospirales > Oscillospiraceae > Limivicinus. Next base: position 72,215 of record CACYYN010000014.1, on the reverse strand, counting down.
GGCTGTAATCCCCTTAAGCCAGCCGGCTCCGGCGCCTTTTCCGAGAAGGCCGCCGGACGCGGCTGCAGAAATAGAGCGTGTCTGCTGATATCCGGCACCGTAAACATCGTCCCATACGTGTCCCCAGGCGGCGAACCGGCGTGCAATGTAGGGTTTGATGGTTACAGCAAGAAAGCCTGCGAGAAATGCACCTGTTACAGCCAGCAGTACCGTAGCGATAGAACCGGAGCGCATAAAGGAGATGACCAGAAAGGTAACGAAAAAAATCAGCGCTGTACCGAAGTCACCAATCAGTGCGAGGGCAATCACGCACGCTGCAGAAAAAATGATAAAGGAGTAGAGGTTTCGCCTCATATAGAGTGCGTCAAGAGTGGAAGCGCCAGCATAGATATAAAATGCTTTGACCAGCTCCGAGGGCTGGAAGGAATATCCGCCGAATTCAAGCCAGCTTTTTGCACCGTTAACACTGTCGCTGGTCAGAATGTTCAGGGCAAGCAATCCGAGGGCAAGCACACCGGCAGCAATGCGCGTGGAAACCGTCCGCTGAAGATTACTCATCCACCATCCGCTGAAAAGAAAAAGCACTACTGCGGCTACAATCAGCAGAATCTGCTTGTAGATATCTTCCGGAACGGAAGACGCCGCAACCGTCAGTCCGATTGTCGTCAGATAGAAAGCGAATATCTCCATCTCAAAGCCCATGCGGTTCATCAGGCGCATGGCTTCATAGACGCACCATTCCAGCACAATAAGCGTGGCAAAAGACAGGGCGATCGTACCGAAGTCTGCCTGCCGGGCACTGTAAGCATGCTGCAGCAGAAGAAAAAGCTGCAGCAGAGTCAACTCACCGAGTGTGAAAGCGGGGTTTACAAGTTTGCCTGCACCGGTGCGCTTGTTCTCGTTGCGCTGACGCTGCTGGGTGCTGAGATTCAGAAACCGGACACAGCTGCCGCCCAGATTAATCAGATCCCCGTGCCGGAGAGGTATTCCAGCTTCGGGAACAGGCACACTGTTGACCCATACACCGCTCCGGGAGAATACATCATATATGGACCAGCGCCCTTTATCCGTTCGTTTCAAAACGGCGTGGATCGGGCTGATGCCTTCGCCGAACAGACGGATGTCTGCCGAGCGGGCACGACCGATCAGACTTTCCCAGTGATATACGGGAACATTTTCCTGCCCGACTCGCAGGTAAGCCCAGATTTCGGGCTCGGTTCTGCCGCGGAGCAGAGAGCGAAGATTGCGCAGAAGAATGACGACCGACAGAAACGGGATCGCATACCTGGAAATACTGAAAATGTAATCCGTGAACACTGCCGGCCGCCTCCTTTCTGGCAGAATTAAGATGGAGTCAGATTCAGAATTCCAGCACGCGGAGCATCCTCACCAGCGTGAGGCGGTTGCGGATTGCGGCGGAAATCGGTAGGATTTCTTCAGAAAGCGCAGGATCGATGCCGATATGCTCCGGCAGATATTTGCATCCGCAGCTCTTGTAAAGCTTTTCAAGGGTTTCGGGAGCGGGGATTGTGCTGATGAGGTTGCGGATATCCTCCCAGCGGTCTACGATATTCTGGGGGTCAAAGGTCGCGAGAATATCATTTGCATTTTCCTTGGCAATGCCGGCAGCAAGCCGGGGACCGAATTTTTCGTTGATCCAATCGATGGTGAGAGGCTCGAATGCTTTTGCTTTCGGGGTGAGTTTTGCCAGCTCATGGTATTTCTTCGCACACAGATAGGTGCCGACGCCTACACACTCGCCGTGAATTCCTTCCGCCTTTTCAAAGCGCGGGGGCTTCATTTCCACCAGATGGGCGATAAGATGCTCTGCGCCGGAAGCTGCTCTGGAGTGATCCAGCAGCTGCATGGTCAGGCCGCTGAGCATCTGGGCCATGGTCATGGCTTCAATGTCTGCCACACCAGTGTCGGCATAGACGTCTGCTGCGTTACGCATGATGGCGAGAGCCTGGTCGGCCAGCTCTGCCACCATATGGCAGTAATGCTCGCCGTCTACCAGGTGGGAGATTCTCCAGTCAACGAGGGAAATGTATTTCGCAAGGATATCGTTGATGCCGCTGGCTACCAGGCGCGCGGGGGCCCCCTTGATAATGTCAAGATCGGCAACAACAAGAATCGGTGCACACATGGGGATGGACTTCTTCTGACCTTCCAGAATCACGGAGCAGATGTTAGCGGTGAATCCGTCAGAGCTGGCGAGGGTGGGGACAGCGACAAAGGGAATGCCCAGCTTGTAGGCGGGATAGCGCCCAAAGTCCATAATCGTTCCGGCGCCGAAGGCAACAATGACTTCAGGCTTGTCCAGATCCTTCATCATCTTCTCAATGAGAATGTCCTCTGAACGGAGACCGTTTGCATCCAGCACAATTTCCTGATCGCAGGGGATGTGTTTTCCCTCGGTGAGGCGATAGACGTTGGTGTCGTACACAACGGTACGGCGCTTGTCGGCAAGGCCGACGGCTTCCATGTACTTTTCAAAATTCGCCAGAGCATTATACTCCACTACCACCATTTTGGTTTCCAGTGTGTGTTCGTGGCCGCATACACATTTGCCCGTGTATTGGGCGCAGTTCATAATCATTTTGATTTTCCTCTTTCTCGTTAATGTTGCCTGCCTTTCTGAAATAGACAAACTATTTCTATTTTAATCTGTAAAAGGAAAAAAGGCAAGACTGCGTTTCCTGTTTTGCTCTGTCTTGACGGATTTTGTATAAAATGGTAAGCTGTAGAAAAAATCAGATCGGGCTGCAGAGGCGCAGCGGGAGGAGAAAACACGATGAGCATTATAACAGTTGTTGGAGCCGGCATGATGGGATCGGCTATGAGCTTTCCTGCAAGAGATAACGGGCATGAGGTTCGGCTTGTGGGAATCCATAACAGGGAAAATATAGAGTCCATCCGCAGAAACGGTTATCATCCGACACTGAAACGCACCCTGCCGGAGGGGGTGAAGGCATACCATCTGGATCAGCTGGAGGAGGCAATGAAGGATGCAGACCTGATTCTCTGTGGGGTAAGCAGCTTTGGCATGGAATGGTTTGAGGAGAATATCGTTCCTATCGTACCGGAGGGAATTCCGGTTCTCTCCATCACTAAGGGGCTGGAGAAGGATGCTGCCGGCAACCTGACCCCTTTTCCGGAGGCAATTATGCGCCGGGCAGCGGAGAGAGGGCAGAAAATCTGCTTTAATGCAGTGGGAGGGCCGGTAACGAGCTATGAGCTGGCTGACAGGCAGCAGACCCATATCTGCTTCTGCGGAGAAGACGCGGAGATTCTGAAAAAGCTGAAATCCATGTTTTCGACCTCTTATTATCACATCAGCCTGACAACGGATGTAGCCGGGCTGGAAACTGCCGTCGCTATGAAAAATGCCTATGCACTGGGCGTATCTCTTGCAGTGGGCATCAATAATCTGGAGTATGGAAAAGACGGAATGCAGCACTATAACCCGCAGGCGGCTCTTTTTGAACAGGGAGTACGGGAGGCAGGCAGAATAATCAGCTATATGGGTGGAAAGCAGGAAACAGCCATGTTTTTTGCCGGAGATCTGTATGTAACAATCTTCGGAGGCAGAACCCGCCTGCTCGGAACACTGCTGGGGGAAGGAAAAACATTTGCAGAGGCAAAAGAAATGCTGTCCGGCATCACGTTGGAGTCGGTGGCGATTGCTACAAGGGTTGCGGAGGCAGTTCGTCAGATGGAAAAAATGGGAAGACTGAAGTGTGCTGATTTTCCTCTCCTGATGCACGTTGACGATCTGATTTCCCACGGAGCAAAACTGGCTATCCCCTGGGAACAGTTTGAAACATTCATCGCCTGATAGGAAAAAATAATTTACATAATATAATATACATATAATTAGTTACAGAATACTATAAACGTAATATTAAAGACGATAATTTTATTTCAATAAATCTAAAAACATAACACAATAAGGAGAAAAATTATGTTAACAGAACTGAAAGAACAGGTACTCCAGGCAAATCTTCTTCTTCCCAAACATGATCTGGTAGTGTTCACTTGGGGCAATGTTTCCGGCATTGACAGAGCGTCCGGGCTTTTTGTTATCAAGCCCTCGGGGGTTTCCTATGATAACATGAAGGCAGAGGATCTCGTTGTGTGTGACCTGGACGGAAATGTGGTTGAGGGGAAGTATAAACCGTCCAGCGACACGCCGACCCACATTGAACTCTACAAAGCGTTTCCGGAAATCGGGGGAATTGTGCATACCCATTCCCGTTGGGCAACTTCTTTTGCTCAGGCAGGTATGGATATTCCTGCTCTCGGCACAACTCATGCTGACTATTTTTACGGTGCCATTCCATGCACACGCATGATGACAGATGAAGAGATTAACGGAGAATATGAAAAAGAGACCGGGAAAGTGATTGTTGAGACCTTCGCAGAAAAGAGCGCGAAGGATGTGCCGGGTGTTCTTGTCCACAGCCATGGGCCTTTTGCCTGGGGCACAGATGCCATGAATGCGGTGCACAATGCAGTTGTGATGGAAGAGGTCGCCTTTATGGATTATCACGCAATGACGCTCAATCCCGGCGTGCCTTCCATGCAGAGCACACTGCTGAATAAGCATTACCTCCGCAAGCATGGTGCAAACGCCTATTACGGCCAGGGATGACTTGAAACGCTTCAGAAATTGGAGTATAATACTAAAGCAATTTTTTCATAAACAAGGAGTTAAGAAATCGCCATGAGTGATTGCAACCATGATTGTTCCAGCTGCGGTCAGAAGTGTTCGGAAGCTACTGATTTCCGTAAGCAGCTGCATGAGGGATCATCTGTAAAAAAAGTTATCGCTGTTGTCTCCGGTAAAGGCGGTGTCGGCAAGAGTCTTGTCACCTGTATGCTGGCTTCGGAGATGCAGCGCCGGGGCTATCGTGCTGCGGTTCTGGATGCAGACATTACCGGGCCTTCCGTGCCGAGATCCTTTGGTATTAAAGAGCATGCTACCGGAAACGGTGAGGTGCTTTTCCCGGCATATACCCGCAACGGAACACAGATTATGTCCATTAACCTTATCCTGGATAATGAGAACCAGCCTGTGGTCTGGCGTGGGCCTGTTATTGCCGGCGCTGTTACCCAGTTTTGGACGGATGTTTTCTGGGATAATGTGGATTTCATGTTTGTTGATATGCCTCCCGGAACGGGTGATGTTCCGCTTACGGTCTTCCAGTCTCTTCCGGTTGACGGAGTTGTCATTGTGACGAGCCCGCAGGATCTGGTAAAGATGATCGTGGAGAAAGCCGTCAACATGGCAAATATGATGAACATCCCCGTGCTGGGCATCGTAGAGAACATGTCCTACTTCAAGTGCCCCGATTGCGGAAAAGAATATGCCATTTTTGGTGAGAGCAAGGTTGTCGCGATTGCGGAAGAATTCGGCATCAATAACACAGCGCGCCTGCCGATTGACCCGGCGGTTTCGGCACTTGTTGACGCCGGAAACGTAGAAGAAGTCAACGGAGAGCAGCTTGCTGCTTTTGCCGATGATCTGGAACGCGGATGCGGCCTCTGGCACTGATTTTTACTGCACTGCTCCTGTCGGCAGCTATGCTGCTGACAGGATGCGGAGCTTCTGTTTCTGAAGTTCAACCCGAAGCAGAGCCCGAACCAACCCCGGAACCTGTCTATGCCTACACGGCAGACTTTTCAGAGGTAGGGAACGGGCTTTCTTCGCTTGTGCCTCTGTGCGCCGTGAAAGGCGGTTTTTACTGCTGTTCATACGAAAAGACCGGAGAAGAGATTCCGGAAGCCCTGATCCGCGAAGCGAAATGGCGGAATGTCGAGGTGGTCAATGACGGACGGTATGATATCTGTTCCTTCCGGCTGTACTTTCTGTCAGACGACGGATCGAGTGAGCTGCTGAAAGAATTTACACCGCTTGCCCCGGAGGAAAACGCCGACGGCTGGAAAAGCTGGTCCTGCATCAGCGGAATTAATGCCCTTTCTCCTGATAAGGACGGAAATCTTGTTACTCTGGAATACAACACCTTCAGCGGAAACAGTGTTCCGGCCAATAGGGCAGAGGTTGTACCGGGTAAAAATTATCTGGAGTATCATACCGTCTGGTATATCCGGACACTGGACACGCAGGGGAAAGAACTGAAGTCAGAGAGAATCGGAGAGAATGCCAAAAAGGCAGAATCCAGGTTTCGTGTGCTGACGCGACGGGGAAATCTGCAGGAGCAGCTGAAAGCGGAGGAAACTCCGTTTTCCTTTGAGGAACTGGGAATTGACCGCAGCCAGGTGCTTTCTCCCGTCAAAAAGGATGAATACGGTAAATTCCGTTTTGTGACGGGGGAAGGGAAGACAGAAAGCCTCGTCACCGTTTCGCTTGAGGAAGTGAAACAGGAGAGAACACAAATTCTCGTTGCAGGATTGGAAGAAAGTGAGCCCCTGAAAAATGCAGTTTCCGATTTTAATGCTTCACAGGAAGATGTATCTGTAACCATTATTACACCTGATGACGAAAGAGTCGCCAATGCTGACATTTTTTGCCTGCCGTCAGCCCAGATCAGCGCAATGGGCAGGGAAGGAAAGCTCGCGGATCTGTACCCTTATCTGGATGCAGATCCCAAACTTGACAGAGAGGATTTCTTTGCTAGCGCACTGCAGGGAATGGAGCTCGACGGAGCACTGATTTCCACCGGAGCGGGGATGAGCTTTGAGACGGTTATAGGGGCGTCCTCTCTGGTGGGCGAAAAGGCGGGATGGACCTATGATGATTTCACCGCTGCCTGGTCAGCGCTCGGCTTGGGGACGGATGCCTTTGATGTGTACACAACCTGCGAGGATGTGCTGGATGCCTGCCTTGCACTGGATCTTGACACGTTCATTGACCGGAAAACGGCAAGCTGCGATTTCACCGGAGAAAATTTCAGAAAACTGCTGTATTTTACGGGAAATTTCCGGCGAGACTTTGATTATGACAGTCACGGATGGTCGGAAGCTGACCATTCCGATCTCCGGATCCGACGGGAAAAGCAGATGCTGCTGGAAAAGAATCTCACTTGTTTCCGGGATGTGCTTGCCTGCGGCTGTGAGTTCCCGGAGGAGATCACCTTTATCGGTTACCCGACACTCGGGCAGGCGGGCAGCAGGATGATTCTCTCCACCTTTGAGCCGGGGCTCAACCTGGCGATGAGCGCATTGTCGGAAAAGAAAGATGATGCCTGGCGATTTCTCCGCACCTTCTTTACGGAAGAATATCAGGAGAGCTACTGGTACTTTCCCACGAACATCCATGTTTTCAACCGCGAGCTGGAAAAAGCAATGGAAACGGAAGAAATTCTTGATGGAAACGGAAAACCTGTTTATGACAGAGAAACCGGAGAACCGGCGGTCAGAAGTGTAGGGACCATGTATCTCAGCAACTTCGTCCAGGTAGAGCTATATCCGTTGACAGAGCCTGAGGCCGGAAAGCTGGTGGACCTCATTACCGAATCCTCCAAAACAGGAGATCCGGACGAAGAGATCTGCAGCATCGTAAAAGAAAATGTGAAATGCTATTATAACGGAGAGGCATCGCTGGAAGAAGCGGCAGCAAGGGCGCAGCAGGCAGTGTCTGAGTATCTCGCCGCATCATGAGCAGTAGATTATTTCCTTGCAGTTAGATAATTGATACGTTTATAAAAAGCGGGCAGCCAAACGGCTGCCCGTAAAAACTATACTTTTTATTTTGCGTAATCCACTGCTTTGGTCTCGCGAAGGACGTGAACTTTGATCTGGCCGGGATATGTCATCTCCGACTCGATCTTCTTGGCAATCTCTCTTGCCAGAAGCACCATCTGATCCTCTGAAACCTCTTCCGGCTTGACCATAATGCGAATCTCGCGGCCTGCCTGAATTGCATAGGAACTTGCTATTCCGGGGAAGCTCCTGGAGATCTCTTCCAGCTTTTCCAGACGCTTTACGTAGTTTTCAATGTTTTCGCGCCGTGCACCGGGGCGGGAAGCGGAAATGGCGTCTGCCGCCTGAACCAGGCATGCAACAACCGTATGCGGCTCCACGTCGTTATGGTGGGCTTCCACTGCGTGAATAACATCTTCGTTTTCCTTATATTTTCGGAGAATGTCCACACCGATAGTGACGTGAGAACCTTCCACCTCGTGGTCAATGCTCTTGCCGATATCATGCAGGAGACCTGCACGCTTAGCCGTGTTCACATCAACACCCAGTTCCGATGCCAGCAGTCCAGCAATATGGGAAACCTCGATGGAGTGATTCAGCACATTCTGGCCATAACTGGTGCGGTAACGCATACGCCCGAGAAGCTTTACGATTTCCGGATTCAGGCTGTGGATACCGGTTTCCAGCATGGCACGTTCACCTTCGGCTTTTATGGTGGCGTTCACTTCACGCTGCGCCTTGGCGACCATTTCTTCGATTCTTGCAGGATGGATACGTCCGTCCTGAATCAGCTTCTCAAGAGCCAGACGGGCAACCTCACGGCGAACCGGATCAAAACCGGACACGGTGATGGCTTCCGGCGTGTCGTCAATAATGAGGTCACAGCCGGTGAGCGTTTCAATGCTGCGTATATTGCGGCCTTCACGACCAATGATGCGGCCTTTCATCTCGTCGTTGGGGAGGGGGACGACGGAGACTGTGATCTCACTGGAGTGGTCTGCCGCACAGCGCTGAATTGCGGTGGAGATGATCTCTTTTGCAAGTTCATCTGCATCATCTTTCAGCTGCTGCTCGATTTCCTTCACCTTGACGGCCATCTCATGGGTGCAGTCGTCTCTGACGGTATTAATGAGATAAACTTTTGCTTCCTCGGTGGAGAAACCTGAAATTTTTTCCAGCATCTCCAGCTGGCTTTTTTTCAGGGATGCAACTTCCTGCTGCTGCTGTTCAATAGCAGCGATTCTGGAATTGAGGGAATCAGTCTTTTTCTCAATCGCATCGGTTTTGCGGTCAAGGGCTTCTTCCTTCTGCTGCAGACGGTGTTCCTGCTTCTTCAGTTCGGAACGGCGTTCTTTTTCTTCCCGTTCATACTCGGAACGGCTTTTGTGTATTTCTTCCTTTGCCTCCAGGAGAGCTTCCTTTTTCTTGCTCTCCGCACTTTTTATTGATTCATTGATGATACGCTTGGCTTCTTCCTCGGCGCTGATGATTTCACGCTCTCCGACCTTCTTGCGGTAGAGAAAACCGGAGGCAAATCCGCCTGCGAGGGCTGCAAGCGCTATTAAGATCCATAAAACAGGGGACATTGTCAGTAAACACACCTCCTTCTTTCAAAAATTTCGCAGGGGTGGTTACGTACAGATTTTGCACAACGGCGCGCCGTGCGAAATTATCGCACGAACACATATAGGCTGAAGACTGATGCATGCGGGGCATATGAAAAATTGCATCAGTCCGGAACATAAAGATAATATAGCTATCCCAATCCTCCCCGGAAAGGGAATATCATATTAATCGATTTATGATATACCAAATGGTTTCCTGTGTCAAGTGGGTTTTCTTTAAAAAACCAACGGTATTTGCATAGAAAAACAAAATTGATGTATAGTGCATACCGAAAAAGATTGAAAGTTTTCCGTTTATGCGGTACAATAAAAAAGCTGAATTCTTCAATCACTGTTTTTTACAGAAGGAGTTAAACAATTCATGAAAGTTATCATTCAGAAAGATTATGACAGCATGTGCCGTTGGGCAGCAGAGCATATCATCAAGGCAATCAACAGCCATAAGGAGGAGAGACCTTTCGTTCTGGGCCTTCCCACAGGATCCTCCCCTCTCGGCGTCTACAAAAAGCTGATCGAGGCAAATAAGGCCGGCAGAGTAACATTCAAAAACGTTGTTACCTTTAATATGGATGAGTATGTCGGGCTGCCTCATGAGCATGACCAGAGCTACTGGTACTTTATGCATGACAATTTCTTTGATCATATTGACATTCCTGCCGAGAATATCAATATTCTCAACGGTATGGCCGAGGATCCGGAGGCAGAATGCGCTGCTTACGAGCAAAAAATTGCAGCCATGGGCGGAATTGACCTTTTCATGGGCGGCTCCGGTGTGGACGGGCACATTGCCTTCAATGAACCGTATACTTCCCTTACGTCCAGAACGGGCGTGAGAGACCTTACGGAGGATACCCGTATCGTCAATTCCAGATTTTTCGGCAATGACCCGGAGAAGGTCCCTGCAAAAGCACTGTCTGTAGGTGTCGGCACAGTGTGTGACTCACGCGAAGTGCTTCTGCTGGTCAACGGGCATAACAAAGCAAGGGCCCTTGCCCACTGCGTAGAGGGTGGCGTCAGCTCCAAATGGACCATCTCGGCCCTGCAGAACCACAACAACGCCTATATTGCCTGCGATGAAGCGGCCTGCGGCGAACTGAAAGTAGATACCTACCGTTATTTCAAGGATGTGTATGCATCTGAGATTCTCTGAAAAAGACAGAAGCATTTGGACGGACAGGACGCAGCCCGACCCGGGCTGCGTTTTCTGATAAGAGAAGGCTGCACCGTAATAATGCCCGATTCGGAATTCACAAATCGTTCATCCGGAAACACTTGCAGTTTCAGGCAATTTGCATTATACTTTTCACAAAGAGTTGTAAAGGAGGGAGTCCGATATGGGCGGTTTTTATCCGGGTACACCGGGATTCTGGCTGATTCTGATGGCAGTTCTGCTGCTGGTGGAAGCGGCGGTGCCTGGCCTTGTGTCCATCTGGTTTGCGCTGGGTGCACTGGCAGCGATGATTGGAGCAGTATGCAAGGCATCCCTGCCGATTCAGATTGTGCTGTTCATCCTTGTGTCGGTTCTCGCGCTGATTGTGACGCGGCCTCTGGTGAAAAAATATGTGAATGCCAAAGTGCAGCGTACCAATGCCGACAGTATCATCGGGCAGGAGTGTGTTGTAACCGAGCAGATTGATAATCTTGCCGAAACCGGCGCAGTGAAGGTTGCCGGTAAGCTGTGGACGGCCAGAACGGCTGACAGCACCGTTATCCCGAAAGAAACCCGTGTAGTTGTGGAAAGAATAGAAGGTGTAAAAGCTATTGTAAAGATCCCGGAGGGATCGGGGAGGTAAAAACATGCAGATTTTTCTGATCGTTCTTTTGATTCTGGCTATTATCATCGTCACGCGTATCCGCATTGTGCAGCAGGCAAGGGCTTACGTGATTGAGCGTCTCGGAGCTTATAAAACAACCTGGGGTGTTGGTATTCATTTTCTCGTACCTTTTATTGAGCGTGTTGCCAAGGTCGTCTCCCTGAAGGAACAGGTGGCAGACTTCCCGCCGCAGCCGGTCATTACCAAAGATAATGTCACCATGCAGATCGACACGGTGGTCTACTTCCAGGTGACGGATCCGAAGCTCTTTACCTACGGGATTGAGCAGCCGATGATTGCTATTGAAAACCTTTCAGCCACCACGCTGCGTAATATCATCGGCGAGCTGGAACTGGATGAATGCCTGACAAGCCGTGATGTGATCAACACCAAGATGCGTTCCATTCTTGATGAAGCCACCGATCCCTGGGGCATCAAGGTCAACCGTGTGGAGCTGAAGAATATTCTCCCGCCGGAAGCCATTCGCAATGCAATGGAAAAGCAGATGAAGGCTGAGCGTGAACGCCGCGAAGCGATTCTCCGTGCAGAAGGCGAAAAGCAATCCGCCATTCTGGAAGCAGAAGGTGAAAAGGAAGCTGCCATTCTCCGTGCCGATGCGAAAAAGCAGCAGCAGATTCTGGAGGCGCAGGGCGAAGCAGAAGCTCTGCTCACTGTGCAGCGTGCAACGGCAGAAGGCATCAAGCTGATCAATGAGGCAGCGCCTTCCGATGCGGTGCTGAAACTTAAATCTCTGGAAGCCTTTGCTTCTGCAGCAAACGGTTCGGCAAACAAGATCATCATCCCCAGCGAAATTCAGGGAATCGCAGGACTTGCCGAGGGTGTGATCTCATCTGTCAAATAACACGACTATTCATAAGAAAAGCAATCAGCCGCCCGTATGGGCGGCTGAAGTCATTTCGAGAAACAATCAGAAACTGGAAATTCCGTAGGAATTCACCAGTGCGTCGATTTTGACACCGTTTTTGCATAGCGGGCACTGATTCATGGGCAGGCACTGGTAGTCCTCCAGTTCGCTGGAATGAAAGATTGCCGTGATCGGGAAGCCTTCGCATTCATCCAGACAGGTAAAAATGCTGCAGATACCTACCGGGATGCCGCCGTAATAATGCAGCAGCTCTATTGCTTCCTGTACGGTTTTACCGGTAGTGACGGAGGCTGCCAGTACGAGGACGTGCCGGTTGCGGATCAGATGAGCGGTGTTTTCACGGAAAATATGCTGATCTCCGCCGACGCGTTCCGGTGTGACGATATAGATGGTCTCATGTTTGTTCATGTTCCTTACGCCTGCATTGGTCAGTTCGTCTGCAATGCACGTGCCGAGGACTTCCGTACCGTCCAGACAGAGAACGGTGTCAACTACGGTGGAGGTTTTGAATTCAACTGCCAGTTCTTTCGCCGCCTGCTGCGCTTCTCCCAGACGGTGCTTGGTATACGTCATGTCAATATAGTAATTGAGATGGCTGTGGTTCGTCGCAAAATGGCCTTTGGCGATACGAAGCGGGATACTGCTGGAATCACTGCGGAAATGGGTGGTCGGAATTACCATGCTTTTACACGTCCTTTCTGGTGTTTTCAGGTTTTGAGCCGCATATGGCTCCATCTAACCTCATTATAACACAGCAGCACGCACTTCGTCGAGAGTTTTTCAATAGTCGGCCTTTGCTTTTTCTGATCTCATCGGATCAAAAGATCGAAATAGAGAGCACCGGGGAAGGTTTAAAAACCAACCCCGGTGTTTAAAATTACCAGATCATCTGGAATGGAAGACGAGATAGACGATAACGACAACCAGCCCGATGCCGAAGAGAATCAGCCCATAGGAGAAGTCATTGAGGACGTCATCCATTTCTTTCGGAATGTTAATGTCGACGGCGAGATCGGCGGGAGCATGATCCTCCGGATTCTCTGGAGGAATGGGAATCTTACGGAGAACGGTTTTGCGGAGACCGGTTACAATCCAGTCCGGCAGGGAGGACGCCGTGTGACTGAAAAGAAGTGCCAGAAAAACGGAAGCTTTCGGCAGTATCACATCTCCCGTAATATCTAAGGCTCTTCCGAAAGCAACGGATACTTTTGCCAGCAGGGCACAGAGCGGACGGTAGATCGCATTTTCCATATCCAGCTTGGATGGTCGAAGGTTGACATAATGCAACACTCCGCCATGATCTTTCTTCAGAAGAAGTGTTCGGATAAAACCGAAGTATACGGCAGCGCCGATTGCAATTGAAATCGCAGCTCCTTTGAGATTGGTCAGAGAGAACCAGTGGACGGCATGAGCGGGGGCTTCACCATGCAGAAAACTCTGGCCGAATTCGGCGATGCGCTGCATAAAAACAGGGGGGAAGCAGCCCATAACCGGAAGAATCAGTGCCGGAATGCCGAGGGCGAAAACACTGCGAAGTGACATATAATGTCCGTTTAGGCTTTCATATTTTGCCTGCAGGGCAGGATCGGCATTCTTTTCCAGAAAAATGCAGACAAACAGCTTGGTCATATAGGCAACCGTCAGCCCGCCGCTGAAAAGAAAGATCCACTCCACGCCTTTCATTACGGCAATGCCGCGTCCGGCTTCCTCCAGAAGCTCCATATACTCTACGATGCTCTCGTGCAGCAGTGTTTTGCTGATATAGCCGCTGAAGAGGGGGATGCCGGTGATTGTGAGTGTTCCGGAGAGAAAAATTGCTGTGAGCAGCGGCTTTCCCCGGCCGAAGCCGCGAATATCGTTCAGGTCAAGCTTGTGGATATTCATGTAGATTGCACCCGCCGCCATAAAGAGGACCAGCTTGATGAGCGAGTGGTTGAGCATGTGAAGCTCCGTGCCCCATACAGCAAGAGCATTTTCCTCTCCCAGCAGGCACTGCATACCGATGCCGACCAGAATAAAACCAATCTGGGAGACAGAAGAGCAGGCAAGCGTGCGTTTGAGGTTTACGGAGAAGAGGGCTATCACGGCACCGGTGAACATGGTGAGTACACCGAGAGAAAGCACGGCAATGCCCCAGTTTTTGTCATGCAGAAAGATGATGCAGCTGAGAACAAGCACGCCGAAGATACCCGCTTTTGTGAGGATGCCGGAGAGAAGGGCGGAGGCGGGCGCCGGAGCAACAGGATGCGCCTTCGGCAGCCAGATGTGCAGGGGATACATGCCGGCCTTGGCACCAAAGCCAAAGAGCATCAGGGTCCCGGCGAGATAGAGCGTGGGTCTCTTTTCTGCAGACAGGGCGGCACAGGCTTCCGGCAGCCGGGAAATCACCAGTGTGCCGGTGAGCGTGTAAAGCAGGAAGAGCCCCATCAGCATCACCATTCCGCCAAGCACGGCAACTGCCAGATAAGTCTGCCCGGCGCGCATGGCAAATGGGTTTTCATCATGGATGACCATCACATAAGAGGTGAAGGACATGATTTCAAAGAAAATAAAAGTGGTGATGAGATCGGCGGAGAGAAACACACCGACGGTAGCTCCGCAGGTCAGCAGAGTGAAGAGATAATAGCGATTTCGATTTCTGTAATGGCCGAGGTACTCTTCTGAGAATAATGTGGTCATCAACCACATAAAACCGGCTATACAGGAGTAGAGAATCCGAAAGCCGTCTGCCTCAAAGGACAGTCCGCCGAGCAGGCTGGGCATGGAATATACAAGCTTGAATCCGCGCCCCACAAGAAAGAATGCACAGTTCAGCAGAATAACAAGTTCCAGCGCCATGACAGACTGGGCAAAGCGGTCGCGAGCGATCTTGCTTCTTCGCCCGATGCAGTAACCGATCAGCGCACCGAGCATAGGCCAAAAGGCAAGGATGGGAAGAAGCACGGTTGATTGAAGGATCATGTTCTGCCCCCTTTCAGACACTGCCCATAATCAGGCTTTCCAAAGCATTCATCAGAGGTTCGGCATGAATGCCAAGCACCAGCATGGTGAGCACCAGCACGGTAAAGGGAACCAGCATCTGCCATCCCGGATCTCTGTCATGCTCTGTGAAGGACAGAGAATCTTCAGGGGTGACGAGGAAAGCTCGGATCCCCATCGGCAGCAGGTAAGCAGCTGTGAGGATGGCGGAGAGAAGCAGGGCAATGATACCTGCCATGGCAAACGGTCCGCCTGCAAGGGCAGCGGACATCAAAAGGTTCATTTTGCTGATATAACCGGGGAGAAGCGGCGTCCCGGTGAGAGCAAGTCCGGAGATCAGAAATGTGATGAAGGTTACGGGCATCTTCCTGCCGAGCCCCGTCGTCTGGGGAACATAAGCCCGCCCGGTTTTGCACAGGACGGTTCCTGCGCAGAAGAACAGCGTAATTTTGATGACCCCGTGAAAGAGCATATGGCTAAGTCCGGCCACAAGTCCTTCTGCAGTCATGAGGCTCATGCCAAAGAGAATATAGCTCAGGTTGCTGACGGTGGAATAGGCAAGGCGGCGTTTCAGATGCTGCTCACGAAGGGCCATGACCGAGCCGAAAACTATTGTGAAGGCGGCAGCGACAGCAGTTGATTGCTGTGCCCAGGTACCAGCCAGAAGGTCAGGGCCAAAGGTGTAATATGTGCTGCGAATCGCAGCAAATACAC
The DNA here is from genome assembly GCA_902778665.1 of Oscillospiraceae bacterium. Lineage (GTDB taxonomy): Bacteria > Bacillota > Clostridia > Oscillospirales > Oscillospiraceae > Limivicinus. The sequence goes on along the minus strand of CACYYN010000014.1, from coordinate 56,532 downwards.
CGCTTTTCACAACGGCAACCGCGTGCAGAAGTGCTGTGACGGGGGTCGGGGCAACACCGGCGGCAGGCAGCCATGCATGAAGGGGAAAAACGGCGGACTTTACACCGAACCCGATAAAGGTGAGCAGATACGCCAGCAGCAGGAAGGAATCTCCCTGAAAAAGCTGGCCGATCCCGCCGTAAACAAATTCCACGCTGCCGGCATGGCTCAGCAGCATGAGGATGCCGGTAAGGGAGAGGGCGGCGCCACCCATGGAATAGATGATATATTTTCTCACAGCGGCCATAGACTGTCTGTCTCCCTCATGGGCGACAAGCGGAACCGTGACGAGGGTGAGAAGCTCATAGAAGAAGTACATGGTGATGGGGTTGGCACTGAGGGCAACACCTGCCGTTACACCGTAGCAGATGGTGTAAAAGCTGAAAAATCGCGGCTGGTTTTTGTCATGCTCCATATACTCAAAAGAATAGAGCGTGGAGACAGGCCACAGAAAACCGATTAACCCGAGAAAGATGATGCCGAGCCCATCCAGCTTCAGCGCAAAGGGGAGCGTTTTTGTGAGATAAAGGAGCGTTAAAGAGCCGGCAGGACGGGAGAGAATCAGCCAGAGAATCACGAAAGAATTCAGCAGGACAGCAGTCAGATTAAAAAGATTTCTGCTTTTTTCGGAGCGAAACGGTAAGAGCGCAATGCTGATTCCTGAAATGAGAGGAATCAGAATCGGCAGAATCAGAAATTGATTACTCATGCTGTGCTCCCTTTACATCAGAGAGGCGGTCACATTTTCCACCATGGCGAGAAAAGGCTGAGGGAAGATGGTGAATGCTGCCAGTGCAGCCAGAAGAATCAGGGGCAGGAGCATCCAGGCATTGGGTTCCTTTTTCACGAGGGCGGAGTAGTTATAGCCCTCACCCGGGAAAAACCCTCTGATTGTGATCGGGAGCAGATAGGCGGCCGTCAGCAGAGCGGAGATCAGCAGAATGACCGGCCCCAGCCAGCTGATGACGGGGATGCTGCTTGAAAGTGAACCCAGTGCGAGATACCACTTGCTCATAAAACCGCACATGGGCGGAATGCCGATCAGGGCCAGGGCACAGAGTGTGAAGCACCAGAGCACAACGGGCATCTCCTTTCCAATGCCGGTGAGCTCTTCCACGTCGGTTTTGCCGGTCTTGTATATGATGGCACCGGCACAGAGAAACAGCCCGTCCTTTACAACAGAGTGGCAGAGCACATGCAAAAGAGAACCTGTCATTGCGGTGGTGTTCATCAGAAATAGACCGAAAAGAATATAGCTTACCTGGCTTACCGTAGAATAGGCCAGTCTCTTTTTTAAAATTTTTTCCCGATAAGCCATCGATGAACCCATGAAAATCGTGACGAGAGCGGTGCACAAAAGTGCAGTCTGCATCCACGTGCCCCGGAGGAACGCTGCACCGAACTGATAATAGATCACCCGGATAATGGCGATGACACCCGCTTTCGTGATCACGCCGGAAAGCACGGCGGAGGCGGGAGCCGGAGCAACCGGATGCGCTGTCGGAAGCCATGCATGCAATGGAAAGAGGCCTGCTTTTGCACCGAAACCGAGAATCACGGCGAAGGCAACGCCCAGCAGAAGCGTCTCGTGACCCTGTACAAGGGTCATATCCAATACACCGCCCGGGATAAAGTCAAGCGTTGTGCCGAACCGGACCAGAAAAGGAATACCGAGAAGCCCTGCAAAAGCCCCCGCAAAGGAGTAGAGCAGGTATTTCATGCCGGCCTTCAGTGCATCCTCGGTCTGGCTGTGCAGCACCATAGGCAGGGTCATCAGTGTCATCCATTCAAAACAGAGATACATCGTCACGTAGTTGGCAGCGAATGCCACCCCGAGCATGGCGCCTTCCCCCAGAAGATAGAAGCAGTAGTACCGGTTGTGGTTCTTCTCGTGCTTCATATATTCGAAAGAAAAAATACCGCTCATAAGCCACATGAATGCGATCAGCCCAGCGAAGAACCGGGTAACGGCATCCACGGCAAAAGAAATCTCAGCTTTTGGTGCCAGTGTACAGACATACAGGGAAGCCTCCGGCAACAGGATCTGTGAGATTGTAAGCAGAAATGATATACTCAGTGCGGTGAGCACAAAAACCCGCCTACGTTTTTCATCTTTCAGCGCGGGAATCAGCCCGACTGCTATGCCGCACAGCATCGGGAAGAGAATCGGAAACAGAAGAGAAATGTTACTGTTCATGGAGCTACCTCAAGAAAAAAGGGATAAACCGGATTGTATGATCTGTGTAACCGGCTCGGAAAAAATCCCGTACAGCAGATTGAGCACGGAAAAAATAATGACAGAACAGCGATAGAAAAGAGAAGCCGACGGCCTTTCAACAGGGGGAGAATCGCCCGGCACCTTCTGGAACAGAACAGAAACAGCCGCAAGATAATAAAGCGTGTTGAGAACGGTGCTGATGACCAGCGCTGCAATGCCGAACCAGAACTTCCACGTCCCGAAAAGAAACAGTGACCTCGTGAGGTGCAGTTTGGTGATGAACCCTGCGAACAGAGGAATGCCGATCATGGAGAGAGCGCCGATGGTGAAAGCAATGCCGGAGAGAAGATCCCGTCTGCCTGCTCCGCGCAGATTTTCAAATCTGCGGCTGCCTCCGGATGCGGACATAAAAGCTCCTGCAGTGCAGAAAAGCAGCGGCTTTGTTATGGCATGCACCAGTATCTGGATGCAGGCGGCCTTCGCACCGAGGGAAGTGCCGATCCCGATGCCGAGGTAGATATAGCCTATCTGGGCAACAGAGGAGTAAGCAAGCATACGTTTAATATCCTTTTCGCGAAGGGCGTAGAAGGACCCAAATACAATTGCTCCAAATCCGAACAAAAAGAGAATATTGGTTATGCCGGAAGAGTAAACCAGGTCTATCCCGATGACCCGATAGAAAATCTTAAGCAGCAGGATAATATAACTTTTCACCACCAGGCCGGAGAGAATGCCGCTGGAAGAGACGGTCGCACTGGAATGGGCATCCGGCAACCAGGCACTGAAGGGCCATAATGCACTTTTTAATGCCATGCCGACAGCAAAAAGGCCGACGGTTACGGTGAGGGGAAAAGCATAATTACCGGTTGAAAACAGTTCCCGGATTTTTCGTGCCATCGGTTCCATCAACAGATGCCCTGTGATGCTGTAGAGAATGACGATGCCCAGAAGAAAGAGCCCGGAACCCAGCAGGCTCATCATCATATAGCGTGTGGTGGCGACAAGTGCTCTGCCGCTTCGATATTTCAGCATAACCAGTGCGCAGGAGGCAATGGTGTTGATCTCCACAAAAACGTAGGCAGTGAATAAATCGTTGGTGAAGATAAGAGCAAGCATGGCAACCATCAACAGGCTGACAACAGTAAAATACAGATTTGTTTTCTCCGGCTCAACATCTTCAAAAATATGTTCCATGCCGCCGAGAAGCGTCAGCGTCATGATGAGCGGGAAAGCAGTGCCCATCAGTGCTTCCAGAGGACCGATGCGGATTTCATTGCCCCAAGGAGCGGGAAAGTGCCCCATCCAATAAACATAGCTTTCACCAGTGCGCACGGTGTAAAGAAGCACCGCAAACATCAGCACCGTGACAAGGCTGTTGAGCAGCAGGCACACCACTTTGGAAGCTTTGGGCTTGAGCACGCAGCAGGTGACGCCGCCCGCAAGATACAGCATGATTGCTGCAAAAGGAAAGTTCTGTACTGTTGCCATCAGTCGTCCTCCGCCCTTGACAACCGGATCATCTCATCCAGATCCAGTGTGTGATATCGAAGGTAAAGGCGTGTGGTCAGAGCCAGGAGAAAAGCCGACACACTGACGGAGACCACAATGCCCGTCAGCACCAGCCCCGCGGGAATCGGGTTGATATAGTTTTCCGAAGCGACAGATCCGTTGGTGATGATCGGGCTGATCCTCCCGGTGATATATCCGTTAGAGGCCAGAAAAAGAAAAATGGAACTGTCCATAAAGTTGAAACCGATGACTTTTTTGATCAGGTTTTTGTTCAGAAAGAGCATGGTGAACCCGATGCTGAAGCAGATTACTGCTGTGACTTCAAAATAATTGGAGGTGAGATTACTGCCCATTGCCGAAGCCTCCTTTGCTGAAAAGAGAATAGAAGGCATACATGGTGCAAGCTACCACAAGGCCGACGCAGATATTTAGGGGCAGAATCAGTCCACCGGAGAGAATGGCGCCGGGCTTCCCGAGAGGGATTCCGCTCTCCAGACCGTTTGCGCCGGTATAAAAAGACCAGGTTTTCAGCAGTGTATAGGTCATAAGTGCTCCGAAGGTAATCCATTTATAGGTGCTGAAGGTAAAAATCTTTTCCATTTTTTCCACTCCGAAAGCACGCACATATAGAATCATTGCCCCACCGAGGATAGCTCCGCCGGAAAAGCCGCCGCCTGCCGAGAGATGGCCGTTCAGCACAACGTAGATGCCGAACAGAAGCACCGCCGGAATCAGAATCCTTGCAGAGAAGCGAAGAATCTCGTCGTCCGGCTTCTCCTCAGGGGTGGTTGCCAGTTCCGGAAGATTCAGTGTGTGGTTCTTTCCTTTTCGGTCAGCACGCAGGAGAATAATCACGCTCACAACGGCAACAAACAGCACATTGGATTCTCCCAGCGTGTCAAAAGCGCGGTAATCCAGAATCATCCCTGCCACCGTGTTGACCGCTCCGGCTTCTCTGAGCTCACTTTCCACATAGCGGGTGTAGACCTCGTTTTCTGCCGGGTTATCACTGCTGCCGAATTTTGGCAGCCAGGAGACCGTTACAAGAAGTGCGCAGATAACCGTCAGGCATACCACTACGGACAGCACATCATAGAGAAGGGTCAGTTCCTTTGTATGGCTGGAAGAGCTTCCCACTCTGTTGCTCACTTTTGTGCTATGTCTTTTTTCCCTGCCCGGATTGCGGGAAGGTGAATCCTTCTCCGGGACTGGAACCGTGTCTTCGCCTTCTACCCAATTGATGAAGAGGGCGATCATACGGGGAATTCTCATTTTTTCTTCCCTTCCTTTCCACCGATCAGCCCGATTCTCCACAGTGTGATGAAGAAAAGAATGCCGGTCACGCCTGCGCCGACAGCAGCCTCGGTAACTGCCAGGTCAGGTGATTCCAGCAGCAGCCAGATAACAGACATAACAGTGCTGAAGCCCATCTGTATGAGAACGGCCTTGAAAGGATCTCTGGTCAGGGCTACGGCTATTGCGCAGACAATCAGAAAAGTGAGGAGAAAGAACGCTGAAATATTCATGTTTATTTCTCCTTTCTGCCATCGGCACTGCTGCCGCTATTGATTTCCATCTGCATGATCAGGTGGGAAGAAACCGCGCCGGTTGTCCACATCAGCAGAATGATAAGCAGAAGCTTTAGTGTAAAGACGGAAAACCCGCACAGAATCAAAATACCTGCGAACAGAAGCAGAGTTCCAAGCGTGTCTCCCAGACCGGCAGCATGCATCCGGGCAAGCACATAGCGAAAGCGGAAGTTCCCGACAACTGATGAAACAATGAAAAATGTGCCTGACAGAAGCAGCAAAGCGCCGAGAAGAAAACGGATCCATTCTAAAGCTGTCATTTTTTCTTCCCCTTTCCGGTTAAAATACGGGTCAGAACGACAACGGCGAGAAAACTGAGCATGGCATAAATCACGGCAACATCGGCAAATCCGTGTTCCCCGGAACGGGCAGCAACGAGGCAGATGAGACAGATCACCTGTGTGCCGGTCATATTAACAGCGACAAGCCTGTCGGCAACGGAAGGCCCGATAATGGCACGCAGGAGACAGGCCAGTGCACAGAGTGCCAGAACTGCTGTAACAGCAGTCAGTAGGCCATGGGAAAGCGCGGTAAAGGTCATGGCGTTTCCTCCCTTTCCTCAAGCTTCTGAAGCTGACGGGTAAATCTGCGCTGCTCCAGTCCCAGCCCCTCAGCCATCTCCTGATTGAGACAGTGAACGATATAATGGTTTCCGTCAAGCCTTCCAGTTATTGTGCCGGGGGTGAGTGTGATGCAGTCTGCCAGAGCTACGCGGGTAATTGTTTTTTCAAGGGAGGTATCAAATTCTTCGTAGCGGGAATCCTGCGGCGTATTGCTGTATACAGCCCTGATGACTGCCAGATTGGATTTGACAATCTCACTGAGAAGTACACCCAGCAGCATGCAGGCAGCTGGCAGTTTTTTGATATAAAAAAGGTCCTTCCGAAAGCTGAAACCGAGAAACCGGCAGCTGACAGCATAAATGACAGCGGAGATTACAATACCGAAGGCCAGAATCTCAACCGTGACCCTTCCATTAAACAATAACCAAAGCAACAGGCAGATGAGAAACACATGCATTCCACCTTTCAACAGAGCATAATTTAATAAAGTATATACCGTAGATAAAGAAAAATCAAATATATAAAAATGTTTACATAATTTTAAGTCTGTGATATAATAATCTCGTATTATTATATCTACATGAAACCGGAGGCGATCTCAGTGTCTGTGAAAATCAGAATTGTAATATGTCTGCTGATCATTTCACTGTCCGTCAGTATGACGGGTCCTGTATGTCTGCGCGCAGAGGCGATTGACCTGAACGGTTTTGGTCCCGGAGATCTGATGAGAGATTCCGGAGGAATGAATCAGATGGGTGGAACGGGGTACTCTGCAGATACCGGTTACTCGCAAAATAGAATGCAGACAGTGTTCGGCGCACCTGATCTCTCTGCTCAGCAGGACGCTCCCTCGGAAATACACATCACATGGACAGAGGAGACCGCGCGGTTTATTGATAATGTGGAATCCAATAATACTCCGGTTCTGATCGGGGATACGATTCTGCCGGGGCAGAAGTATTTTGTTTCTGTGAAACCGAACGGTATCCTTGTGAAGAACAGCAGCATAAGATTTGCCTATCAACCGTATGGTGGCGGAATCATTACTTCACCCCTTCAGAAGGAGACTTCAACACAGTATTCCTTTATGATTCCGGAGGAGGGCGTCGTATCCGATGTGGAGCTTGTGATTGATGCCACCCAGACAATCATTGATCCGCAGCAGCCGGATTCTTCCCCTGAAATACGCTTGACATGGTCAGAAACTTCGGAGCAGTATCTCGACACCGTAACGATAAACGGGCGGTCTGTCGCAAAGAACAGCTCTATTTCACCGGGGCAGGAAATTTTTGTTGCTGTTAAACCCGGGGATTATGATACGATCAAATGCGCTGCCAGGTATGAGCGGCGTTCACATGAAACTGTTGAGACTTATGAAGAAAACCTGCAACAGATTTCACCTGTGTTTTATCGGTTAACAGTTCCGACAGATGGGGTTCTCTCCAATGTTGAGCTGGTAATCACAGTCACCGCGAAGGAACAATCCGGTACGCAGCCGATCAGTCTCATCTGGTCTGCTGACACAGAGCGTTACATTGATTCTGTCCAATCCATGGGGCAGGTATTGCGGAAAGGCAGCACCGTTGTCCCGGGACAGGAGATCCTTGTTTCTCTGAAACTGAACGGTCTGGCATTGAGCAAATGTGCGACAGAATATGACTATCGGCCTTATGACAGCATTATTTCCTATGAGGAAAACCTGACACAGGTATCGGAAACCGCATACAGATTTGTTGTTCCGGATAAGCAGATTTTTTCCGATATCGAACTGATTATTACGGCAACCAACCAATATCCTGTGTGGATAGCCGGAACACAGGTAACCGATGTGAATCGGGATAATGTTCTGGAGGAGCAGGGGTATGCCGTATCCTTTAATCCGGAGAGGAATATGCTGTTCCTGAACAATGCGGTGATCAACGGAGGGATTACTGCAAAAATTCCTCTCACGGTTGTATTCTCCGGTGATAATATTGTCTCCGGCGTTCCCGGCACAAACTTCGGCATCTACAGTGAAGCAGACCTGACTCTGTCTTCCTACGCTGCTACCGACACGCTGACAGTCACAGCTCCCTGGGCTGACGACTCCTGTGCAATTGCCGTAAAGAATGCCTCTCTGCGCATTGGCAGCGATGCCAATGTGACGGCACTTTCCCAGGGCGGAACCACATACAGTACCGGTGTGTATTGCTCCGGTTCTGTTGAAGTCGGCGGGATGCTTTCAGCATCTGCGGGCAGCGCAGCCTCCTCCTGCGGGATCCGATGCAATTCACTCACGGTTAAGACGATCAATTCGCTCACCGGAGGAACGGTCACCGCTTCCGGGGGAGACTGCTATTCCGGAGGAGACAGTACGGGTGTCTGGGTATCGGGAGATGTCGGCGTCGAATATCTCACAACTCTCACTGTATCCGGGAGAGGGGCGGCAGGAAGCAGCCGTGGTGTTTATGCAGGCGGCAATTTTACAAACAATGGCACGGCTGACTGCACAGCCGGCAACAGCGGCGGTGACAGCACAGGCCTTTACGCGGAAGGCACTTTAACCAATGCAGGGATGCTCACAGCGAGCGGCGGTGTTGCATCCGAAACAAGCCACGGCATCGTGTCATCTGCCCTGTTTCTGACCGGCGGAGAAGTAACTGCACGGGCAGCTTCCGGTGGAAGCGGTTCAACCGGCATTTCCGGTGAAGTTACAGTTTCGGGAGGTACTGTTCTTGCGGAAGGATCGGGCGGCGCATTCTCTGCTATGCCGAACTTTTCCGGCTATACGCCGCTGATTCGTGTATCAGACCTTAGCGCAGACGCTGTTGAAGCTGACAGCTCCATTGCTGCCAATTATATGAAGCGCTATGTGTTTATTACGCCGAGGGTAGTGGCTGCATCGTCTGAGGATCTGGTAATAACCGTTGGGGAGACACGCACACTGACGGCCTCCGTTCCGGAAGGATACACTCTTCGCTGGTACAGCAGCAACAGCTATGTGGCTTTTGTGGATGAGTTGCTGGGCATTGTAACCGGCAGATCACCGGGAATGGCAGTCTTAACACTGAAAGCCTATAATCCGGCAACAACCCAAACATCTGAGACCACATGCAGGGTACTTGTGAAGGAGAATGAGAAGATTGTTGCTTCAGTTCTTCACATTGACCAGGAGTATGTGCATCTGGAACCACCGGGATTTCGCACTGTGAGATACTGGTTTACACCCAGCAGCACAACGGAGCGAACTGTGACCATTACAAGTTCAGATACCATGCGCAATATCATCCGTGTTGATTACGGCACGACAGAAGGGGAGTTTTACATTACCCCTCTGGGCGACGGTGAGGCTATGATAACTCTCGAAGCTGCAGGAGGTGCCAAGGCGTACTGCAAAGTGACGGTGACCGGGATGCGGCCGGATACATATTATTCCATCAGTTATAAAGAAAATGACGGCGTCTGGTATTATGACTATTCAGACGGATTCCTGATCCGGACAACAGCTCCGGCAAACATCGTTCCCGAAATAAAGATTGACGGAACTGCCATCCCGCAGTATAACGGAGGAGGGTATAACTGGACCATGTCCTCCGCTGAAGGCGGCACCGCCATTCACTTCACCAAGGCCTTTATGGCGTCTCTCTATCGCGGAAAACATACGCTTTCTATCTCATATGTTCCGAAAAGCGAACCGATTTACATTCAATCTCGTCGGGATGTACCCAAAACCGGTGATCATTCACTTCTTCCGGCAATGGGTTCTTTTCTGACATCAGGTTGTGCACTTGCAGGTCTTCTTCCGGTCCTTGGCAATAAAAAGAACAGAAAGACCGGAAAACACAGTCTTACCGAAAATGAAAGAACAGGAGAACAGCATGGAATATAACAAACAGCTTGCCTACATGGCTGCGGGAGAGGTTATCGAAGGATTCTATATCCTGAAAACCGCTTCGATTCGCACCGCCTCCAACGGAAAACCCTATCTCAATGCGTCCATTGCCGATGCGTCCGGGAAAATGGAGGCTAAAATGTGGGATTTCAACGGGAAGCTCGGCCCTGCGGAAGAAGGCAAGGTGGTTAAAATCCGGGGAGAAGTAACGGAATTTAAAGGCAGCCTTCAGATGAACATTCGGAGAATACGACTTGCTGAGAGCACGGACAACTATGCCCTGGAAGATCTTGTCCCCACTGCCCCGATAGATTCCGTTAAAGAGATGGAATATGTGCAGGACCTGATTGCCTCCATGGAAGACGAGGATTATCGACTGCTGTGTGCGGAAATGCTGGACAGACATATGGCGTCCTTCGGCAAAATCCCCGCAGCAAAAAATGTGCACCACAGCTTTCTGTCCGGGCTGCTGATGCATACCTCATCTATGCTGCGCATTGCAGATTTTCTCGCCACGGAGATTTATCCCACGGTAGTGAACCGAAGCCTGCTTCTTGCCGGTACCCTCCTGCATGATTTTGGAAAAGAAAAGGAATACGATTTCTCCGAGCTTGGACTTGTGACGGATAAATCTGTGGAAGGGATGCTGGTAGGGCACCTGGTGCTGGGCGCGGAAGAGGTAGGAGAGGTAGGCCGAAAGCTGGAAATCCCGGAGGAAAAGCTTCTTCTGCTGCGTCATATGCTTCTGTCTCATCACGGTACACCGGAATTCGGTGCCGCTGTGATCCCAAGCACAGCCGAAGCAGAACTGCTCTCCTACATTGACCTGCTGGACAGCAGAATGGAAATCTACGCGGAAACCTTTGAAACACTGGAACCGGGCAAATTCAGCGACAGAGTATTCTCCCTGGATAAGAAGATATATAACCACGGGCTGAGAGAAGGAGATAAAAAAACCGGGGACCCGGATGAAATATGAGTGATTGCAGTAGCCCGGAGGACAGAAATGCGAAAAGGAGAATAAGGAGAAAAATAAGAATGGGAAAATACCTGACAGCTCTGGCGTCGTTACTCCTGTGCACCGCACTATTCAACAGTAATGCCTATGCCGATGAGGAACTGCAAGTAATTGTTGCAACCGATCTGCATTATATTTCATCCTCCCTGACAGACAATGGAGAGTATTATCAGAGAATCCTTGCTGCCGGAGACAGTAAATTTATGCCCTATATCGAAGAGATTACAGATGCATTCTTTGATGAAGTGGTGACAGAAAAACCGGATGTGCTTCTCCTGACAGGGGATTTAACCTTCAATGGTGCTTTGGTCAGCCACGAGGATCTGGCAGGGAAACTTTATGCGGTAGAGGACGCCGGAATACCGGTTTTTGTCCTAACCGGAAGCCACGACGTGTACAACACCAAGGCAGCAAAATTCGAGGGAGACTCTTTTACACGGGTTCCCTCAGCTTCGACAGCGTCGTTTCGGGAAGTATACGCCGATTTCGGTTGGAACGAAGCAATTGCCCGCGACTCCGATTCCCTAAGTTATGTGGTTCAGCTCAAAGAAAATACCCGTGTCCTGATGCTTGACTTAAACACGGTGCACGATTTCTGCGGCATTTCCTGGAGAACCCTTTCCTGGGTGGAGGAACAGTTGAAAAGCGCACAGGAAGCCCATATGTCTGTCCTGGCTGCAGGGCATCAGAACATCTTCCAGCATTCCATTTTCAAAAAAGGATATGTCATCTCCCATGCAGACCAGCTCATTTCTCTTTTTCGAAAATACAGTGTTCCGCTGTACCTCAGCGGACATATGCATATTCAGCACATTTCTGAACAGGAGGGATTGACAGAAATTGCCACGTCGGCACTGTGTTCCTATCCCTGCCAGTATGGGGTGGTATCGGTTCGGGAGAATCAGTTTGCTTACACTTCAAAGCGTCTGGATATGTCTGCCTGGGCGGAGAAAGAGGGTAGAACCGATCCCGTCTTCCGAAACTTTCAGGATGCTGCTGCAGCATATATGACGGCGCATATCAGCTCAAACGCTTCGTCTGACGATGCCGAAGCCGAGATCTGGAATGAAATGTCTGCGTATTTTCAGAAGTTGAATCTGGCGTATTTTTCCGGTGATCTGACAGAAATTGCGGAGATGGATCCTGACGGCAGACTTGCGGAACTGTGGATGGACAGGAATAAATCGACTGCTCTCTATATTCAGTCGATTCAGAAAGATATCGGCAGAGATTATAACGTCTGGCCCTTAGCGTAGAAACGATGTACGCTGCAGTCGGGAGAATTATCACGGTGCACCGAAGTATAAAGTGTGATTTATGAGGCTGTCACCTCGATACTCCAGCTTGAGAGAAAAGAAGGGTGCACCCTTTGCAAGCAGACGCAGAAAAATCCTGTCACCCTCCCAGATGGGGAGGGACTCAACCTCGCTTACAGGCACCCATTCCAGGGTGCCTTCTTCATTTTCGCGTCCATAGATCTGCAGGAGATGCTTCTCTTCCGCATGCACTGTGAAAAGATGCATATACTCCGTGCCCCATTCATCGGAAACAAAGGTGACAATAGACCGAAAACGCAGGGCATCCGGAGAAAAGACCATTCCGGTCTCTTCACGGATTTCCCGCACGGCGCAATCCTCCGGGCTCTCACCTTCTTCAAATTTGCCACCGATACCGATCCATTTATCTTTGTTTTCATCCACTTCTTTTTTAACACGGTGCAGCATCAGATAACTGCCGTTATGCTCGATGTAGCAAAGTGTTGTATTTCTCATTTTCATCACCCCGGAGATTATAACTGTATCGTTCACAAAAAATCAACATTTTAATGCTTGCTTTTTTCTGAATTTGTGGTATGATACATTAGCACTCGGGAGAAATGAGTGCTAACCCCCCTGAGCAGTCAGGCATAATGTGTTAATAATTTTTGGAGGTATAGAAATATGAAGCTGAATCCTTTGGCTGACAGAGTTATTCTGAAGCAGAACAAGGCTGAAGAAAAGACGGCCGGCGGTATCCTTCTCACCCAGAGCGCACAGGAGAAGCCGGAAGTTTATGAAGTTGTAGAAGTCGGTCCCGGCGGCGTTGTAGACGGCAACGAAGTCGTTATGACCGTAAAAGTCGGCCAGAATGTTCTCGTCGGCAAATATAGCGGCAGCAAGGTTAAACTCGAGGACGTTGAGTACACCATCGTTCGTCAGAGCGACATTCTTGCAGTGATTGAATAATTTGAGGAGGCATTTGAATTATGGCAAAACAGATTATTTACGGTGAAGAAGCCCGTAAGGCTATTGAGCGCGGTGTAAACCAGCTTGCAGACACCGTTAAAATTACCCTTGGCCCCAAAGGCCGCAATGTGGTTCTTGACAAAAAGTTCGGCACTCCGCTGATCACAAACGACGGTGTTACCATCGCAAAAGAGATCGAGCTGGAAGATGCTTTTGAAAACATGGGCGCACAGCTCATCAAGGAAGTTTCTACCAAGACCAATGATGTGGCCGGTGACGGAACCACCACTGCTACCGTTCTTGCCCAGGCAATGATCGGTGAAGGTCTGAAGAATCTGGCTGCCGGTGCAAACCCGATGGTCATGAAGAAAGGCATCCAGAAGGCAGCAGCCGAGGCTGTTGAAGCTGTGAAGAAGATTTCTCAGCCGGTTTCCGGTACGGGCGACATTTCCCGTGTCGGCACCATTTCTTCCGGCGATGAAGAGATCGGTAAACTGATTGCCGACGCTATGGAGAAGGTTTCTCACAACGGCGTTATCACCATCGAAGAGAGCAAGACTGCCGAGACCTACAGCGATGTTGTTGAAGGCATGCAGTTTGATCGCGGTTACCTCAGCCCCTACATGGCAACCGATACCGAGAAGATGGAAGCAGTTCTCGATGATGCTGTCATCCTTATTACCGATAAGAAGATCTCCAACATTCAGGAGATTCTGCCTCTGCTGGAAGAAGTTGTCAAGGCCGGACGTAAGCTCCTCATCATTGCTGAGGATGTGGAAGGCGAAGCTCTTGCAACCATCGTTCTCAACAAGCTGCGTGGCACCTTCACATGCGTTTGTGTCAAGGCTCCCGGCTTCGGCGACAGACGGAAGGAAATGCTGCAGGATATCGCAGTGCTCACCGGCGGCCAGGTCATTTCTACCGAGCTCGGTATGGAACTGAAGGATACAACCCTTGCAATGCTTGGACAGGCACATCAGGTCAAGGTTACCAAGGAGAACACCGTTATTGTTGACGGCGCAGGCTCCAGTGCTGAGATCAAAGCTCGTGCAGGCCAGATTGAGCGTCAGATTTCTACCACGACTTCTGACTATGACAGAGAAAAGCTCCAGGAGCGCCTTGCAAAGCTCAGCGGCGGCGTAGCAGTTATCAAAGTCGGTGCAGCAACCGAGACTGAGATGAAGGAGAAGAAGCTCCGCATCGAAGACGCTCTTAACGCTACGCGTGCAGCAGTGGAAGAGGGCATCGTACCGGGCGGCGGCAGCGCTTATGTTGTTGCTTCCAAGGCAGCCGATAAGCTGACAGCTACTCTCGAAGGTGATGAGAAGACCGGTGCAGCTATTGTTGCAAAGGCTCTCAAGGCTCCTATCATGCAGATTGCTGCAAACGCCGGTGTAGAAGGCGCTGTTGTTCTCAACAAGGTCTATGACAATGCAGATGCAAACTTCGGTTATGATGCAGCTGCAGATTCCTACGGCGATATGCTCAAGCTCGGCATTGTTGACCCGACCAAGGTCTGCCGTAGTGCTCTGGAGAATGCAGCTTCTGTCGCTTCCATGGTTCTCACCACCGAAAGCCTCGTTGCCGACATTCCTGAGAAGAATCCTCCGATGCCTGCAGGCAACCCGGACATGGGCATGTATTAATCGATTCTCCGCAAAACCCATAAAATACAAAACAGCACCCGAAAGGGTGCTGTTTTACTTTTAAGAGTATAAATAGCAGTCTGCTGTAGGGACTGGAGGAAACCTCAGTTCACTGCCTTGAAGGTTACAACTATACTTGCCGTCACGGCAATTTTTGCTGCCTGAACAACCCGGCACCGCTGTCATAGGTGTAGGTGTTGCTCTCACGGATTTCGTCAATACCCAGAAGCGTCATGCCGCTGGCTTCGGCGAGTATGGCAGCCTTGGTCTGCGCATCCTCTACGGCAGCACGCAGGGCTTCCTCTTTGGCGGCTGAAGTATCCGTTGCCGAGAAGCTGATGCCGTTGAGGGTGTTTGCCCCGGCACTGAAGGCAAGGTCAATCAGCTTGCCGACAGCGTCCATGTCCGTCACCTTAATAGCGAGGGTGGAGCTTGCATTGTATGCCGTCAGCTCCTCCTGCCCTTCGCGGTAATCATACATGGCATAGATATTGATATAATCGGTGTTGATGTCCTGCTTTTCAACGCCGGCTTCCGTCAGAGCGGTGCGGATGGCAGCGATGGCTTCATTCACTTTGGCCTGCGCCTTCAGAACATCTCTGTCCCTTGCGCTGACACCCAAAGAGATCACTGCAACATCGGCAGAAACCAGGGCTTCTCCGTTGCCGTTTACGGTGATTTCATGGTCAGCCAGAGCGGCGGATGAAAATGTCAGCAGGAGCAGTACTGCCAGGAAAACGGATAGAATTCTGCGCATGGTGTTTACCTCCTTAAAAAATAAAATGGAAAATGTATTTTATATCGCCAGTGAAACCGGGCTCTGGCCTTCAGCATGAAGATTCAAAAAAGGTCAGCCCTTTCGGTATAATCAGGTTCAAAGCTTGCGGAATCAGTTTTATCTCAGCTTTTTTTGCCTTGAAACCTTCTCCGTCAACATTGATGATCTCTTCCTCGTCAAATTCAACAGTAACACTGTCACCCTTCAGGTGGGTGATATACTTGGGAAATTCGTCTGCACGGCCCTTTGCGTAGGCACCGATGGCAGTGGCCACCTGGAGAAGATTCATCTCACGTACAAAATAGATATCCAGAATTCCGTCATCCGGCATGGCATCGGGAGAGGGGTTAAAACCGCCACCGTAATACCGCCCGTTGCAGACACAGCAGAGTGTGGCTTTCCCGGAGAAGGAAAAATCTCCGCAGGTAAGCGTCATGTTTCGTGTAATCCCTTTGAACAGTTCCACTACAGCGGAGACAACATAAGCCCCCCCGCCTTTGCAGAAGGGAAGAGAAGAGTAACGGTGAACATTGATGCCTACTCGAGCGTCAATACCTGCCGAGCAGATACAGGAGGAGTATCTTCCGTTCACAGCAATCAGATCAATTTTATGCGTGGTGCCCTGCAGCAAAGCGGAAAAATCAAGATAAAGATTTTTCTCCTCTCCGAACATACGGCAGAAATCATTGCCCGTGCCGATAGGAATCGGAGCGACGGCGATGTTGTCACACCCGGCAGCACCGTTGACGCATTCGTTAAAGGTTCCGTCTCCGCCGCAGGCGTAGACGCGTACAGCTTCTCCGCTGTGTGCAGTGCGGCGTACCGTTTCCTCCGCATCATGGGGACCAGTAGTCCGATATACCTCATAGGGTTCTTTGCACTGAACAAAGGCTGAACGGACATACGCCTCTATCGTCTCTGTGTTATCCTTTCCGCCGGCGATGGGGTTGACAATGAACAGATGTTTCATAAAAGGTTCTCCTGAACTGTAGGATAATACGAGAGCAGTTTCCAGACTGTTTCCGCTCCCCCGCGATGAGCTATCTGAAATACATAAACAGGTCGCACTTGATCATTCCGTTATAAAGCTTACGTTTTTTGTCTGCCTGTCTGCCGAAAGTGCGTTCAAATTCTGTGTGGGAGGAGAGAAGATAGAGCTTCCAGTTTTCACTGGCTGCCCAGGCTTTTCCGAAACCGTGATACAGGGTTTCAGCCTCCTGCTTCTCCATGATGCGTTCTCCGTAAGGGGGATTTGTCACAATAATGCCTGCCTCGGTTTTGCGGTTAAACTGCATGGCATCGGCGACCTCAAAACGTACGAGATCAGCCACACCGGCACGCTGTGCATTCTCCTGTGCAATACGGATTGCTGCAGGGTCAATATCACTGCCGACAATATGATAATCTCCGTGAAATTCCCTTGCACGGGCCTCCTCCCGGGCTTCCTGCCAGAGGCTGCTGTTTGCTTCTCCCCATTTTTCAGCGGAGAAGGTTCGGTTCAGTCCCGGGGCAATGTTCCGGGCAATCAGCGCTGCTTCAATGGGAATGGTACCGCTTCCGCAGAAGGGATCACAGAAATCTTCTTTCCCGCGATACCGGGAGATCATCACCATGGCGGCTGCCATGGTTTCCTTCAGCGGTGCGGCATTGTGTGCCGGGCGGTAACCACGCTTGTGGAGGCCTTCGCCAGAGGTGTCAATACAGACAGAGACATCGTCTTTCATGACCGAGAATTGAATCTGATGGACGGGGCCTGTTTCTTCAAACCAGCTGACATGATACCGGAGCTTAAGCCGCTCTACAATAGCTTTCTTAATGATTTTCTGACAGTCGGGGACTGACATGAGCGTGGAATTGAGACAGTAACCTTTTACGGGAAATGCGGCATCCTTCGGGATATAGTTTTCCCAGGGCAGGGCCTTGACATGCTCAAACAGCGTGTCAAAAGTGTCGGCATGAAAACGCCCCACCTCAATGAGGACGCGCTCTCCGATGCGCAATGAGATATTTGCTGCTGCAATGGCTTTTTCATCTCCGCTGAAGTATACTCTGCCGTTTTCGGCGGAAATATCGTTCATCCGAAGCTTTTTCAGTTCTTCGCTGATCGGACCCTCCAGCCCGAGAAGACAGGGAACACAATTTCTGTTCTGCATATTCACTCCAAATGTTGTTTTTCTGATTTTTCATTTTACTACAATTTCAACCACGCTGCAACGAAAAATTGTTTTAAGTTGACATAATGACAGAAAAATTGAAAAAGATGACATTTTCGGTGAAATTACTATTGAATTTTATCCCGTTTAGAGGTATAGTGTGTTTCGCAATAGTTTGTTCATAATTTCGTTCTGGAGTTGCGTATGGCATTGGAACGGTTGGCATTCCTCGATGTGGTGGAGGATTCCTATTCCGCTTATTATAATATAATAAAAAGAAATCTGCCGGAAGATCTTCCGATAATCTTCCGGGGTGATTTTTTCAAGCGGGATGAAAAATACTGGCTGATGAAAAGTGCCAACCTCTACTCCAATGAGATGAATGAATTCGTCTATGTCTTTTCGGCGGATGACTTCAGCATGGAAACTGTGGACGCCTGTATCCAGTATGCACTGGATGAAGGCCTTCCTAGGGTGAAGCCGCACAGCGAACATCAGTATACCAACATCAAGGTTATCTTTATCTCTGATCAGTTCGATGCGGATGTGCTGAAGGCAATTGAGAAGCGGAAGTTTCAGAAGTCCTACCATTTTTCCCTTTGGGGTTATTCCAGTCTGATCACGACCGCCGTTGCAGTGAAAGATGAAAAGGTCTGGACGAATCCGGCAGGGCGAGATATGAAAAAATATTTTTCCAAGCTATTTGCAGCTCAGCACAACTGAGCTGTTAATAGATATAATTTACCACACATTTTTAAAAAGGAGTGAAAAGTGTGAGCGCATTACTTATCCTCATCTGTGCGGTTGTTGCTCTTGCTCTCGGCTACGTGTTTTACGGCAGCTGGCTGGCAAAAGAGTGGGGCGTTGATCCCAGCCGCGAAACCCCGGCCCATACCAGCTACGACGGGAAGGACTATGTTCCTGCCAACCCCGCTGTTCTGATGGGTCACCACTTCTCATCCATCGCCGGTGCCGGCCCGATTAACGGACCGATTCAGGCAGCCGTCTTTGGTTGGGTTCCCGTATTCCTCTGGTGCGTGCTCGGCGGCATCTTCTTCGGTGCTATGCACGACTTTGGTGCTCTCTTCGCATCCATCCGTCACAACGGCGGATCCATCGGTGAGATCATGGAAGACTCCATGGGCTCCAAGTCCAAGAAGCTCTTCATCATCTTCGCACTGGCAGTTCTGGTTCTTGTCATTGCATCCTTCACTGCTGTTGTTGCAGGTACATTTGTCTCTGTTGATTCTTCTGCACCGACTTATGCAGCAAACGGCTCCACTGCAATGACCTCCATCCTCTTTATTGTCATTGCTGCAATCTTCGGTTTCTTTGTATACCGCAAGAATATGCCTGTCGGCCCTGCAACGATCGTTGGCATCATCGGCATTGTTGCTATTGTTTTCATCGGGCAGGAAGTAGGCCTTCACTTCAGCCGTACCTTCTGGGTGCTCTTCATTGCAGTTTATGTCACGGTTGCTTCTCTGCTTCCGGTATGGATCCTGCTCCAGCCGCGTGACTACCTAAGCTCCTTCCTGCTTTACGGCATGATGGCTCTGGCTGTTATCGCTATTGTCGGTGCAACCTTCACCGGTGCTGCTACTGTTGAAGCTCCTGCATTCTATGGATGGAAGAACCCGGCCGGTCAGCCCCTCTTCCCGTTCCTGTTCATCACGGTTGCTTGCGGCGCATGCTCCGGCTTCCACTCTCTGATCTCCTCCGGTACTTCTTCCAAGCAGATCAACAATGAGAAGGATGCTCAGATCATCGGCTACGGCTCCATGGTTATCGAGTCCGCACTCGGCGTTATCGCTCTCATTGCTATCGGTGTTGTGTGGAGCAAGACCTCTGCAGGCGGCGGTGATCAGTATCAGCTTTCTGCTCCTCCGACGATCTTTGCCGGTGGTATTGCTACCATGTTCGCTTCCTTTGCAGGCGAGAAGAGCTATGGCATTATCTACAACCTGTTCACCCTGGCTGTCTCTGTCTTCGCTCTGACCTCTCTTGACTCTGCAACACGTCTTTGCCGTTACCTCTTCGCTGAGCTCCTCACTCCGGAAGGAAAGACTCATGAGGATCTCACCGGTGCTGCAAAGTTCTTCTCCACCCCGATCGTCTCCACTCTGATCATGGTCGTTATCGGCTGCGGCATGGGCTTCATGGGCCTGAGCCAGATCTGGAGTGTGTTCGGTTCTGCAAACCAGCTGCTCGCAGGCGTTGCTATGCTCGCTGTCTGCACCTGGCTCGGCAAGATCGGCCGCAACAACAAGATGTTCTTCTTCCCGATGGTATTCATGCTTTGCGCTACAATCTGCGCACTCTGCATTACGATCTTCAAGAATTTCGGGAAGATCGCTGCCGGCGCTGACTGGGGCACCTGGTTCCAGACCATCTGGTCCATCGCTCTGGTTGTTCTGGCTGTTATCCTCGCTGTCACTGCTTTCAAGACCCTCTCCGCACAGGCAAAGCAGCCCAAGCGTAAAAAAGCATAATTCAGCATTCGCTGGATAAAAACTGAAAAAGTTTACCGCCCGGTTCACCGGGCGGTTTTTGATTCTAATATTGCAGGATGACAGTCGGATGTGGTATTATCTTGAATATACATTGCTGCTTGCAGGCGCATTGCAGCTTTCAGATGGAGGAAAGACTGAAATATGGGGATACTGAGTGATTTAAAAAAGCAGCAGAAGGAGCAGAAAAACTCTAATCCGGAGCGGTTGCCCACGCAGGCGCAGCTCATGCTCCGCATCCTGGTGGGCGGATATCTTTACTATTTGATTTATAAGCTTCTCACCGGCGGCGCACTTCAGAATACCGGGTGGAAGCTGGCAGTAATGATCGGCGGGATTGTTCTGTTTGCTGTTTTCGGCGGATACTTTATCGTGATGAGTGTGCGAATGCTGATGCGACAGGAATATTACGACCCGAATTCACCACAGGCAGAGGAGATTGTTTCCGTGTCCGTGGACAGCGAATCAGATCCTCAGAATGAATCGGATGAAAGCGATGCCTGCGAAGACAAATAATGCTTGACAGCAATAAAGATCAGTACTATACTTCTTTTGAAGATGTGAACAAATGTTCATGTAAATGAAGGGAGTATCTGCTATGAAAAAAACATATAAAATAGAAGTGGATTGCGCAAATTGTGCCAATCTGATGGAGCAGGCAGCCAGAAAAACGCCCGGCGTGAAAGACGCAGTGGTGAATTTCATGGCGCTTAAAATGACGGTTGAGTTCGAGGACGGGGCAGATATCAAGGCTGTGATGGCAGATGTGGTGAAAAATTGCCGGATCGTCGAAGATGATTGCCAGATCTTTGTTTGATTTATAAGGATGCGTATATGTCAGAGGAAAAATATTCTGATCTTGCAGAACTTTTCAAAGTGTTTGGTGACGTCACGAGGATCAAAATTCTCTCGATTCTTCTCAACCGGGAACTGAGTGTCGGAGATATTGCGGACGGGTTGGGAATGACGCAGTCAGCTATTTCTCATCAGCTGAATCTCCTCAGGAGAAGCAAACTTGTGAAGCCGAGAAGGGAAGGAAAGTCAGTCTATTATTCCCTTGATGATGATCATGTTTCCGCAATCCTTTCATGCGGGATAGAGCATATCAGTGAAGGAGATGCATGAGATGCTGCCAAAGCTTTTTATTATTGTACCCTGTTATAACGAGGAGGAAGTCCTTCCCGTGACAGCACCGCTGTTTCTTGAGAAAATTCAGGATCTTCAGAATAAGAGGAAGATCTCAGCGGGCAGCCGTGTACTGTTTGTCAATGACGGCAGTAAAGATTCCACCTGGGAGATTATCGAGAAACTTGCGAAAGAGAGTGAGGTTTTTCTGGGCATCTCTCAAAGCCGTAACCGAGGTCATCAGAATGCTGTGCTGGCTGGGCTGATGGAAGCACGAGACCTGTGCGATATAACAATTTCCATCGATGCAGATGGCCAGGATGACATCAATGCCATGGATGCGATGGTGGATGCATATCTTGACGGTTGTGAAGTTGTATACGGCGTGCGCTCCTCCAGAGAGACGGATACCTTTTTCAAACGGTTTACCGCAGAGAGTTTTTACAAATTTCTTTCTCTGCTCGGGGCGGAGGTCGTTTACAACCATGCAGACTACCGGCTGATCAGTGCCAGAGTGCTGAAGGAATTTGCGAATTTTAAAGAGGTCAATCTTTTTTTGAGGGGTTTGATTCCGCTGGTAGGATTTAAGAGTACCACGGTTGAATATGCACGAAGCGAGCGTATGGCAGGCAAAAGCCATTATCCCCTGAAAAAGATGATCGGGCTGGCGGTTGACGGCATTACAAGCCTGTCCGTCAAGCCTCTGCAGCTGATTATGAGCTTTGGTATTCTGGTTGCAGGCGTCAGCTTTATCGGCTGTATCTGGGCACTGATTACCGCGCTCTGCGGAAAATCGGTTGCCGGTTGGGCCAGTATGACCTGTATTATCTGCTTTGTGAGCGGCGTTCAACTGATCAGCCTCGGCATTATCGGGGAGTATATCGGAAAGATTTACCTGGAGACAAAGCACCGTCCGCGTTATATTATATCGGAGAGAACCTACACCTCGGATGAATTGAAATGAAAACTGCATTCCTGAACTGCAGACACAGAGGGAATGAAAAAGAAAAGACCGGAAAGCCGGTCTTTTCGCATTTTAAAGGTTTTACAGCTCCTGCCGCCCTGCAAGACGGCGATTTTTGTATTCCGGATCCCCGGTCACGTCTTTAATAATCCTGATTTCGTCCGGGATAACCTTTTCGGCATCTGCAGCGGTTCCGTATACGAACAGGATGGCCTTCTCAGAGGAGAAAGGATAGACATCAATTTCCATCCGGTGGCCGTTCGCAGTGAATCGATACTTTTTCTTGCGGACGGGATGGAGAGCGGCATCACAGTTCATCAGATAGCGAATGTATTCTTTCTCGGAGATCGGGCGTTCAGTTACCCAGCGTGTACCGTCTTCTCCGATCCTTTTTTCGGTATAGAAATAGAGATAGTCCTGCCCGTTTTCCTGCTGGCGGATGCGTCTTTCAATATTGGGATTGCTGTTGATCAGATAGGTCTGCATCATGTCAAGGTCTGTTGCCTTGAACTTTTCCACCAGCACTGCAGTATCCGGCATAGAGATAAGATATTTGCTTTTGCTTACATCAGGAACACTCTCTCCGATAATTTCATAAATTCGCGCAATAGCTCGATTGATTTTATCTTCAAAATCAACCGAGTTGTCGATAACGGAAACTCTGGGGTGGCTGCTCCAAGCCTGGAGGGTCATGTCATCCTTCTCTCGTGCGGCATCCAGATTTTCGTATCGTGCAGCATTGCCGAAATTATAAGCAAATTCAGCTCCCTTTGCGCAGGTTACCAGATGGAGCACAGCATCGTACCCGGACATAATCTCTTCCGGAGTCTTTCCAAAGAAGGAAAGAGTTTTCTCAAACTGCTCCTGTGTTATGTAAGCACGGTCGTCAAAGATGGCACGGTCATAAATAATCAATACCTTCTCTTCCGGGACGGTTTCTGCTCCTTTCAGGGCGAGTTGCTCCTTGTGTAGCTGATCAGATATGACGAAATACTGGAATTCTTCCATGCTCATGCATCCCGGAAAAGGTCCGAGACCGAAGCCCGAAATCAGATCTGTGGCGGTTTCAGGGATTGTTATTACCTTCCAGCCGTCTTCCTGTTTGAATTCTTTCAGAATACGGGAAATCAGGGTGGTTTTACCTGCTGCAGGCCCGCCTGTCAGAACGATTCTTAATATTTTTTTCGGCATATCACATCACCTCACACTTATTTTAAATCAGGAATTTGTGTCATGTCAAGAGATTTATGAATCCACTCTGCCGATGAAACTGTAGAAAAGAAGTGCCGGTACAGGCCGGAGCCCGTATTATAAGGGGTTTTACCGCTAAAGTGGGGGAGAAGTGCTCTGTAAAGTGCACTTTCAATACGCAATCGTTTCAGCAGCACTTGACGAAAAACAAAATAAGTAGTATTATCCTATCCAGACTATCGCACTGAAATCCAGATGTGTTTATGATGGAGGAATTATTATGCCCCTTATTCCCCAGGTAAAATGCCGCAGATGCGGTGCAACCTTCTCTTCTCTGAGAAGCCGTTGCCCCAATTGCGGAACGCGAGTGGTCGCCCAGAGTTCCCGCACACCTGGGACGACTCCCGGCACCGTTCGGGGGACTGCCGCGAACAGCCGTGCAGAGGCAAATGTCAGATGGCAGCTGGCATTCGGTCTTATTCTTGTAGCAGCAGTTATTCTTGCTGTGATTGTTATGGTTACAACTTCGCTTGACACCATAGACAACGCATCCATACGCCCCACGGCAACACCTGCCCTTATTAACAACCAGCAGAGGCCTGAAGTGGAAGCAGCACCCACTCCGCCGCCCACACCGGAACCGAAGGTTGAGCAGATCAAGATTCTTTACATGAATACCAAGGATCTGACACCTGAAAATGCCTGGCCGACTATGCGGGTTGGAGAGGCAATCAATGTCAATGCAGTGGTTTACCCGATGGATATTCTTAATCCTGTTGTTGAGTGGTCTTGTAGCGACACGGATGGAACGTCTCTTCAGTACACGCTGAACAGTGACGGCACGGTTACGCTTACATGTGTCAGTGCAGAGCTGAGGAATGTTCAGTTGACGGCTTCCTGTTACGGCACATCGGTTACCATCACTATTTATCTGAGAGAAGCAGCCTGATCAGGTAGAGGGGAAATCCTGTCTCACCTGGCTTTCCGCTCCAAAAACAAAGACACTCCGAAAAAACGGAGTGTCTTTGCTTTTAGTTCTTTTTGAGTCTCTCTATCCCGTCTCTAATCATGCCGGGAATACTCTGAACGTAGTTCGGCACGAAACCAAGAAAATCTCTTAGGGTTCTCCCGGTGGATTTTATCTCATCCATTTTCGGACTGTCGATAAAATCTCTGACCTGCTGCTTTTTGCCTTCCAGATCGAGGGACGTAATTGCATCCTCCAACTTGGTGTAGGCAACACCGGCGTCCAACTCACTGAGCGACTTTCCGGCTTTGCTGACAGCAGTGCCGATCGCTTCTTTAACTCTGTTCAGATCAGCCACCAACGTCACCTCCTGAAACATTCTTTGTGTCTGTGCTGACTGAGGATGTCCTTATTTTAACCAAAAAGAAAAGAAAATGCAAGAGGCATTTATTGGAATACCATTCAGATTACGTTAATTAGTTCCCATGAAAGGCATAGACACGGGTTTCATAGGGGAGAGCGGTAAAACCGTTGCCGTTCAGTGCGGAGCCGTAATTATAAAGCAGCAACTCTCCGTCTGCCAGGTTATATCCTCTCGGTGCGTGAAAATGTTCCGCTTTGTCTGAGAAAGAGCAGATTACCAGCACGCGCTGAGCGGGGCTCTCCATAGCATAGACATAGAATTTGCCGGAGAGGCGGAAATACTCTTTGTACTTTCCGTACCGGACAGCATACAGCTCTTTATGCAGTCGGATCGCTTTTCTGTAAAAATGAAGCAGAGAATCAGGATCAGCTTCAGCGGCAGCGACATTGATTTCCCGATAATTCTGATTTACATAAAACCAAGGTTTCCCGGTTGTAAAACCTGCATTCTCCGTTGCATCCCACTGCACAGGTGTTCTGGCGTTGTCACGAGAAGCCCGGTGATATAGCCGCAGGCGCTTGTCTTCAGGCCAGTGGGGGCGGTGGTTGACGGTTTGTACATCTTCATACATATCAACGCTTTCTGCCAGCCAGTTGACCATGCCAATCTCCTGCCCCTGATAAACAAAGGGCGTTCCTTTCTGGAACATATACATGGCACACAGCATCTTTCCGCTTTGTACACGATACTTTTCGCTGCCATATCGGGAGATGATTCGCGGGTGATCATGGTTCTCCAGATAGAGCATGTTCCATGCTTTCCCTTCCAACTTCTCCTGCCAGGAGGAGAAGGCACTCTTCAGGCGGTAAAGGCTGAATTTCATCGGTACAAAGTCTGTGAACAGGCAGTCGGCGCACATACACTGGAACTGAATCACCATGTCCAATTCATTGTCGTCACTCTCAGAAATAAACTCCAGCGCTTTTTCCGGTGTAATGAGGGCCGATTCTGCAATAGTGACACAGTCATAGTCGTCAAAGGCCTCTTTGCGAAACTGGGTAAGGAATTCATGCAGCCTTGGACCGAGATTGTAATGGAAGATACCCCGCATAGCGGGGATACTGGAGTCCGGCAGACCCTCCCGCTTGGAAATGAAGGTGATCACATCCTCGCGAAATCCGTCGATCCCCATATCCAGCCAATAGCGCAGAATCTTCACAACCTCCTGCCGTACCAGTGGATTGTCCATATTCAGGTCCGGCTGCTTGATTGCAAAGAGATGAAGATAGTATTCCTGCCGTATGTCATCCCACTGCCAGGCTTTACCTTCAAACATGCTGTCCCAGTTATTTGGCAGCTTTCCGTCAGGACGTTTTGGGCGCCAGATATAATAGTCTGTATAGGGCTCGATTTTTCGGCGTGACTTCTGAAACCATTCGTGCTCATCACTGGTATGATTAATCACCAGATCCATAATTACCTTCATGCCGCGTTCATGGGCACCGTCCAACACTTTACGGAATGCATCCATTCCGCCAAATTCTTCAGCTATGTTGTAGTAGTCGGAGATGTCATATCCACAGTCGGCACCCGGGGAGGGATAAAGCGGAGAAAACCAGATCCCGTCTACCCCAAGGCTTTTGATATAGTCCAGTTTTTCATAGACACCGTAGAGATCTCCCATGCCATCTCCGTTTCCGTCTTTAAAACTGCGTGGCCAGATCTGATAAAACACGCCGTCTTTATACCATCTTGTCCGTTTCATATGATTGCCTCCTTAAATCTGCTCTCTTTAGCGGAGGGCTTTTTTGATTCCGGTCTTTTCATCATACCATAAATATGGTAAAATTGGTAGAACAAACGTTGTGTAAATTCAGAAAAAGGATGGTTTTAAAATGATCCGTCAATATACAGCAGACCAGAAACCCTGTTTCTATCTGGGAAATGATTCGCTATCCCTCATCATTCGTATCCGCTTTTCACAGGCGGAGCTTCTCCACTTCGGAGCACCGCTTCTGCCGGAGGATGCGGAAGCACTGTCATGCAAAGCCGGTACAGGCTGGGGATGTTCGGTTCTGTATGATGATGCAGATCCGCTTTCTTCTCTGGATACACTACCATTGGCATGGAGCGGATCCGGAATCGGGGATTACCGTGAATCTCCGATCGAACTCTCCCTGGATGGAGTACCTATTGTTCCTGATTTTGTATACCGATCTGCAAGAATTACAGATAATTCTCTCGTGTATCATTCTTCTCTTCCTGCTGCAAGGGGAAAGTGTGAAACTCTGGAGTTGACCTTTGTTTCCGCTTCTTCCTTCCTTGGAGAGGAGACGACGCTTACCATGGCATTCTCTCTGTATGATACGGCACTTGTCCGGAGGACGGTTCTACGCAACGGATGCGGGAAAAAACTGCAGGTTACAAAATGCATGAGCTCTATGCTGGACCTGAAGGGAAAGTTCGATATGACGGCTTTCAGCGGAGCATGGATAGCGGAGATGCATCCTCATCGTGTTCCGGTCTCTCGTTCCCGTGTAGTGAACGAGAGCGTTACCGGCTTTTCCTCCAACTTCAGCAATCCCGGCTTCATTCTTTCCCGTGCCGATACGGGAGAGGACTGGGGCGAAGCCTACGGGTTTAACCTCATCTGGTCCGGCAACCACTATTCCTCAGCGCAGCTCAGTGAACAGGGGCTGACGAGGATTGTGCAGGGTATCTCTCACGATCATTTCCTTGTTACGCTGAATGACGGAGAAATATTCGAAACGCCGGAAGCTGTTCTTTCTTTCAGTGCAAAGGGGTTTAACGGTCTCAGTGACAGAATGCATCGTTTTATTAACCGGCATATCATTCCGGAAGCATGGCAATATAAGGAACGCCCCGTAATCTACAATGACTGGGAAGGATGCATGTTTGACTTTGATGAGGCAAAACTCCTTTCCCTGGCAAGAAAAGCTAAAAAACTGGGGTGCGAGTTGTTTGTGCTGGATGACGGCTGGTTTGGTGCGCGTAATGATGACCACGCCGGGCTGGGAGACTATAATGTGAACCGCACCAAGCTTCCCAACGGGTTGGACGGGCTTTCACAAAAAATCCATGAAATCGGGCTTGATTTCGGGCTCTGGTTTGAACCGGAGGCTGTCAATGAGGATTCCGATCTCTATCGGACACATCCGGACTGGGCTTTGCGCAACCCGGGTGTAAGAGACATTCACGGCCGTAATGAGCTGCTGCTGGATCTTACAAACCCTGCGGTCAGGGATTACATCGTTGCATCAGTCTCCGGTATTCTGGACAGTGCAGAGATCAATTACGTCAAATGGGACATGAACCGGCATTCAATTGCGCTGGGAGCAAAAGCCTATGCCTATATATTAGGGCTCTATGATGTGCTGCACCGTATCTTTGACTCAAGGCCGCATATTCTTCTGGAGGGATGTGCCTCAGGAGGAAACCGTTTCGATCTTGGCATGCTCTGCTTTGCACCCCAGATCTGGGCTTCGGATGACACAGATCCTATCGAGCGCATCGATATTCAGAACGGACTGAGCTATCTCTATCCGCAATCGACAGTGGGTGCGCATGTTTCAGCCGATCCTCATGCACAGACGCTTCGTGCAACGCCCATGTCCACTCGAGCAAATGTTGCTTTCTTCGGTGCCTTCGGCCTGGAGTTTGATCTGGCACATTTGCTGCCAGTGGAAGAAGCGGAGCTGAAGAGCACAATCGCGTGGTTTGTAGCACATCGGGAGACCTTCCAGTTTGGAACATTTCGCCGGAACCGTGCGGAGGATGGGGCGGTCTCCTGGCAGGTAACCGGAGGAAAGGAGACGCTTGTGGCGCTGTTTCATCGCCTTATACCTGCCTCTCCCGGGCACGAATGGCTGTATGCTTCATCCCTTTGCCCCGGAAGTGTTTATCAGGTGGAGAGCCGGCCGCAGGCACTGCGTGTCGGGCGCTTCGGCGGATTGCTGAAGCACATCACACCCATAGAACTGGATCCAAACGGGATTGTTCTGCGTACGGCAGATCGGCATCATAAAATGATGGATGGAGCAGATTCATTTCGCTGTTCGGGAAGTGCACTGGAAGCCGGAGTTCCCCTTGCACAAAGATTTTCGGGTGCAGGTTATCAGGAATCTCTCCGCGTTCAGGGAGACTTTCTTTCCAATATTTACCGGATTCGCCTTGCGGAAGAGAAAAATAAGAAATCCATCGTGCGCTCAAAACGCCCGGCTGAATAATTGCCAGTCATAACAGAACAACCAGGAACCGCACAGCTGCAACAATAGCTGTGCGGTTCCTGGTTGCAAATGAGGTGAAAAGTCTGCTTATGGATCAGGTCAGGAGGGCGAGAAGCTCTTCCTTTGTCATGCTCATAAGGGAATTGGACTGACCCTCCATGATTGCATCAGCCAGATCACGCTTTGCCTCCTGCAGCTCCATGATTTTTTCTTCGATGGTTTTTGCTGTGATCAGCTTAATGACCGTTACCTGATGGGTCTGCCCGATTCGGTGTGCACGGTCTGTCGCCTGGTTTTGCACGGCAAGATTCCACCATGGATCATAATGAATCACAACATCAGCTCCGATCAGATTAAGCCCAGTACCTCCGGCTTTCAGGGAAATCAGAAAGACGGGTACGTCCTCTCTGCTGTTGAACTCGCCGACCAATCGAATTCTCTCCTGCTTGGGAGTAGAGCCGGTAATAGTATAAAAGGGAATCTTTGCCTGCTTCAGATCCTCTGCCAGAAGCGAGAGCATGGAAGTAAACTGGGAAAAAACCAGCATGCGATGTCCCCCGTCTATGGCGTTTTGAATCAGTTCCAGACAGGCTGCCCGCTTGGTGCTGGAGCCCTTATAATCTTCAAAGAGGAGGGAGGGATCACAGCAAAGCTGGCGAAGACGGGTGATTTCGGCAAGAACCCGCATTTTGTCTTCACCGGAGTTTCCGGAAGAGGAGAGAATTTCCTTCATGTGCACCACCTGAGCATCATATAGCTTGCGCTGGTCATCTTCCATCAGCGAGGTATGCACTTCCTCCAGCTTTTCCGGGAGGTCTTTCAACACGTCTGTTTTTTTACGACGGAGAATAAAGGGCTCTGTCATGCGGGAGAGACGTGCTGTGGCGGCAGGGTCCTTCTTCTTCATAATCGGAGTCTCAAATCGTTCGGCAAATTCCGACGATGTATAGAGAAAACCGGGCATAAGAAAATCGAAGATGCTCCAGAGCTCCGAAAGGCGGTTCTCAATCGGGGTTCCTGTCAGTGCAAAACGGTGGTCTGCCTGCAGAATCTTGACAGCTTTCGCAATAGCGGTTTTGTGATTCTTGATATATTGGGCTTCATCGAGAATAACGGAAGAAAAATATAGCCCGTCATAAGCAGTGATATCGCGTTTCAACAGGTCGTATGAGGTGATATAAAGGTCTGCGGTTTCTCCTCCAAATGCAATCTGCTTCAGAATGCTTTTGCGCTGGGAGAGAGTACCGGCAAGGGTTTCAACGGAGAGATCCGGCGTGAAGCGGGAACACTCTTCCTTCCAGTTGTAGACAAGAGAGGCAGGACAGATGACCAGAGCAGGGCGGGTTTCCCCTGCCTGACGAAGAGAATCTAAAAGAGACAGCATCTGTATCGTTTTTCCAAGGCCCATTTCATCAGCAAGAATTCCGCCAAAACCTGCCTGTGTCAATGTGGACAACCAGCGGAAGCCATAGAGCTGATAGGGACGCATTACATCGGAGAGCGATGCGGAAACGTCAAAATCGGAGTCTTTAATCGTCTGAAAGGAACGAATGAGTGATTTGAAGTGCCGATCACGTGATGCGGCAATCTCGTTATGGGAATCCAGCAGCCTGTCTACATACAGAGAGCGGTATTTCGGTATGTGAACGCCACCCTGAATCAATTGTTCCATGGGTATATTCAAGTCGGAGGCCATGCGATCCATCTCTTCCAGACTGTCCGCATGTTTAAGATCTACAAAGTCCCCGTTCTTCAGGCGATACCAGCGTTTTCTGCGCCGGTAGCGTGAGAGAAGTTCCAGAAGCTCCTCTTCCGAGAGATCTTTGGTCAGAATGGTGAGATTCAGCAGTCCGCCTTCAATCTCCACCGAGATACGGGGCTGAGGTGCAGGGCGTATATGCACTCGCTGAAATGCATCACTCCCTTTCACGTCACCGTAACGGGAGAGCAACGCTACTCCGTCAGAAAGAATGGAGGCTATCGTGTCTTCATCTGCCGGGGCGGTAAAAAGTTTGTTGAGTCTATCCGTATCGGGGAAGAACAGACGGATTGCGGAGAGAACGCGCTCTTCCTGTACGAGATCCCGCTCTTCTCCGGAGAGAGAGACCTGCGAGAATCCAAGCGAATAGCTCCTGTTTTCATATTGGACATCGGCACGGCAGGTAACGGTATCGTTCAGATCAATATAGAAAGAAAACTCCGGTTCCGGCGGAAGCAGGCCGAGAGGCAGCGGACCAACCCGGTTATCAATATCGATCTGCTCCGCGGCTTCGAGTTCCGGTAATACACGGTAGTAAAACTCCGGGAATTTATTGAGACCTATGGTACAGCGAAATCTGCCGCTTTCATCCGCGATGGAACGGAAAGGCTCCAGTGCTTTCAGTTCATCCTCGGAAACACTGCCGAACACCGCTGTATCCAACAGATACTGCCGCATGCTCCCACGGAGAAATCGCGGCATGGAGCCTTCCAGAATAATGCCTGTAAGGCTATTGTCCTTCCCACGTATGGGAGAGAGTGAAACTCTGGCACGGGCATGGCAGGGGCGAACCTGCACGGCATAGATATCTTTTTTGCTGCCCACCTGATAGAGCAGCTCTCCACCGCATGAAAGATCATAAACCTGGTCCAGATCACTTTCCTCCAGCGGAATCCCGGCACCCACGGAGAGATGCCTGGTTGCGTAGAAGGAACCTGAATCCAGTTTCCTGTTGATGTTCTGGACGGAGCGCACTCTCGAGACGATCATCTGATACCATTTTATGGATGCCTCATCGAAGGAAAGACTGGAGAAATCAATCTGCTCTGTCTTGGTCAGGTTATATACAGACTGCTGTGAAACAGCATAAACAAAATTTTCCAACCCCTTGATGGAATAGCTTTTCCCGCCCCGTTTTCCGAGATCGAAGGAGAGCTGTAGCCCGCCCTTTTTATCTCTGGTAATTCTTGGGGTCAGAATAAGAACAGGATTCTTCTGGATTTCGGGATTTCGGACATCTTCCACAGCTTTTTCGGGAGAACCGCTCTGCACCAGAAGAGAGAGAAGTGTATCAGCATTATAGTCTGTCTCATCACCCGGGTTTTCCTGAACAATCCTGTTCCAGATGTCTGCATACACAGCAAGGGCATGGCAGCACATTTTTCCTTCGTTTTCGAGAGAATTCCAGTAGAAATTCCATTTTTTGTGTGACCTGCCGCATGTACAGGAAAGCTCGGATATTTCCGTTCGATCCAGCACAATAGAAACAGCATCATCGCCGCAGCTTCCCCTGACAGCAAGGCTTTGGAAACCGGCATCGTTGAAGAACACCCGGAGATCTGACGAAACAGGCATCTCACCGCTCATGATCCGGTCAGCTTTTTCTGTCTCAAACATATTCGTCTGAATATCAGATTTTTGCAAAATAGAGTCAGGAGGAAAAGTGATTCCCGCAGGAACCGGAAGGGCATATCGCCTGATGTAAGTGATGGCTGCGTTCTGCTCCCTTTCTTTAGTCTTCCGCTCTGCCTCCAGACGCAGCTTCTCCTTTCGCTCTTCCGCTTCCCGGTGCTTCCGTTCCCGTTCTTCTTCCTCTGCCCGGATTCTGGCCTGAAGTTCCTCTTCCGTCTCCGTGAATACAAAAGGGCCGTGTTCTTTTTCCAGGTGCAGCATCAGATTTGCCAGATGGCGGCATCTGGCACCAAGTATCCCCTGGGAGCAGGAACAGCTGTAGAACTGTTTGGAATTGTATGTTTCTCCCTTAAAGAAGGAAAGCTGGTCCCAGGGAGGACAATCTGACGCCTCCTGATAGTTCGAAGGAATCTGCTTTGCGAACACATAGAACCCGTTAACAGTACGGCCGACGGCACGTCGGCCGTCGGCACTCCAGTCAAAATCAATCAGTTTTCCGGTGTTTTCATCCTTCTGCCCCAGCTCGAGGGTTGAGCGCTGGAAAAATGATTTCCAGTCCCAGGTGCAGGTTTTCGGATTGATGGTGGTGTTATCCATACAGGTATATCCCTTTGAAAGATTATCTGTTTCTGCTTTCGACGTATCGGTCCAGATCATGATCCAGATCTGCGAGGACAGGGTAGAATTCAGATTTCACAGCCTGATACAGAGCGGTATACTCCTCCTGCTGCCTACCAGGCCCGATAACAGTGTAGAGAGAGGCGGAAATATCAGCGGTGCAGTCCCGCTTCACCTGTGCAACATACTGCTTTCTGTGATGTGTGAAACGATTGACCGCTGTAATACAATTCTCCTGCACTGAGATCTCCTTGCTGCTGGTGATTTCACTGAGAATATTGGTGCCATAGATCATGTTGCATGCATTCATACCCCTCTGAAGCGCAAGGAAGATGCCGGAAAAGCGGGAGTAGATACAATCCTCCAGCCTGGCATAGCTTTCTATCCGGCAACCGGAATCATCAGTGACCAGATAGAAAAACTCCTCATAGGGGTTGTATTCCACCTGATAGACATTTTCACCGTCAGAGACGTCAGCTTTAGCGTAGTCAAATCTGGCAGTCATGGATCTGATCATCAGCATAAACTATAACCTCCCTGATTCGGCACCTGAAGGAAGGCACCTTCACCAATATCTTTTGAATGTTCAGGAATTGTGAGATCTTTCAGCTTGGTACATCCGAGAAACGCGTAACGGCCTATTTTTGTGACACTGTCGGAGAGAGTAACACTCTGCAGCCTCTCACAGAGATGAAAAGCATAGTCGCCGATTTCCTCTACTCCGCCGAGAAGAGTGACTTTTTCGAGATAAACACAGACGGAAAAGGCGCTTTCGGCGATCCTCTTCACATTTTCGGGTATTGTAATTGTGACGAGATGCTGGCTGTTGAAAAATGCCCTCTCCCCGATTATTTCAACCTCTGACGGCACTGTGTAAAAGTTGGTGAACAGCTCTGCCGGAAAACAGATCAGGCGATGATCTGTTTTATCGATCAGCACGCCGTCCTTTACGGTGAGGGCTGGGTGCTCGGGGCTAATCCATATACTGACCAGATCCGGGCAAAAAGCGAAAGGATTTGCTCCGAGAGAAATGATAGTATCCGGAATGGAGATGCTTTTAATTCCTTTGCCGTTTTCGAACGCATAATCACCAATGGTGGTTACGGTATGTCCGTCCAGCTCAGGCGGAATCATTTCCGATTCATGCCCTCCGGAATGCTGTATGATTTCAGCACTGCCATCCGGCAGAAGGATATATCCGTAATCTCCGCTGAAGAGAATCTGCTGATCTCTGCCTTCTGCAAAAACTGGAAGGGAAAGAAACAGCATGCAGGAGCAGAGCAGAAAAAGAGAAATCAGTTTTTTCATAGTCTCCTCCGATCATATTTTGCCCGGGAAATGATTCAGTTCTTCTGTGCCCTCTTTTCAAGTTCGCTGCAGATGCGTTTGTATTCGTTTTCGTCCAGCTTATAGTGTTTCCGATAAAGCGTATAGGTGATAACCATGCAAATAAAGGGCAGAACCGTAAGCACAAGCAGAAGACCTGTTTTCTGCCAGGAACTGACCTGCGCTATA
This sequence comes from Oscillospiraceae bacterium, assembly GCA_902778665.1. GTDB lineage: Bacteria > Bacillota > Clostridia > Oscillospirales > Oscillospiraceae > Limivicinus. Next base: position 22,031 of record CACYYN010000014.1, on the reverse strand, counting down.
ACACCGTGGATATTTGTCAGCTTCTCAGCTTCCGTGAGAAGCCCGAGATTGGTCTGCTGTTCAAAATCGGAAATCTGCTGCGTATAACCGGTAACGCCGCAGATCAGATAAGTCACATAGTTGATGGCGATGACGACAGCGCTGCCCATCTTGGTGATAAAAGGCCGAACAGAAGCAACCAGCGCCTCCTCCCGTTCACCGTGGAGATACTCGTTGTATTCCACCGTGTTGATGATGGAGATCATCATTATGAGGTAATAAGCGTAATTGCCGAAGTTTGCCGCCATATACCCAAATGTGAGAATCCAGCATTTCAGCCCGGCGTTTGTCGAGGGCATGAAAAGCCCCACAAGGAGCATCAGCCCGTAACCTGCTGCGGAGACGAAGAGCATTTTCTTCATAAAGCTTTTCCGGGTGTTCCTTGTGGCGAGCATCGGGTAGATGACCATCAGCACGGCAGTTGCTGCCAGCCCGAAAGTGGAGAAGTTTGAGTAGAAACCGCCTTCATAGCCGAGGTCAAAATAAATGAAAGTTGATCCCATACCGCCCAGGACAATATTGTTGCCGATCTGCTGGAAAAGGAAGATCACGGCGATCCATACCAGCTGATCGTTGCCTTTAAACACATCAATAATCTTTTTGAAGCTGAAGGGAGCGGGAGGTTTTGTGCTGTATTCCCGTCTTTCACGAACTCCGAAAATGGTGAAGCAGAGAAATGCTGGAGCGAGAATACAGATAATCAGTGCCACCCGGCCGTAGGCAAAAGCGGTGTTGCCGCCGAGCGTAGAGCTTCCGGTAGTCAGCATCGGAATGAAGAACCCTGCCAGCGTGCCGCCGATACCGGCAAAAAGGTTGGTACGTGCCGTAAACTGGTCACGAACGTGGGCATCGGTGCCCAGGGCTGGGACCATGCCCCAGTAGGAAATATCGTGCATGGTGTAGGTAATGCTGTAAAGGAAATAGATCACGGCAAAGAACCAGACAAATGGCCAGCCCGTGAGCTTTGTGTTGAATGCGGCATACACGACAAGAGAGGTGGAAAGAATGCCGATGACGAGCCACGGTTTGTATTTGCCCCAGCGTGTTCTGGTGCGCTCAATAATATTGCCCATAATAGGATCGTTGAGCGCGTCAAATACACGTGCACCGATCATAATAGCGGACACAGCACCCAGCTGGGCAGCATTCAGCCCGCGGGTAAAAAGTATAAAGGTGAAAATAAAGTTCGTGAACAGGTTGTAGATCATATCCCGTCCTACGGTTCCAAGCGGGAACATGATCAGATTGCGTTTGAGTCTTTTTTGATCTTCCATGATAGAGCCTTTCCAAAATGAGATTTCTGTGGTATCCTGTTTATAGAATACATCATTCTTACTATACCATAGTTTTCCTCTGTCAACAAGGAATATTTCCGTGCTTTCCTGTCATATTTCTGCAGTGAATCAGATCGTTTTCATTTCATACATTGATTTTTTCGGAGCGATGTGCTACAATCCGCATCCAATCTGAAAAGATATGAGGTATTCTATGCTTTCTCTGCCAATTTCTGCACCTTCTCCTGAGCATGAAAAGTTTACATTCCCCCATGTTGGTCAGCGTATGGTTAAAACTGCCATCGCGGTTTTTCTGTGCCTTCTGATTTACTACATTCGCGGTTATGAAGCGGGGAATATGCCAACGGAGGCAGCTATCACGGCGATTATCTGTGTTCAGCCCTTTGTGAAGGACACGGGGAAGTTTGCACTGGAAAGGCTTACCGGCTCGCTGATCGGCTCGGTGTGGGCTTTGCTGTTTCTGGTGCTGCTGATCAATGTGCCGATTCTGGCTGCGACCAAGGTTACGCTCTATGCGGTGATGTCTGTTGGTGTGCTCACTTCCATCTATACATCAGTTCTGCTCCGCATCCCGGATACGGCAGGACTAGCCGCTATTATTTATATCTGCATTATTGCCGGATTCCCAGATATTGAAGACCCTCTTCGGTCAGCGGCTATTCGTATTTTTGATATTCATATCGGCACGCTGATGGCAATCGCTGTCAATGTGGTCCATCTGCCCCGCCATAAGAACAGAGACCGCGTTTTCTTCATGCAGACAAAGGATCTTGCGCCGGACAGACTGTCCCGTATTCCCTCAGCCGCCCTTTTCCGTCTGAATTATCTTTACAATGATGGAGCGAAGATATCTCTGATGTCTGAGCATGCACCGGCGTTCTTTATCCTGCAGATGAGCGAGGCAAGGCTGACTGTGCCGATGATTGTAATGGACGGCGCAGCTATTTATGATGCCGGGAGCAACGAATTTCTCTACTCGGAGACGATCACGCCGGAGGACTCTGAACGGATTCGCACAAGGCTCAACGCTCTCGGGTTCAGCTATTTCATTTATACCATCCATCATGACAAAACCTGTATTTTCCATCAGGGCAAGGTAACAGAACAGGAGAAGGTCATTTACGACAATATGAAAAGCTCTCCCTATCGCAGCTATCTGGAAGGGGAGATCTATGAACCGGAAGAGGTAGTCTATTACAAGATTATTGCCACAGACGGCATGATCACCGGGATGATGGTCGCCATACGCGGTTTGCTGGCAGACGGCACCCTGAGAGCTGTGATTCGCCCACAGGCGGGAGCACCGGGCATCAGCGGGCTGTATATCTATTCCGCAAAGGCAACCATGAAGCATGCGCAGAATGTGGTGATGTGGATGCTGCGGGAAAAGGAGCCTGCTTTGCAGTCGGTGGATGTATTTGCACCGGTCCCTTACCGCAATGAGCACGATGCGATCCGCCTGCTGCATAGGCTGGCAAACGAATATGAACCTGTAGCATTTCTTCCGCGCAGGAAGAAAAGGAGCAAGAATCTCTCATGAAAAGAAAAAGATATATATTTTTTGATATTGACGGCACACTGATCACCGGAGGTTATGACAAATCCTGTGTGCCGGCATCTGCCAGGCTCGCCATCGAAAAACTGAAAGAGGCGGGCCATTTTCTTGCCATTGCCACCGGGAGAGGCCAGATTATGGCCGTTGACCTGATGCGCGATCTTGGCTTTCACAACATGGTGAGTGACGGGGGATACGGGATCACGATTGATGATCAGCTCCTCGGCATCACACCGCTTCCCAAGGACAAAATGGTAGCCCTCGTGCGCGAGTGTGAGGAGAAAGGGTTTCCCTGGGGCCTGCAGGTGGATAATAGCGATACCCGGCTTGTCCCGGACAGCCGTTTTGACCGCTGGACTCATGATTTCTACCTGAAAAACAGAATAGTCCCCGGCCTTGATCCGGAAGACTATGACACGCTCTATAAGCTCTACATCGCCTGCCCGTACCCGGAGGAATTCACTCTTACGGCACTGAAGGAGCTGCCCTGGTGCCGTTATCATCCGGAATACTTTTTCGTCGAGCCTACAGACAAGGCCTTCGGTATCCGCAAAATCATGGATCATTTTCATGCCAGGTACGAAGACGGCATCGTTTTCGGCGATGCGCTGAATGATCTCTCCATGTTCACGGATGACGGCTGGATGAGAGTCGCCATGGGCAACGCAGCCGATGAAGTAAAGAAGAAAGCAGATTATATCACGACTTCGGTGGACTGTGACGGTATCTGGAATGCCTGCGTGGCCCTTGGGTTATTTGACGAAAAACTAACCCCGTGATTTGCCAATAAAGAGGTTGCGCAAAGCACGGGATTATGGTAATATTAACAAAGATAAACGATGGTGCATTTTTGCGCTATATAAGGTGAAGTCATGGAAAGAGATACAAAAATAATTGCTGTTGCAGGAAAGGGCGGAGTCGGCAAAACCAGCATTTCCGCCGCTTTTGTTCGTTTACTGACGGAAGCTTATCCCGATAAGCGCATTCTCGCCATTGATGCTGATCCGGCTGTCGGCCTTTCCACAGCTCTTGGTGTTGAGGTGAAGGAAACACTGGATGATATTCGCAAAAGCATCGTCCAGTCTGTTGAAATGGGCGCCCAGCGTGAGGCCATCGAGCTTCTCAGCGAGGCTCGCTTCCGTATTTTTGATACGATGGTGGAGCAGCAGAAGTTTTCCTTCCTTGCAATCGGAAGGCCGGAGACTGCCGGCTGTTACTGCAAGGTCAATGCCTATCTGAAGGAAGTCATCAATCTGCTGAGTCATGATTTTGACTATGTCGTCATAGACGGCGAGGCGGGTATTGAGCAGATCAACCGTCGTGTTATGGAAAAAGTGACGCACCTGATCCTGATTACGGACCCGAGCCGTAAGGGAACCCAGGTGGTGGATACCATACGAAAAGTCGCGGAAGATCTTGTCATGTATGATCGCTGCGGGGCTGTCGTCAACCGGATTACCGATCCTGCCCTGATACCGTATATCCATGTGAACAACACAGACATTCTTGCCTATATCCCGGCGGACAGCGCCCATGCAGCCAATGATATCCAGGGGCTGACGGTGTTTGATCTTCCCGAAGATTCACCGGTAATGAAGGGCGCCAGAGAAGCGCTCGTAAAAATGGAGATTCTATAAACCTGTCAAATCTTAAGAGGCTTATCAGCCTTTAATCTTCCAATACAAAACTGAAAAAGGAGAGGGGTGTACTGTTTGAGAGATCTGAAGCATCTGATTTTCTTTGAGAATCTTCTCGACAACGCGGATAACGAGCTTGTCGAGAAGGCAAAAGCGGATGGAGGCCTTGCCATTGGGTATACATGCTTCCATATCCCGGAAGTGCTGCTCAACGTGGGGCAGTGCTTCTCGGTGAGATTGCGTGCGCCGAGAACAGGTTCTGTGGACATTGCTACATACTATATGTCCAACTATACCTGCGAATTTGCGCGTGCCCTTGTGGAGAGAGGAATTGAGGGCGGATTTAACTTCCTGGATGGGCTTGCCGGGGTTGATGCCTGCTCCATGATGAACCGCTTTTATGAGCACTTTGAACTGCTCAAAATGAATGACAAACCCAACATGTTTGTGACCCACTGTGATATGCCTTACAAGGTGGTGGACTATTCCGTTCGCCATTACGTGAAGCAGATGCAGATTCGCCTGCTCGACGTTATGAAGGAGCACTACGGGGTTGACATCTCCGACACTGCAATCCGCAAAGCGGTGGAGGAGCACAACGAAGTGTGCCGCATCATCACGGAAATCGGCGAGATGCGCAAGGCGGAGAACCCCGTGATCACGGGCTATGAATTCCATGTGATCTGCCTTGTGTCCTATACCTGCCCGAAGGCCCTGATCCTGCCTTACCTGCGTGAGACGTTGGAGGAGCTGAAGACCCGTGAACCGGATCCCAAACCCTGGTATCGCGCCAGAGTTGCTGTTGTCGGCAGTGAAATCGATGATCCGGGCCTCATCCAGATGATTGAGGAAGCTGGTGCCATGGTTGTGGCAGACAGGTTCTGCTACGGTTCCTTCCCCGGCAGAGAGGTGATTGAGCTGAAGGACGATGAACCTGCGCTGGAGCAGATCTGCCGCCATTATATGGAGGTTTCCGAGTGCGCCCGCTATATCAGCGATGAGAAGGTTCAGCAGCGCCGTGACACGGCTGACAGACTTGCAAGGGAATTCAATGCCGACGGCATCATCTATGAGCAGATGAAGTACTGTGATTTCTGGGGCTTTGAGCGTGCGCTGGTCAGCCACATCATGTCTGAGGAGAGAGGCTGGCCCGTCCTGAGTATTGACCGTTTGTATAACAACAAAACATCCGGTCAGCTGCGCACGAGGTTCCAGGCATTTGTGGAATCGCTTGAAATTAAACGGATCCAGAAGAAAGGGGGTAGAAACTGATGGCTAAAACGAAAATCAGGTATCCGAATCCTGCTTTCTTTCGGGCAAAGGACAATATTGACTGGAAAAAGCAGGGTGAAAACCTGAAGGAAGTCGGCAGCATTATTGTTGATATGCTCAAGGAGACAGACTGGAAAAAATTCGGCAAGGACCGTCTGAGAGAAATCAAGGATGACGGACGCAGAATTGCGGAAGAGTTTCAGGCTGTTAAGGCCATGTCTCCCGAAGAGAGAATGGATCTCCTGAAAAACGGTGAAAAACGCCTCGGCAAGCTCTACCGCAAGGGTGCCATGGCGACGGTTCGCCGTGAATGGCGCGGTGTGAAAGACACAGCCTATGACTATAAAGAATGGCTCCGGATGTGGGGGATGCTCCTCGCAACCTTCTCCAAGGACCTGATCCCGGCACTGAATACCACCTTCTGGTATCGATGGATGATCTCCTACATGTGCTGTGTAGGCTTCATGGATAAGAATATCATGGGTCAGCGCGGCAGTGCACTGCAGATGAGCCATCTGATGATTTATGACATCTTCCGTTATGTGGCTGAAAATCTCGTTCTTCTGGCGAAGGGCGACAAGAAAAACGGCAACAGCACGGAGCTGAACAAAAAGATCGTTCTCTTTGATGAGATGACCATGGGCCAGATTATGGCTGGCTTCCCGGATCTGATCGGAATTCCCTATCAGCTGATGCCGGTGTTCCTCGTCTCCGAGATCGACCAGCTGACATGTGTGCCTTATATCGACGCGGTGGAGTCTTTTGGCCTTCCTGCCGATACGTGCCCGGTGCCGTCATCCGAATGCGGTGCGCTGGTGATTGATGCTCTGCCGCATCTGGGCTCCTGCTTCATCTCCTCCTCCATGCCCTGCGACGGTTCGACAATGGCATCATCCTATATGTCCCGCCGGTTCCCGGATCTGCCGGTCTTCCATCTGACATTCCCCGTCCGCTACGAGTATGAGGAGACGGTGGAAGACGCCGCAGAAGACGTGAAGGCCTGCATCCGTTTTGTTGAAGAGCAGACCGGTGCAAAGTGGAACTGGGACGCCTACTTCACCACCATGAAGCGCTTCAACGAAGAGACAAAGTATGAGCTGGAAAAGTGGGAGGTCAACAAGACGCCTTATCCCCAGATTCTCGGCCCGTGCTATGAACTGTTCCGCAAGTGGAACTACGAAATGGACGGCGGCATGGATCCCCGCGTAATGAAGACCTTCCGTAAAGTCAATGAAATTATGATGAAGGCCTACGAGCGCAGAGAAGAGCCCTGGCGCGGCAAGATGAAATACCGTGGCATTGTCTGGTCCTGCCCTGCTCACTATTACGCCAATTTCAGCAACTGGCTGGCCAACTGCTGGGGCGTGGATATTCTGGTGGAGATGGAGTCTCTCAACTTCACCAAACCTCTCGAGACCGAGGACAAGGAGCTTGCTCTGCAGGATCTCTCCCGCCTCTACGAGCGCATGGTTATGCGCCGTCATACCAACGGCGGTTACCATAATGTGGTCGATGAGCTGTGGCGTCAGTGCGAAGCCTGGAATGTGGAAATCATTATCATGTATCAGAATGTGGCCTGCAAGAACATGGCGACGCTTCAGGGCATTCTGGATGAGCAGGCCCGTGAAAAGGGCTACCACATGATCTGGATCGAACACGACCTGATGGATCCCCGCACGGTTTCCAGAAAAGATATGCGTGCAAAGGTCAACGAGTATATGCGCACGGTGATGAAAGCCGAGCCTGTTGACTCGACTCTCTGTGACTTCGATGATGAAGCCTGCATGTAAGTTCAGACGATTATTCTGCCAAAATCTAATTATTATATTATCTGCTAAGGAGAATGAAAAGAATGAAGTATTTCGGAGGCTGTGACGTAGGATCCACCTATACCAAGGCTGTTATTCTGGATGAGAACGGAAAAATCTGTGCCGATACCACCATCAAGAGCAAGATCAACGCTGAGGTGAGTGCAAAGCTTGCCATGGAGGAAGTGCTCAACAAGGTTGGACTGAAATCCTCCAAGGAGTTGGCATACCTGATCGGTACCGGCTACGGCCGCAACAAGGTTCCGTTTGCGGATGAAAACATTTCTGAGATTTCCTGCCACGCCATGGGTGTTCATGTAACGGATCCCTCCGTCAAGGCCATCATCGATATCGGTGGGCAGGACGTCAAGGGCATTTCCGTTGATACAGACGGCACCGTGAAGAACTTTGCCATGAACGACAAGTGTGCAGCGGGAACCGGCCGCTTCTATGAGGCAATGGCACGCTCCTTTGAAATGAGCCTGCCGGAGTTTTCCAACCTTTCCCTCACGGCAAAAAATGTCATCCCCATTACGGCACAGTGCACGGTTTTTGCCGAGTCTGAAGTGATCACCCTCGTAGGCGAGAACAAGCCGATGGATGAGATCGCTGCCGGTATCCAGATGGCAGTTGCAAAGCGCTGCTTTGTTATGGCAAAGAAAGCCGGCGCAACCGATTCCATCACCCTCACCGGTGGATGTGCCAAAAATGCAGGCCTCAAGCAGGCTATCGAGCGTGTTCTGAAGCTCAAAGTCATCGATCTCAAGACTGACCCGCAGCTGATGGGTGCACTCGGTGCGGCAGAATATGCCCGCCAGAAGGGGCTTGCAAAAGCGTAAAGCGCTCTGTTTTGAAAGGAGTAAGCTATGAGCAGATTCTTTAAAGTGCTGTTTCATATCATCCTGAAGATTGCCGTCATCCTGTCTGTCGCCCTGGGGGCACTCTTTGTTGTCTATTTCTGGAACCTGGACCAGAAGCTTCTCGGCTGGGCCTATACCATGGTTAACCGGATTTTTGACCGCAAGAAGCAGGATATCAAGTTCTGATGGAAATTTACAACCAGATTATTCGCAGCGTTGCGGAGCTGACAGGCAAGTCAGCTCCTCAGCGTTATGCCTATGATCCTTCCCGCGCCTGGGAGGATGCGGGTGCTTTTGAGCTGATTATGGCGAGAGAAGCAGCCTTTGAGCTGGGCGGAGATAATCTCCCCGCGGTGAACTTTACCTGTGTCACAACCTCGCCGGAGCTGATTGACCGGGACGAGATTCTTCTCTACGGGCCTGATCTCGGCGCAATCTGGGCGAGCACACCCTTTGCCCGGCTGACTCTTCTGCGGGTCGGAGACATAGAGAGCGATGATGATGACACCGAACAGGCGTTTCGTGCCATCCAGAATATGGACTTTGTGAAATACCGTGTCTTCCCGAAGGGGTATATGATTCGCACCAGCAGTGAAAACCACCGGGAGCAGGTTCGCATCAGCAAAGATGCCATCCGCCGGGGAATCTCCTTTGAGCGAATCGGCAATTCCTTCCTGCAGCGGTATAAACAGGATCCGAACATTATCTCGGCGAAGGTGATCTTCATTACCGCACCGGATGCAGATTATGCCGGGCTGCAGAAGGCAGCTTCCCAGGTTGGCAAGATCACCATGAGCCTCACGAAAATTATGGAAGGTATGTCGACCGATTGCAGCTCCTGCATGTTAAAACCGATCTGTGACGAGGTGGAAGGCATGAAGGAACTCCATTTCGGCAAAGAGAAGCATACCACGGAATAAGGGAGGGCGTACCTGATGCATGATCCGGAGTACGGGCATGAGCATGCCCATCACACGGAGCACTCGAGAGAAGAGGCGCTTGCACTGCTGAAGTATATGGCAGACCACACCCGTCATCACGCGGATGAGCTTCATGATCTGGGACACAGTGTGGGAGGAGATGCGGAAGAAAAAATTCATGAGGCGTGCGGCTTTTTCCGGCAGGGCATAGAAAAGCTGGATGAGGCGCTCCGCCTTCTGAAGGGGGAATAAACCATGTGCCTTTCCACGGTATACAATGAAAAGCGCGAGGTCCTTGCGAAAAACGTCGCCACGGTTAAAGCGGAAAAGGGCAGGCTCATTTTCACGGATATCCTGGGCATCCCGACGGCCGTTAACGGCACCATTGAAAAAGTGGATCTGATGGAGAATGAAATCTTCGTCGCCCAGAGTGAAAAACAGCCGGCCTGACCCGGCAGCAGAAGCCTCGGAAGCAACAGAGAGAACAGCACTGTCTGAGATGCTGTTCTCTCTCTTTTTTTATTCCTTTTCCCGGATCGCTGCCAGAATCTCCCGGTAACGGTCCACAATTTCACCATAGTTTTCCCGGAGATGCGGGTAAAGGCAGGCTGTGCAGTCTTTTACTCCGTCCTCCCGATACACAAAATCTCCGCCGCATTTTTTGCCCAGCACATAAAGGGGGCAGTAGCAGAAGAGGCAGTTGAAGTTGCTGCGGTCAGCTCCGGCGTGGCATGGGAAGTATTCGCACTTCTCATGGCAGAAATAGGAATATGCTTTATCCTTCCAGTTGTTGTTCAGCGTGATCTTTCCTTTCCCTTCCTCCGGATGGAGCAGCTCATGCGGGGCGCTTCTGCAGAATCTCGGCCGCCTTCCTTGCTGCGGTGGCAGCATCCGGGGTGTAGAGATCTGCCCCTATCGCTCTGCAGTATTCCTCCGATGTGGGGGCTCCGCCGATCATGATGGTCACCCGGTCCCGTATGCCGGCTTTCTCCGCCAGCTCAACAACCCGTGCCATCTCGTTCATGGAGGTGGTCAGCAGGGAGGAGCAGGCGATGATGTCGCAGTTTTCGGTGATAGCGGTCTCCACAAACCGTTCCGCCGAAGAGTCCACCCCCAGATCCACCACTTCAATTCCGCTGCTCTCAAATGCCAGCTTGACAATATTCTTGCCGATGTCATGCAGGTCTCCTTTTACCGTGCCGATCACAGCCTTTCCCGCAGCCTTGAGCCCTCCACCCTGCAGCAGGGGTTTGAGCACCTCCATGGCCTGGCTCATGCATCTTGCCGCAATAAGCATCTCCGGCACAAAAGCCCGACCTGCGGAAAAGTCGTCACCCAGCCGGTTCATGCCGGCAATCAGACCGCTGTTGAGAATCTCTTCAGCGGATTTTCCCTCCTCGAGTGCAGTGTTCACAAGCTCCAGCACACGCTTCCTCTGCCCTCTGCACAGTGCCGTGCTGATGGAGGACAGGGTGTCTGCAGGGGAAAGATCCTGCTTTTTCACAGTGGAAGCCTGCTGCCTCGAAGAGCGCCTCGGCAGCGTGACTCTGCTGCGTGCCGGCATATGCAGCTGCTCGTTGTACTTTCTGATCTCGTCATCGATAAACGGGTCCACATGTTTGAAGATGGTTCCAGCCAGGCCGTAGGTGATGCTCGGGATGAAGTGCCCACCGGGACCGCATTCTTCCAGAATCTTTCTTGTGTAGGTGCGGATCTCCTCCTCCGTGGAATCTGCACGGTCGATTGCTGCGCCGATTCCGCCCATGAGAATCATCCGCCCGTTCAGCTGCCGTTGAAGAGCGGGTATGTCATTTTCCGGCAGCACTCCCTGCCAGCATTGTATGCCGATTTCAACCATATCCTCAATGATCGGCACAAGATAGGAGTCGGCATGGTGGATGGCAATCACGCCCTGAGAGCGGATGTAGCCGTAGATTTTCCGGTACGGCTCCTTGAAGAACTCCCGCCACATCTCCGGATTCATAAACAGATTGGTCTTGGTACCCCAGTCGTCATGGAAAAATATGGCGTCCGGGTGCATTTTTTCGCAATAAAGCTTCATAATCCGAAGCTTGTATTCACAGATGGTGTCAATCAGCGCATGCATCTCATCCGGATGCTCGTAGAGATTGGTGAGTGTGTCCTCAAACCCCATGAGGAAGTGGCACTGCTCAAACAGCCCCGTGCCCGAAAAGGCGCAGAGAAGCCTGTCAGGACCTGCTGCCTCTCTCGCTGCGGCGGCGCAGGCCTCCCAGCCTTCCTGACAGTTGGCCTCGATATCAGGCACGCGGACAATCTCTTTCCACTTTGTGATATCCTTGAGAACCTTCAGCTCATCCGTGGTGATCGGCTGCTGCCCGGGATGATCAGCCGGCCACGAAATGGTTACGCCCCATCGGTCCTTCCTCGTCATGCCGGGTGCCCGCCCGTTCATGAGATACCCGTTCACCGGGTCAAAAAGCCACAGGCACAGCGCCTCGTACTGATCTAAGAGCCGCTCCGGCTTTCCGTCCGGCTTCAGCATCTCCAGGAATATCTCTTTAGCAGTCATGTCGTGTCATCTCCTTTTCAGTTAGTGAGGATGCAGGATGTGAATGCGATGGTCCCTTCGCCGTAATAATAGGCAAGTCCGTTTTTCAGACATACGTCAGACACCAGCAGCCCGTATGCCTCCATGGAGGAGAGCATCTTCTGCGGGAAGCGGCATGGCCTTTTGGGATAGGTGCAAACAGCGCACCTGGTGCACCCGCCGGCAGTGAGCGGCAGGCAGCCGGGACAGACCAGCCGCACCTGCCTCGCCAGCGTATCAAAGCGCCGCTTGTGGGTTTCCTCGGTTTGCCGGATGCCTTCGGCGTCAAAAACATCTTCCAGCTGCCCGACGCTCTGTACCAGAACCCCGGTCCGGTATCCGGCTATTTTTTCCGCACAGCTTTTAATGCTGCCGCATGCCGGCGGGCAGCTCCATCGCCTGCCGTAGAGCAGGCATTTGCCGGCAGCACACATCTCCCTCACCTCGTTGAGAGGGGTCAGCGTGTCCACGCGTAAAATTGTTGCGTGCTCAAAACCGGTTTCTCTTGCAAGTTCCGTCAAATCCATATACAATAGGCCCATATCCTATGTGAACTTTGTGCTGATCTTTCTGCCCTTTCCCGTGCGGCGGGCAGGGTGGTGCACAGCACTATTGTATGCGAAGAAGCAGCTTCTGTCAAGAAAATATCGGGAGGTTTTTATGAATATTTCGTTTCCGCTTCTGCTGGACGGAGCCATGGGCACCCAGCTCTATAAAAACGGTTTCCCTGCGGGTGAATGCCCGGAAAAGTGGAGCCTGGAGCATCCGGAGGTGGTCCGGTCTATCCAGCGTGCCTATGTGGATGCCGGCTCACGCATTCTCTACGCGCCCACATTCGGGGCAAACAGCACCGTGCTGGAGAAAAACGGTGTTTTCAACAAAGTGAAGGAGTATAACAGCCGCCTGGTTGCCCTGGCAAAGGAGGCTGCTGACGGCAGAGCCTATGTGGCGGGGGACATCTCCTCCACCGGTGCCATGCTCTATCCCCTTGGCGACGCCTCTTTTGAAGATCTCTACCGGGTCTACCGGGAGCAGGCGGAGGCTCTGGAAGAGGCGGGGGTGGATCTTTTTGTCATCGAAACCATGATGAATGTTGCCGAAGCCCGTGCAGCGCTTCTTGCTGTGAAGGATGTGTCCTCAAAGCCGGTCTTCGTCAGCTTCACCTGTGACGAGAAGGGCCGCACCATGACGGGCACCGATGTCTGTGCCGCGCTGCTGGTGATGCAGGGCATGGGGGCTGACGCTTTCGGTCTCAACTGCTCTGTCGGCCCGAAGGAGCTGATCCCGCAGCTTCGGCGTCTTTCTGCCCTCAGTGAGATCCCTCTCATTGCCAAACCAAATGCCGGCCTTCCGAAAAGTGCCGGCTTCAGAACGGTCTATGATGTTTCTCCGGAGGAATTTGCCTCCTACGTTCCGGCTCTCGCAGATGCCGGTGTCTCCGTTTTCGGCGGATGCTGCGGCACAGACGAGCGGTATATTGCGGCGCTGCGCTCTGCCCTTTCCTCAGTCACGCTGCACGCTGCCCCGGCTGCGGATGCATCCGCCCTGCTGCCCTGTGCCACCGAGCGGGAGGCGTTTCTCCTGCCGGCAGATGCCTCCGTTTCTGTTGAGCTTGCCTGTGATGAGGATCTGGAGGATGCCCTCACCGAAACCGAACCCGGTGAGCTCATCGCCGTCTCCATCCGCACGGAGGAAGACCTTGCCGTTTTTTCTGACTGTCAGTACGGCGTTTCCAACCCCCTCTGCATCCGCTGTGAGGATGCCTCCCTCCTCGAGCGTGCGCTTCGCGCCTATCAGGGCAGAGCCCTGTATGAAGGAAATCTGCCGGATGACGACCTGCTTCCTCTCGCACGGAAGTACGGGCTCATTTTCTGAGGCGTTTTCTTCTCAATTGTCCCATTCCCCATCGGAAGGGAACAGCATCTCCTCCACAAATGTATCACTGAAGCGGCTGTGGGTGGACAGCTCCGTATAATCACACATGTTTCTCACTTCAAGCAGCCTTCTCTCCCCGCCGGAGAGCAAGGCTGTTTCCATACCCAGCAGCGAGGCGTTGCCTGCACTGCGCACCTTGCCCAGCAGCTCCTCCGGCAGCATGCCGAGTGCTGCGGCACTCTTCGGATTCAGCCTTGTGCCGAATCCGCCTGCCAGATACAGCGTGTCAATCTCGTCATAGGAGACACCGCTGTCCTCCAGCAGAATCCGAATGCCCGCTGCCACCGCAGCCTTGGCCAGCTGCAGCTGCCGCACATCGCCTGCCGTGAGCACCACATACTCCGTCAGCGGGAATACCGCCCTGCCGTTTTCGTCCTCATCACCGAAAAGCCTGCCGTCAGGGGAGATATAGCCCAGCTCTGTCAGGCACGCCGCCAGATCCAGCAGCCCGCTGCCGCAAAGCCCTGTGGCTTCTCCGCCCCCGATCACCTCATAGCAGAGCGAGTCCCCCTCGCACCACACCCGGCTGATCGCTCCGGCCGAGGCAGGCATTCCGCAGGAGATCCCCGCCCCTTCAAAGGCGGGCCCGCAGGCAACCGCACACGTGAGGAAGCCGTCCTTCCCCCCGAGAGCCATCTCTCCGTTGGTCCCCACATCGAGGAAGAGATGCTTCCCCTCCGCTTTGTCCAGCCCCAGCGCATACATGCCCGAAACAATGTCGCCCCCCACATAGCCCGAAACACACGGGGTTAACATAATTTCCTTCCCTGAGAGAGAGAAGGGGACCGGGCTGTCAAAATAAGACTGCGGCTCAAACGGCGCTGCGGCAATGCTCTCCGGAGAGATGCGTGCAAACAGGTGCTGCATGGTGGTGTTTCCCGCGAGAAACACGGTTTTCAGATCCTCGCTTTTCCGTCCGTTCTCCCGGCAGAGGGCATCAATCATCCGGAGAATCTGCTTCTGCACGGTGTCTGAAAGCTGCTTCAGCCCGTCAGCATGCTCCATGGTGTACCCGATGCGGGATATCACATCCGCACCGTGGCTTCGCTGCTCGTTCCATTCTCCCCTCATGCCCAGCTTCTGCCCGGAGGAGAGGTCAAAAAGGCTCACGGCGATGCTTGTGGTCCCCAGGTCCACGGCTGCGCCCAATTCTCCCGGCGCACTGCCGGCTTTCCCGGCGGCGAGTGTTCCGGCGGCGTTCCATGACAGATCGTCGTTCCCATCCTCAATGATCAGGCGGATGCCATCCGCTGCCGGGGTTTTGCAGGCGGGCACCCTGCGTGCTTCGCCTTTGGTAACAACCTTCACCAGGCATCGCCCGCATTTTCCCTTCCCGCCGCAGGGCGCATTGACAGAAAAGCCTTCCCGCTGCAGCACAGCGAGCAGGCTTTCTCCTTCCCGGAAGGAAGCAATCTGCTCCTCCCGCCCTTTAATAATCAAAAACGCAGGCATATTATCCCAGCCTCCTGTCAACTGAAGATAATCTGACTTTTACTTAACGCGGATAGAGCACCGCCCTTGACGTAGCGCTGAAAACCCCTGTTCTTGTCGGAACTTTTTATTTTGAAACGCGGATAGAGCACTCATCACGACGTACCATCCTGTCTCCGCGTAAGTAGCTATGCACCGATTACGAGCTCTGTTCTTTTGGGGGCACCCTTAAAACGGCCAGGTGGGCAGCCACCCCATCAGCTGTGTGGCTGCAGCGTTGTCAACCCGTAACCCGGTCAGCGCCGGGAAGAACAGCACAAACACCGCTGCCGACAACCCTGCAAATCCCCACAGATACACCCGGCAGTGCGGTGTGCCGTCCTCCATCAGGCGGAAGACGTAGCCGATGGCCAGCACCAGAAACACGCAGCAGGGGAAGTAGTGGTAGGCAAACGTCAGCCTCGTCACCAGCACCCAGGGCAGCAACTGCGCCAGATACCCGATCAGGATAAACATGGCGGTTCTGTCCAGACGGAAGATTGCCCGGTAGAGGCACACGGCCAGAGCAAGAAGCCCTCCCCAGCACAGCACGGGGTTGAGGAATGCCCCGAAGCTGGAGCGGGACCCATCGTCAAAATACTGCAGATAATAGAGAATCGGCCGGATATCCAGCAGCCACTGGTACCACCGGGAAGAGTAGGGGTGTTCTGCCACCAGCCCCGCATGATAGGTGAACATATATGTCTGGTTGGACAGCACAATGTCCAGATATTCCCGGTTGAAAACACCCTTTATCCCGGCAGCTCTGCCGTAGGGGATGTACGCCAGATAATAGATCAGGCAGGGCATCACCACAAAAAATCCCACGCAGAACAGGCAGTTTTTCACAAATGCCGGAAAGCCTCTTTTCCGGTGCCCGATCCAGTACCCTGCCCAGAGCACCGCAAGCCCGGCCCCGGCATACACGCATGTCCATTTGCAGGCGCACCCCAGCCCGAAGCTGATTCCGGTGAGGGCAAGAGCCTTCAGGCTGTCCGTCATGAGGAAAACAGCCATGCCGAGATACATCAGCAGAATAAAGAAAACCGCATAGGTGTCAATGGTGGCAATGCGCGTCTGCACAAAGTGCATGAAATCAGTGGCGAAAACAACGGTGCCGCAGGCTGCGGCCTGCCTGCTCCCGAACAGCTTTTTGAGAAAAACATACATTGCCGGCAGCATCAGCACGCCGAACAGCGTGCCCGAAAACCGCCACCCGAAGGGATTCATCCCGAACAGGGATATCCCGATCCCGATGATGATCTTCCCCAGCGGAGGGTGGGAAATCTCATAAGGCGCCACATTGTTCAGATGCTCCCATGCCGTGCGGGCGTGATAGATCTCGTCAAAATAGCTGGAGTTGAGAAAGCTGTATTCCCGGCAGACGGTGTCCTGCTCATCGCAGATTTCCGGCACGGAGGAACGGAAAGCAATGCGGTTGCCGTTGCCGTCAAAAAAGGCGGCTTCGCCGAGATAGGCCGTGCCTGTGCCTGCAATCCGCCCTCCGGTCACCTCGCCCGTGTTCGCCGCGGAAAGCTTCTGCCACCGCAGCACGTCGCCTGCATCCAGCAGAAAGGAGGCAGCGGTGAAGTAGTTCTCCCCGTCAGCTGTCAGCTCAAAGGCGAATTCCCCATAGCCCACACCGGTGTAAAAGTCAATCTCAGCCGGGATGCAGGGCTCTTCAAAGGTGATGACGGCGCTTTCATCCACAGGCCTCACAAAGGTCTCCGGCGCGCTCCTGCTGCCCAGATGCGTAAAATCAACAATGCCGAACACCAGCGTGATCACCGCCATGAAAATCACATCCAGGCGGTCAATGCGCTTTCTTCTGCGCATCCCCTCGAAGGGCAGCACCGGGGCCTCTTTCAGATCCGGCAGCCCGACAAAGAATAGCAGCAGCAGAATAGCCGTTGTAACGGGTAAAATATATCTGCTCATTTCAGAACCTGATGGAGCTCCTTCACATCGGCAAGGATATAATCCGGCTGCCGCTCAGCCTCTTTCACCATCTGCTCCGTCGTCTCGCCGGACATCACCAGCACCGACACCGCACCCGCGTTCTGCGCCACCGCGATATCGGTGTAAAGCCTGTCACCCACGGCACAGATGCGCTCGTTGGGGATGCCTGTCATTTTTGAGATCACGTCAATCATGTTCCGGTTCGGCTTGCCGATGTAGTTCGGCTTCACACCGGAGGACGCCGTCAGCAGGGCGCAGATGCTCCCGCAGTCCGGCAGCACCTCGTCATTGGGCATGGGGCACACCCAGTCAGGGTTGGCCGCGATAAACGTCGCCCCTCTGCGCAGAAAGTGGCATGCCCTGTTGAGCTTTTCATACACCAGCTCCGTGTCAAACCCCACTACCACAACATCGGCGCCCTCTTCCACCAGGTTGATCCCGTAGCTCAGCAGCTCCCTGCGGAATGCCTGTGTGCCCACCAGATAAACCCTTGCTCCCGGGTGATTCTGGTTGAGATAAAGCCCTGTTGCCATCCCGGAGGTGAACACGTTTTCACTCTCGCAGGGGAAGCCGAAGCCCTTCAGCCGGGTTACATAATCTGTCCCCGCCCGGGAGGAATTGTTGGTGAGATAGATATAATTCTTCCCCAGATTCGGGAAGTCCTCCATCAGCTCCACGGCTCCGTCAAAAATCTCGTCTCCGAGATAGAGGGTGCCGTCCATATCAAAGAGGAATAGCTCGCAGTTTCTGAGTCTGGTGTAGTCCATTGTGTGCTCCTTTAAGTGGTTAAATTGTTGTTTCTGCCTGCAGCTCGCTCACGTCCAGCATCCGCACGGCAAGACCCTCCCGTTTGGCGTAAACAATGGTGTTCATGGTGCCTCCCGGCCTGCCGTCAAAGCAGGCGATCAGTGTGGAAGAGCAGTCCACCATGTATTCGTTCCTCCGCAGCATGCAGCCCGTGCTGTACTGCTCCTGAAAAACCTTCACGCTGTCGCAGGCGGATATCAGCTCGGCATATTTTGTTTTCTGTTTGCTGTTCCAGCGCGATGCCTGGTCTGAGCAGGGGATTGCCGCCTCCAGCGTGATATCCCCGTGCTTTTCCCGCAGGGCAAGCACCTCATCGGCGAAATACGTGTCGCAGCCGATGGCCATCCCGCAGATAAAATGGCGGTAGCCCTCGTCATACAGCTCCTGCAGCTGCCGGGCGATCCACGCCTTGGTCATGGCGCATCTCGGGTCACTCTCCCGCATGCCCCAGGGCAGCTTCATCGGTCTGTGCCCGCTGAAACAGCAGGTGGTTTCTCGGGTATCCATTCTTTCACCCCGGTACTCTATGAAATCTTTTTCATTGTATAACACTTTCTACACGATGTCAAAGACTCTCTTGCTAATTGCCAATTGTGCCTCGCCAGCGCGTTGCTCCGTCTCCCCATTCCCCGCCTCAGCGGGAAAATTGCTAATTGTCTTCAGTTCAGCGTGATGCTCTCATCCCGCAGCATGCTCTCCACCCGCTTTCGCAGGGCAGCGTGTTCCGCCCTCTCCAGCAGCGGGTCAGAGGCGAATATGGCGTCCGCCTCCGCCTTTGCGGCCTTGAGTATACCGGTGTCCGCGCCGAGATCCGCAATGTGCATCTCCGGCAGCCCGTGCTGCCTCGCGCCGAAAAAGTCACCCGGGCCGCGAAGCCTCAGGTCCTCCTCCGCAATGCGGAAGCCGTCATTCGTCTCGCACAGAATCCCAAGCCGTGCCTTCGCCTCCTCATTCTGCGCGTCAGACACCAGCACGCAGTAGCTCTTGTCACGGCCTCTTCCCACGCGGCCCCTCAGCTGGTGCAGCTGCGAAAGCCCGAACCGCTCCGCATTCTCCACAATCATCAGCGTGGCGTTGGGCACGTCCACACCCACCTCAATCACCGTGGTTGACACCAGCACATCCGTCTCGCCCCGGGTAAACCCATCCATCACGGCGTCCTTTTCCTTCGGCTTCATCCTGCCGTGCACGCAGGCAATCCGCAGCTCCGGCAGGGCTGCCTGCAGCTCCTCCGCCGTCCTCTCGGCCGACTTCAGGCTGAGCATACTCTCATTCTCGCTCTCCTCAACAGCCGGGCACACCACATAAACCTGGTTTCCGTTTTCCGCCTGCCTCCGGATAAACCCGTTCAGCCGCTCCCGGTACCGGCTGTCCACCGCGAAGGTGTCCACCTTCTGCCGCCCGGGGGGCATCTCGTCCAGAATCGACACATCCAGATCGCCGTAAATAATCAGTGCCAGCGTCCTGGGAATCGGCGTTGCCGACATCACCAGCATGTGCACCGTCTCACTCTTGGCTGCCAGCGCTGCCCGCTGCCCCACACCGAAGCGGTGCTGCTCATCCGTGATCACCAGCCCCAGCCTGGGGTAGACCACATCATCGGTGAAGAGGGCGTGGGTTCCCACCAGCAGGTCAATCTCCCCGTCAGCCAGGGCGCGCTTCACGGCGTGCTTCTCCCGCACGGTCATGGCTCCCGTCAGCTTCTCCACCCGCATTCCCAACGGCGCGAGCAGGCCTGTCAGCGTTTTGCAGTGCTGCTCCGCCAGAATCTCCGTCGGCGCCATAAAGGCGGTCATAGATCCGTTCCGGTGTGCTGCCCAGGCCAGTGCAGCCGCGCACAGGGTTTTGCCGCTGCCCACATCGCCCTGAAGGAGCCGGTTCATGGCCCTGCCGGACGCCATGTCGGCCAGAGCCTCCCTTACGGCCCGCTTCTGAGCCCCGGTGGGGGAGAAGGGCAGGCGTGCGTAAAACGCCTCCATATCCGGCGCGCCGAAGCGAAGCCCGGGCTTTTCCACCCTGCCGGCTCTCTGCCTTTCCAGGGCGCATGCCAGCAGAAACAGCTCCTCAAACACCAGTCTGCGCCTGGCCTGCCGCAGTGCCTCAAAATCAGCGGGGAAGTGCACATTCTCATAGGCATAGGCAGCGCCTGCCAGCTTCAGCCTCTGCATCAGCTCAGCCGGGATGGGCTCGGGCAGCTGCTGCACGCAGGCATCCAGCCCGCTTCGCACGCTCTGGGCAATCACCTTCTGCGTCAGCCCCCGGCTCATGGGATAAACCGGCATAATCCTGCCTGTCACGCCCCGGGGGGCATCGGCCTTCTCATACACCGGGTTGGCCATGGTCCTGCGCTGGCCCTTGCACTCCATCCTCCCGTAGAAAACGTATTCCTCGCCCCTGCTGATGTTGTTTTTCATCCAGCTCTGGTTGAAGTATGTCACCTCCAGCATGCCGGAGTCATCAAACACCTTGAACTTCACAAGCTCCATGCCGCGCCTGATACGGGCCAGCCGCGGCTCATCCGCAACCACGGCAGAGATGCACACATTTGCCCCGTCCTCCGCCCCGGCAATGGGCACAACCAGGCTTCTGTCCTCATACCGTCTGGGGAAAAATGACAAAAGGTCATAGAGGGTCACGACACCCAGCTTCGCAAAAGCCTGTGCCTTTTTCTCCCCTATGCCCTTTATGGTTTTAATGTTGTCCTGCAACAGTGCCATAAATCCTTTTACTCTACATAGCTGAGGGTATAATAATCGTTTTTCAGGTCAAACTCCTCCAGCAGCCCGGAGGTGCATACCACATTCCCGCTTTCGTTGATGAGGATCATCTCAAACCCGCCGTACTGTCTCCAGTAGTTGATAGCCCTCGTCTGGCCGAGGGCGAACATAGCGGTTGACAGGCAGTCTGCATAGGTCCCGTCCTCGCAGATAATCGTCACCGAAAGCAGCCCGTTGGAGGTGGGGTATCCGCTTGACGTGTTGAAAATGTGGTGATAGTTCGGGCTGGTGGGCATATACTGCTGGAAGGATCCCGTCGTCACAATGGCGGCCTCTCCCACCGACAGAATCCCCAGATATCCGGAGGGGTTCTTCGGGTCTGTGATGCCCACGCTCCAGTTGGTTCCGTCCGGCTTCTTCCCCAGGGTCTGGATGTTCCCGGCCAGCGACACAATGCCGCTTGTCACACCGTTTTTGCGCATGGCGTCAACCGCGTATTTCGCCGCGCAGCCTCTGGCGCAGCTGGCAAACGTCAGCGAGCCGTATTCCGGGAATGTCACCGCATACGTTCCGGAAGTGGGGAACTTGGAGATATTCATCTTGTCCATGCACAGCAGCTTCAGGTCCGCGCTGATCTCCTCTGGTGCGGGAATGTAATACCGCCCGTGGTCAAAGCCCCACCGCACAATCAGGGGATACACCGTCAGGTCGTAAGCCCCGCCTGTCCGGTCATAAACCTCCTTGGCGTCCACCAGCATCTCCGCAATCTGGCCCGACACATTCACCTGCTGGCCGTTGGCGTGGTTGAGGGTGTAGCACATGCTGGTTTCCACATCCGGGTCACTCATGGCGTCAATCGCGATGATGGAAGCCTCCGCCGCATTGATGCCCGCAGACGCTTTGTTTCCGTAGGCGGTCAGCGTGAACATGGTGTTCATGGCGAAAACCTGCTTCTTCTTTTCCGATGCCTCACCGCACCCGCTGAGCGCCATCGCCATGCACAGCACCAGGCATATTATCCGTAAACTCTTCTTCATATCCATCTCCTCATCTGTCTCTGTCGTCTACCAACTACCAACTACCAACTATCAACTACCAACTGATATGTAATGACCGTTGTCAAGAGGAAACTTGGCAAGAATCACCACAAAATCTTTAAACCGAATATAATTTTTCTAACTGAAAGCA
>CACYYN010000013.1 GCA_902778665.1 Oscillospiraceae bacterium | reverse complement strand
AAGAAAACTGCAGCACATAAATGCTGCAGTTTCTGAAAAGCGGATATATTTCTCCGATGCGGATCAGATCTGGAAAGCGTCGGCTTTGCGGGCAGCTTCTTTTCATCAACAGCGTCGGCGGGATATCCGCCGGAGCTCTTATTTTTTATCGGAATCCTTTTTGAAGAAGGAAAGGATCTTTTCCAGAATAGACATGTTGTCTTTTACAAAGGCGTCGTAATAGTTGTTATAGAGGGCTTTGTCTGCCGACATCAGGTAATCGTGATAATCCAGCGAATCCGGATTTGCTCCTCTTTTCAGCACGATCAGCTTTTTTTCCTTCAGCTGCTCCACACATGTCTCGAGAATATTCTGATCGATCCCCTTGAGTTCCATGTGTGTGTTCGATATCACGTCAAGCAAATAAATATAATACCGGTGCGGATCCGCCTGGAAGAATCTGCTCGGCGTATAGACCGGCACCGTGTCATCGGGGATGTTGTCGGCATCAATGCCCATCTGTTCGCAAATCTGCCCGACTTCAATTTCTGTCATTTCCCATGCCTTGGAAGCCTCTGCTGCGTTCATCTGTTCTCCTTTTCTGTTGGCGTCTCCTGACACCTGACGTACACGTATCCATCATTTTCTGCACTAACGTCTGTATCATAGCAGGAACGGCCGGTTTCGTCAAGAGCTGTACAGTTCTTCGGGATAATGCCAATTTTTCAGCAATTTCACTTTGCGAAATGTCGGGTTGCTCCTGAATAATCGAGATAATACGGACAGCAAGGTCAGAATTAAGATTAGCGTCATTAGCGTCAGGATTAGCGCCATTAGCGTCAGGGTTAGCGCCATTTGCTTCATCTTCTCTCGGCAGGCGGGATCTTCTTCCCACGGCTCCTCAAAAACGACAGTTTTTTTCAAAATCTGTCGCAATCAGATCCCCAAATTCTCTCTTCTCAGTCGGGTAAGTAATCAGGAAGGACTTCAGCCCGTAGTCGTTTGAGCTTTCCTTGGCGTAAAAGATTTCTTCTCCGTTATTGTTGTACCCGCTCTGGAGAAACCAGTTTTCGCCATGATCGAAATAAGTCACATCCGGATTGTTCCTGGCGGTTTCGTAGTCTCTCTCATACGCTTCTTCCGGAATATAACCCGGAGCTATCTCATTGACTACAATTCGTATCTCATAATCCGGATGCCAGAACGTGTATTGATATCCGATATTCGGCATTTCATACAACTGGATAAAGCCTTCAGGAACTGTAAACTCCGTTTGCAGCACACAAGTAAACTGCCTTGGGCCGTCAGTCTGTATCGGGTCGGCAACAGCCCCCTCCTTGCTGTCACCGGACTGGTTTGTGATTGTGCTCTCGGTATTCGGTGCAACGGCAGGCTCAGCTGTCACAATGGGTGTAACGGGTACTTCTTCGCTGCTGTTCCTTCCGCATCCGGCAAGCAGGACCATCGCGAGTATTACTATTACAGTTCCGTATTTCCTGCAGTCCATTTTAACGCCTCCTAAAGAACATTCTTTATAAATAATATGATATTATAACCTATCTTATTTAGAAATACTACTAAGATTTTAATTATATCGCATTCAATTCTGAAAAGCAGTTTCATAATAAAATATATAAAGATAACGTTTAGCTAATTTCTGCTCTATAGAATCTAATTTATAATTAAAAGAAACCTTGATAATTCTAAAATCTTTAGGTTTTTGTGACAGTTGTGTGATAATGCCTGTGCTATACTGTGCCCGTAATCAAGAGAAAAACAAATCAGCCCATGAGGCTAAAAAAACAAATGAAAAAACAAAGGAGAAAAAAACAATGAAAAATCTTGAAAATGCAAAAGCAATCAATGAAGTAGAACTGACTCAGGTCAATGGCGGCTACGATAAAACGGAGGGCGCCGTCGGGGGAGCGGCTGCCGGTGCGGGATTAGGCATGTTCATCGGTAGTATCGGTGGCCCCGTAGGAGCTTTGATCGGTGCAGCAATCGGCGGTGCTATCGGCGGCGTAGCCTGCGGAGTGAGCGGCGATTAAAGCACAGGGGACAATTAAAATCCTTTTTCTTGTGTGACAGTTGTGTGATATACGGGATGCTATACTGAGCCCGTAATCAAGAGAAAAACAAATCAGCCCATGAGGCTAAAAAATCAAATGAAAAAACAAAGGAGATTAAAACAATGTTCAAAGCAATTCTTACTTATTTCGCAGCCAGAAAAATCGTCAGCTTCGTCGTGTGCGCCGCCATGATGGTCGGCCTCCTCACCGTTTGCCTCGTCGCAGCCGCGTTTGCCCCGCAGGCTTCCGCCGAAGAGATGAATCCGAATCCGTATGTTTACAAGTACTTTAAGATGGATGACAACCCTGATGGCAATGCACTCTATGTGTATGAAGACGGCACTGTCATGTTCAGATCCAAAGATGATCTCAGAGTCGGCCAACACTACAGCAGCTTCATCAACGGTAATGGAGAACTGGTAGTTTTTGATCGCAACAGCAGCACCATTTTCAAAGGAGTCATGGACGATAGCGGCATGCTTACCGATGACGACGGCAATGTGTGGTACCCACAGTACTGAATAAAATAAATACTACGGAATCCGGTTAAATACTCCGGCTTCTATCCCGGCTTACAGGCAGTGATAACATGACGATCACCGGCCTGTAAGTCTTTTTTTATGCCCGGGCTCCCTCCTGCGACGGCGAAGCCTGGTGCCCTGGCAAGGGACCTATCAGCGGTAGTTGACTGAAGGAGTGGAATAAGAAATGAAGATCTTCTGTTTTCTCATTCATCTTCAAGCAGAATGTCCAGCATCTCGGCCTCGTCCACATAGACGGGGTCGTATTTGATCTTTTTCATCTTAACCCCGCACTCAGGACACTCTTCCCATGGCTCGTCAAAACTTGCCCCACAGCAGGAACAGACATATTCCTTACCGGCAAGGTTAATAATGGGTGCTGAATAATAATCCTGCAAGCGGTGATGAGTACGACGATCACTCGCTTGCAGGTTTTTTGATATGAATAAAGCCAATCCTGTAAATCACAGCAGGATTGGCTTTTCAAAATATATGAAGTTTACGTAAAATAGTATACAGCATTATGATGCTGTGGCTGAAGTTGCCATCTGCCTTATAGCAATGCCATAGTGTATCCCCTCCAGGAAGGCATCCTTATTCATGATTCCGTTGGAATCGCCGATCATATCCAGAATATGGATAAATTCTTCTGTCTGGGTGGGGTTCAGGGTCGCCCTGAAATCGGATATGGTCTCATTGATCTGATGCTCGCGGGTTCTGTATTCCTCCCGCTGGGCATAGCTATCCTGCATTGCATCAAATGAGGCTTCGATCAGTTCATCGTTATTATACAACATAGATTTATTCCCTCCGGAAATGATAGTATAAATGCCTGGGTCTTTTAAATGCCGATATGAAATGGCGTTCGTGGTTGTTTATCAATAATTATTAAATAATATACTTAGATAGTTATGAAAATAAAAGATATTAGGCAATAATACAGAATAATATCATCTTCAGAGACAGGGTACCTACTGTCTCGCCATCATTTCACCTCTTTCCAATTTTCCCGATTATTCCTTTGCATGTGAGACGGGTATATTATACCAAATTATCATGTGGAACACAAACTCTTTCCGTAATAGAAATATATGGCTTTTTATAAATAGGGGCAAAGAGACCTGCTCGGGCTCCTTACGAACAGAAGCCTTCACAGGCCAGTGTTTAGATTCGGTTATGTTTAAGCGGCAGGGAAGAACATTTTTATAAGTCGCCGTTCATATTCTTTGCCGGTGCTTAACGGCAGGCAGCACCATCTTTGATAAAATTCAAAAGAATAGGTGCCGGCCTCATTTGATGTCCTGAAGGAGTCAACAACGTCCTCCGGGCATTTGCATCCGGCCAAGTGGATCAGAGGAGGGGCAGCCATCGCATACTTGGCGAAATGGTTTGCTTCCTCTTCTTCTACTTCAGCCAGAGAGTCGTCCGGGTTATCGTGGTGTCCCAGATAACAGTGCCCGATTTCGTGAAACAGAGAGAAGCGTTTACGGCCCGGAGAAGGAACACCGTCGTTGAAATAGATTACATACCGGAACATTCCTGAATCTGGCTCTTCTTCCACAATGGAATAGGCGTCTTCACTGATGTTATACGCTTTCAGAAATTCATCGTCCGGCAGGGTTGAGTATGGGACAAGCAGGTAATGCAGTTTAGAAGCTATATAGTAGGGATCTAGCGGCCAGGTATGGACGTCACACTCTTCAAACATGTCCACGACTGAAGCCTCAATTTCGTCATACCGCAGTTTGGGAAGATTACCGTGCAATTTGGGTGCCTCCCGTAGAATCAGACCTCAAAGATGGCATTAACCAGGTCAGCCTTCTGTTTGGCGGACCATTTGCTGGCGTTGCGTGCAATTGCTCTCTGCGTCTGGTAATAGACGAGTTCCGGGTCCTGCTCGTCGTTCTCCTGTCCGAGGAGATAGTCACTGGTGGTGTGAAGTGCTTTTGCCATGTTGGCAACAATCGGCCCCTTCGGCATGCGTTCACCTTTCAGATAACGTGACATAGAAACTTCGGTTACTCCGATCAGTTCCGCAAATTCACGCTGGGAGTAGCCTTTCTGCTTCAAAAGCTCAGATAATCTCTCACAAAATCTGGAATTTTCCATTACATTCACTCTTTCTAATCAGGAGTAGTCCTGGTGAGGATTGCCTCAGCATCAATTACCGAGGTTACCGGAAGTATAGCAGAACTTTCCGAAAATGTCAAGATTGTTTTATTAATTAATAGGAAAACTTACCAAATGGATAATGAAAAGGAAATCAGATACTTGACATATTACCAATCGGATAGTATAATCGACTCAAAATAAACCAAATGGAGGTTAACTATGACTCAGGTAAAACTCAAAGATGCATCCGGGAGAACACATGTTATCTGCGAAGGGGACACACATACCGGTGAAATCAGATACGCTCCCACTGGACATGATATGTGCCGCCTGCGATTATTCAAGAATCAGGCTGTGAAGATTCAAAAGAAGGAGATGAGAGTTTCCCTCTATTGGAACGGGAAATGTTTTGTCGCAGTGTGTGATGCAGCTTAAAACTGAATAAAGCGGAGCAGGAATAACTGCTTCAAATTCCACAGAGCTGCGAGACGGCCAGGAAATGATCATTTACACCCGTACCGGGTGGATCATTCCTGGCCTTTTTTTTGCCCTCAGAATATGTATTATTTCTGTTCAATGAAAAGGTATCACGCCTTTGATACCTTTTGTTGATAAAACAATACGGAACTAAAAATCATTAATTCTCTATTCGGGCATCAATCCGAACTTGCTCTGGAGATGTACTAGGGGGGGACAACTTTTCAGAAGAGATGAATTATACTTAAAGCATCCAAATAATTAAAAAAATTCAATAGTCCCTGAGATGGCCACGAAGGGGCAGCGGAATCATATGGATTTTATAAGGCGGCAAACCGCCTGAAAATCCTGCAGATCCGGTGCTTTCAATTCGCACGCTCATTTTCAGGGAGCATGGGTAAGCCGGTGATCTGCAACTTGTGACAGATCACCGGCTTTTTTGGTTTCTGCTGCCCCTTCCTGCCTACGGGGAGGAAAGGACAGAGAAATGAATCTTAAGAAAACAAAGCAGTCAGAACGGGGAACGTACAAATTTGATCTGCAGACAACGGATGTGCTGCCGGAAAACGTCATCCTGATCCCGGGAAAGGACGGAGTGACAGAAGAAGACATTGCCTGGCTCCACAGAGCAGACGACCGGGATGTGGAATCTGATAAGAAAGAAATCATTCCGGAGTATTCGCTCACAAAATCTGAGTTAAAGGCGCGCCGAGCAAAGAAAAGAGAGTATGAAGCAAAGTGGAGCAGAGAGTTTCGTGAAATGCATGGATATGAGCCTAACAACATGCTTATCAGAGGAGC
This sequence comes from Oscillospiraceae bacterium, assembly GCA_902778665.1. Lineage (GTDB taxonomy): Bacteria > Bacillota > Clostridia > Oscillospirales > Oscillospiraceae > Limivicinus. The sequence continues at coordinate 61,079 of CACYYN010000013.1, read as the reverse complement.
CGTGAAGGATGAGTTTGCCACTGACTGGACAATCTCCCTGGACGGTCTGATCGACGGGGACAGCGAGACGGAGGGAGTTGGAGACAAGACCATGTTCCTTGCCGGTTATGACAATTATCAGCTCCGGATGGACGAAGGGTACAGATCCCCGGAGGAGAGACTGTCGGAGATTGTTGACCAGCTGACTGAACGCCAGCAGCTGATTTACCGGGAAGTAATGCTGGAACACAAAACAAGAATTTCTGTGGCAGCAAAGATAGGGATATCGAATGTAATGGTTGCCCGGGAAGAGAGAAAAATAAAAAAACTGCTTGAAGAAGATGAAATTCTAAAAAAATTTTTTCGGTAGGTTCAAAAATGGCGTTTTTGGCTCGCCTTTAGACATAGAGGGGGAAAACCGATAACCCTCAGGGAAGGAGAATAAGAAATGAATATGAATTCCGATAAGGCAATTCTGGTAGCACTGATCACCAGTGCCGTGACCTTATTCGGTGTTATTCTGGCGAACAGCAAAGCGGCTGCTGTGACAAACAACGAGATCAAGCATCTGACGGAGGAAGTGAAAAAACATAATAATTTCGCCCAGAGGATGCCGATAGTGGAAGTGCAGATTGATGAGCTGACGAAAAGAGTGGCAGCGTTGGAGAAACGATAATTTCCGGGCTGGCGCCAAATATATATTATCAAAAAATATCTTGTTATAGGAGGAAATTATGAATAAGAACGATATTATCCGAAAACTCACCAGCCGTAAATTCTGGCTGGCTATAGCCGCTTTTATTACAGAGCTGATAGTAGCATTTAAAGGTGATGCTGAGACAGCAGAAACCATTTCCGGCATGATTATGGCAGGAGCAACTGTAATAGCCTATGTACTCGGGGAAGGACTGATTGATGCCGCCAATGTGAGTGATTCATGCCCAATTTGATGATTGGAGGAGTGAGTTATGGCAAAAGCATCGAGGCCGGGGAATCAGGCGGAGGCCGGTATTGCCGGCACATCGACCACATCTCCGACATTTTATAAAAGTGAAGCTGCCGGTTCGGCAACAGGCAGTACAGGAAAGAGCTCGTCCTCCGGGACGGGCTCTTCTTCTAATAAGAGTTCGACAAGCACGAGTGTGAAGAATTCGTATTCAAATAGTGTGAAGACAAGTTCCGGAGGGAGTGCAGGTGGATCGGCAGTTTGGCCTGATCAGGTTGAGACTCCTTATAGCGATAAGTTTTATGCCGCTCTGGCTGCAGGGGTTCCGAATGGGGTCAATGCGAGTGAATTCATTGCAAAGGATAAGGCGGCAGACGCTGCGAAGGGAATTGTTTCCGGAGCGAAGGCAAACATTGTGCCCGGCAATGTGGCACCGATTGATTATGTGGATATCGCCCAGCAGAAAGCAGAACTGGCAGCGAGAGAAAATCAGGAGAAGGGTAGAGTTGTGCTGGCTGCAGACTATGCGGCTCAGCAGGGCGTGAAGGCACTGGACCGGAATCTGCAGGACAGTCGTTCAAAGTTTCAGACCCAGAGAAATCAGGTGGATGCCGACGAGGCAAAGGCCCTGGACAATCAGGTGTTGTATGCTGAAGCAAGAGGTGACCGTGGCGGAATCGGGAAAGTGCAGTACGGCGGCATCCAGAACACGGCTGCCACGAATCGGCAGGTGGTCAACTCAGCCGAGGTGAAGCTGCAGACGGATACAGCTAGGCAGATTGCTGATTTAAGAGCACAGGGTGAGTTTGAAAAGGCCGACAAGGTTCTGGAGATCAGCAACAAGTATCTGACGGAACTGCAGAATCTGGAGAAGTGGGCAAAGGAAAAAAATGTTGGCGTACAGGAATTCAACGCAAAGTTAAGAGAATGGGAGAATGAGTACCTGCTGAAGGTAGGGGAGTATCTCACCGACACCGAGCTGCAGGCTGCAAAGCTGTTCGGCGTTGCAGCAAACGGCGCTGAGACAGCGGATTACCGGAATGCCGTGGCAGACCGGTATGCAGCCGGAGCACGTGCCATGATGAACGCCGGCATCGTGCCAAGCGCCAGTCAGCTGGAAGCTCTTGGATGGACTCCTGAGCAATATTGGATATACCGCATGGCAAACGGAGGGTAACCTCGTTTGCAGTGCCAGGCAATTGCTCGTGAGCGCCCGCAGGCGCCATGCAAGCGAGCAACCGAGCGTAGCGAGGCTCTTAGCGAGTCGCAGGAGACATCTGCATACGTCGTGCTGAGGTGTCTATCCGAGCTGATTTATTGGAGATAGTCAAAAATATCGGGGAAAACATCCTCACAGCCAGGAGATTTAAAAATGAGTAATTCAGATAAAAAAATTCAGAACGGTCGCGTAAAGATTCCGGGGTCGGAGCTTACCATGCCGGCGCCGCCTCCGGAGGCACACTGGACGGTATATAAAATTACCGGTCCGGATGGCAAAGTTTATATCGGGCAGACAGGGGAGCCTCTGAAGGTTCGCTGGAGTAAAGGCTATCACCTGTCTTATAAATCAGGGAGAGGCGCGATTCGGGAGGCAATGCAAAAGTACGGAAAAGAGAATTTCCGGATGGAGCCGCTCTGTGAAAACCTGACGCAGGAAGGGGCATGGGAGCTGGAGGCAAAGTTTATTGAACTCTATGACAGCATGAATCCGGAGAAAGGCTATAACGGTAAAACAGGCGGCATGGAAAAGGGGTGTAAGTGGAATGAAGCAGCGAAACAAAAGCTCATACAGTTGAATGAGCAGTCGCCGGAGTATCGAAAGGCAAGGTCAGATGGTATGAAGAGATGGTATGAGAATAACCCTGAAAGAAAGAAGCATTTAAGTGATGTAATGAAAACACGGTGTGCTGAAGGAAAACAGGATGCTTTTATCTATTCGAGCAGAAAGGCAAGGGCGGTTCAGTGCATTGAAACAGGAGTTATTTATTCTTCACAGAGAGAAGCACAGCGAATGACAGGGATTAATACGATTCACAAGGCTTGTACAGGGGTTTACGTTTATGCGGGAGGCTACCACTGGCGGTTTGTAGAGAAAGAATGATCTGCGGGAAGATCGCCGTAAGTTTGAAGATACTCGTTTTTGCGGAAAAAGGAATTCTCCCGGGCTGTTCAGACCCGGGAGAACCCAAATGAAAAAAGGAGAATATTGGAAGGGGAGTCTTATGCTTTTGCTGCTCCCGTATAAGCTGCTTTGCTCGCTCCGAGCACGATTCTGCCGATCCCACGGATCACGGGCAGGCCCATCAGCACACCGAGTACCGTGCTCTTGCCGAAGGCCTTTGCCAGTCTGACGCTCTCAACAATGCCGAGGGCCAGCCCTGCTCCCATCAGGAGATAATGGGGAACCGGAGTGATGATCCAGAAGCCTGCCACGGCAATCACATCGGCAAGAACGCCGAGCCAGCCGTTCCAGCAGAGGGAGTATTCCTCAAAGCTGTTCAGAAAGGGGATCAGGCTGTGCCAGCCCTTTTTGCCAGCCTTGCGGAAAAGAAGCCATCTGCCGACGATCAGCAGAAGGATCCCCAGAACGGACGCACCCATGAAATACGGGGTGAAGCTGACTGCCTCTTCGGAGGCGAGGGGCTTGCCGTCGTAATCCGGGGAGAGGAAGGTGCTGACCTTTCCCTCAAATTCCCCCTTGTCAACAAAGGCGCCGACTTTGATAAAGCCCACGTTGCCGTTGCGGTCGATGAAGAGGGTGGTGGGGAAGCCGGGGACTGAGAGGAAGCTCAGACCGTCACCCGCCAGACCCATGGGGAAGGTGAGATTATGGTTTGCCTTGTAGGCGGAGATGGTTTCCATGGTGTCGTTCGGATCTCCGGAAACGGAGACGATCACCATGTTCTCGCTGTTAGCCTGGTAGACCTCTTCCATCTCGGGGAATTCCCTTTCACAGGGTCCGCACCAGCTGGCAAAGATATTCAGCACCACAAGATCCTTCTCTTTCAGAAGATCGGAGAGAGTGGCGGTTGTTCCGTCCGTCAGAGAAACGGTGAAGTCCGGCATGGCCTGCCCGGGCTGAACACCGATGTTGCTTTCTGCAAATGCATTGATACCCAGAGCTGCAACAAGCAGCACAACCATCACAATGCTGATCAGTTTTGTTTTCATTTTCATTTTCCTCCGTCGTTTTTCATTTGATGGCGCTATCATAAATATGTTATTTACCGATTAGAAAAGTGTAGATTGAGAGCTGCTTGTTGGTTTTCTTCAAAGGTTGCCTGCTGTCCCATGGGACCAGGTGCAGGCTCTGGCTCCGCCGGCTTCTCCGGCACTGGCGTTGCATTTGACTGACCATATGGATTACCCGGATTTGGATCGCCCGGATTAAAGATTGTGGGCAGCCCATCTCCGCCAGTGACTTCATTTATTTCACTCAGTATAGCATCCCGTATATCACACAACTGTCACACAAGAAAAAGGATTTTAAAGATGACGTATTGTCCCCTGTGCTTTAATCGCCGCTCACTCCGCCGGCTACGCCTTTTTCATTTTTGATCGTTAACCAATTCTGGTCCAGTAACTATCCTGGCTGTCACCGAGCGTGTTGTAGTCCCACATGACAAGCCCCATAATGTACTCATTGCCTTCAGCCAGAACAAGCACACCGCCGTCGTCATCGAAAATGTACTCATAGTAGTAGCCGGTACCCAGATCGTCGGGATAAATAATCTGCAGAGTTCCATCAGCGAAAATATCCATTCGGACATCACCATAATCACATGCCCATGCACCGACGTACAGATTGTCTGCAGAAGCGGAAGGCATTGTAGCTACCGAGAGGAAAGCGCCCGTCACGAGCAGTGCAAGCATTACCATTGCCATCATGGAACGATTCATTTTTTTGGCCATCATTTTTTAATCTCCTTTGTTTTTCATTTGATGGTGCAAGTATAGCACGGCGTCCATCACACAACTGTCACACAAGAAAAATGACGATTGGTTAAAACGCCTTGGAAAAGGTGTATATGCAGAATCAATTGTTGAAAGATATGCTCACAATTCAATTGCTATTGAAACTGGTGATATGAATATGAGAGCTATTTTCTCTCGGAAAAGTGCTCCTGCTGGAGCTATATCGTGAATTACCGGATCTGAACTGAAGCCTTCGTGTAAAACGGATCATCACAGGGCAGATCAGTAAGATCACAGCTTCTGCGGTTCTGGGGGAACGGGAGGGGGCGTCCAAGGGGCGGATAGAAGTGGTTTGCGGGATCAGTAGTCTGATCTTTTTTCTGCCCCAGTGCAAACGGCGTGCCCGGATTGTAGATTGTGGGCAGACCGTCTCCGCCGGCAACCTTTGCCAGATCCATTTCTTTGAGTGCGTTCATATTTTCAAGATTTTTCATTTTTATAATCTCCTTTGTTATATGTATATTTGATTGATGTTATCTTCTGGAATTGAGAAAGTCAATTATCGTGTTAAACTCCTCTTCCGGACTTACCTGCTGGCCCATAGGACCCGGTTCAGGCTTTGGCTCCGCCGGCTCTTCCGGTTCTGAGGGCTGGGTGATTGGGAAATGATGAGGAATAATATAAGGCAGACCGCCTGCAACCTTTTCAACTTCCTCTTCATTGAGCTTTTTCATATTCTCAAGATTTTTCATTTTCGTTTTCTCCTTTGTATTTTATATTTGATGTTGTTTGTATTTGTTTTCTGTACCTGTCTCTCAAGTACGGGCTCAGTATAGCACGGGCACTATCACAGAACTGTCACACAAGAAAAAGGATTTTAAAGATGACGTATTCCCCTGTGCTTTAATCGCCGCTCACTCCGCCGGCTACGCCGCCGATAGCACCGCCGATTGCTGAGCTGTCATCGTCTATCATGCTTTACAGGGCAAACACCCAGACGCTCACCGTCTCCGTTTACACAGAGGTAATTCGTGATTGTTTCGGGAATGCTGCGGCATATTCCACTGTTCTCACCGTCACAAGCGTACTCTCCATGCTGCTCTTCTTCAAGCTAACCGGCAGGAGAAATATCAGTGTGTGAAGACTGCATTTCGCTGAGAAATCAACGCTGTTTCTCATACAGCAAACCCGGCTCCGTTTTTATCCGGAGCCGGGTTTTCAAAATGAGTGGCAAATTTCAGAATTGATTATTTCTTTCTCCGCATAAACAGAATTGCGGCGAGGCCTACAACAGAGAGGCCACCGAGTGCTGCCCAGAGGGGGAGGTTGCTGTCGTCACCCGTTTTGGGGCTGCGATAGACCGATTCAAACCGGAAGTAGATGGTCTGGTTCTGTCCCTGCAGCATCTCATAGGTCACCATAAAGGTGTTTCCCGGCTGCACATTCCTGTACCAGCCGGCAAGGAAAATGCTGTAGACATAGTGCTGGTCATAGGGCACCAGATGGAATGTGTAGGACTGTCCAGGTTCCAGCTTTCCCGTCCAGCCGTTGGGCACATTCCCGCCGCTGAGGCGAACGGCGCCGTTGCCTGCATAGTTTACGGTGAGGTACAGAGCTTTTGTGATGGACTCCCAATAGGGGTACAGCACTGCATTGGTGGTGATGGGTACCTGCTGGTTCAGCTCAAAGGCCTTGGCTCCGCCGTCACTCCAGCTCCAGCCGGTCTGGGTGAAGCCGGCTCTGGTGTAGATCTGCCCTGCAAGGATGGCGTATCCGGGGCTCCACTCCACAGTCATGGAAGGGCCGGAGGCATACTTGCCCGGCAAATAGGTGATGGTGTATTTCAGCGGCAGGCCTGTTGCTCCCGCAACAGCTGCCGGGTAAGCGGGGACGCCGGCTGTGCCGTAGCCCGCTGCGGGATAGCTTCCCGTGGTGTCGTAGCCTGTTGCGGGATAGCTTCCGGCCGTCCCGTAGCCGCCAGCTGGGTAGCTGCCTGTTGTGCCGTAAGGAGTTGCGGGATAGGCAGGCGTGGCTTCATATCCGGTTGCGGGGTAGGTCGGGACGGTGCCGTATCCGTATCCCGCCATCGCACCGTATCCGTAGCCCTCCATGCCCCCTGCAGAGGGATATGCGGAATAGGGATATCCATCCATGCCGAAAGAGGGGAGCGCTGCCCCGAAAAGTAGCAGCAGACAGACAAAGAGGCAAAATCCTTTTCTCATAATCGTTCTCCGAATCATCTTGTTGAGTTACCATAATATAGTTTTATTATTTTATCGCAACTCGATGCTTCCGTCAAGTAGAAAATGATTCAGGCGCAGGTAGAGAGAATATAGCCGCATTCCGGGCAGATGGCTGCCGTGCCGGCACCGGCAGGATGCTCTTCGCTCAGGTCTTCACCGCTGGCAAGCAGGTTCTCTGCGGAATCTGCCAGTTCTCCTGCGAGATAGGCGAGAGCCGCTTCGTCACTTCCTGCCGGCGTCTTTTCATCTGCAGCGAAAGCCACTGCCGGGCATGACAGCAAAAGCGTAAAAGCAAGCAGGGTTCCTGGGCTATGTCTACTGCAAAACCGGCAAGGTGCTGCTTACCATGCTCATGCACATGCTGCTTAACGGCTTTTCCTCCGGTATCATGCTGCTCATTCCCATGGTTTCGGGCAGTGAAGAGGGAGGAAAAGGTATTTTTGTTGCGGTGATGATTTTCTTCGCCGTGGTGATGGTTGTGATGATGATCTCGGGTCTCGTCTTGCTGATTCGCCATCTGAAGAAAAAGGATATTCATCTGGACAATTCCATGCCCACCTGCATCCCGAGAGAGGATGTGGTGAAAACCGTATATCTCAATCCTGGGGTCATTCTATTCTTCCTTCTGAGTATCTATACGATCCTCAGCAGCATGTTCAACATCAGGATTCCCTTCCTGGAACGCCTGTATACCGGAACCGGAGAATAAAATGTCCCGATTAAAAATGCCCGCCTGAGAAGGCGGGTTTTTTGGTGGGGACATTACCCAAAGATATTGTTTTCCTTGTTACTGCAGATAATCCTTCAGATAGAGGATTGCCTGGCGGTAGCCCTCGAAGCCGAGACCGATAAAGCTTTTGATGCAGGCCATCCCCGCATAGGAGATCTGGCGGAAGCTCTCCCGTTTGCTGACGTCGGAGATGTGCACTTCCACCGCCGTGATAGAAACTGCCTTCAGTGCGTCGAGAATCGCCACGCTGGTGTGAGTGTAGGCAGCCGGGTTGATGACAATGCCGTCAATCCTGCCGTACGCCCCCTGGATGGCATCCACAATGGCCCCCTCGTGGTTGGACTGGAAGAGCTCGCCCTCAACCCCGGCCTCGTTGCAGGCGTCAAGAATAAACTGCTGCAGGGATGAAAAATCCTGCTTCCCGTAGATGTCCGGTTCCCGCAGGCCCAGCAGATTGAGATTCGGCCCATTGATAATCAGAAATTTCATTGCAGCGCCTCCAGTATTTTTTGGGCAGTTTCCTCCGGCGTGCCGGTGTTCTGGACCGTCAGATCCGCAAAGCGGCTGTAGAGAGGATCGCGTTTTAAAAACATTTCGTTCAGATCTGCGTGCAGGGAGAGGGGCCTGCCCTCTCTTGCCAGAAGCTCCACCGGCCGGGTGATGCGAACGATGACCCCGTTCTGATGCAGCAGCGGGTAATTTTCCTCTCTTGTGACGCATCCACCCCCTGTGGAGAGCACAATGCCGGACATTTTGCCCAGCGTAGCAAGCGTCTCGGTCTCTCTTTTGCGGAAGCCCTCTTCTCCCTCTCTTTCAAAGATAGCGGGGATGGGCATGCCAGCAGCTTTCTCCAGCTCCTCGTCCGCCTCCAGATAGGGTTTTCCCAGCCCTTCGGCCAGCAGAGCCCCCACGGTAGACTTGCCCGAGCCCGGCATCCCGATGAGGATGATATTCTGCATGGAGGAGGCAAGAAGCTTCGTGATGCGGTTTGTCTCCTCCTCCGGCAGGGCATGCCCAAGGAAGATCTCGGCACTCCGTTTGGCCTGCGCCACCAGCATGATGAGCCCGCCGGCATGGGGGATGCCCAGCTCCTCTGCCTGCAGCAGCAGGGCAGTACGGGCCGGGTTATACACCACGTCCACCACCGCCTCCAGAGCAGGGAAGAGAGAAAGATCCACTGCCTTTGTCCCGTTATTCGGGTACATGCCCAGCGGCGTGGTGTTTACAATCAGGGTGGCGTCAGCATGCCGAGAGAGGTTATCATAGTTGTTTTCGCCGCTGCGGGAGATGGGGATCACCTCAGCACCATGCCCTTTCAGCACGGCGCACACGGTTGCAGATGCTCCTCCGGTGCCAAGCACCAGTGCCTTCTTTGCAGTGAGAGAGCCCGGCATCACCTGCCGGAGCAGGGTTTCAAAGCCGAAGGCGTCTGTGTTATCGCCGAAGATGCTTCCGTCCTCCCGCCTTAAAAGGGTGTTCACGCTGCCGATGGTCTTTGCCAGGTCCGAAAGCTCATCACAGAGGGGGATAACGGTTTTCTTATAGGGGATGGTCACGTTCATGCCGTGCCAGTTCCCGTGGCGGACGAAGGCCTCCACCTCTTCCGGCGCTTTTTCATAGAGATTATAGGCATAGTCGGCCAGCTCAGCATGAATCTGAGGAGAGTAGCTGTGACCCAGTTTTTCACCCAGCAGTCCGCATTGCATTTCAGATCACCTCGCTGTAGCTGCCTAAGTATTCGTGCTCCTCGGAGATGTCCGGCAGTTCGCCCATCAGCTGGATAAAGCGAGGGGAGTAGACCGAGGTGTCCAGATCAAAGTAGAACATGAATTCAAAGCTTCTCTCCGGCATGGGGCGGCTCTCCAGCTTGGTCAGGTTGATGCCCAGGGCGTTGAAGCGGCTGAGAAGCCGGTAGAGGGAGCCGGGCTCATGGGGGAGAACCATCATCAGGCTCGTCCGGTCAGCCCCGGGGTAGATCTCCAGATTCTTGGAGATGCAGATGAATCTTGTGTGGTTGTTGCCGGAATCCTGCACGTCGGCTTTGAGAATCTCCAACCCATAGAGCTTGCTGCAGGACCGGGAGGAGAGAGCGGCAATGCTCTTATCCTGTGATTCCGCCACCTTCTTGGCTGCCACGGCCGTGTTCTCACAGGGGATGACCTTCACATTGGGCATGCTCTGCAGAAAGGCCGAGCACTGGGCGATGGCCTGGGCATGGGAGTAGATCTCTCGGATGTCTTCCAGCTTTGTGCCGGGCTTTACCAGCAGGTTGTGGTCAATCTTCACCCGCACCGAACGCACAATGCGAAAATCATGCTTGCGCATCAGGTCGTAAACGGCATTCACGGTGCCGGCGGTGCTGTTTTCCACCGGTATGACGCCGTAGCGGCATAATCCCTTCTCAATGGCGGAAAAGACCGCATCAAAGCTGGAGAAGTAGAAAATACTGGGCCGCTTGAAGAGCTTTTCGCAGGCGATGCCGGAGTAGGCCCCCTCCACTCCCTGGCAGGCCACAATAGCCGTTTCCGGGAAAAGCTGCGGGGTCTCCTTCAGGGCCTGCTCAATGGCCAGAGTCTCGGCACTGGCAGGGTGGATGATGCGGTTCTGGTAGCTGCGGCTCAGCTCCATCATCAGGGAAAACAGCGAAACCGAATACTCCTTCAGATCCTCCGGGCTCATCTCTTCCATGGCCCGGAGCTTTTCCTTTTCTCTTCGCAGGTCCAGCACGGGCATGCTGTTCTGCTGCTTCCATTGGGCAATCTCCCCGGCAATGGCCATCCGCTCGATGAAGAGGCGGAGCAGCTCTTTGTCAATTGTATCCAGATGCTCGCGATAATTGTTCAGTTCCATGTTGGTTCCCCCTGTATCATGTCAAAAATGGCAATGGCGGCTGCGGCCTCCATCACAGGCACCGCCCGAGGGACGATGCATGGGTCGTGCCGGCCGGTTACGGTCAGTTCTTCCTGCTGCATGGTGTTCAGGTTCACGCTTTTTTGTGCTTTGGCGATGGAAGGTGTGGGCTTGAAGGCTGCACGGAAGAGTATGGGCATTCCGTCCGAGATCCCGCCCAGAATTCCCCCGGCATGATTGGTTTCGGTTTCGATTTTTCCCTCCCGGAGACAGAAGGCGTCGTTGTTCTCGCTGCCCCGCATGGCGGCAGAGGTGAACCCTGCACCGAATTCAATGCCTTTCACGGCGGGCACGGCAAAAACAATTCTCGCAATCTGGTTTTCCAGGCCGTCGAAGATGGGGCTGCCGATTCCGGCCTTCACTCCGGTGATCCGGCACTCCACAATTCCGCCCACCGAGTCTCCCTCTTCTCTGGCTTGTTCAATGGCCTGCTGCATCAGCCTGCCCTTTTCATCATCGCTGACGGGGAAGGGCTTATCCTTCACGCTTTCGGTAAAGGCGCTAAGGTCTGTGATGCCGGCGATCGCTTTGATGCGGGCATCCACCGTGATGCCACGCCTCTCCAGCTCCTGCAGAAGGATGCCGCCGGCTATGCACATCGGGGCGGTCAGCCTGCCGGAGAAGTGGCCTCCTCCCGCAAAGTCCTGACAGCCGTTGAACTTTACCTCCGCCGTGTAATCGGCGTGGCCGGGACGAGGCAGAACCTTTAACTGGGAATAATCTTTGCTTCTTGTGTTGGTGTTTCGTATGATGGCCGTGATCGGTGCCCCGCATGTCTTGCCGTCCTTCAGCCCGCTGAGAAACTCAGGCCGATCCTCTTCACGTCGGGGAGTGGACCAGCTGTTTCTGCCCGGTGCCCTCCGGTTTAAAAAAGCCTGCAGTTTTTCCGTGTCTACAGCTATGCCGGCAGGGAGACCGTCAAGCGTCATGCCGATGGCTTCCGAGTGGCTCTGGCCGAAAATGCTGAGCCGGAGCGAAAGCCCGGTGAATGTGCTGCTCATGTTTCACACCTCCCAAAGTCATCCCAGAAAGCGGGGTAGGATTTTTCCACACAGCTGGGGCCCTCTACGGTTACGCTCTCAGAGCAGATGCAGGCTGCCGCAGCGGCACTCATGGCAATGCGGTGGTCATTGCAGCTGTCAGCCGTCCCGCCGGTCAAATGCCCGGTGCCGTGGATGATGAGGCCGTCGGGCAGCTCTTCCACCTTTCCGCCCAGATCCGTTATCAGTTTTGCCGTGGTCTTCAGCCGGTCTGATTCCTTCAGTCTCAGCCGGAATGCATTGCAGATTTTCGTCTCGCCCTGAACGGCACATCCCAGCACACTCAGCACCGGGATCAGGTCCGGCACGGGGGAGGCATCAATTTCCATGGGCTTCAGGGTACCTTTCCGAACGGTTATCCTTCCGTTTTCTTCATCGGTCACAACTTCAGCACCGAAGCTCTTGAGAATGTCCATCACGGCTCTGTCACCCTGGGAGGAGGAGAGATTCAGCCCCTCCACCGTAATGCCCTGTTCCGACATGGCACCCATGCAGAGAAAGAAGGCTGCGTTGGACCAGTCACCCTCAGCCCGGAGGGAGGAGGGGAGGCGAAACTGCTGCCTGCCCGGTATCTCCCAGACATGGGCCTCCGGCTTCTGAAAAGTCACGCCGGAGAGGGTGAGGGCATCCTCCGTCATACGGATGTATCCCTCTGATTCAAGCTTTCGCTCCGCCCTTACCGTGCTGTCTTCACCGAGGCGCGGCAGGGAGAGCAGCAGGCCTGAAAAATACTGGGAGGAGACGTCCCCCGGCATGCGGTAATCTCCGCATCTGAGCTGCCCGCTGAAAAAGAGGCGGTTATCCTCCCGTGTAAGCTTCATGCCGTGCTCTCGCAGCAGATCCTCATAGGCCTGCATGGGCCTCTGCGGCAGCCTGCCCTCCAGAAGAAACTGGCCCTCTGCTCCGAGAGCCCCCGCCACCGGCAGGAGAAAACGCAGAGTGGATCCGCTCTCACCGCATCTGAGCAGGGCATCAACGGCCTTTGAAGCCACCGGCTGGATGTGGACGGTATTCCCTGTCACACCAATCTCCGCCCCCAGAGCCTGCAGGCAGGCGATGGTTGCCAGAATGTCTTTTGAAAAACCGTCAAGGGCAATGTCACATTTCTCATTTCCCAGTGCGGCACAGATCAGCAGCCTGTGCACCACCGACTTGGAGGAGGGAATTCTCACCCTCCCATGCCTCTCCCCGGGAAAAATATCAATAGATGATAAGCGCCCGCAGGCGCTATGCAAGCGAGCAACCGGGCTTTGCCCGGCTCTTGGCGAGTCGCAGGTACCCTTACTCATAACTCATCTCCAGCCATTCCCGCAGTTCCTCCGGCGTTACGGGCACAATGTCGCACTTGCCGATGCTGCATGGCACAATGAGGTGCAGCTTTCCGCCGGAAAACTTCTTGTCCAGCAGCAGTGTCTCGTAAAGCTCATCGGGGCCGTAGGGGCTCTCCGTCGGCAGTCCGGTTTTCTCCAACAGGGCTGTGATCCTCTCGCAGTCCTCTTTTGAAAGATATTTCTTCTTCACGGCTGCCCGACAGATCATCCCCATACCGATGGCAACGGCTTCACCGTGGAGCAGGGTGAAGTGGCTTCGGCTTTCCACTGCATGGCCGAAGGTATGCCCGAGGTTCAGCAGTCTCCTTCTGCCGGTGTCGTACTCATCCTCGGCCACAATTTCAGCTTTGCACCGTACGCAGGTTTCGATAATCTCCGGCAGGCTGATTGACTGCTTTTCCAGCTTTTGAAAAAGCCCGGCATCACCCAGCACGCCGTATTTAATCACCTCCGCATATCCTGCCCGCAGCTCACGCTGCGGCAGGGTGGAAAGCGTGTCGGTGTCACACAGCACCAGAGAGGGCTGATAGAAGGCCCCTGCCTGGTTTTTCCCTGCCGGCAGGTCAATGGCCGTCTTGCCGCCCACAGAGGAATCCACCGCAGCCAGAAGCGTGGTGGGCACCTGCACGTAGGCAATGCCCCTCTGATAGGTGGCAGCGGCAAAACCGGCGAGATCTCCCGTCACACCGCCGCCCAGGGCAATCACACAGTCGCTTCTGGTGAGCCTTAGATCTGCCAGGGCGTTCAGCAGCTCACCGTAACGCTGCAGGCACTTGGTTTCTTCTCCGGCTGGGAAGACAATTTTATCCGCCTCCAGCCCCGCATCCCGCAGGCTCTGCAGCACCGTGGGGGCATAGAGGGGGCTGACGTTTTCGCCGCATACCACCATGCATTTCTTCGCCTTTGTTCTCTCAGCCACGGCCTGCCCCAGCAGAGACAGAATGCCGGAGCCGATTTTCACCTCATACTGCCCGGAAGGGGCATTCACCGGTACGCTTCTCATCATCCGTCCAGCTCCACTTTGATTCTTCTGCCTTCCTCCAGCAGGTTTTCCAGGGTTTCCCGGTCTTCCTTCTCCATCGCATCACGGATCTCCGTGAGGTGGCCGATCAGACAGTTGATCTCACTGGTGAGATTGTCCCGATTCTCCAGAAACAGCTCTGACCACATATGGGGGTTGAGTCTCGCAACTCTGGTCATGTCCCGATAGCTGCCGGCGGAGAAGCCGTCATGCTTCTGAGCTGTGGGGCTTTTTACATAGCAGATTGAAACCACATGCGCCATCTGTGATGTGAAGGCGATCATCTCATCGTGGGCCTGAGCTGTCGTGACGGAATAACGGCTGAAGCCGGCAGGGGAGAGCAGCTCCTTCACTCTGTCCAGCAGGAAGATGTCGTCAAACCGAGGGGGCACAACCACCATGGGCTGATGCTCATACATATCCGACAGGGCATATTTGAAGCCGGAATACTGGGTGCCGGCCATGGGATGCCCGCCTACAAACGTGAAGCCGTATTCCTCTGCAATGGGGAAGCAGGCCTCGCATACCACCCGTTTGGTGCCGCAGCAGTCCATCACCAGGGGCTTTTTGCCGATGTAAGGGGCAAAGTATTTCAGAGCCTCGATGCACGCTTCCGGCGTCACGGTCAGCAGCACCAGGTCGCAGGTGCCGATATTCTCCTTCGTCAGGGCATCATCTACCGCTCCGCTGATTTTGGCAAACTCCAATACGGAGGCAGTACGGTTTGTGGCATAAACTGTCCAGCCCGCTTCGTGATAGGCCTTTACAAAGCTTCCGCCGATCAGACCGAGACCCACCACACCGATAATTCTTTTCTCTTCCATAGAGCTACTCCTTAGCTGTTTTTCAGCAAAATGCAGTCTTGAAATCTAATAATTGTTCGCGCGACAGAGCAGTAAAATCGAGGTACCCTGTTGTCTTCGCGCGAAACTTGCTATGCATGAATTACGAGCAACCTTTATCCCAACACTTCGCGCACAGCGAAAACCTTTTTCGCCAGGGCGTCAAACTCCTCCGGCCTCAGGCTCTGTGCACCGTCACACAGGGCGTGGATCGGGTCGTTATGCACCTCGATAATGAGCCCGTCGGCTCCTGCTGCCGTGGCAGCCAGTGCCATGGGCGGCACCAGCTTTGCAATGCCCGTTGCATGGCTCGGGTCCACAATGATAGGCAGGTGGGTCAGCTCATGCAGCATGGGCACAGCGGAGAGATCCAGTGTGTTTCTCGTGTAGTCCGAGAAGGTGCGGATGCCTCTCTCACAGAGCATTACCTGTTCATTGCCGCTTGCCATGATGTACTCGGCACTCATCAGCAGCTCCTTCAGGGTGTTGGCGAGGCCTCTCTTAAGGAGAATGGGCTTGTTCACATGGCCCAGCTCCCGCAGCAGGTCAAAGTTCTGCATGTTTCTTGCACCGATCTGAATCACATCCACATCCTCGAAAAGGGGCAGATCGTTGATGTTCATCAGCTCCGTCACGATGGGCAGGCCGGTCTCCTGCCGGGCAATCTTCAGAAGTTCCAGACCCTCTGCCTTGAGTCCTGCAAAGTCATAGGGGGAGGTGCGGGGCTTGAAGGCTCCGCCTCGCATCAGTTTTGCGCCCGCCGCCTTGACCGACTTTGCCACCGACACAATCTGCTCTTCGGATTCCACGGAGCAGGGCCCTGCAATCATCACGAAGTTGCCTGCACCGATTTTCACGTCGCCAACTTCCACCACCATGGATTCGGGGTGAAACTTCCGGTTGCACATTTTGAAGGGCTCCGTCACACGCTTCACGCTGTCAACAATCTCCAAGCTCTCCACCAGGTCCATGTCAACGGCAGAGGTGTCGCCCACAAGGCCGAGCACGGTCTGAAATTCACCGTCGGATATATGGATTCTCAGCCCCAGTGCCTGCAGCCAGGCAATCAGCTGTGCTTTCTTCTCTTCGGATACACCGTGCTTTAAAACTACGATCATGTTTTTTCCTCCTCATAAAACAAAAACCACACAGGATAACCTGTGTGGCAAAAAACCTGGATTTCTACCTTTTGCACCACAAATTACCCTTACCCGCGAGAGCCGGTAAAGTAATAATAGTAGGATGCAAAAGCGAATGCGAATTTCATAAATTCATTCTCCAAGCAAAAAGCATTCTGATGCTGTCAGTAATATAACGCGAACTGCCGTTCTTGTCAAGATGAAAAATCTACCGAAGTGGGGATGCAGAATGGATGAATTTTTATGAAAAATCACAGCACATGAATCATCGTGAGAAACAGCAGCACAAACGTCACCAGCACTGCAACGGCGAAAAGCGTGAAACCCGGGTTGAAAACCCGTTTGTCTGATCCTGTGCTGCTGGGCTGTGCCAGCCCCGCCTTGCGAAGAGCCCCCACCACCGGTTTATAAAGCAGCAGCGTAAGCCCTGCATTGATGCCGCCCTTTACCAGGTTGAAGGGGAGAAACACGCTCATCAGCATCCCGGCCACCGTCTCCCGGGATACGCCCATGTAAAACGGGGTGATGATGTAGTTCCAGAGCAGCATGGCCACCACCATGGTGATCACACCAAAGCACAGGCCGATCACCGCATCTTTCTGTGTTTTGTGCTTCTGGTAATACCAGGCAGCCGGAACGGCGAAGGCACAGGTGGATATCACATTCATCAGAAATCCATAGGGTCCTGTTGAGCTGATGGTCAGCATTTCAATGAGCGACACGATCACCGAAATCAGCACACTGGTCAAGGGGCCGTATAAAAGCCCTGCTATCACAATCACGGCATCCTTCGGCTCATAGCTGAGAAATCCCGCCACATTGGGGATCACCTTTGCAATCAGCACCGAAACAAAGCTCAGTGCTGCAAACATGGCCACTGCGGCCATATACCGGGTTGACATTTTCTCTTTCATTTTGCTTCCTCCTGAAAAATAAAAAATCCTGAAGAGCATCTCTTCAGGCCATCAGGTACAGCGTTTGGAATTGTGGGGGAAAGCTTCCTCTTCTTCCATCCAGACTTTACTGTCGGTCCCGGAATCACACCGGATCATGCCTTTCGGCTCGCGGACTTTACCGCCGGTCGGGAATTACACCCTGCCCTGAAGATGCTGTGATTATAGCAGGTTGTTTTCTTTTTTTCAAGCCCCTTTGATAAAATATTTTTCCCTTTAACGGATGAACATCATCCAGAGGCCACGGCATCGTCTCCTGAGACT
Organism: Oscillospiraceae bacterium; assembly: GCA_902778665.1. GTDB lineage: Bacteria > Bacillota > Clostridia > Oscillospirales > Oscillospiraceae > Limivicinus. Next base: position 43,766 of record CACYYN010000013.1, on the reverse strand, counting down.
GTGCCAAAATTCAATCTTGTCCGGCCGGCTTTCCTGTGCTACAATCCACTTCGGTTCAAGTATCATGTAATCCGGAGATATGTATCATGATTAACATTCTCATCTGCGATGACGATTCTTCCTTCGCAGCCCGTCTGAAGAATCTGTCAGAGCAGTATTTTTCCGTCCACGGCATCCCGGCTGCAGTCTCTGCCTTCTCCGATGCCGAAGAGATCGGCAGCGAGACCTTTGCCTCCTGTGACATCGCCCTTCTCGATATCGACTATGTCTCCAAACCCTATAACGGTCTGGACGTTGCCCGCAGACTGCGAGCCGTCCGGAAAGATGCCGTCCTCATCTTTATCACCAACTATGTGGAGTATGCCCCGGAGGGCTATGAGGTCAGGGCATTCCGTTATCTGCTCAAAAGCGAGATAGACCGGAAGTTTGCCCCCTTCCTCACCCAGGCTGTCGCCTGCCTTCGCACCGAGAGCCCCAAGCTCAAACTATCCTGTGAGGGGGAGATTGTGGAGATTGACCTGCAGGATCTGCTCTATGTGGAATCCGTCGGCCACACCCTCATTTACCACCTGAAAGACAGGCAATACAGCGTCTACTCCAGCCTTTCCAAAGCGGAGGCGGAGCTCACGCCAAGGGGCTTTCTTCGCATCCAGAAGAGCTTTCTCGTCAACATGGCCCATCTCAAAAAGCTCACATGCCGGGAGGCTCTGCTCACTGACGGTGAAGCCCTCTCCGTCAGCGAGAAGAACTATGCTTCTCTCAAACGCCGCTATCTGCTCTTCAAAGGGATGTGACCGAAATGGAATATGTGCTTTCTTTTCTCTGGATTGCAGTGGAGCTGCTGAGCCTCTTTTTCTTCTGCCGGGCATTTATGCCTCCGCGGCGAAACCGGAAGCAGACCGTTCTGATCTTTGCTCTGGGCGCTGTGCTGATCTTCTGCATCAATGCGCTGCCTGTCCCGTTTGTGAGCCGCATCAAGCTCCTCAGAAAGGTCCTGACTCTTGTCGTCTGCTATGTGCTGGCATGGCTCTGCTTCTCATGGAAGTGGTACGGCACCCTTTTAATAGGCACGCTCTATTATCTGCTGATCACAGCTGCTGACACGCTTATGATCTACGGTGCGTCCTTGGCCCTCGGCATGTCCGTCTCCGCCCTGATGTGGAAGAAATGGCTTTATATCATGGTGGTCACCGTGGGCAAATGCTTCTTCCTGCTGCTGTGCTTTCTGCTGGATCAGCATCGCAACCGTCTTTCACTGTCATCTTCGCCCGGCAGCAGTGTGTGGCGGATGGCAGTGTTCCCGCTTGTCAGCATTTTTATGCTCTATGCCACCTTTGAAGGGTATAAAACCCGGGATGACCTCTCTGCCGGCACCGTGGTCTTCACCCTGGTGCTGGTGGCTGCCAACGCCGCCATGATCATCATGCTCCGCAATATGGAGCGAAGTGCCCGGGCTGAGAGGGAAGTGGCCCTCCTTCACCAGAGCATGGCGCTGCAGAGGGAGAATATCCGTTCTCTCGAGCAGAGCTATCGCTCCCAGCGCAGTGCAACCCATGAATATAACCATCAGCTCCAGACCCTTTCCGATCTTCTGCAGCAGGGCAATGTGGAGGAGGCGAAGGCCTATCTTGCCCGCCTGCAGAAGGGGCAGACCGGGCGGATTTTTGCCGTCAACAGCCATCACCCGGTGGTGGATGTGGTTCTGAATGAAAAATACCGCCTCGCGAAAGAGAAGGGCATTGATATTTTCCTTCGGGTCAACGACCTCTCCTCTCTCAATCTTCCGTCGGATGCCCTGGTGGTTCTGCTCACCAATCTGCTGGACAATGCCCTCGAGGCCTGCGAAAAGGTGACGGGGGAGAAAACACTGGAGTGCTCTCTCATTCTGGAAGACAGCCTCTTCCTCGCCGTCCGCAATTCCTCTCTGCCTGTCACGGTGAAAGACGGCTCCATCCCCACCACAAAAGTTCCTCCGGCCGAGCATGGCTTCGGCCTGCCTGCCATCCACCGCATTCTGGAGGATCTGGGCGGAGAGTCCGCCATGGAATATGAAAACGGCATCTTCTCCTTCGCCGCCGAAATCCCAAACCCTCCTGCAAATAGTGAGAAGCCACTCGAAGCATTCCCCATACAGAGCGCGTGACAGAGGGCTGAAAACGGGGATTGCTGTTGTCTCACGCGCAATATGCATTGCACATAGATCGAGGGAACCGTTTTCCTGTTTCGTGCTCAAATTTTCCCCTTTCGTGCCGCTTCACTGGCTTTCGCCTCTGCGCCGTGCTACAGTGGGCCTGCAAACAAAAAAAGGAGGTCTGTTTTAAATGAAAACAGCAACTGCCACCGGAAAATCTCTTATCACCATCGCCCTCAGCCTGATGCTTCTGCTCAGCCTCTTTGCCGGCTGCGCCTCAGCCGAAAACATGCCCAGAAGCATCAGCTCTGATCTGCCGGAGTACAAAACCGTCCATGTCTCCACAGCGGATGAGTTCCTTGCCGCCATCGGCAACAACACCCAGATCGTCATCGACGCCGATCTCATTGATTTCTCCACTGCCTCTGATTACGGCAAAACCTCCGGCTCCTTCTACGGATGGGAGGAACAGTTTGACGGCCCCGAGCTTGTCATCATGGATGTGAAGAACCTGCAGATTATCGGTCAGGGACAGGACAAAACCCTCATCCAGGCCACGCCCCGCTATGCCGATGTCATCTCCTTCCGCAACTGTGAAGATCTCATACTCTCCGGTTTCACGGCCGGCCACCTGAAGGAAGCTCCCGGCTCCTGCATCGGCGGCGTGCTGAACTTTGAGAAGTGCGCCCAGGTCAATGTGGAAAAATGCGGTTTGTTCGGCTGCGGCATCATCGGCATCTTAGCCAGAGACTGTGCCAACATGGCCGTCAACTACACTGAGATCTATGAATGCAGCATCATGGGGGCCCAGCTCATCAACTGCGAGAACACTTCCTTCTCTTACTGCTCCATCCACGACTGTGAGAGCAACTCCGTCTATGTCAACGGGAAAAACAACAACATCTTCTGGGACGGCAAAGTCCTCGAGAACGGCGACACCATTGTTTGATTGTCTCTCCTCACATCCCGGCGCAGAAGCAACAAAACTGTTGAAGAGAAAAACAAGAATTGCGTAGACAATAATACGTCTACGCAATTCTGTTATCTGCATTATGTAAATTTGATCCTAATCGGACCTGTTCAGCGTGGCGAGCTGAATTTATGCCAGAAGCTGCTTGAGTGTCTCCATCATCTTGGGGATGTCGTAGGGCTTTGCCAGGTGGCCGTTCATGCCGGCCTCTAAGGCAAGCTTCCGGTCCTCTTCAAAGGCATTGGCCGTTACGGCAACGATGGGAATGTTCGCCTTGGCCGGGTCATCAAAGGCACGGATCAGCCGGGCTGCCTCATAGCCGTCCATCAGGGGCATCTGAATATCCATCAGGATAATGTCGTACGTTCCGGCTGGGGCTGTCATCATCATGCTCACGGCTTCCTCGCCGTTGTTGGCAATCTCCACCTCCAGCCCCGACTCTGTCAGAATTGCCTGGGCGATCATCTGGTTCATCTCATTGTCCTCTGCCAAAAGGATCTTCCTGCCCGTAAAGCTCACCCCTTCCGTCTCCGTCTCCGGCTCGGTTTCATCGGCGGCAATATGGAAGGGCTCGGAGAGAACCCTGCGCAGCTCAGACATAAAGATGGGCTTGGAACAGAAGGAGCTGACACCGGCCTTTTTTGCCTCCTCCTCGATGTCTCCCCAGTCATAGGCAGTGAGAATGATGATGGGCACGCGATCTCCCACGGTGCTTCTGATCTGTCGTGTAAGCTCAACACCGTTCATATCAGGCATCTGCCAGTCGATGATGTAGATGCTGAAGGCATCGCCCTGGTTGGCGGCCTCCCGGGTTCGGATCACAGCTTCTTTGGCGGAACTGGCCCAGTCGGGCTTCATGCCGATAGAGCGGAGCATGGAGCTGACGGAGAGGCAGGAGTCGGTGTCGTCATCCACCACCAGTGCCCGCAGATCCTGCAGCTCAGGAATCGCCTCCTGCCGGGTTGCGGTGCTCTGCAGCCGGCAGGGGAGGGTGACGATGAATTCGGTGCCCACGCCCTCCTCGCTGTTTAAGGCAATGGTCCCTCCCATCATGTCCACAATGCTCTTTGTGATTGCCATGCCCAGCCCGGTGCCCTGTATGCCGCTGACGGTGCTGGTTTTCTCTCTCGTGAAGGCTTCGAAAATCGTTTTCTGGAATTCCCGGCTCATGCCGATGCCCGTGTCACGGATTCTGAATTCAAACACGGCGTGCTCGGGTATGGGCGATTTCTTTTCCGCCACCAGAAAGCTGATAGTCCCTCCGTTAGGGGTGAACTTGATGGAGTTGGAGAGAATGTTCAGAAATATCTGGTTCATTCTCAGCTTGTCGATCACGATGTCCTCATGCGTCACATCCTGCGTCTCGATGTTGAGATTCAGCTGTTTGGCGGTAACGTTTGCGTGAATAATCGTTCTAAGGTCATGGATCACGTCGGGCAGGTGCACCTCTGTCTCTTCCAGCGTCATCTTCCCGCTTTCAATTCTGCTCATATCCAGCACGTCGTTGATGAGAGAGAGCAGATGCTGGCTGGAAACGGTGATTTTGTTCAGATAATCCTGCACCAGCTCCTTCTGGTCGATATGGGAGCTTGCCAGTGCCGTAAAGCCGACGATGGCGTTCATCGGCGTCCGGATATCGTGGGACATGTTGTTGAGAAACGTGGTTTTTGCCTTGTTGGCATGCTCTGCAGCAATGAGGGCGCTGGCAAGAGCGTCTCTCTGTGCCCGGTCCTCCCGGACAGATTCCGTCACATCGCTGTAATAACCCCGCAGTGACTGTCTGCCGTTTTCATCGGCAACCACCGTGCCGCCGAAGCGGGTGTACATCTCATGCCCGTCCGGATGAATCCAGAGATTGATGCATTCAGACAGCTTGCCCGAGAGCATCTCTTCTATCCGTTTCATCACGGCCGGTCTTTCCGACTCCGGCACACGAGAATACCATGCGTCGTAGATCTCCTCCTCGCTCAGGTCCTTCCCGGCGATGCCCAGCAGCTCCTTCATCTTGGCGTTTGCCCGCAGGCGGGAGTGTTTCCCTTCCTCCAGGGTCATGTGCCACATGCCGAAGCCTGCGTCGGCCATGATGCCGTCGGTGTCGGCCAGCTCCTGTCTGCTGTATTCCAGCTCCCGGTTTCGCGCCTCCTGCTCCAGCTGCTCCAGGCGCACTTCCGTCGTGTCTGTCTTCAGCACAATGCAGTATTCTGACTCGGGATCCACGGAATAGAAGTCAAAGCGCTTGTAGAAGTGCCCGTCTTCCATGTCCACTTCTATGTCAACAGAATAGGGCTCCCTGACCTTGAACATCTCAAACACGGTTTTCAGGTCCATCGCCTCCCGGATTCTCTGCCGGTAGGCCTCGTCCTTCGGCAGGGCGGGGATAATCTGTGTCTCCAGATACTCCCGGTAAGAGCCGTGCTTCACCTTTGGGAAGATGTTGCCGTGTTTGATCATGCTGGCGTCGCCGATGGCCACGTCATAGATATCACGGGCAATATAGGCCACCAGGTCGAACTGCTTGGCCAGAATCTTCCCGTTAATGGTGGAGGCCAGCTTTTCCGGGTTGTTGGATTCCTCCGTGAGGAACGCAATCAGATCGCCGCTCAGCGGATGCCTGGTCACATTCGCCGTGATTTTGATGTAAAAGACAGAGTTGTTTGGCAGGCGGGAGTAGAGCACCCTGCTCACCGACACCACGCCGTCCATATAGGCCTTTGTCAGGGCGTCTATACAGAAGGTTTCCAGAAACAGCTTTCGTTCCTCCGCAATCGGCAGGTAGGAAGCCCTGTACTCCAGTGCCTCTTTGTAGGTCATTTTTTCATAGTTAGGCACAAAATCGGAAGCACCCGTTGCCTCTTCTATCGTGTTGGCCGAGAGGTTTGCCCGCACGTGAACCAGAGATTCATCGTCACTTCGATGAAAACTCTCCCCGAGGCTGGTGTAAACACTCTGCAGCTGTTCTTCATAGCGCTTCAGCCGGGTGACATCTGAAAAGGTGGCGTAGATATAGTGGGCGTCATAGTCGTCGATAAACGCATAGTGAATGGCACACCAGATCAGGTTCCCCTTTCCGGAGTACTTCCGGATGGTTATATCCTGCGAGCCATCCATGCTCACCTTGTTATCCAGCATATGCCGGAGAATCGGGCGGTCGTCCGGATAGGTGTTTTCAAACAGGTTCTCACCGTCCATGAGCGCAAGGGTTTCTTCCTGGCTGTCGCACTCCATCATCTTCACAAAAGAGGGGGTGGCATACTCAGCCGAGATGCTGCCGTCCCCATTGCGCTTCAGCAGACAGGCAATGTTGTTCACCTGGTATACCACGTGCATGAAATTGCGATAAGAGGCGTTCTCGTCAAAGTGTTCGGGGTATCCCATGTTCTTGTCCATCAGTGGGGTTCTTTCTGCGGCGGGCAGTTCATTGGCATTGTTCATGTGCTGTCCTTCTCTCTGTTTGATGTGTTTATCGATGCAGCCTGTTATGCTTTCCCGTTGCAGTTACAGGTACTGCTGCTCGTCTATTCGGTCTGCCACATCCCCCTGTATGGCGGAGATGGCAGAAATGCTGATGGTTCGGTTAACCCTGCCATAGCCTTCCGTGCTCATCAGTATAACAATTTTTTTGACGGTGTCAATCTTTTTTACCCGGTCGGTGATGGTGACGTAGCTTCCGCCATGTTTATATCTGTCCGGCTGAAACACGGTGAAGGTAACCGTCGGGTGCTCACCCCGGGCTATCACCTCCGCTATTCCGTTCAGCTTCCGGTTGAGACTCTCTTTTTCGTCCGCATCCAGCACTCTTCGCTCCTCGGTGGTTCGCCGGTCCTCCTTCACCATGTCGGTGTAGCCGGCGAGAGCGTCAAAGGGGGCAAACTGGGCTGCCCGTTTATATAGGCTCATATGGGGGCGGGTGGGTGACTGCCAGTGGGGTAGGTCGATGATATCCGGATATAGCTCCCGGCCGCTGCCTTCGCCTTCCTTCAATCCCTCTGTCATATCCGCTCCTCCTTTCCGTTCTTCTGCTCTGTCGCTCCTGCTTCAATTTCAGGTAGGGCTGCTTTTGCCACTCCGCCGTGAAACTCTGTGTTCTGCTGGGCGGCATGCCCGCCGATCTGGCCGTTTCGCAAAATGGTGGTTGCACCCTCCTGCAGGTTCATGCCTTTCAGCACCGCGTTTTTCCCGTACTTTTCCTGCAGAAGCAGCGTGGTTTTCTGGATCTTTTTCTCCTTCCGGTCGGCTGCCTTCTCCGCCGCCTGCTCCCTCTCCAATTGCTCGTAATCCGTAAAGAGATTCATCTGTTCCGGCTTCTTCTCCTCCGGGACGCTTCCTTCCGCTATCAGATTGAGCGCCGTCACGTTGATTCTTCGCACGGTGAGATCCGGATCCACAATCCGGTCATACACTTCCATCATGGTTTCCATGATACGCTGGGTGGAGGATGTCCACCGGTCCAGGTTTCCGGTGCCGTGGGCATGCTTCGGGCAGGGTCGGCCGTAGTAATCCGTGGTGACGGTGCCTTTGTAGCGCTTCCCGGTTTTCGTGACGTTGTAAATGTTCTCTTTTCCGGTTCTGCCCTGATAGACAAGGGTGACGGATGACCGGTCATAACTGACGGTCAGCTCCAGCTTCTTTGTCACCAGTCCCTTCTTTACAATGTCCAGCACCAGCAGCTCCGTCATCTCCCGGACGATCAGCCTTGCCTTCTCAAAATCATAGGGCTCCATCAGCACCTGCCCGGCACCGAGGCTGTCCGAGGCCGGGCGATAGGCCTTGATGGTGGCGATATCTGTGGGCTCCCAGCCCCAGGCGTGGTCTATGAGAAGCTCTGCATTGACGCCGAATGCGTCGTAGAGGACCGATTCGTCCTTCACGCTCTGCCGGGCGACGTCGCCCATGGTGTGCAATCCGAGAGCCTCCAGCCTGGCACTTGTCCCTCTGCCTACCCGCCAGAAGTCTGTCAGCTTTGGGTGCGCCCACAGGATGTCTCTGTAACGCATCTCATCCAGCTCCGCAATCCGCACCCCGTCCTTATCCGGTTTGACATGCTTGGCCACAATATCCATGGCGATTTTGGCCAGGTACAGATTGGTGCCGATGCCGGCGGTGGCGGTGATATGGGTCTGCTCGAGCACATCCCGTATGATCCGCATGGCCAGATCTCTCGGGGTGGTCTGATAATGCTGCAGATAGTCGGTAGCATCCAGAAAAACCTCGTCGATGGAATAGATAATGGTGTCTTCCGGGCTGATGTAGTGGGCATAGATGGCGTTAATTTTTGTGCTCAGCTCTTCATAAAGCTTCATGCGGGGTGGAGCAATATAATACGTCAGCTCCAGGGACGGATCCTTCTCCAGTTCGGAGGCAAAGAAGGAGGCACCGGAGAACCGGTAACGTCCGTCTTCCCCCTTCATGAGGGCGCCGAGTTCGGCTGCTTTTTTCAGCCGCTGGGTGTTTACTTCTTTTACCCGCTGCACCACTTCAAAAAGTCTCGCCCGTCCGGAAATCCCCTGAGCCTTCAGGGAAGGGGATACCGCCAGGCAGATGGTTTTCTCCGTGCGGGAAGGGTCAGCCACCACCAGATTGGTGTTCAGCGGATCAAAGCCCCGGTCGGCACATTCGGCAGATGCGTAAAAGCTTTTCAGGTCTATCGCAATATAGGTTCTCTCCATGCTCTCCTCCTTTCCGGCGGAATGAAAAATGTGCTTCTTCTGAAAGATAACCGGGCTGCCTGATAGGGGACAGCCCGGTTGTATTCATCAAAAGTGTTTACAGCAGAAATTTGATGGCGATCAGGGCGGCCACGCCGGGAACACCGAAAAAGCCCACAACCAGGGCATTCACCGTGTTCATCTCCAGGCTGAAGCCGAAATTCTGCCCGATGAAGTTGATGCCGAACAGCACGAGATATCCGATTGCCGTGTTGATCAGCAGCTTGAAGATCAGCTTCAGAGGCGCCGTGATGATTCTTACCACCACAATCACCACAATCACTGCCAGCGCAACCAGCAGAATGGTGTTTAATGCTTCCATTTCTTTCCTTTCTAATTACCGGGTTGTTCCACCTGTATATTTTTGAGGACCTCTTCATTCTTGCGGTTCCGATTTTCCGGTGCCGGACGGCCCGATAATCGCAATTACGTCACCGTCATTTATTGTTACGCTCACATCCGCCAGCGGAGTGGTCTGCTCATATTCTTTTCTGACATGCCGGAGCTCAATCATGCATTTTTACCGTCTTTCTGCAGATTCATTACGGTGTGATCGTTTTTTTCAAATTTTGCCTATTGTACCACAAGCTTTTTTTCCATACAAGCGAAATATAGCGATTCCCGGCATCAATTGCTGGAGGAATGTGCTTTTTTCTGCTTCTGTTTTTTCTTTTCGATACATGTGAGCGGCAAAGTGATTGCAAGCATATAGATGCCGAGAATAGCAATGCAGGGAATCAGATAGAGAAAGGGGAATGGTATCCATCCGTGAAAGATTTCCAGCAGTGGGTTTCCCTCTGTGTCAACGGAAAAGAAATAGTTGGCATCTGCGTCCAGACCGGACCGGCGAAGCAGCAGGTTGATGCAGAAGACAACAAAAGCAATCACAAACACTGTGAGGATGGCTCTCGGCAGGTCGGAAAGCTTCGGGCGGAACAGACCGAAGGCAAGGAGTGCCAGCCCTTCCATCACAATCATGAAATGCGTGCCGTAGTATCCCAGCATTCTCGGCAAAAGCAGGGAATAGCCCGAAAAACCGGTTCCCGGCATAATCAGCGCCATCAGAGCACCAAGCGGGCCGAGGAAAAAACCAAAGCACGCAAGCGGACGGCTTTTTTTCAGCGCTGCAATCGGAATGAGAATCATATTGATGTTGCAAAGCTGCAGCGGCAGCTCTCCCCACCAGTTAAAACCACCCAGATCTGCTCTGATGATGTTATATTCCGCATCACGTGAGAGCGCTATCTTGTAGAGGACAAACCCGATCAGCGTGATGACGCACGCAATGATGAGCACAAGTTCTTTTGTTTTCTCATCCTTTTTCCGCAGACCGATGCTTGCCCCTGCGAGCAGAAGAGTGCAAACAGCGAAAACAGAAAGAAAGAGTGAATTAAACGGCCTCATAATCCAGAAATCTGCCTGCATTTCACCATCTCCTCAAATCAGATAGATTAACGTTATTATTATAACTGAAAATGTGAGATAGTGCAAAGGATATTTTTGTGAAAAATGACTTGGCTGCTGGGGAGGAGAAAAATCCAGCTGGGCACGGTTATCAAAATAAAATGGGAGCGGGCTTTTATCACCCACACCCATTCGTCATCCACCTCGTGTTATTTCTCTACGAAAGCTGACTTTATTGTTTCGTCATAGTATAGATCCGCATCTTCTGTCCTTTTGAAGTCATCATAGAAAAATGCCGGTACATTCTCATATTGCTGTCATCCGGTATCCACTTTCCGCACTTTCTGCAGTACATTTTAACGCCTCCTAAAGACCTTCCTTTGCAGCGTTTTCGGCTATTTGATAATTCATTTCTGTCAGGGCCAGCGGCAGCAGCTTTGACGGGTTGTTGTTCTTCGGGTTTATCCATTCTTCCACTGCATCCTCCGGCAGCATGAGTGGCATACGATCGTGGATAAATGCGATATCCTCGGCTGCATTCTGTGTAAGCACCACAAAATGTGGGAACTGGCCCTCCATCCGGTATAAACCGCACAGCCAAGTGATCATTCCATCTTTCGGCTGCAGTCGGTACTTTGTCCCTGCAGCTTTTTTTCCGTTTGCCTGCTGGGCATGCTCCCACTCAAAATACCAGGAGCAGGGGATAACACATCTGTGAGCCATCCATGAGTCCATGAAAGTGGGCTTCACCTTTGCGGTTTCGGTCCTGGCATTCACCAGCAGGGGAGCTTTATCACCCAGATGATAACCCCATAACATCGGGAACACCGTCCGCTCAAGGTTCCGGTTTGTTGCAATCACCGGTGCCGCCATCTCTGGCCGTATCTCACCGCTTAAGCTCGTAAGGTTGAGCGGCAATCTGATCGCCATCTGCCGACCAAGAGAAGTTTTCTTCGCCTGTTCAGCGTAGTTTTCCAGTTGTAATGTGTTGTCTATATAAAATCGTGTACACATAAGTTTTCAGGCAATTAGTGTAAGCTGCGGCATCCAGCAAAGAGATCTGAATTCAGTCATTAGGGTGTCATAGCCATTTTCATTTTGATAGATAAAATCGGGGTTATTATAATCACCATAAATCGAAAAAGGCTCTGTTTCACCATTCCACGTTGAAGAATGAAATAGTCTGTCAGGAGAACCATATTCATAATCATTTGCTGTGGCATACCCTTCCAGAAAACTTAGATGGTCCCCATCGACTTTGAAGAATTCAAAATAGGAATAAGGGCTCTGTTCATTTATCATCATACCACATTGCCTTTCATCGGTGGGGCTTCATCCGCCAATACTTCCACAACAGCAAGAACCTCCAGCACCGCACTGCTCCCGTAAACGGTAAACCTGTCTCCCACTTTCAGTTCTTTTCCACATCTGTAATTGCAGTTGCACTCTCCGTCAGGAGACTTCGCTATCACATAGTGTACGGTTTTTTGCGCCTCATCAGATGACTGCTGCACTGGAGAGGAGCACACCGTTTTATTCCGGTTACTGCTTTCAATTTTCTGGCTCACGTCCTGCTGCCGTAGGTCCTCTTCAAGATTCTGGTATCCGAATACCTGATCGTGCGCTACAGCTGCAGCACCACCGGCCTGGTTGATCCGGTCTTCCATCCGATCAGAATTGATGTAGTTGGTTGAACCTATGATTCCACGATAAGATGAACCTGTTTTGTGACCTTTGGCATCATAGTGTGTGGTCCCCAAAAGCCCTGGTGTCGAGGAGCCGACTTTGTTGCCGGCTTTGTCATAGTTGGTGTAGCCGAAAAATCCTGGCCGGCTTTCACCAACCTTATGCATCTTATCGTCATAGTTGGTGTAGCCGCCGAACAGATCCGGCCAGCTTTCACCGATCTTATGGCCTTTCTCATCGTAGTGGATCGTCTGACCCCAAAAACCTTCAACACTGTGCCCTTTGCTCATCAGTTATACCTCTCCCAGTAAGCCTCAGCCTCTTCATAATCAATGAAATCATCCCAGTATTCATAGTAAAAGTCATCCGGATGGGCATAGCTCTTCGCATCAAACGGGTCGCTTTTCTTTGAGGAAGAAGAGGGCTTCTGCGTCGGCCTCGGCGTGCTTGCCGGCCGGAAAGTCGGCCTTGCAGTCGGTCTCGCTGTTGGAGGAGGCGTGTAATTTTTCGCCCTCTCCAGCACTTCCTTCACCTCCTGCCTGGAGTATCCCGGCACATAATATTTCCTCCGGTCTTCCCTGATCAGCACGTAGGAAGAGAAAATCAGATAAAGCAGGACAATGATCGCCAGCACAATCTTCCCCCAACTGGTCTTGATCGGGGGAACCTTTTTTTCCTTTTTCTTCCCGACCGGTCGGGGTGCATTACGGTAATCAGCCTGCCTTTTGTGCCATTCCGCCAGCTGATCAATCCTTTCAGCGTCCTCCGGCGTAAGAATCCTCAGCATTGCCGGCGTGTCGAGGGATGCCGGAATCACATGCTCCGCATAGTCCCCGACTGAAAGCACACGGGCCGAAACGGGTCTGCTGTCTTTGTCCTTCTGCACAGACACAAGATCACCGGGTCTGACGGAAAACCCGTCGGCCCTGTAATAATACCTTGTTGCTTCAAGCCTGAACTTCACTGAGCAAAAACGGTAGGTAACGTTTTGAATCGCTGTTCTCTTTACTTCTTCAGCTTGAGCAGCGATGTATTGTGGTCCGGGCTGCCCAGGGGCTATCGTCTTGTCAAGCAAACAACCGGCAAATGGCTTGCAGTTTAGTTCGAGGTTGTTTACGATGGCTTCCTCTTCCGGCAGTGTCTTACGGATAATGCCACCCCATGAGACCTCTGTGTATGGTACTTTTCGACCTTTAAACCAGTTTGTTTTGAATATTTTACCGAGATATGGAGTATCAGGGTATTGTCCTTTCACAAGCACATAGTCAAATGGTTGTAGAACTAAATTATCTTCAACATACCATTTTGGCTGTAGGCCTTCAATTGATACGAGATAGCTCTTGTGTATAATTCTGTCTTCTTCCGGCTCTTCCGGATTGCTGATGCTCTCATATAATTTAACTGGATCGTCAATCCATAATTTGCAGGTGTCATGATTTCGCATCTCCTGTTCAACCTGCTGACAGAAGAAAATAATATTTGGATCGTTTGCATCATAAGTAAAGGCGATATGCTCAACAGATCCAAGTGGGGGAGCATTGTGTGAAGGGCCGTATTCCTGCACTTTTACAATTTTTCCGATATGGATTTTTGTACCTGGAAGCCCGGGACATTCCGCAAAGTTACCTGGAAGAACCCCCTTTTCACCATCAGCCCGATAGGTGAAGAGTTTGTCGGAGCCTGGATATTTTACCGTGCAGTATAGATATTTGCGTTTTTCACCGGGCTTCAGAAATGATTCGAAGGCATCGGAGGCCTCAGGGTTTAAGTTTTTGTTTTCTTCGGTATCCAAAACCTTCGCCTCCATTCAGTTTATAATCCTAATTTGCTGTCTTACAGATTCAGCCTGATTTGCAGATATCCGTCGTGGCTGATTTCTGCTTTGAACGGCTTATTATTTTCTTTAACCTGATTTATGCATAAAAATATTATTTCCATTTTCTATATCATAATTCAATTAATAATTCTGTCAAGAGTGATTGCAATATCATTATTGCTATAAAACTGAGGAAAAACGCAAAATAATAGTAAGAATAACGCGAAAGTCATTGATTTGAGGAATGAAACCTGCTATAATTACAAAGAGTTACAATAAATAAACAAAATTGTAGCTACACCGTATTTTTGGCACTTAGCAAGCATGATGTGGGGGAGATGAGTACGTGATTAGTTCTAATCCATTTACTGAAGAGAACTTCTATGCATGGCTCTCATCTCATGTTTCTTCTGCAAAAGTATCTGATTTGTACAAAACATTTACTGAAATAACTGCTTATTGTAAGAAAAAAGGGCTAGTAAGTACCTCCATATTCCAAATTCAGAATGTATCTGACCTCAACAGAATAGAGCAGAAAATCCTTGAGGATAAGTTTATTTGGATGACAAATCCTGGACTGAGTAAGAAAGTGCGTGTCGCCTTTCCGTATTATGTCCAGTTTATTAAAGATATGCAGGAAGATACTCAATCAAATGAAGATGTAGATGAGGCACGGATTGAAGAATTAGTAAGCGAGATCCTTTCTGAAAAGGAAGAAAAACAAAACGATGCTGGAAGCTTTGAAACGCATGCCTTAGAGCATCCCAATGATTTCTTGGAAGGAGAGCGCGAAAAGTACCAGGACACTGATGGTCAAAATGATCCTATTCTCCAACAGACTGATAGAGATGAGGAGATTTCAAATATTAATTTGCTCTCAGATAGGGAAACAGATGATCAACCAGAAAAAGAACATAACTCTGTTGATTCAAATACAAAAGTATTCATGACCGTCCCGGAAGAACGCAGAAAATATCTATCATGGCTGAAATCACAAGGGATTGGTGAAATAGAGGCAGACACATATATTCGTAACCTGAGACAGTATGCAACCTGGGTAAATAATCACACTGAATATGAATGGAACTTATTGTTAATCGATGACGCTGACATTCTAAAAGAGATATATGAGAAAATTCAAAATGACAGCTCATTTTTATCCAGCGACCCAATAACAATTCCACTTTTTAAAAATGCGTTAGTTAAATATTTCGCATATAGGGGAGTTATAATTGCAGCTGAACCCGAATTCGCCCAATCGCATAATGAGGAAGTCGGAGATGAAGGTCATGGTTTAAAGGGAGAAGAGCTAGGTGAAGGTAGAAACGATCATTTTGAGAGTCATATAGGAACAAAAGAGAGTCTAAATATACAAAAAGGATCGTCTTTCGATTCAAATACAGCAGAAAAGCTGCCAAAGAAAGTAGTCTCAAAAAAAGATTCGCTATTACCTGTCTCTGGAGCTACAGCAAAAGAGATTTCTGGCTTGTCCGATGAAAAAAAAGAAACGCAGGAGAGAGACTTTACAGATCAGAGTTCTGGGAGTGCCCGAAATCACGAAAAAGGGACATATGAGATATACTACAAAGCTAATGTAGATTATTCAGATTCAATACCATTTTCCATCACATATTTCGGAGAGACAAAAAATGTTTCGTCCTGGCCAGAATTATATGTTGTCGCTTGTCAGTTTTTATTTGATGACTATCCAACTGAGTTTATTGAACTGCGTGACAATTACAGTGAAGGGCAGAATAAACGACTTATTTATGACCAGCATGCATCAGAGCATTTGGCGAATGCAGAAGAGATAGCGCCGAATTACTATGTTGATGGTGGGTCAAGCCCATTAGAAATTATCCAGAATATTACTGTTCTATTGGATAATTGTCGTGTTGACTATGAAAATCTTGTTATAAAATACAAGGCAGCCGGAAAAGATGATACAGTTGATAATGTAAGCAAAGAACAAACTGAAAACATCAGCGTTGAATCAGATCCTCTCATAGAGTACTTAGAGAAGAACCAGATAGAATATTATGACTATAGAGGTAAAGCGGGTGCTCTATGGATTATCGATGGCACTGATGTGTACAGTAAAATCAGCCCTTTAAGATTAGCCGGTGTTTCTTTTAAATTCAAAAAGGGAGGCGGAAACGCTACAAAGGGAAGAGATGCCTGGTGGACAAAAGATAAGCTCGAGAGTAACGCCACAATAAACGACAATATAAGTGGTGCGAACGAAAAGCGAGATAATAAATCTGCAACAATATCACATTCTCCTGGAGCAACAACGACAGAGAACTACGAAAATGAACGAAAAGCGTTTGCAACTTGGCTGCGTGAAAAGAAAACTACAGAAAGCGCAATAAGAACGGCTTTATGGGTATGCGATAGAATTGATGAGTTTGCAGTTAAATATGAACTGACTAATAATTCAATATATACTTTAAAGAATCCGGATGATCTGCAAAGGATCTGGGAGATCTTGAACAATATCACTGAGTTTGTATCGTTTAAACGTAGGAATAGCGTTTATTCACCTGCTTTTAACTTCAATCAGTACTGTGAGTTCCGAATGGGGGAGAGGGACAAGGATAATCAGAAGAGAGAATCTGAAGATAAAAGTAAAGAAGAAAGACTGCAAATTAAAAAGGCCCCCGTCAGTTTACGAGCAAGCCAAGATATGACTCTGAAGACGAACAAACCTGTTCACCCAGGAAAAAAGGAATTTGAAGAGTGGCTTAAATCAACAAATTGTCCGGCGGGGACGATAAAAAACTATTTGGATGCTATCGAGAGGATGGCAGGCTTTGCTGTCGATAATAAAATAACGCGGCGCAATCTTTACTCTATTCATAGCGTTTCGCGTCTGGAAACGATACGTAGTGCATTGCTTCAGAATACTACTTACAAGAGTAAATATAATTCTGGGAATACATATCTCGATTTCTACGCTCTAAAAAAATATATACTATTCAGGAAGGATAATACTGAGGGAAAAACAGAAGACGAAGGCTCAAAAAGATTTTCGTATGTATTACGCGAGAGATTCGAAAATGGCTTCCGCATCAATAGTATTATTGACCGGAATCGGTTCAAACAGTACTATGCTGATGCCTTTGATTCGGAATTAGAAAAGACCGATGATGAACTTTTGCAAATTCTTCAAAAGGTCGGCAGTTTGCAGAATGATCGAATCTTCTATCGTGAAGGGACAGGGAGTGTTGATCTGATTGATGATATTCAGGAAGATATAGTAAACACACTCAATCAGGGTGCATCATGCATTTATTATTCCGAACTATTTCTGAAATATCAGCAAGTCCTTTCAGAGAGTCTCCAAGTATTCAGTCAGGAAGCAATGAAAGAACTACTGACAGCTACCTGCTATTCAGAATACAGTGTGGGTAAACTCTATGCCTACAAAAAAGCAAAGAAAGCAGCGCCGGATAATGATATCAGAGATCTAATGCGAAAATCTCCTGTTCCGCTAAACTATGATCAGATTCGCGGATATCTGTGGTATATACCCCTTGATGTGATTAAGCATTCTCTTGTTATGAATAGTGAACTGGTAAATGTTGCTCAGGAAACATATTTTTATGCACACAATCTTCCTGTCAGTTCTGAAGAGTTAGCACACATTTCCTCTCTTTTGCATAAACAACTCGAACAGAAATCATTTATCACAGATAAAGAAATGAATGAATTGATCCAAGCGTACTGTCCTTCTGTGGCAATCAATACGGAAGGCTTTACTGTTTGGGGGCTTCGTAACTGCCTTGCTGTTTTGTTGCAGAATCAGTTCTCTTTTAAAGGGCCTATCATAAGTGAATACGGAAATACACTAAACACTGACCGTGTATTTAGAGATTTTTGCCGAAGCCATGAGGTGTTGACACTTGAAGAGTTAAAGGACTTTGCAAAAGAAGTCAGCAATGGTATTATTTATTGGGATTCTGTCATGGATGTTATGGTGAGAACTTCTCAATCAGAATTTCTACCAAAGAATAAAGTCCAGTTTGACGTTCCCGAGACAGATGCTATACTGGATGAAATGCTTGAAGGGGATTATCAGGCATTAAAAGAGTTTAGGCTTTTCTTACATTTCCCAACAATCAGCATAAAGTGGAATGAATTTGTTTTGGAAAGTTATGTCGCTGGTTATAGCCGAAAATTTAAATTGCTGCATGCCAGTTACACAGCTTACGAGTGTTGCGGAGCGATTGTACGGAGGAAATCCAATATTAACGATTTAGGTGAAGTTTTATTGGATGTACTTGCTCATGATGACACATGGCAGTCAAAAGATGATGCTCTAACACTTCTTGTTCGTGAAGGCTATTTACAAAGAAAGAACTATTCAAAGATAGATAGAATTCTGGTGGAGGCCAGAGCGAAAAGAGAAAAAAGACAAAAAGATCAGCTGGAGAGATAACAGATAATGGATGTAACAGAATATGAAAAGAATTTAAATCTGGAAAAACTCCCTGAACTTGCATTCACTGAGCCCCTGTCTTACCGTTTTTCCAGATATAAACTTCAGGAAGTGGATTCCTGGAGAGATCTTTACGGAGGTGCTGTAAAACATCTGTGCCAGAAATATCTGAATATTGTGCAGACGACGCTGCCGGGGACGGAAATCGGCAATCTGAAATCATCAAAGAAAATGAAGGCTCCTTTTTGGGTAAGACGAGGTATTTACGTGGAGACCGGATTGGGCACAGAAATAATTATCCGGCGAATCAAAGATTTACTTCTGGCCTGCGAAATCGCTTTTTCAGATCTCAAGATTGTATATTACATCGATGAGGAGAGAAAAAAGGCATATGAAGATCGTCTTGAACGGGAACGTTCAGGGCCGAAAATTCTCCAACTGAAATGGGATTATACCGGTTCTTACAAGGGGTCTAAGCCGATTTCTTTCCGATACGGTAACCACAGAACAAAAAGTGTACGCAGCTGGAATGATCTGTATGTTCAGTTTGTCACGTTTCTTGCAGATGAATACCCCAAATTCATTAAAGATGGCGCTTCTTTCGGCGATACAAGATTAGATATTGCCAAAGCGGGAAAGAAAGCGAAATCGATGCA
Organism: Oscillospiraceae bacterium; assembly: GCA_902778665.1. Taxonomy (GTDB): domain Bacteria; phylum Bacillota; class Clostridia; order Oscillospirales; family Oscillospiraceae; genus Limivicinus. Next base: position 24,957 of record CACYYN010000013.1, on the reverse strand, counting down.
GCATCCGAGCCGAATAGGGCACAATCTCGTTGTTGAGTCTTTCGGAACCAGTTCACAGCTGATTGATCGTATGTATGGTGCTTTGTCTCTTTGCAAAATTGACCCTTCACAGTTAATCATAAACTTCACTTTCCGTGATCAGGATGCTGCGTTCAATTATATAGGAAAAAGCAGCCGTATCAAAATGGACAGTGAAGCAATAGCGTCTTTAGACTCGCGACTGATCAGAAGAGTAAAGTTTCTTCTGAATAAGTATTTTGAAAATGGTTACCGAGTCGATAGTTCTATTGATCGAAACCGTCTTTACACTTTTTACGAGAACCAGTATCATGAGCCTCTGACGGTAGGAGAAGAGGAGCTTTCAACAATCCTTTTGACGATAGCGAAACCGATCTCCGGAAAGATCATGTTAAAGACGCAGGCATCTCTGAATGATCTGATGAAGGGGATAATACAGAAAGTCTCTGAATCATTCAATGCAGGGGCATCTTGTATCTATACATCAGAGCTGATGAGAATCTACCACGATGAGCTCACAGAGCTTGGCATACATGACACTTCAAGCTTTGAGGATCTGCTTCTGGAATTTTCCGGGAATATTTATCGTGCCCATTACAACAGAATTTGTTATGGCAGAAGGAAACCTGATGTGAACGGGGAAGTGCTGCAATATCTCAGAAATTCCGGTATACCGCAAACTCTGGATAGTATCACAGATGTTTTATGGTATCTTCCTGCCAGTGTCATAGAGCGAGAGATGATGACTTCACCGGAAGTTGTGATGACAGCTGCAAAGTCTTATTACTATGCTCCTGCATTGCCGATCGGAAACACAAATAAAAATCAGATATGTGAGGCAGTTCGCTCATTCCTGCAGATAAAATCGGTTATGACGGAAATAGAACTACTGGATATTGTGCTTCAATTCTGTCCGCATCTGCTAAATGAAGTTTCATTTCTCACCTGGAGAGGTCTTCGTGATAGTCTCGGGTACCTCCTTCGGGATATTATTGTTTTTCAGGATTATCAGATTACAGCAAAATGATCATATAATGTGATCCACAGAGAGGAATTCATATGTACCAATATGTCTGGGATGAAGAAACAGGTGGCCTGCTCTTGACAAGTGAGCAGTCTAAATTCAGTAAAGAACCACGGCCTGTTTATTATAGAGAACTTGATATTCTGGGATTTGACAAGTATTGGACTTATCCGAAGGATGATTCTGCACCTATCATGTGGGCGGAGTCGAATAATTACATTTATCGAGGGCGTACTATAGCAAAAGCGGTTGGAGGAGCTATTTATTCGCCTCCAGAAATACAAATTCTTGATGATTCTGAAATGGATGGAGCTGAGCTCGTTCCTGTAGACATTCTGTCTATGATCAATAAAAACTACACGTTATTGGAGACTTTAGTTCAGGAGACAATAAAAAAATTATATAATACTTACCGTCAGTACAAGAACAAGATTGATATTTTTTATGTAGCATTTAGCGGCGGGAAAGATAGTATAGTAACGCTTGATATAGTCCAAAAAACACTTCCACATAACGAATTTGTTGTCCTATTTGGGGATACGCAAATGGAATTTAGCGATACTTATAAAACTGTGGAGCAAGTGAAGGAAAAGTGTGCACATGAGGGAATACCTTTTTATATATCAAAATCTGAAAAGCCACCAATAGAAACTTGGTCTAAATTTGGACCTCCTTCAACTGTGTCACGCTGGTGTTGCAGTGTTCACAAAACAGCTCCTCAAATCATTCTTTTAAGGAATATTTTGAAAAAGCCTGATTTCACAGGGATGGCTTTTGTTGGAGTTCGTGCTGATGAAAGCCTTTCCAGAAGTAAGTATGACTACGTTTCATATGGAGAAAAGCATAAGGGTCAGTATTCATGCAACGTTATTTTAAATTGGAGTTCAGCAGAAATTTTTCTATATATTTTTGCTAATGCACTCCCCCTTAATGAGGCTTATAAAAAAGGAAATAGAAGAGCGGGCTGCTTAATTTGTCCCCGAGCAGCAGAGAGAAATGATTATATGAATCATTTTTGCTATAGTCGGGAAGCAGAGCCTTTGGTTGACTCAATACGCCAAGCATACAAAAATACGTTCTCGTCAGAGGAAGCGTTAGAACATTTTATTGAAGTTGGCGGGTGGAAAGCACGTAAGAATGGAAGAGATTTATCAATTCCAGTAAATTATAAAGAACAGATTGACGATGAAAAAAATGTTTTACTTACAATAGAACAACCTCGTACTAATTGGAGGGAATGGATAAAAACAATTGGAATTCTTGCAAATGATACTTCGCCATATGTGATTAATTTCAGAGGGCAATTGCACCATTTCTCTATTACTGAAAAAGAGAACAGCATATATGTGTTAATTGATAATGTAACGGCTCACGATTATCCGGATTTTGTTAAATACCTTAAAAATGTGTTTCGCAAAGCAGCATGCTGTATCGGATGTCAAGAGTGCCAAGCAGATTGTCCGCACGGTTGTCTTTCGTTTCAAGAAGGTCAAGTGTATATATCAGATGATTGTCATCATTGTTCTCAATGTCATAAACCAGAAAAAGGATGTTTAGTATATAAATCTTTAGAGAAGCCAAAGGGAGGAATTGTAATGTCTGGTAAGAATATGAGTCTAAACAGTTATTCACATCATGCACCTCGTATGGAGTGGATTGACCAATATTTTCAATTCAAAAATAGTTTTGACGATAATCATACACTTGGCTCACAGATGTTTAGCTTTTTTAAAAGATTCTTACGCGATGCAGATCTTCTCGATGCTTCTGGATTTACAAAAACAGCTGAGACTATTGAAAAAATAGGGCTCAATGATGAGACAAGTTGGGCTATAATTCTTATTAATCTCTGCTATGCACCGCAAGTGCAATGGTATGTAAAAAGAGTAGATTTTGATAAAGATTATTCAAAATCTTTGTTAGCCTCTATGATGGTTGAAGACGGGGCGAAAGAAAGCTGGACGAATGATATTTTCAGCTCTCTTGTTCGTATGTCAGAGCTTCCGTTGGGGAAGGTTGGAATAGGGGAAAGTCTTAAAGAGAAAAATCATGCAGTAGGATTGATTAGAACGGAATGGAAAGAACCAAATGCGTTAGCAGTATTATATAGTTTATATAGATTTGCAGAGGCGTGCGGGGATTATTATCAGTTTACACTGGAGATGCTGCTAGATGATTCTATAGAGCGGGATGGAGTGAGCCCAACAAGAATTTTCGGTCTGGATAGGGATGCAATGATCCCAATCCTGAATGGGCTGGGAATCAATTACCCTGAATTTATTTCTGTTTCTTTCACATTGGATTTGGACAATATTACGTTGAGATCGGATAAGACTTCCGCTGACGTTCTGAAATTGTTTTAAGCAGAGGTTCTCAAAATGAGCAAAAAGATTTACCGGGATTATTTTAACATTGACCCGAAATACTATGCGGCTGTCACTGCGGACCTGATCGAGAGCGGGAAGGTTTCCTGGAAGAATTTTTATCCGCATGAGACTTTTATTAAGCTTCTGGAAAAAACATATTCTGTTTTATCGGGCAAAGAGCCGAAGTCTCTTTGGGTAGAAGGCGCCTATGGAACAGGAAAATCCCATGCGGCCCTTACGGTGAAATCACTTCTTGAGGCTAATGATGATGAGGTGAAAGAGTATTTCACGGACTACGGTCTCAGCAAAGATCTTTGCCAGAAGTTCATCACGGTGAAGAACGCAGGAAAACTGATCACTATTCACCGTATTGGTTCCGGTTCTATTCGTTCAGATCAAGATTTGATCATTGCTGTTCAGGACAGTATTATGAGGGCCCTTGAGGCTCACCATATAGAAAACCATGGAGAAGCTTCTCTGAAAGATGCTGCCCTGAAATGGCTCGAAAAGCCTGCTAACCGGGAATATTTTGAAAAGCTTATATCTGAAGAAAAATACGCCTGGACATTCGGCGGCCAGAAGATTGAGTCCATTATTCAACAGCTGGAGCATGATTCACCGGAAAAAACAGCCAAGCTGATGCGTGATATTATAACCGTTGCGGAAGACAACGGAATTACTGCTCTTCGTCTGGACATTCAGGGCATGGCAGAATGGATTAAGAGCATTATTGATGAAAATCAGCTTGCAGGTATTCTATTTGTCTGGGATGAATTCACAGAGTTTTTCCAGAATAACCCCAACTCTCTGACTGGTTTCCAGACCCTTGCGGAAATCAGCCTTTCAAAACCATTCTATTTTATGATCGTTTCCCATGAAAGCCGAAGCCTGTTTTTGAATGCAGAAACAGCAAAGAAAATTCTGGATCGTTTTGTAACGCCAATTAAAATAGAGCTCCCGGAGAATATGGCCTTCCAGTTAATGGCGCAAGCCATGAAAACAACTACAGATGAGGTCCTGAAAAGAGAGTGGGAAGAAGAGTATAAGTCTCAGCTGAACGAGGACTTGACATCTGTTCGTGCGGTGATTCGGGATAGTGCAAAAAAAAGCTCAACGTTAGGGCAGAAAACTGTTATATCCGACGAGGAATTACAGAATATCGTCCCAATTCATCCGTATGCTGCACTTATGTTAAAGCATCTCTCGGTTGCTTTCAGTTCAAACCAGCGCAGTATGTTCGATTTCATTATCAGTAATGACACCGATTCTAAAGCGTTTAAATGGTATATCGCAAATTATGGTCCTCTTGATAATTTGAACCTCTTAACGGTTGACATGCTCTGGGACTTCTTTTATGGGAAGGGACAGAATGGGCTGAATGATGATGTACGTGTCATTCTGGATTCTTATAACCTTCTGAATACAGATCAGTTATCACCTGATCATCGACGTGTATTGAAAACGGTTCTGCTTCTGCAGGCTATCTCTCTGCGAGTCGGTGATGTGGAACTTTTGAAGCCCAATGAAAAGAATGTTGACCTTGCCTTCAGCGGTACGGACTGGAGTATTGGTAAGGCAAAATCTATTGCCGAGAATCTGGTAAACATCGGTATATTGTTTAAAAAACCGGTAGGGGGAGGAAAAACAGAATATACCGTTGCAAACAGCACAGGTGATGCTGCGACCATGCGAAAGAAAAAGGAAGAAGTTATCAGCGACACGAAAACACAGGATCTGATCATACAGGCAGATCTGAAGAGTGCTGTTCCGTTACCGCCTTCGATCGCAGGCCGATTTAAACTTGAAGCTGCTTCAACAAAGAATTTCTCACAGGAATTGGGTAAACTGGAAGCTCGGCCTGAACCGGATCGATTCCGGGTTCTCACTACATTTGCACTGAATGATGAAGAATCTTCTCAGTTGAAAAATCAGATTATTTCTGCTATTCGGGCGGGTAAAAACAGCATCATTTATATTGATGCAGGTCTTACACCAATGGGTAAGGATCTGTATGATCAATATGTGGTTAATATGGCTTACAGTCGCTATTATGCACAGAATGATAAGCACCGTGCCGGGGAATTTCAGTCACAGGCAGAAAAGAATCTGGCGGAGTGGAAGTCCAAAATCCAGTCAGGGGCATTTATGCTCTATAGTGAGGATTATCCAAGCGGATTGCGAATGGCAAATCTGGAAGATCTTCAGAGTGAGCTTCTGTCTCTCAACCATCGGCATTATCCGTGTGGGCTGGAGCAGTATAATGTCATAGCCAATATGTTTATGAAGGGCCCTCTGGCATTGGGGGCGGAATGCGGTATCAAACAGAATCTGACGGGCACGTTTAAATCTCCTAATGAAAGAACGAGCCTTGCAACTGCTCTTGCCGGGGCTTGGAATGTAGAGAAGTATTGGGAAGACCCTGCTAAGAAAGCTTTGCCTATTGTTAGAATTAAACAACAGGTGGAGAAAATGATCGCAGAAGGATTCTCACAGAGATCCGGTCGTGTCAGCATGTCTGCCATCTATGACACTCTTACGGGAGCGCCTTTCGGTTTTTTGCCGAATAACATCACTGCGTTTGTTTTAGGTTTTGTTCTGAAGGAATATGCCAACGGAGACTATTTCTGGAGTAACGGATCCAACAATGAGCCGATGACTGTTGAAAAAATGAAGAACATGATTGCGGCAGCGATCAATCAGCAGGTTTCACCGGCGAGAAATTTCCGTGAGGAATATATTGTCGCCATGAGTGAAAATCAGAGGGCATTTCTGAATTGTTCTGCGAAAGTCTTCAAAATTCCACAGTCTCAGTGCGGTTCGATTGAAAGTGCACGTGATCAGATCCGCATCAGTATGAAACGGCTTTCATTCCCAATATGGTGCGTTAAGTATATTCTTCCTGGTATGCCCCATTCTGTTTCATCAGAAAAGCTCTCTGGAGTGATCGATTCCTTCTGTAATATTGCCAATACGGCAAACGGTGGGAAGAGCAGTGAAAGTGAGCTCGCGGCGGACATTGGACAGACTGTAATTGAAAACCCTGAAATTATAGAGGACCTTGTCAGCCTATTAACCGATGAAAACTGCCGGAACGGCATGCTCGCATATATTGATCGTTTCAAAGGAGGAATACTGAAGCAGCTTGCTTCACAGATTCGGGATAACGGAGCCTATCTTGATGAGGTGAAGAATAAATTTAATGCCGATGCTGCAAACTGGGTATGGAATTCGGAGACAGCGGACGATAAGATTAACGATGTTATTCTGGATTATCAGATTATAGTTGAGACAAATAAGAGTCTGCCTCCTTGTGTTTCAATTGCAGATGTTGTACGTGGTTGGAATGCAAAAACCAATAACGTTCGCATTTCTTTCGAGGCTGTCAAAAAGTCTGTGGGTGACTTATCACAATTTCTGGAAGAGCTCCACCGGATGAAGCAGACAAATGAGCTACCCGACCAGAGAAAACAGCGCTTTTACGATTTGCTCTTGAACCAGCGAGAGGCATTTGATAAATTCTATAATGATCAGATTGCTTCCTTCAAACAGGTTGCTGCATCATTCCTCGGTGAGCTTGATGATACAGATATTGCTTCACTTTATTCCTTGCTTCCGGCTGGTCAGTTTACAAAGTCCGGAACCGAGTATTTTAAATATATAGAGGCAGAAGTAAATAATTATCTGAAGGGTCAGTTGAAGAAAAAGATACGGGATCTCTGGTTGGAGAAGACAAATTCAAGAGATCCAGCTGACTGGTCTTCCCGTTATAATACCCCTATTTCCTGCATGTTTGACGATGACGAAAGAGTTGAAGCAAAGAAAATATTCAGTATTATGTTGGAAAGCTCGCCGTCCGAGGCTGATGCAAACCGTGTAATTGCTTATCTAAACTCCGCAAAGTTCTATGATAGGCTTGCCGATCCAAATGAGCGCGATCGTTGTTTTATGGAACGTGTTGTGGGAGATTATGCAGTGTTGCTCAAAGATCCACAGTCTATTCGTGATTATCTCATCAGTTATTCCACAGAGAGACCGTACTATTGGATGGATAACTCATCTATCCAGGCGAGGATTAAGGAACTGGCAGACAAGCAGTATAAGACCGGAGGGTATGAACGTGCCTGGGCAGTTATAAACGACATGAATACCGAAGCACTCCGTAATTACCTGAAGGATCTGATTTCCGATAATGTAAAGGTCGGTATTGAGATATTGAAAAATAAGTAGGGAGGTGCAAAATGTACTGCCACAGTTTGGATGGTTGCCTGGAACAGGTCAAAGCTTATTTAGAAGCAAAAAGCATCGGTTATCCGCTTATTGTCAACACAGAAAATTTCCGTGACTATCAGCAGCTTATGGACCGTTTCGAGGTTGACAGCACAAAGCAGTGCATTTATGTATCCGATCACACACTTGATAACGGTCTACCTGATATCCCTGAAGTTTTAGAGATAATCAAAGGGTCTGGCTGTTTTGTGCTTTCCGGTATTTCCCAGTCTGTGATGCTTCGTGGAGAGGAGGCATTGGATGCTCAGATTAGTGAGCTGATAAGCCTTCCTATCAAAGATCATGCTGTCATTATGCTCTGCCAGTGCCGCCCTTTCATAGAGAAGTATCTACGGAGGGACCAGAGAGTTCCGAATCGCTGTGTACTTCTGGACGGAGAGAAAACGTCTTTGCCTAAATTGATCTTTACAAAAAACAAAGATGAATGTCTTGAAGGTTATGACGACGGTATAAAGGACCTCCTCTCACATCTGGAAAGAATGACGGATTATGATATAGCCAAAAAACCAACGAAATATGTTGTCAGTTCATTTTCAGCACCCTTTTTCAGCAAATCTATGTATGCCGTTTCTGTCAGCAGTGGTGTTTATGATGCACTGATAAAAAGATTTCCAGATTTAGGAGCTGCATGCAGCAAATCCTTTGCCACGGAAAACGAATGGGCCTGGCTTTTTGACAAGACTAAAAAACATAATTCCTTCTCATCTCTGATTGTAGAGAGCTTTGGTTCTACAGCTGATCTGGGTAGTCAGTTTTGTAATGTCTACAAATCCGATGACGAGAAAAATATGTGGCTTCTGTGGGTGGGAATGAAGGTTTTTGGTTCTGGAGCCGGTAAATATCTTGCTTTTGCACTGGAACATTCAGTCTCATTTTCAGACTTGGTGCACCATATATATCAGGATATTCTAGACGTGAAATCTGACGATTCAGAGTTTGAATTGTTTTTCAGAGAGAGAAAGCAGCTCGTAAATCAGCTTCCGGAAAATCTTCCGGAAATATCTGCGTATTGCACCAATGTCGGTCGTCATGGTAAGAAAGCTGTCTTTTATCTGACTGATTCAACGGAAGATGAAAAATACACCTTTATGCGGCTGGTTGCCGGCTATGACTGGACTGATGAAGAACTCCTCAACGCAGTTGAACATGGCTTTCCGGAACTTGCACTTTACATGAAAGATTTTGTTTTTGATCTTCTGAACACAAAACTGCCTGAACAGGATGCAGAATTCCGAAATGTATTGACGGCCTATTTTCAACGTTATAAGATTCAGAAAATCAAGAATCATATCGAAGATGCTTTTCTGGAGCAAGTTAATCAATTTGCACTTGACAGGCCGTTCTATAAAATCCAGCCTCGCAGTTCCATCGTGAATAAGCTGGATAGGAAAAAAACTCAAGCCTACTTCTTTGATGCCCTTGGAGTAGAATATCTTTCCTATATACAGGCAAAATGTAAAGAATACGGATTGATATATGACATCCGCATCGGACATTGTGAGTTGCCCTCTATAACAGGGAAGAATAAGGAATTCCAGAAATACTTTGAAACAAGAGACATCAGCGATCTGGATGAATTGAAGCACCACAGCCAGGAATATGATTATCAGAAGTGTGAATATCCTACTCATGTTTTTCGTGAACTGGAAATCATTAACGAAGAACTCCGTAAAATCAGAAGCTTTCTGATTCAGAATAAAAACACCGTCGATAAAGCAGTCATCCTTTCCGACCATGGAGCAAGCCGCCTGGCAGTGATCTATAAACAGGAGAATCAGTCTCTTCTTGAGATGGAGGAAAAAGGGCAACATAGTGGAAGATGTTGCCCCTGCGAAGAAGACCCTCATATTCCACAGGCTGCCTATGAGGATGGATATGCCGTTCTGGCAAACTACGAGCGATTCAGAGGCAGCAGGAAGGCAAATGTTGAGGTTCATGGTGGGGCCAGCCTGGAAGAGGTTTTAGTGCCCATTATTACAATTGCCCTGAAACCGGATAATGTCCAATATTACTTCGTTGACTCTGTCGTGAAGTATAAGATGAATCAGCCGACAGAGATTGAACTCTTCTCGAATGTTCCGATGAATGAGCCAAGACTTGAGGTGGAAGGAACGTTTTACACGGGCGAGTTCCGTGTCGATAAGAACCATGCGGTTTTCCGGATTGATGATCTGAAGCGGGCACGGAAGTATACAGCGAGAATATATGAAGGCGGCACAGACACCGGCTATGTCCTGACATTCGATATTGAACGTGGCACAAAAACCAGAGACCTCTTTGGGTTATGAAGCGATTTGAGGTGATGTACTATGTCTGAAAGAGAAAACAGTTTCATGGAAACTTCTGTAGTGGAACGCCTGAAAGACTGTTTTGATATGATGGTTGTTTATAAGGATCTGAATCAGAATAACTTTATTTCCTCTTTTAAACTCCCATCCTTTATGCGGGACTATATTTTGAAGAATTTTCAGGATGATGAAGGCAATGTGGATGTTGATGGGGCAGTAGAGTTTATCCGTAATTACATTCCTAAGAAAGATGACTGGAAGTCAATTCAGAACAGAATCATTAATCACGGTGAGACGATCAAGATACTTGCCAAAATTACAATAGATATTGATATTGCAACCGGAGAGATTACATTCACTCTACCTGACTATGGCCTTCAGAAGTCAAACACTACAATTCCGAAAGAGGTATGGGCAGCTTGCAGCGAAGCTCTCCTGAAGTCTGAAGAAAACTGGGGCGTGGTGGAGCTGGGCTATCAGTATGCCTATGATTCAAAAACGCCCGGGAAAATCAAGCTGAATGATTATAAAGATTTTTGCCCTTATGATGTAGATCTGGAAGAGTTTAAAGATGCCCGATCCAACTTTACACTGGACGAATGGATTGATATCCTCCTGGGGGCGGTGGACTATAACGCAAGTGGTTATACAGATAAACCTCAGAAGCTATCTGTTATTCAACGTCTATTGCCTTTTGTCGAGAAGCGGATCAATCTGATGGAACTGGCACCGGCTGGGACGGGTAAATCCTATCTGTTCGGTCAGATCAGCCGTTACGGCTGGCTTGTTTCCGGGAAGGTCAGCAGAGCAAAGCTCATCTATGATATGGGCAGAAAGCAGGATGGCATCGTTGCCCTTCGTGACTTTGTTGCTCTAGATGAAATCAGAGAAGCTGAATATATGGAAGATGAGGAAATCCAGGCAGCTCTGCAGGCTATTATGGAGAACGGTAAATATCGTGCCGGAGATAACCATGAAGTAAATGTGGATGCTGGAATTATCTTCCTTGGTAATATCCAGTCCAAGGTGATGGATGAGTATAACAATATGTTCGGTGAGCTTCCTCGCCCGTTTCATCAGACACAATTTTTGGACCGTATTCATGGCTTTATCAAGGGCTGGGATCTTCCCAGGATGAACGATGATCTGAAAGTTCGTGGCTGGGCGTTGAATTCAGAGTATTTCTCTTCAATTATGCATGAACTTCGTGAAGACCCATCGTATCGTTCTATTGTTGATACACTTATTGAAATGCCTCCGAAAGCAGATACACGAGATACGGAAGCAGTGAAGAGAATCACTACAGCATACTTGAAACTTCTCTTTCCCAATGTACGGAAGCCTGAAGACATTTCAGCAAGAGATTTTAACCGGTATTGTCTCCGTCCGGCTATGGACATGAGGGGGATTATACGGATTCAGATGGGAATAATTGATGAAAAAGAGGCTGGCAAAACAGTGCCTCCTTTCGCGGTAAGGGAAATCTGAATGAAAAGAAATAAAATTAACTGTGCTTCCTGCGGGAAAGAGTCTTTAACAAAGAATGAAGTGGGCATAAACATCAAACTCCTGGGAGATAATACGACCGCATATTATTGTATGGATTGTCTTGCGGATTATCTGGAAGTAACCGTGCAGGATATCGAAGACAAGATTGAAGAGTTCAAGTCTGAAGGTTGTAAGCTGTTCGAATAATACTACTTGACAGGAAGAGTAAACTCCTCTAATATTGAGTAACAATCAACACTCAAATTAGGGGAGCTTTTTATGTATTCTGTGGAACGTGTTCCAATCCCGGATGATGCCGGGAGAATATTGAAGAAGAATATTCGTGGAACGATTTATGTGTATTATGTCTATGACCGGAAGTATCTTCCGGAGAAAAAGTATAATCTATACAAGAGCACGACGATAGGGAAGGTGTGCGAAGACGATCCCAACATGATGTATCCTAATCCAAATTACAGGAAGTTCTATCCGGAGAAAAAGAAAAGCAATCTGATTTATGCGGACAATGCTGCGACGACGAAACTGGATCAGGATGCATTTGAGGCAATGGTACCATATCTGACGGACGAATTTGGCAATGCATCTCAGCCATATGCTTTCGGTGTCCGAGCAAGAAAAGCACTGGATGAAGCAAGAGGAGTGATTGCGGAGTGTATCCATGCAAAACCTGAGGAAATCTTTTTTTCATCCGGTGGAACGGAGAGTGATAACTGGGCTCTCAAAGGGATCGCTCTGAATGATTATGATGAACGAGCTATCATCACGTCCAACATAGAGCACCATGCAGTTCTGAACGCCTGCAAGGCAATAGAGATGCTTGAGCATCCGGTAGCCTATGTCTATGCAGACGAGAAGGGTATTGTAACAGCCAGAGAACTGAAGAAGATCATTACGGACAGAACACTTATGGTTTCTGTGATGTTTGCCAACAATGAAATCGGCAGCATCCAGCCAATAGAGGATCTGGCGAAGATTGCCCATGAGAATGGAGCTATCTTTCATACGGATGCAGTACAGGCTGTGGGGCATGTGCCGATTGATGTGGAAAAGATGGACATTGATATGCTCTCGGCTTCCGGGCACAAGTTCAACGGGCCGAAGGGGATTGGTTTTCTCTACGTGAAGGACGGTATTGATCTGAAGCCTTGGAATCACGGTGGAGGCCAGGAAAAGGGGAGGAGAGCAGGCACGGAAAATGTAGCATCCATTGTCGGCATGGCGACTGCCCTAAAGAAGAACTGTGATCAGATAAAAAAGAACTCAAGCTATCTGCTGAAGCTGGAAGATGAATTGCTTAGGATTCTGCAGAGTGAGGGATTGGACTTTATACGGAATGGTGCAAAAAAACATATTCCGGGAAATATAAGCCTGTCCTTTGCCTGGTCTGATGGAGAGATGCTTCTGCACCGGCTAGATCTGATGGGAATATGTGTTTCAACCGGATCTGCATGTGACAGTAAGAATACCCAGGTTTCTCATGTGCTGGAGGCGATCAAAGTTCCGGAGAAATACAGAACCGGTACAATCAGGGTTTCACTGTCAAAAGACAACACGAGTGAGGATGTGCAGAAGATAGCCCAGGCTTTGAAAAAAATACTCGGTTAAGAAAAAATCCAGCCGACAAGAGGCTGGATTTTTTGAAAGTTTTAGGTTAACGTAACATAGTTACATCAAATTATTCATGGTAAAAGGGGCTTGTTGATTAACTCGCTATAATAAGCACGTTTTTCTTCCGGGATACTCAATGCATCCATTGATTTTGCAGAAGACCAATTGAAATTCTTCATTAAACTTAAAATGCTATTTACGGTTGCCGTAGTCTCACCCTGCTGCTTACCCTGCATTAACGTCCTATCAAAATCATCCTTCATCAGGTCCCTGAGTGCTTCACACATAACGATATCCTCCTTATGAATGTCCTGATACAGATCATGATTTGCGGATACACTGACCTGTAAAATACTGTCAACTCTGCTTCTGTCGCCCGGATCGGAAAGACCGGCGGCGTGCTGAAGAAAGGCTATAACTTCTTTCCTGGGAGCTTTTCTGGAGAGAATCTGGAAAGCAGAATGCTCTCCTTCACGGAACTGGCCGGAAACAACAATTTGAGTAGGGAACAGACAATTACCCTCAACATAATAGATACCAGGGTATTCTTCGTGAATAACGGAGCCGGATTCCTTCAGGCGTTCCATCAGTGATCTCGGATAAGTGTCTCGGAAAAGTGTTACAGAGATATCTTCAGCATGAATTGCATTTACTGTGTCCCCGGAAGCCTTATACAGACTGGCGTATGCCTGCACCTTGTAATAAACATCAATGCTGAGCTCATCATCGGGAGATTTATATTCAATGATGTTGTGTCGGCGGAAAATATTACCGATCTCATTGTCAATTTTATCGTCAGTCAGTTTCTTTATGATCAGAAGATCAATCTGCAGGGGACCACGCGTAAGCTGATACTCTTTTTCAATATCTACCGGATACTCTTTGAATTCAAGCTCAATCCCTGCGAAGAAGCCGGGATGCCACTGAATTTTCTGATCAGGCATTTCAGAGTCACCTCATTTCCCATTCATATTGTATGATAAATGTTCAGCCATTTCAAGATATTTTTGTAAATTCTTCAAAAAGAAAAATCTATTAGAAAGGAAAATTAATTAGAAAAAGAATTTGCAATGTTTGTGAAAACATTAAAGATTTACTTGACAACATATTGCGGATGTGCTATGATGCACTATGCTGATGTTTTCGAAAACATGGAGGTTGTTTATGGCGACATTAGGTTGCATCAAAGCCCGGATGGGTGATACAGATTATTATATTGCAAAAATTTCTGCAGGTGAATTGATTGATCGTGTAGGTATAGCAAAGGAGATGCCGGAATGGCCGGATATGTCTGCAGAAGAGAAAATGCAGCGTGAATGTGATATCAGGCGTATCGTGGAAGAAATTGTTCCCTATGTTGTGACAGATCATGATCATTTCTTTTCCAGTCTGATAGTGGATATCTATATGGGCTTTGAAGATATTTCCTTCGAACCATTATCTGATGTAATTTCTAAGATTCCGACTGCTTATAAACGCCCAATGCAGGATATGGGATTTATTACTCTACCAGGAAAGGAAAGACTGATTGCTCTGGACGGGCAACATCGATTGTTGAGTCTGAAAATTGCCATCAAGGGGATTACAGGAGTTCCGGGTGGCACGAAAGTTACACCATCCATGAATGAGCTGAAGCCACATCCGGAACTTGCGAGTGATGAAGTATGTGTGATTCTTGTTAGGCATACAGATACCAAGAAAATTCGTAAGATCTTTAATAAAATCAATAAATACGCGAAACAGACAAGCCGCAGCGACAATATAATAACCAGCGATGATGACATTTTTGCAGTTACAGCCAGAAAACTGTTTGTGCCCGGACAACCGCTTGCTGCAGTGGGAGAGATTGATCTGGTGAACTGGAGAAGTAATACACTTTCACAGCGCAGCAAAAATCTGACAACACTCAGTGCTCTTTATACGATCAATGAAACAATATTGAAGGATGATGGATTCTCACAGAAGAAGCTACCGAATGAGGACGATATTGAAGCAGCATATCAGAAAGTGGCTTGCTTCTGGAATGTACTTTTGAAAAAAATTAAGGTCTTTCAGAAGTATCTCCTTCTGACGAGAGAAGACCGTCCTGTATCCAGGCTTAGAGAGGAAAACCTCCTGCTAAAGCCCGTCACACAGATGGCACTGGCACATGTTGCATTATTTGCAGAGAGGCATGGAGCCAGCTGGGAAGAAGTAGCTGAAAAGCTGAATCATATCGATTGGTCGTTTGAAAATGACCTCTGGTATAATATCCTTGTCATTGGAAGTGCAAATAAGAAGATGATCACGGGTAAAGAATCTGTTCGGAGTGCGGGTGTTGTGATCTCCTATATCACAATGGGAGATTGTATGAATCAAGCAGAGCTGGAAGAAGTACAACAGATCATACGTAATGCGAAGAATGATGAACTTGCAGAGTTGCCTGCAAGAGTGTAGAAGCTGATGGGAGAAAGAGCGGTTTATGGTGAGTGCAGTGCATTATGATTCGTTTGGTACTTTTCTGAGCACAAAACGGACGGAGCGGAATATTTCTCTTAGGGAAATGGCAAGAAGAATAGGGATTTCTGCGCCGTTTCTCAGTGATGTGGAGAGGAACAAAGCTGCACCGTTGACGATAGACCGCCTCTATCAGGTATCTGAAATTCTTTCACTGTCTCTGGAAGAGCAGTATGAGATGTATGACATCATTGCCTGGCAGAAACATACAATAGCACCGGATCTGCCGGAGTATATAATGGCTCGCCGACATATTGTCTTGGCAATAAGGGTCTCACGGGAGGTGAATGCAGAAGAAGCAGATTGGCTTCGGTGCATAGAAATTTTAAAAAGAATTCCGGTGTGAGCATAGTAGTATATTTCATTTCTTTTGTGACGGTAAGCCCCGCAGCGGGACTGGTTCCCGCTGTATCTTTTACACCATTTGTAAGGTGTGAGGTTAACAATTGACGGAAGAGGAGAATAATCATATGCAAAAAGAAAATCAGGATGTATCAGAAGAAGAGCTTATTCATTATCCGGTATTAAATTTACAATCCGGTAAGACACGGCCCCCACGATTTTGCGATTTGGTCGTAGATAAGTATAAAAGGAGGGAGCCTTACCTGGAGGTAAAACAGGGAAGATACAAAAAAGAAATAGTCCCACTCGAGAGTTTTTACCACCAGATCGAGGAAATACTAAAGAAACCTTTGTAAAACGAAATACACTATAAACAGAAATTACTGCGACGTGCCCCGTCAATGACGTGGAGCCGACTGCGGAATTATCTGCAGCAGAAGTTATCGGTAAGTCTCCCTTATTCGTATGAGGAGCAAATCGCCGGAACTATCCAAGAGTGCTTAACAAGCATAAAAGGATAGTTCCGGTTTTTTTGTTGTTCTGATTAATAATTATTTAAATATCAATTAAACCTATAAATTTTCTATAGGTTTTCCTGCTAAAACCTAATTGTCTTGAGAGGAGGTGATTATGTGACGGTCTACGAAAGACGTGAAGAAATGTTAAATGATCTTGCTGTCAGAAGATTTATGACTGCTCCGGAGCAGGCAGCCAGATTTGGCGTCTCTGTCCAGACAATCTGGAATGACTTTCAGGACCTGTCGCATGATTACCCACTCGAGATACTTCGTGGAAGAAGTGGTGGAATCCGAGTGATGGATGGATGCTACATCTATCGAGGGCGACTTACCCCAAAAGAGGAGGATCTCCTGAAAAGACTGTACTCAGACCTGCAGGGTGAGGACAAGAAAACGATGGAGGGAATCCTCAAAAAACATACAAAATTTAATAACTTACAGGAGAATTGAAAATGACAGATTTTATTAACCAATGGACGTGGAAGCTTACAGACGATTCTGATGGTTTTCAGCTTCTGCAGCCGGGTGTTTACCGGGCTCGCATCAAGCGGTTTGAGCAGGGAGAGTTTAAAGGCAGTGCAAAGCTGTCTGCCTGCCCGAGAGCAATTATCACCCTGGCAGTTGAGACCGAGAACGGGCCGCAGGAAGTGACCGTCAGCCTTCTGGTTCACAGAAAGCTGGAGTGGAAGCTGAGCCAGTTCTTCCGGGCAATCGGACGGAAAAAACATGGTGAAGCGCTGGATATGGATTGGTCCGGTCTTGTGGGCCTGCCCCTCAAGGTGCACATCACCATCAGGTCTTACACCAATCGCGAAGGTGAAGAACGCCAGTGCAATGACGTGGACCGTTTTTTCGATTACGATCCCGATGATTTCCCGGCTGATCCGGAATGGATGAAGGACGCTCTCGCTGCCGATGTGCAGGAGGATGAACTGGACGACGTGTTCTGAGAAGCAAAATTTCAAAAATCCGCTTGCGGCTTTATGCCGCAAGCGGAAGAAGGGGAAAACAATATGATCAAAATCTTTACTGCCGACTGTCGGCAGAACAACAAAAACTGTTACTACCCGCACCAGATTGAGGTGACGGATGCGGAGGGCCTGAAGAAGGCCGTGTCAAAGGATTATACCTGTGCCGAGTTTAAAGGCAATCGCAGGAGCATCGATAACTTTATCCGGGCCGATTGCATCGGCTTTGATGTGGACAATGACTTTTCCGATGTGCCGGCAGAATGGATTTTGCCCCAGGACATTGCGGAGTTCTTTTCCGGCACTACTTTCTGGATTCACTATTCCCGGTCGAACATGCGGGAGAAGAACGGGAAGGAGGCAAGACCGAAGTTTCATGTCATGTTCCCGATTGCACTGTGCAATTCAGCAGAGAAGTATGCTGCCATGAAGCAGACCGTGCAGAAAATGTTCCCTTATTTTGATGCTCAGGCACTGGATCCGGCTCGGTTCTTCTTCGGGACGGAAGACCCTGAGGTGGAATACTGGGAAGGGGTCCGGGATCTGACGGAGTTTATGGAAAAGCTGCAGCCTGCATTATTCTTAGCTGATTCAGAAAATCAGGCAAAAGATAAGGAAAATTACGATTTTTCATTCAATCCGGTTGACAGACCAGACTCTGTTTTGGAGGCGGATTTTTCGGCAAGGATACCACAGGGCCAACGCAATAATACAATGCACCGCTTTGCTCTGAAAACACTGAAACGCTACGGCAAGACGGAGAAGGCATTGCAGCTCTATCTGAAGGATGCCGAGCGGTGTGATCCGCCCCTGCCGACGGATGAGCTCCGCAACACCTGGTACAGCGCCGTGAAGTTTTATGAACGGACCATTGCACAGGCACCGGATTATATTGCTCCGGAGGAGTACGGCAGAGCGCCGGCTGCCCTGAGCCTGAAGCCGCCGGATTATTCCGACATCGGCCAGGCCAAGGTTCTGGTGCGGGAATATGCCGATGAGCTCTGCTACACCGAAAGCACGGACTATTTAAGGTATGACGGACGATGCTGGCGGGAATCCAAACAGCGGGCAGTAGGTGCCGTGGAGGAATTTCTGGATCTGCAGCTGGCCGACGCCGAGGACGAGATCGCCTCTGCCGTGAAGCAGCTCACCGACATCGGAGGAGTGGAATTTGATCTGTCAGATGGTACCCGTGGCTTAAGCCGGCAGTTCAAGGCCTTTGATGATGAGGAGAAGCTGCAGGCGCTGGAGAGAGCAAAGGAAAAGCTGGCTTCCGCCTTTCTTTACAAGGCCTTTGTGATGAAACGCCGGGACATGAATTACATTCTTTCCGCTCTGGCTGCCGCAAAGCCCATGGTGCAGAAGGAGGTTGCAGATCTGGACAGAGACCCCTTCCTGCTGAATACGCCGGATGCAACGTACGATCTGCGATACGGCATGGCAGGCGTGCAGGCACAGGAGCCGAGAAACTATATCACTAAGATTACGTCTTTCAACCCCTCTGAAAAGGGCATGGAGATCTGGCAGAAGGCGCTGGACACATTCTTTTGCGGAGACAGGGAACTGATCGACTATGTGCAGATGATCGTCGGTCTGGCTGCTGTGGGCAAGGTTTTTCTTGAGGCCATTATTATTGCGTATGGCGAGGGGAGAAATGGCAAGTCCACCTTCTGGAACACCGTTGCCAGAGTGCTGGGCACCTACTCCGGCCAGATGTCTGCTGACACGCTGACCGTGGGAGTGAAGAGAAACGTCAAGCCCGAAATGGCGGAACTGAAGGGCAAACGGCTTGTCATAGCGGCTGAATTGGAAGAAGGCATGCGTTTAAACACCTCCATGATCAAACAGCTTTGCTCGACAGACGAGATCTTCGCTGAGAAAAAATACCGGGACCCGTTCAAATTCATCCCGTCACATACGTTGGTTTTGTACACCAACCATCTACCGAAGGTGGGGGCCTCCGATGCTGGCACATGGAGAAGACTTATTGTAATACCCTTCAACGCAAAAATTGAGGGCAGCTCAGACGTCAAGAACTATACGGATTATCTCGTTCAGAATGCCGGTGAGGCTGTTATGCAGTGGATCATCGAAGGGGCAGAGAAGGTAATCGCCAGAGAATTCAGTATCCCCGTGCCGGAGTGCGTGAAAAACGCAATTTCCGCTTACCGCGACAATAATGACTGGCTGTCGTTATTTCTCGAAGAATGCTGTGAAGTCGGTCAGGATTATAAAGCAAAATCCGGGAGTATTTATCAGGAATATCGGGATTACTGTATGCGAAACGGTGAGTGGGCACGGAGCACGGCAGATTTTTATAGCGCAATGGAAAATGCCGGCTTTGAGAAGTTTAAGAACAGGGATGGCAGATACCTTTTAGGGCTTCGGCTTAAATACGCTAATAAAAGTTGAAATGATCAGTGTGACAGTCTGTGACGGTCTATTCATAAACTTCGTACGCGCGCGAGAAAAAAAGAGAATTTTATTCTCTATAGAGAATTTACGGAAATGACTGTCTCCGACTGTCACACATGAAAGAAAGAAGGATTGTAACATGAAATTTATACCTCATGAATATCAGAAGTACACCATTGAATATATCAAATCCCATCCGGTGGCGGCTGCATTTTTAGATTGCGGCCTCGGGAAAACGGTGATCAGCCTTTCGGCACTGAAGGACCTGATCGATGCCGGAGAAGTGAAAAAGGCTCTCGTGATTGCTCCCCTCCGGGTGGCACGGGATGTATGGCCGGCGGAGGTTGAAAAGTGGCAGCACCTGAAGGGGCTGAAGATCTCCGTCATCCTCGGCACGCCGAAGCAGAGAGAGGCTGCCTTGCAGGCAGATGCCCAGATCTACGTGATCAACCGGGACAACCTCAGCTGGCTGGTATCACAGAAGTGGACGATTTACATGTTCGACACCGTTGTTCTTGATGAGCTTTCCAGCTTCAAGAATATGCGGGCAGCCAGAACAAGGGCAGCTTACCGGTTATGCAGAGAGGCAAAGCGGGTCATCGGTCTGACGGGCACACCGGCCTCCAACGGGCTGATGGACCTGTGGGCGGAATACGCCGTCATGGACGGGGGAGCCCACCTGGGCAACCATCTGAATTCTTATCAGCTGAAGTACTTCAATCCGGTGTTTGGGTATCAGGGCAAGATTGTGGACTGGAAGCCGAGAGAAGGCTCGGAGGAGAAGATTTATGAAGCGATCTCCGATATGACCATTTCGATGAAGGCGATGGATCACCTGCAGATGCCGGAGAAGGTTGTGAGCGACTATGTGGTTCGCCTGGATGCAAAGGAAAAGTCACTTTATGAAAAGCTGACTGCTGAGATGACGTTAAACCTGAAGGGCGGGGAGATCACCGCAAAGAACGCCATGGCTTTGGGCACGAAACTGATCCAGATGTCAAACGGCATTGTGTATGGCATCGACGGCACACCGGTTCACATCCATGACCATAAGCTGGAGGCACTGGAGGATCTGCTGGAGGCGGCAAACGGAAAGCCGGTGTTGGTGGTCTACAACTATCGCCATGATCTGATGCGGATTGAAGCCATGCTGAGGGATAAAGGCATACGGTTTGCAGCTCTGGACAGCAAGGAGAGCATCCGGGCATGGAACAGGGGAGAGCTTTCAGTCGGGCTCATCAACCCCCAGTCGGCAGGCCACGGCTTGAACCTGCAGGAGGGTGGCAGCCAAATTGTCTGGTATTCACTGCCCTGGTCACTGGAAAACTACACCCAGACAAACGCCAGGCTCTGGCGGCAGGGGCAGAAGGAGAAGACCGTGGTCATTCAGCACATTCTGACCGAAGGCACCATTGATGAGAAGATCCGGGCTGTGCTCGGAAAGAAGGATAAAACCCAGACGGCTTTGATCGACGCCGTCAAGGCTGAGCTGAAAAATTGAGGAGGATTAAATAAATGAAAGTATTGGCATTTTCCAACCACGTGACTCTTGGCGGGACGGTTTCTGAAAGAGTGCGTTTCACCCATGATAATTTCGGTACCCTGTGGGCAGATTTTTTGCTGAGTACCTTCCCGGAAGAGGCTACGTCAAGAGACAAAGGCTTTGCCATTCGCTGCAAAACATATGGTCCGTGTGCTGAGGCTCTGCAGAAGGAAAGCAGAAAAGAAGTGTGCGTCATAGGGGAGATGAAGGCTGCAGATTTTTCTTACGGCAAGTATTCCTGGCGGGAATCTTATCTGTTGCTCACAGAAATCGGATTCGGTGTCTATCCGGAATATATGAAGTTCGGTATCAACAGGTTTGAGGGCATGGGTAAATCGTGTGCCTATTCCGTAGCAGGTTCAGGGGAACCGGGTTATACAGCATTTGCCTTGCTGGGGCAGGACAGACACGGGGACGATCAGAGGCTCTATTGCTGGACGGACAGAATTCTCGCCGATGAAGAACGGGAAGTTCTGCATGAGGACATGAGCATCTGTGTGAGTGGCAGGCTCAGACTGGGCTATGAAATCGACTGGAAGCGGGATTCGGACGAGACCATTATGAGAAAGTGCAATAACTTTGTGATGGTTGCAGATGAGATCCGCCCCATGCTGATGAAGGACCTGCAGGGTGCATTCAAAGGGGTGATACCCGGAGATGAAAGATGAGAACCGTTACAGTGACAATCCCGTTCAGGATCTGCTCCATGCAGTCGTGGTCCAGGCGGCGGATGATTACAGAGAGGCAAAGGTGAAGATGATGATAAAACCAGAGAGCAGCTCTGCCAGGAAGACTGCAAAAGAGTGCAGAGAGTTTTTCCTCTCACCGGAATTCAGTGCATACACCACGGTGGAGGGAGCTTTTATTCTGGAAAAGCTGGATCAGGAGCTCGATGCATTCAAGGCAAAGTATAAAGAATATCTGGACCTTGAGTCGAAAATGCTGCAGGAGGCAAAAGAGGCGGCAAGGCTCTTCATGCAAAAGGATGCATGTGAGTGTGAGGAGGAAGCTCAGATTCTGAAATACCTGCTATATTCGAAGAAGGAAAATGTACATGATCTGATTTTTACTCTTCGAGATCAGCAGATGGAGATGCCACCCTATGCCAGAAAACAGCTGCAGGTCCCCACGCTTGAAAATGTAATGCTGAAAGCACGTACAGGACTGATGGAGGATAATCGAAATGGGAAAGAAAGTTTATGAGGTGGAGGAGTTCCTGAAGAAACCTCTGGAACTGAAAAAGGAGATCCGGGCCGAAGAAGACCATATTGCATCGCTGCGATCAATTGTGGATGACAGAACCACACATCTGAGCCATACTGCCGGGAGAAACCTATCCAAAAATAACGATGCCTTTGAGAAGGTAATGGCAGAAATTGTTGAGGCAGAGAAAGCTCTGGAGGAGAAAAGACAGAAGCTGACTTACAGCCGTCGTTCGGTTGAAGCACTGATCAGCCAGATGCCGGGAGAAAAGGAAAGACAGATTCTGCGATATAAATACCTGAAAGGTTTGCAGATGGGAAACATACGCTACATTATGGAGCTGCCCAAATCCACAGCATATGATCTTCTGTATGCAGCCATGAGGCAAGCTTCAAAAATTTATCGAAAAATGCAGAAAAAAAATGAAATCCGGACTACTCCGGACTCCGCCGGACCTGTCAGGACTCGTAAGATGTGATATTATTATGATGCCGAATTAAACGAACGGCAGACAGGTTTATGCACTCCCTGTTACCGTTTGCGGCACCTCCTTTTCGGGGAAGCGGAAACGCTTCCCCGTTTTTAATGGAAAATTAAATGTCTGGAGGACAATATGAAAGAAAGAAGTACGGAGCCGCCGGTATATCCGGCAATGCCCGCCTGCCCGAATTGCGGCAGCGTGCTGTACGACGCTGTGTATAAAGACTGCAACGGCGTCGTCGGCTGTGATGAATAAGAAGATTGGGAGGATGAATAAATGGGATATACAGAAGTAAAAATCAGCGGTTGGGTTGAAGACGATTTCCGGATCTGTAAAGGCAGTGATGCATACGGTTTGCTGTTTTATCTTGCTCTCTCAGATCCGAATGTAGTCAAGGATTGTATGGAACTGTGCTGCTTTGCTTATGGAGAAGAGGCGAAGAACGTTCTGCAGGCCGCATGGGATAAGAAAGCAATTGTGATGGATGCCTTCTGCAGGATCGAGGAAATAATGGACCCGGAAACAAGCTCTACGAATCGGATGACAATTCTGGAAGCACTTAACGTCCAGATTGTTGATGTGAGAGACAATGATGCAGATAAGGCAGTGGCAGTCGGCAGGGTGCATAATCTGACGCGTCACCTGTCAGCAGCCAACGGCATCTATTACACTTTCGAGATTTCTCCGGATGAGGATGCGTGTATGGGAGAAGACTGTGTTGAATGCAGAACTTTCTCCAATGATGACGAAGCTTTCTTTCAGAGAGTTCTTGAAGATCCGGAAGCAGAGTTTGAAGTAACCGGATTTATCTCGCAAGCAGTAAACCCCTCCCCGAAAGGAAAGGTTATTCTGGTTGCGGAAGAGTTCAAGGAATTCATTCGGGAAAAGAAATGAATCCGAGATATACAAGCCTGAAGGACACGCCTTCACCGAAGAAGGAATACGTCCTGGATTACAGCAATCTCTATGGCGGCATCAACCTCTGGGACCCGGATTACCGGCTTAAGCCGAGTGAATCACCGGAGATGAAAAACCTCCTCTGGCGAAACGGTATGCTCTGCTCTCGCAAGGGGCAGTATTATATTTGCCCTTATCAGTTAGGGCAGGGCTTTGCAGCCTATCCGAGACTGTGGCATGGTTTTATCTTCGCCCATATCGGAGGCAATATTTTCCGTTTTGATGTAGAATCAGGTTCACCGGTTTTGCTTGCAACAGGTATCCCAAAGATCCGAGGCACTTTCTTCACCTTCAGCGATAAGCTGTATTACAAAACCAAGGGAGCCTATAAAGAGATCACTGCCAATCAGGTAGACGGGCAGTGGTCTTTTTCTTGCAATGAAGTATTTCCGTATGAGCCGGTGATTGTGATCAACGCAAACCCTGCTACGGGAGCCGGAGACCTGTATCAACCGGAAAACCGGATGAGTAGCAGAAAAACAGTTTGGTATAACGCTGTTGACGGAGCAAAAACATATTACCTGCCGGTGAAGGCGGAGAGGGTGACGTACGTTCAGGTCAATGGTTATCACGTTACTGTCGGGTGGAGTTACGACCCGCAATATGGGAGAGTTCTGTTTGATGTAGCACCTCCTGTGACGGATCCACCGACGAATAACACAGTCCGGATCACTTATGAATTGGATAATTCGGAAGCACAGAAATCTATATCAGATTGCAGGTACGTGGCCGTATACGGAGGAACAGGAGAACTGTGTGTTGTGATGGCAGGTTCTGAAGATCAGCCGAATGCTTATTTCTGGAGCGGAAACTCCAGTTTTAAGATGGATGCGTCTTACTTCCCGATGGAACAAGTTCAACTCGCCGGTTCGACCGAAGAGCGCATCACAGGCTTCGGCAAGCAACAGGACAACCTGATCATCTTCAAAGAGGG